>NZ_JAZHOB010000001.1:0-691054 GCF_048751585.1 Pollutimonas rozaliensis | reverse complement strand
CTTGGACTTCGGGTTGCGTGGCATAAATGCTCCTTGGACGCATGTTATGCCTTGAACACGAAATTACTGACAGGCCCATTTCGATGGCTTTGGGTGCGTAGCGAGCCATTCATCAAACCTCGCGATTTCTTTTTTCTGGTCAGCGATGATTTCTTTGGCCATCTGTGTCATCTCTGGATCTTGACCTTTTTAGCTCTACCTCGGCCATATCTACAGCGCCCTAGTGGTGAGTCCGCATCATGCATGGTTGATGCTAACGGCCTTCGCCATGGAGAAGGTCGCTCAATCGTAGCCGCCATTAACCGATCAGGCTCTGCGGTTCAAACAGAATGGGCTAAGCTTGGACGTCCAGGACCATGGTCAGGCCCCCGGCGCCTTCTTGTTCTACATTGTTGTTGGTCGTATGGTGCGGAATGTGACAATGCACAATCCATTTTCCCGGACGGCGCGCCGTCCATATGACGTCATAGCGTTGCCCTGGGCCGACGTTGACTGTATCGGCTTCGAAGCGCGCCGCGGTGGGCAACACATTTCCATCGCGGGCAACCACGGTAAAAGGCCCACCGTGAACATGCATGGGATGCACAAAATTGTTATTACTGCCGATGAAGCGCAATTTGATCGTCTCGCCCACTTTCATCTTCACCGTGTCCGTGGCCGGGTATGCTTTGCCATTGATAGTTAAGTAATTGGGCAAGGCTCCTTCCATCAGCATGGCAGGGTAGGTCAACCCTTCGCGCTCGAGCCACTCCTGTAACTGCAATATATACTCATGGTTGGCCCGGGGTTCTTCATCGCGGTTCTTTGGGTCGATAATGAGTGCGCCATATAGGCCGAAGGCTTGCTGCCGATCGACATGGTCATGCGTATGATAAAAATAAGTACCGGATTGTTCGGTCGTGAACTCGTAAACGTATTTACCGCCAGGAGCAATTGGCTTTTGGGTAATGTTGGCCGGTCCATCCATTTCATTGGGCAGGATCAAGCCATGCCAATGTACTGTCGTCGATTCCGGTAGTTTATTGGTGACATTGATACGGACCCTATCGCCTTCAGTGACGCGCAGCCGTGGACCCGGAATCTGGCGATTGAACGCATAGCCTTCCACTTGTACGTCGGGCAGGATGTTCCAACGCACAACGCTTGCTTCCAGATCAAAAACCTTGACACCGTTTTCAATACGAGGTTCAAGTGCTGTATCGCCTTGGGCGTCTTGCGCGGCGGTATGCGCGACCAAGCGCGGTGCGATGGCTGCCATATCGCGCATGGCGGCACCCGGCGTGTCCCACCCCATGATCATGCCTGGCGGCATAATCGCTCCTCCTACGTCGCGGGCAGACAGGCGCATGTTCACAAACAGCGCCGGAAACGTCATGCCAGCCAATAGCATTAAGCCGGTGGCCATCGTGACAGCTGCTAATTGTGGGCGTGTCACGTTAGGCTGCATAGCGTGATGGTCACCTGGAGACGACTTTGCCGAATCATGGCCGCCACCAGTGTGGCCATGATTCTTTGTCTGTGCGGTTTTGTTTTGGCGTTCGGTCATTAAGCCATGTTTCATCCGCCTGGAAACCATCCAGACATTGACCGGATAAGTCACGACAAAACCGGCAATCACGCCTATTGACATGACTCCCCAGAAAAGCAGTTCGGTCGGCTCCATCGCCCTCATGTCGCGCCCCATCATCAGCAGCGTCATGACGGGGGCCATGCCTGCCATCATGGCATTCATACTGATAAACTCGGGCATGAATGATTTTTTGACATTGTCCCAGTAGCTGCCGCCCATCATGTTTTTCATGAAAAGAGACTGGAAGATGAAAAGACCAAACGCGAATCCCGCTACATACTCAACGATGAGATCCAGCCACATAGGCAAGCCCAGCGCTGCCGTGACTACCGCCGCCAGGATAATGCCAGTGGCGTCGCCCGCCACGCAATGAATGGTCGAACCTGCGCCTTGTTTCCACAGCGGCTTGATGAATTGTTCATGCTCGCCTGGTCCGGGCTCTTTATCGGCCATCACATATAGCAGCAAGCCAATTGGCCCCATATAGAGGGTCACCAATACGAAACCCCACTTCATTACCACCGGCTCGGGATTATGGCGAAACTGATCCCACGCCACGTAGGCCGTGGATAAAGCCGCTAGAGCAAACCAGACAATAAGAAAGTAATCGATAGGTTGAGCGATCATGGGAATCTGGGAGCAATGACGAACGTGTTTGAGCCCGCACTGACTCCGCAGACTTTTTGCCCCGCCAGCAATTCCTGTGCCTGGTTGAGCCATTTCCCGGGTGCAGTTACATTGCTTGGATAAACCGAATCACGGCGTATTCGTCATGCTAGCGTCATCGGACTGTTGGGTCCTTCGCTCAAATGGAGTTCTCGCCAGAAAGAACTGGCATCGCGATCGCGCAGCATGACAAAAGTGTAATGCTGTTGACAGCAAACTGTCAGTTTCGCGAACAGTAAAGTGTGGCATGATTAATATACATGCCATCGATCACGAATTCTGGCTCTACGCTGTTTCAAGATGGTGATAATCGCCAGCGTAGCCCAATACTAAATTGGAAAGCGGCCACGTCATGACATCACACGACCACGATCACGCCCATCACGGCCAATCAGGTGACTTAAACGGCGGATCAACGCAAGCGGGCAACAGCCACGCTAAATTGCCTGGGTCCTCAGCCTCGGCGTTAAAAGACCCCGTGTGCGGAATGTCGGTGACCGAACAATCGCCACACCATCTTGAGCACGACGGTCAGTCGCTTTATTTCTGCAGCACTAGTTGTCAGACCAAATTCAGTGCGGATCCGGCCAAATATCTCTCTAAAAGCCAATCGAGCGAGCAATCAACTCAGGCAGCCGCACCGGGCACGATCTATACCTGTCCGATGCATCCCGAGATTCGCCGAGATCACCCTGGAAACTGTCCTAAGTGCGGCATGGCGCTGGAACCGCTTATGCCTACACTCGATGACGATAATCCCGAGTTGGCGGACTTTACCCGCCGGTTTTGGTGGACCTTGCCTTTAACGATAATCGTCACGACGCTGGCCATGTTTGGCCACCAGTTTGGCTGGTTTGGCATGACCGCCCAAAGTTGGATCGAGCTGGTGCTTTCCTTGCCTGTCGTGCTGTGGGCTGGCTGGCCGTTCTTTGTGCGCGGCGTTCAGTCGGTGATTAACCGTAGCCCCAATATGTGGACGCTCATCGGCTTGGGAACAGCGGCGGCTTTTATCTATAGCGTCGTGGCGACGGTTACGCCGGAAGTGTTTCCCGACACGTTCTTGTCCATGGGACGCATCGCAGTATATTTTGAAGCGGCGGTTGTCATCATCTCCTTGACGCTTTTCGGACAAATCCTTGAATTGAAAGCTCGCTCGCAGACCTCGGCGGCCATCAAGTCGCTAATGGGATTGGCCCCGAAGACGGCCCGGCGCATCTTGCCTGATGGTACTGAAGAAGATGTGCCCTTGACTCATGTGCATGAAGGCGATCGCTTGCGTGTGCGTCCAGGTGAAAAAGTGCCGGTGGACGGGGCGGTAGAGGAGGGCGCAAGCTCCATTGACGAATCCATGCTTACAGGTGAGCCGCTACCCGTCAGCAAACGCGTGGGCGATAAAGTCATTGGCGCCACGATGAATACATCGGGCGCACTGGTGATACGTGCCGAGAAAGTGGGCGCGGCCACCGTGCTGTCCCAAATCGTGCAGCTTGTGGCGCAAGCGCAGCGCTCCCGAGCGCCTATGCAACGCATGGCCGATCATGTGGCCGGCTATTTTGTCATGGCGGTGGTTGCCATCGCCGTGATAACGTTTTTCGTGTGGGGATTCTGGGGGCCACAGCCCAGTTGGGTGTACGGTCTGATCAATGCGGTGGCTGTACTGATCATTGCTTGCCCGTGCGCGCTAGGCTTGGCGACACCCATGTCGATCATGGTGGCGACGGGTCGTGGTGCGACGCACGGCGTCTTGTTCCGCGATGCCGCCGCCATCGAGAACTTTCGCAAGGTGGATACTTTGATCGTCGATAAGACTGGCACCTTGACCGAAGGGCGGCCCACGTTTGAGCAAGCGGTTGCCGTCCAGGGCGTTAGCGCCGACGAGGTGCTGCGCTTGGCTGCTAGCCTGGATCAAGGCAGCGAGCACCCGCTGGCCGACGCTATCGTTAGTGCCGCGCGAGAGCAGGGATTAGCATTAGCCACGGTAGATGAATTTGAGTCGGGCTCCGGGATTGGCGTTCGCGGATACGTTGAGAACAAACGTCTGGCGCTCGGTAATACCGCGCTGATGCTGCACGAAGGCGTCGATGTGGCGATACTAAGCGAGAAGGCAGATAACCTGCGTATGCAAGGCGCGAGCGTCATGTATCTAGCTGCGAACGGCGACTTGCTGGGTCTACTTGCCGTGTCCGACCCTATCAAAGCCAGCACCAAAGAAGCCGTGGACGAACTGAAAGCGGCCGGTATCCGCGTCATCATGGCCACGGGCGACGGCGTGTCGACAGCTAAGGCTGTGGCGCAGCGCTTGGGTATCGACGAATTTCATGGTGAGGTAAAGCCGGCCGATAAGCTCGATCTGGTTACAAAGCTTCAGGGCCAAGGGCATATCGTGGCGATGGCGGGCGACGGCATTAACGATGCGCCCGCGCTGGCTAAAGCCAACGTCGGCATTGCCATGGGTACTGGTACCGATGTCGCCATGAACAGCGCCCAGGTCACGCTGGTGAAAGGCGATTTGCGAGGAATCTCGATTGCCCGTCATCTGTCTGACGCGACCATCGCGAATATGAAGCAAAACCTGGGGTTTGCTTTTGTTTATAACGCTTTGGGCGTGCCGCTGGCGGCGGGCGTGCTGTATCCATGGACGGGGTTATTGCTCTCACCCATGTTTGCCGCCCTGGCGATGAGCTTAAGTTCAGCTTCGGTGGTGACGAACGCCTTGCGGTTACGTAAAGCAAAATAAACGGCTAGCGCGCCCAATGAGTTACTGTGGCCGTTGTTGCGTGATTTCTTTTTGAGCCGCTAACGCCTGCTTGGGCCAGGAGCTTTTGATATAAGCGAGCACCGCCCGGATGTCGTGATCGGTCAGCAACTTGCCATAGGCGGGCATATCGCTCACATACTCGGGTGGGGCTGTCACGCCAGGGACCAGGCCATTTTTAGTAATGTCAATTAAAACGGCATCGGGATGATGCCAGGTGTGCCCGGTCTCATCATGCGGCGGCGCAGGCAAACGACCATTGGCTTGCCGGATACGCCAGTCAGGCTGGCCCTCCAACTTTGCGCCATGGCAAGATGCGCAGTTGTTGGCGTAGATTTCTTTGCCGTTGGCGACAAGTTCTCGATCGGAAGGGTCAATAAATGCCGATCTTGAGCTCATCAAGGGTTCATACATAAACAAGCCGGCACCGAGCGCCAGTAAACCAAGCACTCCGGTAATTACGCCCGCTTTTTTCACAGTTATTGCCATTGGAACTATCCCACTCACTTTGTTGCACGATCAATCAATGTAATTTGCGGGCTATCGCTACGCCGGCCGCACAAGGTAACTTCATCTTTGGACATAGGAGGCAAGTTGCCGTTTTTCTTGGATGGGGTCTACCGGTTGATTGTTGACGCGCAGCTCATAATGCAAATGAGGGCCACTGGATGTTCCGGTTGAACCGACATAGCCAATGATTTGTCCCTTTTCTATGTTGACACCTTTTCTTAGGCCTTTCTTAAAGCGGCTTTGATGCGCATAGACAGTGGAATACTCATTATCATGCTCTATGAAAATCACTTTGCCATATCCATTTTGGACACCAATGAAAGAGATTTTTCCCTGAGCCGTTGCGCGGATGGGAGTACCTTTTGGGGCGGGGTAGTCAAGACCCTGATGGCCTGCCCACTTGCCTGATACGGGATGCAGCCGGTAGCCAAAGGATGAGTTGATACGCGCGCGTTCGATCAGCGGCGTGGCAAGAAACATCTTACGCAAGCTCTCGAGTCGAGGGATCGCCTTATGAGCGTGTTTGCCGAGTGTGTGAACAGGGCTTTCGATAATAGAAGTCAGTCTGACGTCCGATGCCACGGCGCTATTCGTTAGAAGATAACCGAAGACGAGAAGCAGGCTTTTTAATATCGTATGCATGTCATATAGAAAATATTTGGATAATGCTAGAGCGTAGTTCGCCTTTTGTGGCTGGATCGACTGTGATTCGTGTGGGAGAAATAAGCATTGGCAGCACTGCATACGCAGTGCTGCCGCTCTGGGGGGAACGCATTGTAGCTACTGTGCCTAGTAATCCATCACGCAGTGGATGAATAATCTGGCCATAAGGCGCCGCCTTTACGTCACCTTATCCGACTTTTACCTTACCAATCATGCCCGCTTCCATGTGCCCAGGAAGAAGGCAGGCAAAGTCAACGGTTCCGGTCTGAGGAAACTGCCAGACGAGACCACCTTTTTGGCCAGGATTGACCGTGATCATATTGGGCTCTGCATGTTTCATTCCCGGCATTTTTTGCATCATGGCGGCATGCTCTTTGAGTTCTGCAACGGAGCCGATCACCATTTCATGAGGAATCTTGCCGTTGTTCTTCATGAAAAAACGGACCGTCTCGCCAGGCTTGACGTTGAACTGGCTTGGAGCGAAACGCATAGTGTCGTCCATGACGAGCTCGATCGTACGCGTGACCTTGGCGGCGTCGCCAGGTTGTCCCACAGCCGAGTCACCTTTGTTCATGCTGGACATGTCATGACCTTGCATCATGGTGCCGTCTTTCATCTCATGACCTCCACCATGGCTTCCGGCGGCTAATGCCAGGGCGGGTAACGTGCTTAATATCAGTATAGATAGTGTCTTTTTCATCAAAATCACTTTTGGATAAGGGAAAAATAAGAGCATCAGGCTTGATGTTCCCTGGTACAACAGTTAAAAGCGAAAACTCAAACCGGCCACGAAACGGGTTTCCTGCTTGGAGTCGCCCGCCGCGCGCGCGTAATCCGCCGTTTTTCCGAATTTGCTGGACCATTCCACGCCAACGTAAGGAACAAACTGACGCGTGACTTCGTATTTGAGACGCAAGCCCGCAGTACCGTCTGTCAGGCCGCTGCCAATGCCCCAGCGTTCATCGTCCTTGCCGTGGAAATTTACTTCCACGCTTGGTTGAAGGTAGAGCTTCTGGGTAAGCAAAATGTCATACTCCGCCTTCAGCCCCAGAGCGGTTCGTCCGCTGGAGCCGACATAGGCGGTGGCATCCACCTCGAACCAGTAAGGCGCAAGTCCTTTAAAGCCGAATGCCAGCCATTCCCGGTTGGGCGCGCCCTGAGCATGGTCGAATCGCACGCCCAGTTCCGTATCCCAGAACGTTGAAACCGCATGACGCCACAGCAACTGCGTCTCGGATTCCTGTAATTTTCCGCTCGCTACTTCGCCTTCCGCTTTGATGACGGCGCGGTTATAGGTGCTGCCGTACCAGGCCTCCCCTTCGTAGGCCGCCCACTCCTCGCCACGCGCCCTGACGTACTCTAACCGGTCGAAGTTCACGGAACCGAAGTTGTGCATGTCCGACATGATCAGCGCATCTGAGGGTGGCAACGCATACTTGCCCGCGTTACGCACGTAGCCATCGGAGTAGGCATCCGGATCGCGGGCATCGGGTGGCGCCGATCCGCCTTGCATCTGCATATCGCCGTGGTCCATTTCGCCACCGCCCATATCCATTGCTCCCATATCGTGAGCAGGGGCCGTCGCACCTGTGTTGGCTTGGCCATGGTTCATACCCGGCATGGACTCTGCTGGCTTAGGCGCGGTGGTCGGCTTCATTTTCATCGTGCCATGGTCCATGCCAGGCATATTCATCTTGCTGTGATCCATGCCAGGCATGCTTGCTGCATCGGCAGGCGCCGAATTGGCCGGCATGGCGGTATGGCCACTATGGGCGTCATGCGCTTGGGCATAGGCAAAAAGCGGAGTTGCACCGAGCGTTGCGATGGCGACTCCAAGAATGCGTTTTCTTATATGGGTATTCACGGTCAAGATTCCCTTCTTCTCGTTTATTGAGCTCATGCCACCACCACTTCGCGAAACATCCCCGCATCCATATGCAGCATCAGATGGCAGTGCCAAGCCCAGCGACCCAGTGCATCGGCGGTTACGAGAAAGCTGATGCGTTGCGCCGGCTGCACGGGAATTGTGTGACGGCGAGCTTGGAAGCTGCCGTCGGGGGCCTCCAGCTCACTCCACATACCGTGCAAGTGCATCGGGTGCGTCATCATGGTGTCGTTGTGCAATATGACTCTGACCCGCTCGCCGTAGCGGAAATGGACTGGCGTCGATTTTCCATATTCAACGCCGTCGAACGACCAGGCATAGCGTTCCATGTTTCCGGTCAGATGGAGCTCGATTTCACGCTCTGCACCGCGCGGATCCATCGCACCTCCCACAGTGTGCAGGTCCGACAGCGTCAATACTCGGCGGCCGTTGTTGCGCAGCCCAATGCCGGGATCGTCCAGATTGGTGCGCGGCATGTCGACCCGCATATCGATACTTGGGCCATACTCGGTCTTGGCGTGGCGCACTTGGGTGCTGGCACCAGCCGCTGCCATTGCGCCATGATCCATGCCAGCCATGCCAGCCATTCCAGCGTGATTCATGCCCTGCATGCTGCCATGGTTCATCCCTGCCATATTGCCGTGGTCCATACCTCCCATGGACGATTGGCCGGGCGCGCCATGATTCATTCCTGCCATGCCCGCGCCCATTGAGCCCATCATGTCCGCCATGGTGAGCCATTCTGCAGGGTCCAGCGCCGGCACGGGCGCTTCGAGACCGGCACGCGTAGCCAGGGTGCCGCGGGCATATCCAGTGCGGTCCATGGCTTGCGCATATACGGTGTAAACGTCGTCTTTAGGCTGTACCAGCACGTCATAGGTCTCCCCAGGTCCGAACCTGAACTCATCGACCGTTACAGGCTCTACGTTCACGCCGTCAGCCTGGACCACGGTCAACTGAAGGCCGGGAATGCGTATATCGTAAAAGGTATTGGCTGCACCGTTGATAAAGCGCAGGCGGACCTGTTCTCCGGCTCGAAACAGCCCCGTCCAGTTGCCCGCCGGTGTCGTGCCGTTCATCAGGTAGGTCAGTACGTTCGCGGACAGGTCAGCCAAATCGGTCGGGCTCATGCGCATCTCGTTCCACATCTTGCGCTTGTCGATAGCAGCTTTTAGGCCATCTCGCGAGGCATCCTGGAAGAAATCAATGGCGGTGGGTTGGTTGTAGTTGTAGTAGTCGCCTTGCATCTTGAGTTTGGCCAGGACTCGCATCGGATCCTCGTCGGTCCAGTCAGAGAGCTGAACGACGTACTCCCGATCCGCCCGTATGGGGTCGGTTTGTGTCGGGTCGATAATGATCGCCCCATAAACGCCGGTCGCCTCCTGCATGCCAGAATGGGAGTGATACCAGTACGTGCCGCTTTGTTCGACTTTAAATCGGTAGGTAAACGTTTCCCCTGGGGCGATGCCCGCAAAGCTAATGCCTGGCACGCCATCCATTTGGAAGGGCAGGATGATGCCGTGCCAATGGATGGAGGTGGCTTCCTTCAGGCGGTTCTTGACGCGAATAGTGATCGTATCGCCTTCGCGCCAACGCAACGTTGGGGCAGGGAGCGAGCCATTCACCGTCGTCGCCATGCGAGGGTTGCCGGTGAAGTTGACGGGTGATTCACCGATCTCCAGGTTGAACTCGGTCCCCGTCAGCACAGCGGCTGAGCCGGTGCTCGTCTTGGCGGACGGAACTCCGGCAGCTCGGGCAAAGGGCGATAAGCCCAACAATACGCCGCCGGCCGCTAGGCCCTGAACGAATCGGCGACGGGGCAGTATAGGTAGTGCAAGCGAGGACGGTAGCAGGTGTTTCATGTGAGCGTATCCCAAAGTCGAAAGAGGCAGACATCAATCATCCTTCGATGATCAAAGCCTCAAATTAAATTGATGACTAGCACTTTAACGAAATGCGCATGTCGGCCCAATGACGCCGGCATTACATTTTTGTAATGCATAGGTATTCTTCAGGTTGGGCCGTGTGGTTGCATTTTCGATACTGGCAGCAGGGAGGCACTTAAGCGTGTAACGCTCGCGTTAAGTGCCCATCATCCAAAACATCATGGCTCCCATGCCGACAAAAGCAAAAACGGCTATGAGTCCAATCGCCGCCAGTGCGATCACAAGGATTTTTATCAGTTTATTACTCATGAAACTACTCAAATTGCTTTACGCTATGTGAATGCCAAACGATACGATGTCAGGAGATTACTTATCGAGCGTCGTGCCACCTTTAGCAATCTGTAGCCAGGTCGCACCACGATCTTGACTGATATAGACGCTACGCTTGAAGGTCGCGATCGCAAGTTCTTCGTGGCGGGTAGGGTTTTGAGCAATAAAGGCCACCGCGTCTTCATCTAGTGCGGGAAGCTCGATTTTTTCTATAACTCCGCCGTCCTTCAGGTCCATGCGACTTAGCACGGGGACATTTGCATAACTGCTAACCCAGAGGTGCTCGCCATCCAGATCGAACCACTGCGCAAGTACCTGCGCGCTCTGGACCAATGGCTCAAAATGGTTGCCCGCGTCACGAGACAAGTACAACCCGTCGGCAGCGCCCACGGCAACGACGTTGACATCGCGCGGGTGCACCGCCAAGCTATTAATTTTGGCCCTTAGGCCGTTAGCGGCTGCCCGCGTCCATGCCAGGCCGTCTGTTTGAGTCATATACAGCCCAGCTTGGGGCATCCGGGTATTAGGCCCATAATTCAGGACGTACACCGCATCGGTTTCATAGCTTGTGGCCAAGGTATGAAAATCGGACTCTCCTTCCAGCCCCAACTGTCGCCAAGTTTTTCCCGCATCCGTACTCTTGATGAGGCCGAACGGATTAATTAGCTTCGAGCCTGTTGCGGGATGCCCGCTGCTGTAAAACGCCCCGCGGGTGGTGGCGAATCCCATGTAATCATGCTCGGGGCCGGCCATCTTTGTCCATTGACCATTCGAATACGCCGCGATGCCATGATGGCTCGGGATCAGCAACTGTTTACCGTCTGTGCTATAGGCAAGCCCGTGCACGTGCGTGAGTTTAATCGGCGCAGCCTGTGCCAAAGTCATTATGGCTTGTGCATCGGCTACGGATGGATCGGTACTTGCGGTTGCTACGCCGATTCCGCCGAACATCAATAGCGTGCCAACGCTTGTTGCCGCCAGGCTGGTAAAAATCGTTTTAGAACTCATCACGTGATATCCGTAAATCTAAGTGCTACCCCATCAGGAGTCCGCTATGGGTAGGGTAGGACGGCTGCGAGCCGGCTAGTCTTTGAGCGGCGAGTGTCCGACCGATGGTGTGGAGGGAGCTTTGTCGGCTTGGGCTTTTTCCACCCTTTGGTCCTTGTCGCAGGAGTGCATACCTTTCATCATGAAAAACATCATCAAGGGACAAATTAGAAAGAACAAAAATGGGGCGCTGGCGGCAAGCCATTCACGGGCGGCGGGAAAAGTCGCGTACGCCACGGCAATGGCGACAGCTAGGCCAAGAGCCGCCTTCAGCATGGTTTTCATATCACATTTCATCTTCGTATCCTTCAAATAGGCGGGTTAATTCATATCCGCTCGGCAGCGTTGAGTGACGGTAGCGAATTCACTGTAGCGAAGTCATGCTGTCAGTCCGATTACGCCGCGATTACATTTATGTCATGCGCGCGTTGCGTCTCCCGGTAGTCAAGCAACATGTTGTTATTTAAAGGCAAAAAGAATAGCAACGGCGGTCGCTGCGAGCTGCAAACGTGTGAACTGATTGCCGAGGAAGCCGGTAAATGGCACGTTGGGCCAGCTTGACATTGCCGTAATGGCAAGGTTTAGTATTGTTATGCTGCATTACCTAAGGAGACAGCACAATGATTGAATTTGAAGTGAAAGATATGACTTGCGGTCATTGCGTGGATACGATTACGCGCGTGGTCAAAGAAACGGCACCGACGGCCAGCGTTAGGATTGATCTCCCCGCTCATTTGGTTCGAATCGATGGAGAGTCCAATGCAGACGTTATCGAACGTGCCATTCGAGAAGTTGGCTATACGCCGGTGCTCAAACTTTAGGGCCGGACGCTGTTAAGCCGCCGAGCGCTAGGCGTTTTCCATGCTTTAGCGCGTTTTCGGCATCATGCTCCTAGTAACTCATCTGAGGCGAGCCATATTCTTGGCGAAATGGCTCGCAGATGCTCGCAATTATCTGATAAAACGTTTGGGTAAGTTCACTGCAGACTTCAATGTACCTGGTCCCGCAGACGAAATGCTTGTGCGTAATCGATGTCGAGCTTAATGCAACGCTCCATGTTTTTATATCTTGATTTTGAGGCAAGATACTTTGCAGTGAACACAAGGGCGTCTAAAAATGAATTCGTCCGAAATATTGTTGTATTACAGTTTTGTAATCTGATCGTCATCGTGCTGTCAGTTTTACGCGTGTAGAGTCTTACTATGAGTTCTGACGCTTCTACGTCAGGGGCGGTCCCTTAAGTCAGACACAAAACTGAAGTACATCGCAGGAGCGATCCCATGAAACTGCTCGTCGTTGAAGATGAGATAAAAACTGGCGAATACATACGTCAAGGGCTCGTCGAGTCCGGCTTTATAGTCGATCTGGCCCGCACGGGTCTGGACGGGCACCACCTCGCCCTGACAGAGGATTATGATTTGATCATCTTGGATGTCATGCTGCCAGATGTTGACGGCTGGCGTATTGTTCAAGCGTTGCGCGAAGCGAAGTCGGCTACTCCAGTATTGTTTTTGACGGCACGCGATAGCGTGGAGGATCGTGTTAAGGGCCTGGAACTAGGCGCCGATGATTATTTGATTAAACCTTTTGCTTTTTCGGAGCTGCTCGCACGAGTCCGTACGTTACTGCGTCGAGGAACCACGCCGGTCTTTAATGATCAGTTGCAGGTGGCCGACCTGGTGCTGGACATCCCGCGTCGGCGGGCGAGGCGGCAAGAGGTACGCATTAATCTGACAAACAAGGAGTTCGCACTTCTGGAGCTTTTGGTGCGTCGCCAAGGCGAAGTGTTACCGCGTTCTCTGATCGCCTCGCAGGTGTGGGACATGAATTTTGACAGCGATACCAACGTCATTGACGTGGCAATTCGGCGCCTGCGCGCCAAAATCGACGACGCCTTTGAGCCCAAGCTAATTCATACCGTTCGCGGCATGGGTTATATGCTTGATGTCAGCAGCGTGAGCTAAAAAGAATGGCACGCCGCCCCGCGTCCTTGGCCCTGCGCCTGACCGTATCCATTGGAGCAGTCATAACAGTGGTGCTTCTTACGTTTGGATGGATGGTCCAACGATCCATTAATAGTCACTTCGTTCAGCAGGATGTCGATGAGCTTAATGCTGTTGTTCAATCGCTGACCCAGACGCTCTCCGAGCCGCCAACTACTCAAGAACCGGATGCATTGAAGCGTCGATTAGCGGCTGCGATTTCAGGTCATCGTAATGCGCAGTTTCGAGTATCGGATAGCCATGGAAGTGTGATTTACGCTACGCCTAATTCGGATTTGGATGGTTTTGCGCGGTTGACTCCCTCTACGGGCGTGATCACCATTGACTCGGTAAAAAACTGGCGGGATAAGGGAGAGACCTATAGAGGAGCTGTTGTGCAGCTAATAAACAAAGGTCTTCCAGGTGGCGAGCCTTTAACTTTAGCTGTGGCCACTGGCATCAATTTTCACCTGCACTATCTTGAAAGCTTTCGCAGTTACCTGAGAATTATTACGGCCGTGGCCTGTCTGATTGCCATTCTGGCGACATGGCTTGCTGTGTATCAAGGGCATGCGCCGATACGGCGTATCAGCCAAGAGATTCGTCGAATTAAATCTGATCAGCTTTTTATTCGGCTTGTTCCTGGTACGGTTCCAGTGGAGCTAACTGAGCTGGCCGTGTCATTCAACGACATGCTGGATCGCATTGAAGATGGCTTTCATCGCCTCTCGAATTTTTCGGCTGATATTGCTCATGAGTTGCGTACGCCCATAACTAATTTGAAGACGCAGACTGAAGTCGCTCTCTCTCAATCGCGCGATATTGAGCAGTATCGAGAAATTCTATATTCCAATTTGGAAGAATACGAACGTATGGCCAAAATGGTCGGTGATATGCTGTTTTTGGCACAAGCCGATAATAACCAGCTCAAACCGGAGCTGGTCAGCGTGAACTTGGTCACGGAAGTGCAGGCGCTATTTGATTACTTCGAAGCGTGGGCCGAAGAACGCTCTGTTGCTTTGATACGCAAAGGTCCCGTTGTATGTGTTCAGGGTGATAGATTGATGATGCGCCGCGCGCTAAGCAATCTTTTGTCCAATGCCATACGTTATACCCCTCCGGGGCGAGCAGTCACCGTCTCACTAGCGGCTAACAGCAACGACACGGTGGTTATACGTGTTGCGAACCCGGGGTTAGCAATCAATCCCGAGCATCTTCCAAGGTTGTTTGACCGGTTTTACCGCGCGGATCCTTCACGCCAACGCAAGGGCGACGGAGCCGGTTTAGGTCTAGCCATTGTCAAATCGATTATTGACACACATGGCGGCACTATTACTGCAAAAGATGAGGATGGACAAATGGTTTTTGAGATTACGCTTCCTAACGCCACGCTTTAATTGAATATTAATTATCACGAATACCAATACGGTTGCGAGCGAGCTTTTGTTCCAACGTGAATCACGTATTGCTCGCCTAGGCAATGATGACGGCTTTATAGCCACCGATAAGTTCGACTGCTCCGACGGTCGATGTGCATGCCTACAGTTCCCGACCAGACGTTCGTGCAGAAGGCTTACCAAAAGCTTGATGAAACAGATCGCATGAAACCATCCTCATCCAATGATTGTGTTATCCATGTAATGGAAGAGTTATTCCCTCGTAGCTAAGATCTAGCATTTCCGGTCTGTCCTAATTCAGACCGGAGTGAACCATTTCGGGGTGGGAGTCACTTATGCATTTCAGAGCGAAAGAGGAAGGCAGCGAGGATCCCGAGGAGGATGGCGCCAGCGCCGAACACGTGGAGTGCCGTTTCGATGCCAAACGGCAGCATCGCGCCAAAAAGTAGGCTCCCGCTGCCGAAGCCGACGAACAGGGTGAACACGTTCAAGCCCATGGCTTGCCCGCGGTTTGGCCCCAAGTCGGTCACGATGCGGGCCAGCAGCGGTTGTGTTAGGTCGTAACCGACCGACAGCAGCGTTACTAAGATGGGCGCCCCGATCAGAGGGGCATGTCGAGTGAGAGCGCGGCGGCGCTGGCGCCGGCGATGAGCAATCCGACGGGGATCAGTTGGCTTCTGCCGTAGCGGTCGGCGAGCCGCCCGATGACTGGGCCGAGTAGGAAGCCGGGAATACCGTAGCCCAGAAGTGCAAGGCCGATCCCGACGTCGCCTAAGCCAAATTTGCGCGAAAAATACACGCCAAGCCAAGTGAACACGCCGAAATGAAACACCGCATTGAGCGCAACGTAGGCATAGGTGCGCTGACCACGTGAGCTGCCCAGTAAGGTACGATAGCCGGCAAACAGGGTGCCAAGCGTTGGCCTCGCGGTGCCGCTTTTGTTGCCCAACAGATCACGATAAGGCAACAGAAAGGCGAGAACCATCGTAGCGGCTGCGGCCACGCCAAAAAATAGGCCGCGCCACGTGATGAACGGCTCGAGCATCACACCCGCGACCGCGCCGACCGCCATGCGCCGGCCATGGCACCAAATAGCCAGCCCAGCGGGCGGCCCCGTTCACGGTAGGGAAACAGGTCGCCAATCAGTGCGAGAGCGAGCGGTACGACGCCGCTGGCCCCAAGGCCGGTCAGTAGACGCACGGTCGTTAATTGCTCAGCTGATTGGGAAAATCCCGTCAGAACGGTCAGAAGAATGAACGCCGATAGCGAAGCGATCATGATCGGACGTCGTCCGATCCTGTCAGATAGCAACCCGTAAAACAACGTCGCAACGCCATAGGCAATGAGATAGGCGGGCACCATCAGACTAGCCATTTCCACAGACACATGAAATACAGCGGCCAAACGCGGCAGCAGTGGTGCCACCATATATGCCTGGAAAAAGATAAGAAATGTGGCGCCGGTGAGAATCCATAGCAATCGTTCACTGCGCGCATTACCTCCCCCGGTAGTGAGCGCTCCACTAGTGTTTGTGGTCATATTTAATTGCCTCTCATTAGATTTTGATGTCGTTAGGATGGACCTTCCAATTGTGGCAAGGTCAAGCGCTTGTTGACGCTGGAAATCACAGAGACGATTAAGTCCAGTTGCTTGTTCTTCGTTGTTACCAGTGTAGAAGCCACGATATTGTCTGAATCTACATCAAGGTTCGATACAGAGAAATAGGGAGCCCCCATAACGTGTACTCCGGAAGTCATCAAGTTTTAAATCATTTCCATTACAGATTTGTAATCATGTCGTCACCACTGTGTCATCGTCGTGTAGGTAGAGTTTTGAGGTGGCGTTCATCGCCGCCGTCCTCGCGGCACAGAGGCTTGGTCTAACAATATGCGACAGTGTCGGAGAGGTTAACGAGACACTTGTGGTGTGGGGATGCGTTATTTACATAATTTCATTGTGTTCGATGAGGAGCAGAACTTTCATTAGACGGCGGATCGGGTGCACATCGAACATCATCTTGGGCAAGACGACGGGCGCGGAAAATGGCCGCGTTTGTGACTTATTACTGTCGAAGGCTGAGAGTTGAGTAGACGAGGCCAAGCGTAGTATGGGTGGGCCCCTTTGGGCTAATGCTTTGGTTGTTAATGAGCAGTACATACGTTCGAGGCTGAAAGAGAATGGTTTTAACGTTTCGATCTTCAAATTGTGCCCGCAGTTCGACATTCTCCGGGGCATCGTATATTACAAGCCGATCAAGAGCATGATCGAGCCGTCGTCATGCTTTGGCTGCCGGACGGTGGCGATTTAGCATGGAGCTACGCCATTTACGTGCCTTCATCGTACTGGCTGAGGAGCTCCACTTCGCTCGTGCCGCTGAGCGGCTGAACATTGAGCAGTCACCGCTGTCGCGTACTATCAAGCACCTAGAGGGCGAATTGGGCGTGCTGCTGTTTAAGCGCGATCGACGTGGTACGCATCTGACCCCTGCTGGTGAAGTCTTTCTGCAGAACGTGCGTCGGGTATTTACCAGTCTCGACCAAGCTACGGCGAGTGCTAAGGCAGCGGCAGCGGGTTATCGCGGCACGCTGCGTATTGCCGTCTCTGATGGAGCTGCGGAACCTAGACTAGCAGCGCTGTTGGCGCGCTGCCGTGAGGAGGATCCTGAAGTGGAGATCCGCCTGTTCGACGTACCACTAGCGGAGCAGTTGCGAGGGCTACGGAAAGGCGCGTTTGATGCCGGCTTCGCTCGCTCCTCCGAAACCGGAGACGATATCGTTGCTTATTCTGCCTGGAGTGATCCACTAGTAGTAGCCATGGCCGCACGTCATCCCTTGCTGGTGCATGCACAGATTCCGGTGGAAGAGTTGTTGCGCTACCCGTTGGTGATGTGTCATCCCCATGAGTGCGAAGGTTACCTGCAGCAGATCGTCAAACTACTGCGCATTGTGAACACCGAACCCATTGTGATCGCGCAAGCTAGTTCCTTGAGCATCGCTTTGACTCTGGTGGCCGCTGGCTATGGTCTGTGCTTTGCCACTGCCACCCAGATCGGCATGTACAAGCACCCGGATGTGGTGGCTCGGGCTCTGGAAGGGCCGCAAGGAGAAGCGACGTTGATGACCTATCTGCTATATCCTCAGGCTGGAGTTTCTGAACCATTGAGTCGATTTATCGAGCGAATTCAACTTGGAGAGGCTGACGGCATGTCATTGCCGTAGCAATATTACCCATCGGTTGCGTTGGTTTCAGTCTGTAGATTTTTCTCAGTGGCCGCTATCAGTTCACTCGCGCTTTTGTTCAGTGCCCTGGCGATACGCAGAATAATCGCCAGGTTCGGCATATGTTCGCCACGCTCGATCTTGCCCATGTGCGAACGCTCGATCCCCGCCAGGTGGGCGAGTGTCTCTTGGGCGATGCCCAACTCTGTTCTTGCCGTCCGCACGGCCATGCCAAACGCAATGGCTGGCCCTGCTTCATAGGTGGTGGTGCCAGCGGGCCGGCCTCGTTGAATAGTAAGCTTCTGCATCTGCAGAAGCTTCGTATGATGACATAAATCAAACCACGTTAAATTTAACTCATGATAAGATTTAAGCCTTATTTTTGACTTACGCTGTCGTTCTCCGCTAGTTCCTGGACCGTTACCGTTAAACGTGGGCTCGTCCATTAAATCCCGGACTCGGAAATGGAGCGTAGAGAATGTGAAGGAAGTGTTGAACCAGCTTCTTGTTTTGAGGAGAAGACATTAGGCGGTAGTTGGAGGCATGAGCTGCCCCAGTCTGTCTCCAGATGTCGGTCGTCCGGCTAGTTCAGCTTTAGCGAAGACTTTGGCACTATTCCGGTATTTAACGAAGAACGACAGTTCTCTGCGAATAAGGAGAACAATATGCCCTCCAACGCTGATCTGCGACCTTTGCGAATCGCCGTATCGTTTGGCGCGATCCACGCACAGCTAGCAACGCTCCTAGCTCGCCAACGCATAGAGGAGCCTGAAACGCCCGTTGCACTGTCTGAGGTTGCCCCAGCAGAGCAAATCGCGGGTCTGAAAGACAGACGCTACGAACTCGGATTTACCCTGGATGTGGGAGCCGAACACGGCCTGAAGATGCAGCCGCTCTGGCATGACGAACTGGCGGTCCTGATGCCAGCGCGCTCACCACTACTGACCTATGCAGCCATCCCGTTGTCTACACTTGCGGACTATCCGGTAGTGATGTGGCATTCCGAGGCCTGCGCGGCCATGCATTATTACGTGCAAGCCTTGTTCGTGAAGGCTGAAATGACACCACACGTTGCAGCTCAGGCGCGCAGTTTTGAGTTCATGGCAACTGTGGTAGCGGCCGGCTATGGTGTCGGGCTGGCCGCATGCTCTCGGATCGATGCGGCACGAGAAGCCGGTATCGTCGCGAGACCTCTTCACGCAGACGGTCACTCGATTACAACGTTCCTGCTTTATTGCGACGGCGCTTCGGAGAGGGTCACGCGGTTTATCGAGCGGGCGCGGCGCTGTGCTGGCACGGCCTCGCTTCGTGACGTGGTGGGTTAAAGCGGCAGCTCTCGCCGTTTGCTCCGAGATCGACTACGAACTTATTTCCGCTCAATAACGTTCAATAATACTGTGCGTCGCTCTGGCATTGGTCTGCATGTTTTCGATAGCGTTGTGTAGAACTCGACGGCTCTCTATGGCCTTCGCCAGACTTCGCGTATTATAGTGGTCATGGATGGGTACATTATTAGGTACATTCGCACTATTCGAACTGAATAAAACCTTTGTTAATCAAGGGGGTAGGCGGACTTTACTGTTTCCTTCACCCGCTCCAAGAATTTCAGCAATGGACTCTTCGCCATATGCGGAGAAAGAGTGGCCATCCCCCAAATACGGCTCGCACAGTCCCTGTCACGTTGAGTCAAGGCCCTGATGTGATCAGACCTCAACGCTTCCGGGCAAGCGAAAGAATTTCCAATTGATATCGAATTCGCTCTGCAAGCATCTTAAGGCCTATGGCCCCTAGGGATATACCGAGCAGAAAGGCGAAGAAATAAAGAGAAAGAGACTCCCAGCTTGTAAAATTGTAGCTGGAGTCGATTACCTGTCGTATCCAAGAAAGTCCGCCAGCTTCCTTCACGATTGGTATCGTAAGTACTATTAACGAAAGTACAGCGGTTTTGTCCCCGAGTATTACACCAATGCGCCTTTCCAGGCGGGATAGTTTCAGCCTCAGATGCTGTTCAGCCCTCTCCCGTACATCTTCGTTAAACGCAGTAAGGCTCAGCGCATGGCTTTCGTTAACCTCGACTTCGTGAAGCAATGTTGTTAGGGTGATTCTTTTCCATCGGAGGGCTAGCAGCAATATGCCCATGGAACGCACGATGACGGACAGTAGACTGAGAATTTGTGCGCCAATTGCAATGGTGAGCGCTGTCGTTTTTACCCATTGCGCCGTGGGATCCCAGAAATGGAAGTGCATAGCTAACGGGACGATAAGCAGGATAAGTCCACATGCAATCCCCAGCATCCAATTAGCGGCTCGTTCCAGCACTCGTTGCTCACGGCCAATGAGTGTTGAGGGACGGTAAGGCTGCGAGTTGGATAGCTTTGTAAGAAGAGCTGCCAGGTTGTTGGTAGATGAAAGTCTATTGTTCATATGCATAGCTTCAGCTTTGGAAGTAATAGGTTTTGTCTCGTGAAGGGTTGAGGCTAAGTGCCATGGCGTAAGGATACTTACACCGGCTGGAAAGATCGCAAACCCGTTGCCCAGGCACTGCGGCCCATCTATGCCGCCGCCAGCGAACAAGAAGCGCAAATGGCTTTGCAGGCCTTTGCCGAGGGGCAATGGGGCGCCAAGCACCCGACCATCGTGCAGGCTTGGCCGAAAGCAGCCAATCGCACGGCTGCCTTCTTCTCTATGCTTTGTTTGCCGAAAACGCCCCTGCAGTCAAATCAATATCCGCGCCGCTAATGCCCATCCGACGAGCAGCGTCCTGCCAATGATCGACAACCACGACTATCTCCTTCACAATTTTCCACGTCTGCTCATCGTCCAGTCCATAAAATGCGGCCGTGCTGAGGACCGTCTCTAGGCTAGGTCGATTGTCGGCGTCGTCAATATTCAAGACATGCTCCGCCTTGTCGATATTCGGATTGACGTCAAATGCGGGTGCGAGTCTCCATCCCGTCTTGCCAAGCACGAATCCGTGATTGCGAAGGTGGTCGTCGCGGTTGCCAACCGCGACATTGAACGCCACGCGCCGGAATAGCTGTTCCAAGTCTGCATCCGCGTGCTCGGCATCCCCCTGAGCTCGAATGAACTGCGCCAATTCCAGATAGCTCGTACCTTCACTTTGAGTCTTGCGAAGCAATGTCATCGCCGAGGCATAGAAGCGTCGCGAACTGTTGGCGCGATCGAACCTTTGGACACAGAAGGTATGGAAGTCGTTGTTTAACTTGATGAGCTTCGCAGGCGGTACGTCTATCCCCGCTTTTCGGGCGAGCTGGTGAACGACATATTCCCAAGCCCCGACGTCTCGATCGTCATCCTTGGCTGGGAACTTGCCGATCCAGAGTGAGCCGTCGGTTTCAGTAAAGTTGGCCTTTGGCCTGGCTCCGCCCAAAGACGCGCCAGGTGCGACAAGCACGGCTAGCCATTTGCGTAATGCATCTAGATTGTCGATACGCCGGTTGCTGAGCTGGTATGCCACAGCTTCCAACTCTCGTAGCGTCGTCACTGGCGGTGCCGCCATTTTTTCGTTGCCAAGAAACTCTTCCGTACCTGGCCGGCGAAAGCGCAAGGCGCCTTGGCGAGTGAGGTCTTGCACGCCGATCAGGAAGTCCCAGGCGTATAGCGTACGGGGAGAGCGTTGCTCATCCTTTGCCTGCAGGGCCTCGCGCCGCTTCATTAGTGTTTGTCCCCATCGGTCTGGTGACGAATCCAGGAAGATGCCGAAGTTGCCTAGCTCCGGTTTGGGAAAGAAGGGGTGTTCGTCGAGAGATAGGTCGGGGTCCAGCGCGAAGGCGCGAGGATCCTTCAGCCAATCGCGTTCGTAATGGAAGCGGATCTGGCCGCGGTCATGGGCAAGCGTGCCGACCTGGCGAGCAGAACCAAGGTCGTCGTCCAGCCAGACTTCCAGGGTGTTGTCCTGCGTGCTCATGTTGGTTCTTCGCCGTTTGAGGCTGATGAGGACTTGACGGTCTTGGCGCGGGTAGCGCTGCGGCGCTTGGGCGCCACCGGCTCCAGCGCCAGGTCCTGCAATTTCCGACCAACTCTGTCGTCGGCTCCAAGCTGGTTGAGGTCGTCCTCAAGACCAAGCACGGCCAGAACTCGAATATAGGACCCCAGCGTAGCCCCAGGATCACCCGCTTCAACCTTGTACAGGGTGGTCCTTGAAATTCCTGCTCGTTGCGCTACGACGGCATTGCTTAGCTTGCGTCGCTTGCGAGCAAGGCGCAGCCGCTCTCCTAGCGCGGACAGGAGACTCTGTTCTTGAGGAAAGATGATAGGTGGTTTGCGTGGCATGTTCGCTATTATGGGCAATATTTCTTCAATTTGTCCATAATAGATTAATATTTGGCGGGCGGCCAGCATTAGATTGGTCAACGATGCTTGGAAGGGGGGGGCGTCGCCTGTGAACCAAGTTGATGTCGCTACCGAGCTTCTGAATCGCACGCATGACGGGGCAGAGGATCGGGGACTACAGCTAAGCGCTCCGATGAGAACCTTAAAGTGCTATTTGTGTTCTCAAGAAAGCAATGATGGTCGTCAACGAAACAGGGCAATCCTAACCCCTGGCCAATGTCAATCAAGCTGGTACATAATCGGGTACATTCCCGCTTCCAAGGCGGAAACGATCCTTTATCAATCGATGGGTTGGATGGCAGATTCGATTCCCTCACCGCTCCAACTTGCACTTCCGCCCATCTTATCGCTCAATTCAATGGTAAGTCTGCCGACCTTTCGGCTTGTATATATCATCTTGCTTCAGTATGAGCTGATGATGTGCATTCAAAGTGTGCGGCAGCCAGCGACAAAGCCCTCATAGATCAACTCAACTACCACTTGACGCCGCGTGCCTGTGGTCTCTGTCAGCTCCTATCCAAGTGATCACAGAGATGTACCGACAATTCATTACCGACATGCTTTGTATATTTATGGTTGTAGCTGATGTTGAAGGTAATTGATAGGCTACTTTGGATTGCAAGCGACCGCGGGCTAACTAGCGACAACGTACGGTTATCGTTACTATTGCTCACATAGGGTGATGTGCGCGGCGCCCATATTGTGAACTACTTCAATGCGCGTCGATCATGCACGAATGTGCGGCGGCGATTTCCATGGCTTATAAGACTCCCTTATCCAAAGAGCAAAAAGAGAAACTGGCAAATTTAGAACCACGGCTTGTGTCCTGCGTCAAGTCTGCCAATTTACGAGAAGCAAAGCTAATCACGGCGGAGATACAGCTCCTATTACGGCCAACAGGGCATGAAACGCGTTTGCTTCAAGCAAAGAACTGGCTCTACGAAACCGCTATGGAGGCCAATAGCATCACGTTCGCTAAGTTGGGTTTTGAGGGAAATATCCAGAAAAGTGGTCCGCGCACTAGATTGCATCTTGAGGCAACCTCCCTTTTGGCGATATGTTATTTGCGAGAAAGAAATATCGATAGGGCGAGAGAGCTGATTGCTAAAGCAGTAGACGATATAAGCTGCATTAGATCCGAGTCAAAAAGAAAACAATTCCACGAGCGGCTTATAGCCCGTCTAGAGGAGGAAAGCATACTGCTTGGATTGGTCGATGAGCTTGCACCTTCGCTGGACTTGGAAGAAGTGGACTGGCATACCGTAAATCTAATAAAAACAAAATCGGAAAGTCAAATATATCTCGAAATGGGTAGGGCGGTACCGCCACAGGTGATCGACCTTCTGGATGTAGTCAGGCGAGCGTATACGTTGAGACTGCCCGCGCCGGATATAAAGTTGCTGCCACCTCCATTGAATAAGGAGAATGAGGAGTCGCTAGGAAAGAGAGCAAACTCAGCTCTTAGAAGAGTGGCTTGGCGGTCGATATGTAGTTCAGATAGTGAGGTATACAAAGCATGGAGTCAGGGGTTGGCAGCTGTTTACGACAAGAAATACATAACGGGCGCAATTGTGGTTTCATTTAATTCAATTAGCATATCTGCCGTTATGGTCGCTGCAAGTGCGGCGGCTTTGGCGATAAAATTTGGCGTTGAGGTTTTTTGCGAAACGTTTGCGCCTAAATCTCTCATGATTGAGAAGAAGGACAAAGCCTAGTTTGTTTTAGGTCGACTTTCCTTCCTTTGTGATGAGATGACTAAACCCTGGCTCTTCAACTGCGTTAGCAGCCATGCCAGAGTTCGCCCTGTGCCAAAAACACCTCGGCGCAGGGCAAATTCTGTCATGGCTTCACCGTCTTACAGTACCGCCGTTTCAACTCGATCAATTGGGCGTCGCGCCCGAGGACTCCACCAGCCCCTTCCACAATATGACTTCCTTATCCAGGAATTTCTTGAAATCCGCCGGGTTGCTGCCCACCGCTTCGGAACCCTGGTTTTCAACGGTCTTGCGTACCTCCGGGTTATGCATCACCGCCGAGATGCTGCGGGACAGGGCATCCACAACGGGCGCCGGTGTGCCGGCGGGAACGAAAATCGCATTCCACGTGGCCACGTTGAAGCCCGGCAGCGTCTTGGAGATGAGTGGAACATCCGGCACTTGAGGAGCCGGCTTGTCGGTGGTCAAACCCAATGCTTTCACCTTGCCGCTGCGTATATAGCCCAGGGCGTCGATCAAGGGGGCGAACATGACCTGGATGCTGCCGCCAATCAAATCTGTAACGGCCGGAGCGGCGCCCTTGTAGGGGATGTGCGTCATTTCCACATTGGCCATGGTCGTGAACATGACGCCGCCCAGATGCTGCGACGTCCCCGGGCCGCCGGAGCCGTAATTCAGTTCGCCGGGCTTCTTTTTCGCCAGCTCGATCAGGCCCGCCACGTCGTTCACCGGCAGGTCGTTGTTGACGATGAGCACCAGCGGGGTATGGACGATCTGCGATACCGGGATGAAGTCCTTCAGGATATCGAAGGGCAGGTTCTTGAACAGTGAGATATTGGCAATGGACGTGCTGGTGCCCACGAACAGCGTGTAGCCGTCGGGTTTCGATCGGGCAACGTAGTCGCCCGCAATATTGCCGCTGGCGCCGGGTTTGTTTTCCACGACGACCGGCTGCTTGAACTCCTTGCTAAGCCCGTTGGCCAGGATGCGCGCCACGATGTCGGTGCTGCCGCCGGCCGAGAACGGCACGACGACATTGACGCTGCGTTCCGGGTAGGCGGCGTGGGCGGCGCCGCTGCAAGTTGCGTACGCCGCAACCAGCAGCGCCAAGAGGGTGGTTCGAAGTTGGGACATGTCTCTTCCTTTATACGTTATGGGGATGGGCGGCGTGCCTACGACAGTACGGCTACCGTTTTCTTCTGGATCAGTTCGAAATCGATTTTTGCGCCCAGCCCTGGCTCGGTCGGCGCATAGACATAGCCGTCGGCGTCGGCATGAATGTCTTCAGCCAGCCCGTATTTCTGGGCGCCATCGGGCAGCAGCACTTCGAAGAACTCGGTGTTCTTCAGCGCCATGATCACGTGCAGGCCGGCGATGTTGTTCAGGGAGTTTCCTCCGTGGTGGACTTCATAGTTCATGCGGAATGACTCGGCCAGGTGGGCGGTCTTCATCATGGTGGTGATGCCGCCTTTCAGCGCCACGTCGCCGCGCAGGAAATCGGTCGCCTGCTGCAGCACCCAGGGGGCGTAGGAATCCAGGCCCACGGCGGGGAACTCGGTTGCCATGATGGGAATGTGCAGCTGCTGCTTGAGCTTCACATAGTTGTAGATGTCGGCATCGTGCAAAGGATCCTCGTACCAGTAGTAGTTCAGGTCCTGTAGTGCGCGGCCCACTCGCACCGCTTCGGGATACTGGTAGCTCCATGCGGCGTCCAGCATGACCAGGTAATCGTCTCCCACTGCCTTGCGGACGGCTTCGCAGACCTTGATGTCTTCCTGCCAAGGGTGTGGGGGATGGATCTTGTAGGCCGCCCAATTCAGCGATTTATAGTGCAGCGCTTCTTCGGCATATTCCTGGGGGCTGTCCAGTATCATCGAGCTTGCATACGCCTTCACGCGGTCCCGGTAGGAGCCCAGCAGCCTATGGATGGGCAGGCCGGCCACCTTGCCGCAGATGTCCCAAAGCGCGACATCGCAGGCGCCGACCGTGCGCACGGTGGTGGTCCGGGCCCTGCGCCATAGCGCGTGGTACAGGCGCTCGCGGTCCAGCGGGTTTTGCCCCATCAGGATGGGTTTCAGGTATTTGATCAGGTTGGGGCCGTCCAGGTCCGCGCCATAATACGCCGAACCCAGGAAGCTGTGGCCCGTGATTCCTTCGTCGGTTTCGATCTTAAGCAGCCCAAGCTTGCTGGAGCCGGCAAACTTGCCTGTATGCGCCGCATAGCTGGTTGGCGGGATATCGTCCCAGGCAAACAGGGTTAGGGTGACATCGATTATTTTCATGGTGTCCTTCGATCATTGATAAGGTGAAGAAAAGAGGTGTCTGTCAAACGTAGGCCGGGCCTTCGATGACGGGATGGGCGCGAAGAAACTCTTCATCGACGGCTACGCCCAGTCCGGGCTCGTCCGATGGGCTTACGCAGCCGTTTTCATCAAGGCTGTCCGCGCGGCGTGTCAGGCGGTCGCGAAACAAATTCTCTTTGGCGGTGTCGGCTTCAAAATATCCGCCGTTGTCGATGGAGGCCAGCACATGGATGCTGGAAGCCATGTTCAATCCCGTTGCGCAGGTGTGCGGACACAGGGGAAGCCGCCAGGCCGAGCCCAGCGCCGCAATGCGCATCAGTTCGGTAATGCCTCCGGCCTTGGATGCGTCGGGCTGAAGAATGCCAACCGCCTTGTCTTCGATCAGGCGGGCGAATTCATAGCGTGTGTAGTGGTTTTCGCCGGCCGCCAGGGGCGTTGCCCCGAGCAGGGCAGCCGCGGTGGCGTAGCTGCGATAATCGTGTGGCGCGAACGGTTCTTCCAGCCAGATCACCCGGCACTCCCGCAGCGCGGAAGCCACATTGCGCACATCCGTCAGCGAGTAGGCGGTATTGGCGTCCGCCATGATGCCCAGTTCGTCGCCGAACGCTTTCCGTACGGCCTGAAGGCGTTCGATATCCAGCGCCGCGGTGTCGCCCAGGCGAAGCTTGATCGCCCGATAGCCCTGTTCCCGCAAGGCGTGTACCTCGTTGACCAGGGTGTCGGGCGCCTGGAAGCCCAGGGATATGCCGCCGGCATAGGCGGGAATGGGCTTGCGCGATCCCCCCAGCAGGCGATAGACGGGCCAGCCGACCGCCTGGCCCCGGATGTCCCATAGCGCCTGGTCGATGCCGCTGAACGCCAGGGCGGCGGCCGTGCCCATGCCGTGGCTGGCCATCTGCCGCATGTAGACCTTATCCCAGATGCGGTTGACTTCATCGGCCGGCATGCCCAGCAGCAATTGCTGCAAGGTGGTGTTTACCAGGTGGGCGATCGCACCCGGACAGCGGCCGTGATGCGACTCGCCCCAGCCTACCAGTCCGCCGCGCGTCACGATCTTGATGATCACGCAGTCGCGCTTGACCGCCCGGCCTATGCCCAGCGTCACGCCATCGCGGACGGGCACGGATGACGCGATGGCCCGCAGTTCGACGATGTCCAGATCGGTCTTTGTCATGCCTTGCCTCCCTGGGCGGCGCAACGGCCGGGCCATGCTTCGGGATTCACCAGGTATTCGGGCCGCTCGCCCGCCATCATCTGCAGAAGCTGCTTGACGGTGCCCGAACTCATGTCGTTGAAGCTCTCGGCGGTGACCCCGGCAACATGCGGTGTCAGCAGGACGTTGTCCAGGCCGAAGAAGGCATGCGCGGAGTTCAGGGGCTGGTTCGCGTAGACGTCCAGCGCCGCTCCCCGTATCCGCTTTCCTTGCAGGGCGGCGATCAAGGCTTGTTCATCCACGATTGCGCCACGGGCGGCATTCAACAGGATCGCGTTCTTCTTCATGCCTTGCAGTTCCTGCATGCCGATCATGCCGCGCGTTTCGTCGGTCAATGGGCAGCACAGCGCCACGTAGTCACTATTGGCCAGCAGGTCGGCAAGCGATGCCGGCCGCACATTGGCGGGCAGTGGGATACCGGGCCGTTGCAAGCCAAGCACTTGCATGCCGAATCCCGCAATGCAGGCTTGTGCCAGGCCTTGGCCGATAGTGCCGACGCCGATGACGCCCAGCGTCTTTCCCGACAACTGCGTGGCAACGGAGGTAAGCGCGCGTCCGGCATCCCAGCCTTGCGCCCGGGTGGCCGCTTCCATGCGCGACAAGGGCCGGGCAAAGGCGAGCATGGCTGTAACGTAATGCTCCACGACCGCCTGGGCGTTCGCGCCGGGGACATTGGCGACCGGGATGCCCAACCGCGTGGCGGCCTGTACCGGGATCAGGTCCAGGCCTGTACCGTGCCTGACCACGCCCCGCAGCCGGGTACCGTATTCGAAGATGTCGTCGGGCAGCTTGTTGCGCACGACAAGGAAGTCCGCATCCGCGATGGCGGCCCGATAGCCGGCGACGCTGCGGTCGGTCATGACAAGCACGTCGGCCTGTTTTCTTAATTGATCGGCAACCGCGGGGGCCATGGCTTCCGTGCATAGGATTTTCATGGTTGGGTGCCTTCCGTCGTGTTGTAGGCCGGGCCGTGAGCCCACGGCGAAAACTCGGCGGGCAGCAATATTTTGTTTTCCTGTGTCAGGACAAAGGGCTGGACCTTCGCCGCATAGGATTTCCAGTCCGGGTTGGAAAGCAATATCGCGCGGCGGCGGGCCCGGTCGGCAAGGTCTTCGTACGCCCACATGTGCACGACTTGATTAAGAGTGCCCATCTCGGACAGGAAGTAGCCCAGCAAGTGGCCAAGAATGGGGCGCTGGATGGCCAGGCCCTCGTTCTGGTATGCCTTGACATACTGGGCCGCCTTGCCGCAGTGGCAGGTATAGATGCGTTCTTCGATGATCATGTAGTGGCCAACACCTTTATAAACACTTATAGTCCTGTGTAGGACTTTAGTGTCGTCTGCCTTTACATCCTTGTCAAGACCGCAGTCGGTTTTTTTTTTGTGCAACAGCATTTCGACGTAGGGATAAACTATCGCCATGACAATAAAACCCTCTCGCTCGCTACCCGACATCCGCTTGGCTGGTCCTGAAGGTCTGCCCAAATATTTGCAGCTCAAGAACGCCTTGGCGGAAGAGATTGCGGCGGGACGGTGGAAAGCTGAAGAGCAGTTGCCTGCCGAAGATGTCCTGGTGCAGGCTTCAGGCTTCAGCCTGGGCACGGTGCAGCGTGCGCTGCGCTTGCTGGTCGACGAGGGTATTCTTGTTCGTCGCCATGGCTCGGGAACTTTCGTGGCCAAGCAGTCTCATCCCCTGGGAGGGCCGTTTCAGCACTTCCGCTTCGTCAACGATGCCGGAGACGGCATTCTGCCGATCTATACCAACGTGCTGAAGCGCTTTATCGTGAAGGAGGCCGGGCCTTGGGATGCCTTCCTGGATAGCGGGGAAATTGTCTGCATCGACCGCGAGTTCTCGATCAACAACGAATTCTCGCTATACGTCCGAATCTTTTTCTGCACTATCCGTTTCCCGGAGCTTACGTCCATAGACACGGCAAAGCTGAACGGGGTCAGCTTCAAGGATCTTCTGTTTCGAAGATACCGCCAACGGACCGCCTCGTATACAGAGCAAATGAGCGTCCAGGCTCTTCCCGCCTTCGTTACCCAGGCGCTGAAGCTGCCGAAAGGAACGGTTGGCGCGCGCCTGGATATCGTTGCGCGCGATACAAGAGGGGATGCCATCTATGTGCAGTACGCTTACATACCGCCCAACGCCAGACAACTATTGATGTCTTGAGCGAAATTCATTTGAATCGAATATGGAGTTCTTATCGTGAAAATCTGGCTCACCATGGCCGCCCTGGCGGCGGCGTCATCTTTTGCGCATGCGGCCGACAAGGCCATCACCGTTTACCAGGACCCCAATTGCGGATGCTGCTCCGGCTGGGTCCAGCACATGCGCGATGCCGGCTTTGACGTGAAGGCCGTGAAAACCGCCGACATGGCCACGGTCAAGCAGAAGCTGGGCGTGCCGATGAACTTGAGCTCATGCCATACTGGCGTGGTGGAAAAAACAGGACAGCTTATCGAGGGCCATGTGCCTGCCAATGTGGTAAACAAGCTTTTGGCGGATTCCTCCGTCAAGGGGGTTGCGGCGCCTGGCATGCCCCTGAATGCCCCGGGCATGGGCCAGCTGGACGGCAATCTGGTCACGGTCGATTTTTCGGGCAAGCCGTTTTCGCGGGATTGAAAGCTTGCGGCTCGACGACCTTGACGGGATACGCATGAGGTTTCCGGGAACCTGCCGTCTGAAATCGGGTCAACAATAGGTCCATTGGATGCCGCGGGGCATACCTTGGCATTCCCTTTATTCCAAGAATAGGTAAACCGATATGTCCATACAGCAACTGTTGCAGCAAGTGCTTCAATCCGGCCAAAGCATGGCCCAGGATGCCGGCAGCAAGATGAATCAGGCGGCGCCCGGCATCAGCTCGACGCTGGGCGGCTTTGGCGGGGGCGCGCTTACCGGCGGCGTACTGGGACTGCTCCTGGGCAACAAGAAGTTCCGCAAGATGGGCGGCAGCGTGGCCGCGTATGGCGGAGCCGCGGCGCTGGGCGCCTTGGCCCTGAAGACTTATCAGGACTGGCAGCAGAAGTCGGCCGAGCAGGCGGCGGTTTCCAATCCCGCGCAGATCGCGCCGCCGCCGCTCTCGGCGCCGGCCGCGATACCCGCGAGCCAGCTTGAAGAGCACAGCCGGACGATATTGGCGGCGATGATCGCCGCCGCCAAGGCCGATGGGCACATAGGCGCCGAAGAACGCCAACTGCTGGACGCGGAAATCGCCAAGGCAAGCAGTCAAGCCGACCGCGCCTGGTTCGACGCGCAACTGGCCAAGCCGTCGGATCCCGTGGAAACCGCCGCCCTGGCAAAAACGCCGGAACAGGCGGCCGAAGTCTATCTGGCCAGCCTACTGGTCATCGACGAGCAAACCTATATGGAGCGCGCCTATCTGGACGAGCTTGCCCGCCAGATGCCGCTGCCCGAGGGGCTGAAGCTGGAATTGGAAGAGAAGGTGCGCAGTCTGGCTTGAGCGCTGGGACCGCTGGCAGACAGGGCTTTATTCGCTGACGGTTCCCGGCGGCACATGCACGGGATCGAAGTGCGTCATCACGTCCAGCACGGGTTCGTTCTGCATGACCCGCTTGCGTGCCTCGGTGGCGATGGCATGCCCTTCCGTGATGGTCAGATCGCCATCCATTTCCAGGTCTACCTCGACCCAGATCATGTCGCCCAGCTTGCGTGTCTTCAGCCCGTGTATGCCGTGCAGGCCTGGGGTGGACAGCAAGTGGCCGCGGATTCTTTCCTCGGTTTCCTCGTCCACCGCCGAGTCCATCAAGTCGTTGAACGAGCCGAAGAAGAATCGCCAGCCCATGCGTATGATCATCAGCCCCACCACCAGCGCCGCCAGCGGGTCGGCCAGGTGGAAGCCGCCAAGGTTGGCCAGGATGCCCAGCGCCACCACCAGGGATGATGCCGCATCCGAGCGCGCGTGCCAGGCATTGGCGACCAGCATGGATGAACGCACCCGTTTGGCGACGCGCAGCATGTAGCGGAAAAGCAGTTCCTTGGATGCCAGGGCCAGCAGGGCGACCGCGAGCGCGGCGCTGTGCACTTCGGGAATGGATTGCGGGCTTTGCAGCTTGACGAAGCTGTTCCACAGCATGCCTATGCCGACCGACAGCAGCAGGGCGCCGATGATAAGCGAAGCGGCCGTCTCGAAGCGCCTGTGGCCGTAGGGATGGTCGGCGTCGGGCGCCTTCTGGCTGTGCTTGTTGGCGACCAGCACGACGCCGTCGGACACCAGGTCGGACAGCGAGTGGATGGCGTCGGCCACCAGGGCCTGCGATTGCGCGAACAGCCCCACGACCAGCTGGATCGCGGTCAGCGCGATGTTGACGGCAACGCTGACCAGGGTGCTGCGATGGCCGGCGGCCTGGCGGTCGGGGGCGAAGTGCGGGCTCATGGGCGGCGCTAGCTGATGCGCATGCCGGGCTGGGCGCCCGGCCAGGGCTCAAGAATATAGATGCCCGGATCGGTTTTCTCGTCGTTGTGGCTGGCCGCAAGCACCATGCCCTCGGATATGCCGAAGCGCATCTTGCGGGGAGCCAGGTTGGCCACCAGGACGGTCAGCTTGTCGATGAGATCGGCCGGCTGGTAGGAGGACTTGATGCCCGAGAACACCTGGCGGTGGCGGTCTTCGCCCACATCCAGCGTCAGGCGCAGCAGCTTGTCGGAGCCGTCGACGGCTTCGCAATTTACGATGCGTGCGATGCGCAGGTCGACCTTGGCGAAGTCCTTGATGTCGATGAGTTCGGCGATGGCTTGGCCGCCGGGCATAGGCACGGGTTCGGCGGGCGGCTCGAAAAGGTCGTCGAGCATCTTGGGCTCCACGCGCTGCATCAGGTGCTTGAAAGGCGCGATCCAGGTAGGCAGCTGGCTGGCATCCGGCCAGCGGTAGGCGTTCGCGGCGCCGAACAGATCCCGCGCCACCTTGTCGGCAAGGACCGGCAGCACCGGAGTCAGCATGACCGACAGAGCCTTGAAGCCGGCCAGTGCGCGCGAACATACATTTTGCAGTCCGGCTTTTTGTTCGTCGTCGGCGCTGGCAATGCCCTTGGCCATGACCCAAGGCTGGGCGGCGTCGAAGGCCTGGTTGATCTGGTCGGCATGCGCCATGATGCGGCGTATGGCGCGGCCGTATTCGCGCTGTTCGAAATCGGCGCGCACCGTTTCCGCCACCTGCGCCAGTTCGGCTTGCAGGGTCTGGGTGTCGCCCAGGTAGGCCAGTTGGCCGTCGAAATGCTTGCTGATGAAATTGGCGGCGCGGCTGGCGATATTGACATATTTGCCGACCAGGTCGCTGTTGACGCGCGCGATGAAGTCGTCGGGGTTGAAGTCCAGGTCTTCGACGTGGGAATTCAGCTTGGCCGCGATGTAATAGCGCATCCATTCGGCGTTCATGCCCAGTTCCAGGTAGCGCAGCGGCGAAATGCCGGTGCCGCGGCTCTTGGACATTTTTTCGCCGCTGACGGTGATGAAGCCGTGCACATGCAGGCCGTCGGGTGTTTTCCTGCCGGAGAACTTCAGCATGGCGGGCCAGAACAGGGCGTGGAAATAGACGATGTCCTTGCCGATGAAATGCACTTGCTCGGTGTCGCTGTCGGGCGCCGTCAGCGCGTCGAAATCCAGGCCCTGCTTGTCGCAATAGGCTTTCAGCGAGGCCAGGTAACCCACCGGCGCGTCCAGCCAGACATAGAAGTACTTGCCCGGGGCATCGGGAATGGGGATGCCGAAATAGGGTTCATCACGCGAGATGTCCCAGTCGGCCAGCTTGGCCTCGCCGTCGTCGCTGCCCGTGCCCAGCCACTCGCGGGTCTTGGCCAGCACTTCGGCCTGCAGGCGCTTGTTGCCGCTGGCATTGCTGCCGGTGGTCCAGGCTTGCAGGAATTCGACGCAGCGGGGATCGGACAGCTTGAAGAAGAAGTGCTCGGACGACTTCAATACCGGCGTGGCCTTGGTCAGCGTGGAGTAGGGGTTGATGAGCTCGGTGGGCGCGTACACGGCGCCGCAGGATTCGCAGGAATCGCCGTACTGGTCCTTGGCGTGGCAGCGCGGGCACTCGCCCTTGATGTAGCGGTCGGGCAGGAACATGCCCTTCACGGGATCGTAGAACTGCTCGATGGTGCGCGTGTCGATGAAGCCGGCGGCCTTCAGGCGGCGGTAGATATCTTGCGACAGGGCGACGTTCTCGGCCGAATCGGTGGAGTGCCAATGGTCGAAAGCGATATGGAAGCCGTTAAGGTACTGCGGGCGTTCGCCGGCGTAGCGGGCCACCAGGGCCTGCGGCGTGATGCCTTCGCTTTCCGCCTTGAGCATGATGGGCGCCCCATGGGCATCGTCCGCGCCGACGAAATGCACCGTATGCCCCGACATTCGCATGGAACGAACCCAGATATCGGCCTGGATGTATTCCATGATGTGGCCGATGTGGAAGGAACCGTTGGCGTAAGGCAGGGCAGTGGTTACGAATAGCGTGCGAGGCATGTCGGAAGATGTCTATGAAAAAGTGAAGAAAAGCGGGGAACTGCCAATTTTAGGGCTTTCCCCGGCATCATGCTGAACACGCAAGCATAGCAGGCGGGCGCGCCGCCGCCGCCCATGATCCGATTTCGGGCTTGGGCTTGCGTCCGCGCAGCGCGGATTAGTGATGAATTGTTAAGTTTGGTATGCGAATGCCAGCACGCGTTTGCGTGCTGGGTATGATGGCTTCGCCATCGGGGCCTTTAGGGGATTTCTCGCATCTCGATATCGGTGACATCCTTGTTTTTAAAGACGTTTTTGGCCGAATCGGGCTTGCGGCGCTGTTCCCAGTAGGCTTTCACGCCGAAGGGGCGGCCCTTGATGCGAGCCACCACATACAGGATGGCGACGGCGATTGCGGTGGAAAGCATGAATATGAATGCCATGGCCATACCGAAAATGGCCAGCACCAGAAACAAGATACCGCGGAGAATTTGATTAAATGTATTCATATTGATTACGTAGACCCCGAAAGGGGAAAATAATTCCCCCAATCCGAGCGTCCGTTTGGGGAAAATAAATTCTTCTATCCGCTATTCTTGAGGCTTCGGTGTATTTTTTTCAAGCAAGGCCTATAGTCATGAGCTCAAATCCTGAACAAATACTTGGTGCGCTATCCGAAGTGACGGATCCCCACACCAAGAAGAAGCTTGCCGTTACGGCGAAGAACTGTGAAATACAGTTGAAGGGAACGGACCTAGATATCACTGTACCCCTTGGTTATCCATCGCACAATGGGCACGCGGAATTGCAGAAACGGATTGAAACCGCTTTGGCTCCGCTGGGACTGGCCTTGAAGTCCCTGCGCGTGAAGACGGCCATCGAGACCCATGCCGTGCAGCCCGGATTGAAGCCTTTGCCCAATGTCCGCAACATCGTGGCCGTGGCTTCGGGCAAGGGCGGTGTGGGCAAGAGCACCACGGCCGTGAACATCGCTCTGGCCCTGCTGAACCAGGGAGCCCGGGTAGGCTTGCTGGATGCCGATATCTACGGTCCCAGCGTGCCCATCATGCTGGGCCTGTCGGGCAAGCCCAAGAGCCTGGACGGCAAGACCATGGAGCCCCTGGTGGGCCATGGCCTGCAGGCCAATTCCATCGGCTTTCTTATTGAAGAGGATTCGCCGGCCATCTGGCGCGGCCCGATGGTGACGCAGGCGCTGACGCAGTTGCTGAACCAGACCAACTGGAACGACCTGGACTACCTGATCGTCGACATGCCGCCCGGAACCGGCGATATCGCCCTGACGATGGCCCAGAAAGTGCCGCTGACCGGCGCCGTCATCGTTACGACGCCTCAGGATCTGGCCCTGGCCGACGCGCGCAAAGGCTTGCGCATGTTCCAGAAAGTGAACGTTCCGGTGCTGGGCGTGGTCGAAAACATGTCCATGCACATTTGCTCGAACTGTGGCCATGCCGAGCCTATCTTCGGCGAAAACGGGGGGCGCAACATGGCGGCGGAATTCAATTTGCCCTGGCTGGGCTCATTGCCGCTGCAATTAAGCATACGAACCCAGACCGACTCGGGCAATCCCAGCGTGATTGCCGACCCCGCGGGTGAGGCGGCCAGGGCCTATAACGACATTGCGCAACGCATAGCCGCCAATGTGGCCGCCCTGCCGCGCGACATGTCCGGAAAAATTCCCACCGTGGTGGCAAGGAAGACGTGACTTAATGCGGGCTCGAGCGGTTTGCCTGTTGTTGGCATGGGGGGTGGCCCATAGCGCCCATGCGGCTCCGCCCGAGGTCATCATCGACCCGGGCGGGATTCCCCCTGAGGCTCTGCAATCCATCAACAGCGCGGTCCAGGCCATCACCCGGCTGGCCGAGGATCAGGACGGCGGCGAGGTGTCGCGCCTGAGGCGCCGCGCGCATGACGCGACCGTATCGGCCCTGCAAACGCAGGGCTACTACGCACCCACGGTCACGCTGGAGGTCGGCGAAGGCCTGGATGGCGAGGCCTGGGACATCATCATAGAGCCGGGCGAACTCACCCATGTGGACAGCGTGAATCTGGGTTTCAAGGGCCAGATCGAGCGTCCCGAGTTCGCCGCCCGCGTCCAGCTCTTGAAGGATCAATGGCCGCTTACGCAAGGCATGCCTTTCGTGAACGAGGCCTGGAGCAACGCCAAGGCGGGCCTGCTGGACGATGTCAGCCGCAAGGATTTTTATTTTGCGCGGCTCGCGTCCACACAGGCCACGGTGGATGCCGAGAAGTCCAAGGCCGATTTGTCGGTCCAGGTGGACAGCGGGCCGCGCGTCACGATGGGCGAGGTGACGGTGATCGGCCTGAAGCGCGTGCCGGCCAGCCTGATCGATCGCTATGTGCGGTACACGCCGGGCGACCCTTACGACCAGGACCTGCTGGATGAATGGCAGCAGGCCTTGCAAGCCACTTCCTTTTTTCGCGGCGCTTTTGTCACGCTGGATCAGGACGAGTCGGCCAGGAAGACCAAGCCCGATGGCGAAGTGGAGCTGCCCGTCCGGGTGCAGGTTTCCGAGGCGCCCGCGCGGCGGGTCACCACGTCGCTGGGTGTGGACAGCGATCATGGCATACGCGTCGAAGGCCTGTATCGCCAGAATGTGGTTTTTGGGCAGCCGGTCTGGATAGAAACGGGCGCTGGCATCGACAAGGACCGCCAGCGCGCTTTCTTCGATGTGCATTTGCCGCCTACGGCCAGTGGCTACAAGGACAGCGTGGGTGTGCTGTACGAGCATTCCGATATCGAGGGCCTGGACAACACGCGCGCCGGCCTGGGCTGGAAGCGGCGCCAGGAACGCAAGGCGGCGGGCGACAGCCGCGTCGAATACGAAACGCAATGGGGCTTGATCGCCGCCTACGACAAGACCCGCATCAGCGGCGCGCCGGGTTTCGAGGTTCCGACCTTGGTGGGCACCTGGCAATGGCTGCGCCGCGACGTGGACAAGAAGTACGATCCGCGCGAGGGCAATCTGATCGATTTCGGCTTGGGCGCCGGCGTTACGCTGGACAAGGGCGAGCGCTTCTACCGGTCCAGCCTGCGCGTGCAGCAATGGTGGCCGGTGGGGCGGCGCGATGTGCTGACTGTGCGGGGCGAGGTGGGCAAGGTCTGGTCCAAAACGGATCGCCTGCCGCAGGATTTCGGCTATCGCACGGGGGGCGCCCGCTCTATACGCGGCTATCGCTATCAAAGCATAGGCCTGCATCGCGGCGACGCCGTTATCGGGGCGCCGGCGCTGGTCGTGGGCAGCGTTGAATACACGCATTATTTCACCGAGCAGTTGGGCATGAATTTCTTTGTGGATGCGGGCGATGCGGCGGCTTCTTTCGGTCAAATGAAGATGTCGCTGGGTTATGGCGTGGGCATGGCGTTTCGCACGCCGGCGGGGCCGTTCTTTGTGGATCTGGCCTATGGTCAACGCGACAAGCGCCTGCGCCTGCACTTTTCCCTGGGTATTGCGTTTTGATGACTGTGTTGCGCCGTCTTTTTCTGTGGTTGGTGCCGCCGCTTGTGCTGCTGATCGTGGCGGTTTGCGGCTTTCTCTATTGGGTGGCGGCGACGCAGCCGGGTACGCGCTGGGCATTGATCACCGCTGCCGAGCAGTTCGACGGCCAGGCGCGCGGTATTTCGGGAACGCTTTGGACCGGCTTGCAGGTGGACGATTTTTCGATGACCGTGCCAAAGACTGTCGCGCTGAAGCTTGGCGATTTCCGCTTGCAGGTCCAGTGGCGCGAGCTATGGGACCGACGCCTGCATGTCGCCGAGCTGTCGGCCGGCAGCGTCGATCTGGACCTGCTTTCCGACCCGGATGCGCCGCCGTCTTCAGAACCTTTCCGCATGCCGGCCTTGCCGGTGCGCGTGGCCGTCGATCGCTTTGCCGTGGGCGAACTGCATGTCTCGCAGGATGGGAAGCCTGTGCCGCTGCGGGTGGGCCCATTGTCCACGGCGCTTGCGCTGGATGAGAATGGCGGTCAATTGGTGCTGCAGCGCCTGGATGTCGAACACGAGATGCTGCGGGCCGAGCTCAGCGGCGAAGTGAGGCTGCAGGCATTGCAGGATCCTTGGCCCATGCAGGCACAATTGACGACGAGAGTTGTCGGTCGCGGGAATGACTCGCCTTTGTGTGCGAGCCGCTATGTTTCGACGCTGCCCGCAAGACAGGATGCGGGTAACAAGAAGGGCGGGAATCAGGCTGCCAAGAACGCGGACGCCGGCGCCAAGAACCTGAAAACACAGGATGACAAGAATAAGAATGAAACAGCAGGCTTGGAAGCCGCTTCCGATTGCACGCTCGACATCGAGACCACGCTGGCCGGCACGCTGGACGCCCTGAAGCTGGCAGTCAATGGCGCCGGCCAGGGCATGAGCATCGATGTCGATGCGAATCTTGCGCCGCGTGCCGCATTTCCCTTGAAGGACGCAACAGCCGCCTTGCATCTGGCGGACGGCTCCCTGCTTGAAAGCCGGCTGGATTGGACATCCGAAGTGGTGGACACGGTGGTGCAGGATCGCCTGCAAGGAACGTTGAAGACAGAACAACTGGATATCGGCCGCTTGGTGGGCACCGCCATTCCTCCCGCCGTGGTCAACATGGCCGCCAATTTCGATGTGCAGTTGCACGACCGCGATCAGGTCCGGTCGGTGGAAATCGCCATTGATTTTGCCGATGGAACAAGATGGAACAAGGAAGCGCTGTCGGGCCGCTTGAGCGCCCGTATCGTCAACGAGGCGAAGCCGGGCCCCGTAGCCGTCGAGAAACCGGAATCCGCAACCGGACCAGGCGCCCGGCCCGAAGCCCAGGCGGAAGCGGCCGCCGAGGCCGTCATGGACGAGCCGGTCTGGAAAGGCCTGCAACTGGCGGCGGTGGACATGGATTTGCGGCTGGGCCGGAATCGCCTGAGGGCGGACGGCTCGCTGGGGACGGCGGACAGCCGGCTGAAGCTGGACCTGGCGGCGCCCCAGTTGGCGGCATTCTGGCCCGACCTTCCGGGAGGCGCCCAGTTGCGGGGAGAAGTGTCAGGCGTCCTGGCCAGCCACAAGGCTGATTTGACCGTGCAGTACACGCCGGCCGGCAGCAAGGCGCAAGAGGTGGGCAGCGCGCCTGCCAAGGCGCATGCGGTGCTGGAGGGCGGCTGGGGGCCGGGGCCGTCGGAGCAAGACGCGCTGGAGGGCTGGCGCGGCATTGTGAAAACCCTGGACGCGGAGCATGCGGGCCTGGGCGTGAAGGCCGCCGCGCCGGCGCGTATCGCTTTTTTGCCTTCGGCGACCGCGCCGGCCTGGCAATGGCAGGTGGGCGATACCCGCATCGATTTCCTGTTGTCCTCCCGACGCGTGTTCACCCTGGATCACAAGGCATCGCGCGGCGGTGCCGGGCGCTGGGAGACGCAAGGCGCGATCGCCCGCCTGCCGGTTTCGCCGCGCCTGATTGCCGATTTGCGCAAGAAACTGGATCCGGCCTTTCGTGATGAAGAGCAGCGGGGCGGGGTCAAGATCAAGTCCGATCAAGGCAGCGACCTGACCGAGATCGTGCTGGCGCTGGACTGGAAGCTGGCTTTTTCCGGGGCGCTGGAGGGCCAGGCGCATATTGCGCGCGTATCGGGCGACCTTATGGTGCCGGCCGAGCCGGCCTTCCCGCTGGGCTTGCAGGAGTTGGCCGTGGACCTGGTCGCCAGGAAGGCCGGAAACGCCGTAAGCCGGCTCAGCGCCGAGGCCCGGATCGTGACGCGGGAAATGGGCCGGGTATCGGCCAGCGCGTCGACCCTGCTGCATGCCAGTCCGGGCGGCGGCTTGTTCCTCAATCCGAAAGACGTCAAGGCGGTCAAGGTCGATGCCGATATCGACGATCTGGGGTGGACCAGCCTGCTGTTGGGCGACGCCATGGAACTGGGCGGCGCGGTGCAGGCCAGGGTGCAGCTGCAAAGCAAGCCTGACGGTAGCTGGGATACGGGCGGCACCATTACGGGCAGCAAGATCCGGGTTGTACGCGTCGATGACGGCATACGCCTGCTCGATGGCACGCTTTCCGCCCGCTTGCAGGGCGACCGCCTGATTCTGGACAAACTGGCGTTTCCGGCTATCTTGCGGGTGACGCCCAAGGAATGGCGCACGGCGGAATGGGTCAGCACGAATCCCGACGCGAAAGGCGGCAGCCTGACGCTCAGCGGCGATTGGAATCTGTTCGAGTCGCGGGGACTGGTAAATATAGACCTGTATCGCTATCCGCTGCTGCAGCGCTCCGACCGCTACGCCATGGTCAGCGGCAAGCTGGCGCTGGACGCGGCCTTGCCGCGCATCGCGATCAAGGGGGCGGTGACCGCCGATGCAGGCTGGTTCGACCTTGACATGCTGGGCGGCATCCCCACGGTGGACGGCGATGTGGTCGTCCTGCGGCCCGGCGAGACGCAAAAGGAAGTCAGCGCCCCGACCGACGTGTCCATGGACCTTGAGCTGGACCTGGGGCCCCGCTTCTACCTGACCGGCTATGGCGTGAACTCCGGCCTGGTGGGCAAGCTGCATGTGATGATGGCGGACGGCAAGCTGACCGCCATGGGGGCGCTGCGCACGCGCGGCGGGGCCATCGAGGCCTATGGCCAGCGCCTGCAATTGCGCCGGGGCGCCATCACCTTCCAGGGCGATATCGCCAGCCCCGTGCTGGACATCGAGGCGCTGCGCACGGGACTTGCTGTCGAAGCGGGTGTGCGGGTGGCCGGCACGGCCAAGCGGCCGCGCATCGACCTGGTGTCGTATCCGGCGGTCAGCGAGATCGAGAAGCTTTCCTGGCTGCTGCTGGGCCATGGCCCCAACGACTCGGGCGGCGACGTGGCCCTGCTGTTTTCGGTGGGCACCTCGTTCCTGGGCAGCGGCGAGCCTTTCTACCGCAAGTTCGGGGTGGACGAGGTCAGCATACGGTCAGGCGATCTGGGCGCGGCGGGCAGCATCCTTCCGGCGGAAAGCGTGGTCAGCGGCCTGGACAGCGGGACCAGCGACATTGAACGCAAGTTCATCACGGTCAGCAAGAAGCTATCCAGCGGCATTACCCTGAGCATCCAGCAGGCGTTGTCGGACACGGGCACGGTGGGCAGGGCCAGCTACCGCCTGGCACGCGGCTTGACGGCCGAGGTGACAGCCGGCACGGTCAACGGGCTGGCGCTGGTTTACCGCTGGTTTTCCAGGGATTGAATTTGTTTTGCCCCATTCGCGCTTCTTGGGCGCACAGGGGATAAAATACGCGCCAACGTAATAAGGTTAGGGCTATGAGCATAAAAAACGACCGTTGGATCCGGCAGTCGGCCGGCACTGGAATGATAGAGCCGTTCGAGCCGGGCCAGGTCCGTTCGGTCAATGGCAATCGCATCGTCAGCTACGGCACCAGCAGCTACGGCTACGATGTGCGCTGCGCCAATGAATTCAAGATATTCACCAATATCAATTCGACCATCGTCGACCCCAAGGCTTTCGATGAAAAGTCCTTTGTCGACTTTACCGGCGACGTGTGCATCATTCCGCCGAACTCCTTCGCGCTGGCCCGCACGGTGGAGTATTTCCGCATTCCCCGCAGCGTTCTCACGGTCTGCCTGGGCAAGAGCACCTATGCCCGTTGCGGCATCATCGTCAACGTGACGCCGCTGGAGCCCGAATGGGAAGGCCACGTCACGCTGGAGTTTTCCAACACCACGCCCTTGCCGGCGAAGATCTATGCGGGCGAAGGCTGCGCGCAAATGCTGTTCTTCGAAAGCGACGAAGTCTGCGAGACATCCTATCGCGACCGCGGCGGTAAATATCAGGGACAGCAGGGCGTGACCCTGCCTCGTACCTAGCTGGAGCCATTGAATGAAATTTCGTTTCCCCATCGTCATCATCGATGAAGACTACCGCTCGGAGAATGCCTCGGGCTTTGGTATTCGCGCCCTGGCCTCGGCCATAGAGGCCGAAGGCGTCGAAGTGCTGGGCGTGACCAGCTACGGCGACCTGAGCTCGTTCGCACAGCAGCAAAGCCGCGCCAGCGCGTTTATTTTGTCGATCGACGATGAGGAATTCGACGTCGATTCGCCCGAGGACGTGGCCAACGCCATCAAGAACCTGCGCTCCTTCATCGGCGAGCTGCGTTTCCGCAACGAAGAAATCCCCATTTATCTTTACGGCGAAACGCGCACCTCGCAGCATATTCCCAACGACATATTGCGCGAGCTGCACGGCTTCATCCATATGTTCGAGGATACGCCGGAGTTCGTTGCGCGGCACATCATCCGCGAGGCGCGCGCCTACCTGGACGGCCTGGCGCCGCCGTTCTTCCGCGAGCTGGTCAAGTATGCGTCCGATGGCTCGTATTCCTGGCACTGCCCCGGGCATTCGGGCGGCGTGGCTTTCCTGAAAAGCCCGGTGGGCCAGATGTTCCACCAGTTCTTCGGTGAAAACATGCTGCGCGCCGACGTGTGCAACGCGGTCGACGAACTGGGCCAGTTGCTGGACCACACCGGCCCCGTCGCCGAATCGGAACTGAATGCCGCGCGCATCTTCCATGCCGATCACTGCTTCTTCGTGACCAATGGCACGTCCACCTCGAACAAGATCGTGTGGCATGCCAACGTGGCGTCGGACGACGTGGTGGTGGTCGACCGCAACTGCCATAAATCCATTCTGCACGCCATCACCATGACGGGCGCCATTCCGGTGTTCCTGCGTCCCACGCGCAACCACCTGGGCATCATCGGCCCCATTCCTCTGGAAGAATTCGAGCCGGACAACATACGCAAGAAGATCGAAGCCAACCCGTTCGCGCGCAATGCCAAGGACAAGCGTCCGCGCATTCTTACGCTTACGCAAAGCACCTACGACGGCGTCATCTACAACGTCGAGATGATCAAGGAAAAGCTGGGCTCCGAAATCGATACGCTGCATTTCGACGAAGCCTGGCTGCCGCATGCCGCCTTCCACGAATTCTATAAAGACATGCACGCCATCGGCGAGAACCGGCCGCGCAGCCAGGACGCCATGGTGTTTGCCACGCACTCCACGCACAAGCTGCTGGCCGGCCTGTCGCAGGCCTCGCAGATCACGGTGCAGGATTCGGAGACCCGCAAGCTGGACCGCAACGTCTTCAACGAAGCCTACCTGATGCACACGTCGACCTCGCCGCAGTACGCCATTATTGCGTCCTGCGATGTGGCGGCGGCCATGATGGAGCCCCCCGGGGGCACCGCGCTGGTCGAGGAAAGCATTGCAGAGGCGCTGGATTTCCGTCGCGCGATGCGCAAGGTGGAATCCGAGTTCGGCAAGAACGACTGGTGGTTCAAGGTATGGGGCCCCAACCGCCTGGTGTCCGACGGCATCGGCAACCGGGACGACTGGCTGCTTGAATCCGGCGACGAATGGCACGGCTTCGGCGACCTGGCCGAAGGCTTCAACATGCTGGACCCCATCAAGGCCACGGTGGTCACGCCGGGCCTGGATATCTCGGGCACCTTCGCCGAGACCGGCATTCCGGCCGCCCTGGTGTCCAAATACCTGGCCGAGCACGGTGTGGTCATCGAGAAGACCGGCCTGTATTCCTTCTTCATCCTGTTCACCATAGGCATTACCAAGGGCCGCTGGAATACGCTGTTGACCGCCTTGCAGCAGTTCAAGGACGACTACGACCGCAACCAGCCCATGTGGCGCATCTTGCCGGACTTCTGCAAAGAGCATCGCCGCTACGAGAAGATGGGCCTGCGCGACTTGTGCCAGCAGATCCACGAAGCCTATCGCAAGTACGACTTGGCGCGCCTGACGACCGAGGTCTACCTTAGCGACATGATTCCGGCCATGAAGCCCTCGGACGCTTACGCCAAGATGGCGCACCGGGAAGCCGAGCGCGTCAGCATCGACGACCTGGAAGGCCGCGTGACCGGTGTGCTGCTTACCCCTTATCCGCCCGGTATTCCGCTGCTGATTCCGGGCGAGCGCTTCAACAAGCGCATCGTCCATTATCTGCAGTTCGCCCGCGAGTTCAATGCCAAGTTCCCGGGCTTCGAAACCTATGTCCACGGCCTGGCCCAGGACATGGGGCCCGACGGCATGGACAGGTATTACGTCGACTGCATCAAAGAGAGTTGAGCTTGGCATTCGGCGGTTTTGATGTGGCGGTCATCGGCGCCGGCGCGGCCGGCATGATGGCCGCCGCCGTCGCGGGCCAGCGCGGGTTGCGCGTGGTGCTGATCGAACACGCGGCGCGTCTGGCCGAGAAGATCCGCATTTCGGGCGGGGGGCGCTGCAACTTCACCAATATCGGTACGGGGCCCGCCAATTTCCTGTCCCAGAATCCCGACTTCTGCCGATCGGCGTTGGCGGCCTACACGCCGCGCGATTTCATCGACCTGGTGGAAAAGCACGGCATCGCCTGGCACGAGAAGCATCGCGGCCAGTTGTTCTGCGACAACTCCAGCGAAGAGATCATCGCCATGCTCAAGCGCGAGTGCGATCTTGGGCGCGTAGCATGGCGCATGCCCTGCGCGGTCCAGGGCGTGGCGCGGCACGAGGATGGCTATCTTTTGCAAACCAGCCAGGGCGCCGTTGCGGCCCGCCAGCTTGTACTGGCCACAGGCGGGATGGCGATTCCGCAATTGGGCGCGACCGATTTCGCGCTGGGCATCGCCCGGCAGTTCGGCCTGAAAGTGGTCGAACCCCGGCCGGCGCTGGTGCCGCTGGTTTTCGATGCCCAGGCTTGGGAGCCGTTCGGATCGCTCAGCGGCGTCGCCCTGGAGGTGGAAATCCAGGCCCAGGCGGAAGATGGCCGGCCCGCCGGTACGCCGGCACGCCGCTCCGGCAAGGGCAAGCGCAATACCGTGTTTTTGGAAGACCTGCTGTTTACCCATCGCGGTCTGTCCGGTCCGGCGGTGTTGCAGGTGTCCAGCTACTGGAATCCCGGCGAACCCATCCGCGTCGACTTGGCGCCGGGCCAGAACCTGGAGCAAAGCCTGCTGGACGCTAAATCGGGCAACCGGCAGCAATTGGCCACTGTTCTGGCGGGCCTGTGGCCCAAGCGCCTGGCGGAACAATGGCTGGCCAACGCCGCTACGGCGGGCGGCATGGATATCGGCACGCAGCGCCTGGCCGATGTTCCCGACAAGACCTTGCGGGAGCTGGCCGCGAACATCCACCATTGGACGCTGGTCCCCAGCGGAACGGCCGGCTACAAGAAGGCCGAGGTGATGCGCGGCGGGGTCGATACCCGTGGAATCAATCAGAAAACCATGGAAGCCCGCAATGCGCCCGGCCTGTATTTCATTGGCGAGGCGCTGGATGTGACGGGCTGGCTGGGCGGCTATAACTTCCAGTGGGCCTGGGCGTCGGGCGCCGCTTGCGGGCGGGCATTGAGCGCCGCCTAGGCCGGCGTTTTATTTCATTTGGCGTTCTGCACGCTTTCGAGTTATTCTTTGCGACTGCTGTCACTTACACAGAGTGGGAGAGTGTCGATTTTTCGACCGCCGAAGGCGCAATTCGCCCAGAATCGCTCAGGCACCCCGTACCGCTCGTGGTTTGTTTGGCTGATCGCCAGGCAAGGCAGCATTCTGGAGAGACTCGTTCCGCCCCATGGGCAGGGCTTCGAGCGCCGAAGGTGAACGCCCGCCATTGTGGGTCAACTCTCAGGCAAAAGGACAGAAGGGCGGTGCCGGCCAGCACTTCGTTGGCTTACGTCGTTCGTTTCCCGTCTTCCGGAGTCCCCATGTCTTCAGTCTTAAAGCATACCCCGCTGCATTCCATCCACCTCGAGTCCGGTGCCAAAATGGTCGATTTCGGGGGCTGGGACATGCCCGTGTCCTATGGATCCCAGCTTGAAGAGCACCATGCGGTGCGCCAGGATGCCGGGATGTTCGACGTATCCCACATGTTGAATGTCGATGTGAACGGCAACGACGCCTTGGCCTACCTGCGGCGCCTGCTGGCCAATGACGCGGCCAAGCTGACGGTTCCGGGCAAGGCCTTGTATTCCTGCATGTTGAACGCCGAAGGCGGCGTCATCGATGACCTTATCGTTTATTTCTTCAGCGTCGATGCATGGCGGGTGGTGGTCAATGCCGGCACCGCCGACAAGGACGTGGCCTGGATGCAGCAAGTTGCAAGCTCCGAAAATTTCGATGTCAGCATTACGCCGCGCCGCGACCTGGCCATGGTGGCTGTGCAAGGACCCAACGCGCGTGAAAAGCTGTGGTCTGTGCGTCCCGACTGGAAGCCTGCAACGCAAGACCTTACCCCGTTTACCGGCGCTATGGTCGCCGACGACACGCTGGTGGCGCGCACGGGCTATACCGGCGAGGACGGCTTCGAGGTCGTCCTGCCCGCCGCGCAGGTGGAAGCATTCTGGCGCGACCTGGCCGGCAAAGGCGTGCGGCCCTGCGGCCTGGGGGCGCGCGACACGCTAAGGCTGGAAGCGGGCATGAACCTGTACGGCCAGGAAATGGACGAGCAGGTCAACCCGCTGGTGTCCGGCCTGGCCTGGACCGTGTCGCTTAAAGATGCCGACCGCCGTTTCATCGGGCGCGATGCGCTGGAATCGGCGGTGGTCGATCGCGGGCTGATAGGGGTCAAGCTGCTGGAACGCGGCGTGATGCGCGGCCACATGAAGGTCCGCGCGGAACAGGGCGAAGGCGAATTGACCAGCGGCTCCATGTCGCCGACCATGGGCGTATCCATCGGCATGGCGCGCGTTCCGCTCGGCGTTCAGCCGGGCGATGCCCTGCAGGTGGAAATTCGCGGCAAATGGTTGCCGGCCGAAGCTGTAAAAATGCCGTTCGTGCGCAACGGCAAAATCATTGCCTAATTCACTTCCTGAACAAGAACATCCATTTTTATCAATACGGGGTAAATCATGAATCTTCCTAGCGACCGCAAATACACGTCCTCGCACGAGTGGGTAAAAGCCGAAGGCGACCTGCTGCTGGTGGGCATTACCGACACCGCGCAAGATCAATTGGGCGACCTGGTCTTCGTGGGCGATGTCAATCCAGGCGCCAGCCTGAAGGCGGGCGAGACCGCCGGCGTGGTGGAATCGGTCAAGGCCGCTTCCGACATCTACGCGCCGGTGGACGGCGAAATCGTCGCCTTCAACGAAGATCTCAACGATCAGCCCAACCTGATCAACGAAGCCGCCTTCGATACCTGGATCTTCAAGATCAAGCCCGTCAATGCCGCGGATGCCGACGGCTTGCTGGACGGCGCCGGCTACGAAGCCCTTGTCAACGCCGGCTGATTTTTTAATGCCTTTGCTGCGAACCTGTTCTGTTTAGGTTGATTTATGTTGCGTGAACTAGACCCTCATTCCGATTTCATTCCCCGGCATATCGGCCCGGGCCAGGCCGACCAGGCCAAGATGCTGGCTGCTATCGGTGTTCCCGACCTGCACAGCCTTATCCAGGAAGTCGTGCCGCCCAGCATCTTGAAGCGCGGCGCCCTGAACCTGCCGGCTTCGCGCAGCGAGGCCGATGCGCTTGCCGAGCTGAAGGAAATCGCCGGACGGAATCAGGTGTTCCGCAACTATATCGGGCAAGGGTATTACGGCACCCATGTGCCCAATGTCATCCTGCGCAACATCCTTGAGAACCCGGCCTGGTACACGGCCTACACGCCGTACCAGCCGGAGATCTCGCAGGGCCGCCTGGAAGCGCTGCTGAATTACCAGACCATGGTGGCCGATCTTACCGGCCTGGACATCGCCAACGCCTCGCTGCTGGACGAAGGCACGGCGGCGGCTGAAGCCATGACCCTGGCGCGCCGCGGCTCGCGCTCCAAAAGCAAGGTCTTCTTCGCCTCGGTGCATTGCCATCCGCAGACGATAGAGCTGCTGCGCACCCGCGCCAGCGGGTTGGACATCGACGTGGTGGTGGGCGACGAGGCCCAAGGCCTGCCCGAATGCTTCGGCGTCTTGCTCCAGTATCCACACAGCCTGGGCGGCGTTGCCGATTACCGCGCCTTGACGGAATCCGCGCATGCGCAGGGCGCCGTGGTGGCGGTCGCCACCGACTTGCTGGCGCTGGCCCTGCTGGCCGCGCCGGGTGAATGGGGCGCCGATATCGCCATCGGTTCGGCGCAGCGCTTCGGCGTGCCGCTGGGCTTTGGCGGCCCGCATGCCGGCTTCATGGCCTGCAAGGATGCCTTCAAGCGCAATATGCCGGGCCGTCTGGTCGGCGTGTCCAAGGACAGCCAGGGCGCGCCCGCATTGCGCCTGGCCCTGCAAACGCGCGAGCAGCATATACGCCGCGAGAAAGCCACATCCAACATCTGCACCGCGCAAGTGCTGCTGGCCGTGATGGCCGGCATGTATGCCGTCTGGCACGGTCCGGCCGGCATCAAGCGCATCGCCCAACGCGTGGCCTACCTGACCGCCTTCCTGCGCGATGCGCTGGCCGAACTGGGCGTGGCGTCGGTCAACAAACAATTCTTCGATACCTTGCTGCTGGACACCGGCGCAGCCACGCAAGCCATCGTGAAGGCCGCGCAGGCGGCCTCCATCAACCTGCGCCAAGTCGACGGCAAGCAGTTGGCCGTGTCGCTGGACGAAACCGTGACGGTCGACGATGTGCACGCCTTGCTGCAGGCCTTCGCTGCGGGCCTGGGCAAATCGTGGGACGCATCGGCCAAGCGCACATTGCCCGCGCAGCACGGCGTTCCATCCGCCTTGCTGCGCCAGTCCGCCATCCTGACCCATCCGGTGTTCTCGCGCATCCAGTCCGAAACCGACATGCTGCGCTATCTGCGCGCCCTGGCCGACAAGGACCTGGCATTGGATCGCACCATGATCCCGCTGGGCTCCTGCACCATGAAGCTCAATGCCACGGCCGAGATGATCCCCGTCACCTGGCCCGAGTTCGGCGCCATGCATCCATTTGCGCCCGCCTCGCAAAGCCAGGGCTACAAAGAGCTTATCGATCGCCTGTCGGCCGCCTTGTGCGAGATCACCGGCTACGATTCCATCAGCCTGCAACCTAATTCCGGCGCGCAGGGCGAATTCGCCGGCCTGCTGGCCATTCGCGGCTACCATCAGGCCAACGGCCAGCATCAGCGCAATGTGTGCCTGATACCGGCCTCGGCGCACGGCACGAATCCCGCTTCGGCCCAGTTGGCCGGCATGGACGTGGTCGTGGTGGCATCGGACGATAACGGCAACGTCGACGTGGCCGACCTGAAAGCCAAGATAGCCAGCGTGGGCGACCGCCTTGCCGCCCTGATGATCACCTATCCGTCCACGCACGGCGTGTTCGAGACCGCGGTCACCGAGATCTGCGCGCTGGTGCACGATGCCGGCGGCCAGGTCTACCTGGACGGCGCCAACATGAACGCCATGGTGGGCCTGGCCCAGCCCGGCAAGTTCGGCTCCGACGTTTCGCACTTGAACCTGCACAAGACCTTCTGCATTCCGCACGGCGGCGGCGGCCCGGGCGTGGGTCCGGTGGCCGTTCGCTCGCACCTGGCGCCATACCTGCCGGGCATCGTCGACGAAGGCGGCAAGCTGCCCGAAGGCACGGCGGTGGGTCCCGTTTCGGCGGCGCCATACGGCTCGGCCAGCATCCTGCCCATACCGTATCTGTATATCACCATGATGGGCTCGGAAGGTTTGCTGCAGGCCACCGAGGTGGCCATACTGAACGCCAACTACATTGCCGCGCGCCTGCGCGACCATTACCCTGTGCTGTACGCCGGCAAGAACGGCCATGTGGCGCATGAGTGCATATTGGACATCCGGCCCATCAAGGACGCATGCGGTATTTCGAACGAGGACGTTGCCAAGCGCCTGGTGGATTACGGTTTCCATGCGCCGACGATGAGTTTCCCGGTGGCGGGCACGCTGATGGTGGAGCCCACGGAATCGGAAGGGCTGGCTGAGCTGGATCGCTTCATCGATGCGATGATCGCCATCCGCGCGGAGATCGCGGAGGTGGAGCGCGGCGAGAAGGATGCGCTGGATAATGTGTTGCGGAACGCACCGCATACGACGCAGATGCTGTTGTCTTCGGAATGGCACCACGACTACACGCGCGAGTCGGCGGCTTATCCGGTCGCCAGCCTGCGGGATGGAAAGTATTGGCCGCCGGTTTCGCGGGTGGACAATGCCTACGGGGACAGGAATCTGGTGTGTTCCTGCCCGCCTATGTCGGCGTATGAGGATGATGCGGCGGCTGTTGCTTCTGAGGCTTCGGTTTAGGCTTTTGTGCTCTGCTGTTGCATTGAAGGCTGTGGCGACGGTTGTTGCTACAGCCTTAGTTTTTTGTAGACGTGCTTTTTGACGTGAATGCCCTTACTGCCTGGGACAGTTTTTTTTGCCTCAGCATTCGGTTCTTGAGACGCTGGCGGGCGGGAGGGGTGGGGCTCCGGCACGTCTAGCGGCCCGGCCAAGGCCGGGCTTCCCGCGCCTTCCTGGTCCGTGTGAGCGTCGATCGAACTCCCTACGGCTGTTCCAGTGGCCATACCTCAACGACGCCGTGCGCTACAGCACAAGGGGTTCGTGACACGATGTCTATGGCTTCGGCCAAATCGGCAGCCTCGATGACGGCAAAGCCGGCCACTGGCAAGGGCGAGTTCATGAATGGCCCGTTCATCGTTTCAACGTGAACAGCATCAGGATTGCGCACCTGGACCGGACTGCCTGCGATGCCCATCAGTATTCCGTCTTTTTGCAACTTTGCATCGTGCGCATGGGCCGCGTCGCGGATGGCGGCTGCGGTACGGTCGTAACCCTCTTGCTCTCCATATCCGATCGTTATGAACTTTGGCATGGATGGTCTCCTTAAGAATCCGGGGCGGGAAGAATGGTCAGCAAACCGTTTGCCATGGTTGGAAATAGAGGGTAGCTGCTTCCGACCCATTCCTGTCGTTTGCCCTTGTCACATCAAGCTGGTCGCATCCAGGGTGCATCGGAGGCTTGTGACCCCGGTTTCTTCGGCAAATTTTCGGCCAAGAGACCATTCTGTGGTCCACGACACGCCGGGTCGAGGCCTGCCTAAAGCGGACCGAACCGAGACGCCGACGGCAACTGGCGCCGACAGCTCCTTCTCGCCGAAAATCATCCGCTTTCAGTCGCAAGCGCTTCATTCAATCAGTCGAAGTATGTTCGAGGCATACCGGTGTTGAGTAGTCGCCATCCTTGGCGGTACTCAAAGAAGTCCGCGCCATTCACGTCAAGACCACCTATTAAATAGTCCACGCTGTAAAGGACGGTGGCAATGCTCGTTGTGATTCTGCGGAACGGGGAAAGTGTGTCCTTGGTAGAAAGGTCGATGATGCCTAAATTTTCAACTTTACCCGGTGCAACGACTCCGATATGACTTGATGAGTCGAAAGTTACGACCGGACAATTGTTCGGACTCACGGCTGTATCGGTTGCGGCAGGCAAGGCATTGTCTTCCGTGGCATGAAAAATCACTTGCGAAAAAACTCCAGCCATTTGCATCGCGTACCCTGCGTACGTAATTAACCCGCTTCCAGTAAAGCGAAGGGAGCCTATCCGCACAGCAATAGCTCTCCAAATTCGTACTAAGTTAGCGTATGCATCAAGTGCTTCCTCCACAGTTGGCATTGTTGGCGCCGCCGAAGTTGAACCGATTTTTGCGTGAAAAAGATTGCACCGCATCGCCGTGTAGTGACGTTCCATGACGTAATCCACTATGTTCACGCCGCCAGGGGTCTCGTGGGATAGGTTTAGAGTGCTGGTGATTTGGTTTAGCGCCCGGCGGAGCCAAATACCTTCTTTTTCTCTCTGACCTTTTGGCACCTCCGTCGAAAGCAATACCTCCAGCCCGAGCCACAAGTTACGATAAGCTTCATGTGGGCTTCGGCTCGTCTGGGATAGACGATAAAACCGAAGTGCAGAAATCCACTTTGCAGGGGGAGCAGGGGGCTGTGGAACTATCTGACCCTCGCTGTCGGTTTGGGTGATCGTTACTTGGATCGACATCGGATTGTCGGCCGTAGCCATCCGTTCAATCACAGACTTACCGTCCCGCTCAAACAAAAGAATGTGAGAGCGTCCGGGCGCCCCGATCTCTATGGCTGACGCGTTCTCGAATGAAAGAATGTCAAGAAAACGTTCCGCTTGTTCGTATCCGTCGCGGAGCGTGTCTTCCCTGCCTAGCGACTGCTTTTTTCGCGCTACTAAGAATCCGCTTCCTCGCCGTAGCTCGAATTCCCAATCGTCGAGTTGTTCAACCATGCTAACCGTGCTTTCTGTTGTCAGATGGAGAGCGAGAGCCGATTTGTACCTATTCTCGGAACCCAACCCATCTAGGGAAATACCGTCAATTGAAGCCATCGTTTAGTTTCTCTTATGAGCGGTGGAGATGCATCCGGCGATGTCTGGCCTAAGTCCTTAAGGCCCGAAACATGTGAAGCAAAGTGTAACTCGAACCTGGATCCAACTTGTCCTCGTGCATGTTGAATGCGAGCCGAAACCGGCTACTGCCCTGCTCGAATTTCCGAAAGAAAACGTGATGTCATCCGATACGCAAATACGCCTTCTAGTGGCATCATCGATTTCATCCGACGCAGGGCAGGGGGTCTAGCAAAGATTATCCGCGTGCTTGTACCGGTGAATGTCGTGTTATGGCCCGCGAGCTGCTTTGCATCGCCGGCTGAAATCGACCCTAATCAGTCATTCTGCTTTGCTAAAAGCAGACGTTAACGGTTAATTCACAGATATGGCCCGAGTGTCGGTAGACACTCTCTAGGAGATTACTCTATGGGATAGATGCTTCCTTTGAACATATGCACAATTCTCGATTCATCCCTGGGCAGCAGGTCAACCTCTTCCGAGGCAAATGGCGTAGGAAGATTGGCACCTACGGTGATCCTGCTATCGATGTACCAGTCCGCACGGTGCTTATTCCCGAGAGCCTTTTCGATGAGAAAGCAGTTTGCCATTGCCCAGCTTGAGGTTTTCAACACTATCGCACGTGGTTGAAGGGCAATTTGCCCGTTGAAAATGGCTGACGCGAGCGTGTCTTGGGGAAATGCCCTTCCCTGCACGGATATGCCATAAACTGGCATACCACACGCGTTCTGCAGTGAAGTCCTGAAGCCGTCTAACTCGGCAAAGAAATTACGCTTCGACCAGTTCGGTTCGGTCATATAGGAAAGAAGTAGAACTGAATCGTTCCAAACGTATCCGTGACTGTGCAGTTCGAGGCCGTGATTGATCTTTCCGACGGCATGACTATGCAAGTTCATCATGACCGACGAAGCCTTGCCGGACGCGGCAAGGTTCTTGATACCGGCGAGATCAAAGGCCGTGAGTACACACCGCGACCAATCTTGAGAGTTCATGTTTTTGTGATGGCTGGTTGGGTTGATCAAGGATGTAGTCAAAAACCAATTCAACTCGCAGCTGAATGCAGTAGGTCGGCATTTTCCGAGGCGACGGCAATTGTCAATGATCTACGGGCACTTGTCGGCTGTCAGTTCTTGGTTGAAGCTGTCGGTGGCGTTGATCTTATGGTGACAACTCAATGAAAGAATTTGGTTTTTTTGCTACACATGAAATGCATGGACCAGATTGCCTAAGAGGGCGGGGTGAAGATAGGTGGTTTTATTCGCCGGGATGGTCATCGGAGAGTCTATTGGCGTCAGCTTGATGCCTAAATTCATTCGCCAGCTCGTGAGCCCTTCTACAAGCTCTCTCCATTTGTGCGGCGGCTCTATTTTGTAAGGCATCACAAGGAAGAACCAATAACAATTAATCGCGATCATGCGAACCAAAAAGCGGTGAGACAGCGGGCCGTCATAAAGAATCTCGGCGCATCGAAGGTGACTTGGTTTCAGAAGATTCTCTGTTCCTTCGTTTAGGTTGACCACACGCGAGGCCGTGACAATTTGAAGGCGAAGGTGTAATGGCGGGCAATAGCCGCCATGGAGAATAAAATTAATGAAACCTTTGTGCGCCTTGATAGCCTTATCAGAGGCATCTAATCGAGCGGAGTTGTAGGATATTTTCAATAGCGCCCTAAGCAGCAACTGATAGTCATACGAGATAGTCGCCACTTCTCCAGGAACCAGAATGCGCTGGAAGTGCTCGTCGTAGAGAGTTGAAAGGTACGAGTCGAGCTTGCTGAGAAGTACGTTGTTGCAATGCTCGCAAACGTCTTTAATCGTGGGATCCCCTTTATAGAGTTTAGACTCCCTTTTTGAATATGTAAGCAGGCTCTCATACTTCTCGATCAAGCAATCGGGCCAAATGTGCTCTCTCGTGAGAGGAGCTCTATTTCCACAGTAAGAGCAAAGTTTCATGGCCAGCAATTCCATCGGTTGTTCCGCAGCACTTTGGAGTGCACATCAATTGAAACACATTGTTTCTAGTGGCCAACGAATTCGTATCGGCGCGGTTCGGGCAATTTCCGAGAATGGAACGGAACAGCTGCTATGAGGAAAAGCCTCGAGGTACCGCTTCTTGGCCGAACAGCGACCATCTCAGCTGCTGTCCTGTTCGATTGTAAGTAGATATCACACTTCTGTCTGCTCTGCCATTTCCAGCGCGTCATCGACTTCGATACCAAGGTATCGCGCCGTACTTTCGAGTTTGGTATGACCAAGAGGCAACTGAACTGCTCTCAGGTTTTTTGTGCGTCGATAAATCATTGATGCCTTTGTTCTTCGCACTGTGTGTTCCGTATGCTGTCGGGCCTAAACCAATGGCAGTCACCCAGGCGTCGACTATCCGGGCGTATTGCCTAGTCGAAAAGTGCAAAGATGCGTGGATCCTGCTTGAGAAAATGAAATCATTAGCGCACAGCTGTTTGTAGCGTATCCATGTCACCAACGCGTCGCGTGTTTGCTCAGTGATTTCAAATTGCACAGGCCTCGTAGGCAAAACTGCGCTGCTGTGGGACTACCAACAATGTGACCAGTCCATTCGGCGCACAAACGGTCGAGGTAATGGTGCATTTTCTATCGCTCGTGAAGTCGCTCGAAATGCTGACATTGTTTTAAGCATGACCGGGCTTCTTGTGAGCGAGAAGGTCGATCAGTCTGCGTCTATCCTCTTCGAGAAGTTCTCGAATGTAGTTGTGAGACCTTCTACTTGCGCGCAGATTGGCTCCTTCTTCCGAAAGGATGTCGCTGAGCCCAGACATACGCCTTTCTCCAACCCGTGCCCCCAGCCACGAAGCGAGCGATTCGTTATAGATGGGAAAGTACATAGAAGACGATCGATGTAGCGCAAACGCCCGCAATTCCGCCAAACGAAGAGTGTCGGCCAGATCTCTGTCGAACGTGATCAGATTTGCTACGTAAAATTCGCCCAGACTGGCGTCGTTGGACGAGTTCGACATACTGTCCATCGATCGCAGCAAATGGAGGTCCCAGGCGCAATTTCTAAGCGAGGAGAGCGGTGCGGGTTTGTCATGCAAAGCATGTAGCTTCTGGGATAATTGCGAGAGTCCACCTCGGCAAAGAATGTCAGCGCAGACAATCAGTTCGCGGAGCATTAGCGTCGATAATTCCTCGTGCATAAACTGCACGAGTGCCTCCATCTTTGACTGTGACGACTTTTGCGAAGAATACTCGATGATCTTTGTTCTAGTGAGCATTGCCTCCACCAGGTCGACTTGGTTTTCTATGAGTTGGCCGGTGTAATCCATGTCCCGGTAAAACTCCATTAGGAACTGGTCCGCGTGAGCTTCTGCTTCCCCTCTATAGTGAGCGCGGAACGTCTGTCCCCAATGCGCGTCGAGCGGTCCCTGAATAAGCTTGATCGCGTGAAGCGCAGCCATGGTTTGGCGCACGCCCGTGACAGTCCTAGCTCCCTTGTCACGCTGTGCTTCCCAAAGGTAAAGATATGGATTGATCCGTGAGAGTTCGTCAATAGGGAAATAGTTAGACATCGCCTTGCAGAATTCCAACAACTGCGCAGACGGTTCATCTCTGTATGCCAGCCGTTGGATGAAGCTGGCCGCATTGGAATCGACAAAGGTTGCAGTGCCCATGTAAATATTTATCGTCTCAGATGTGGCAGCTTCGCGATCGATAACCCAAAGAGACTCCACGGAATAGTGTTGACACAAAGCCTTTGTTGGAAAAATTGTGACGTCTCAACTTGAAGGGGCCATAGTTGTCTTCAGTGGCATAGATGATTCTCCAGTCCTTCAGAAGAGACCAGTTATGCTGGAACGCGTGCATCGCTATGAGAGGATTACCCGCCATTCCAACCTCCAGGATAGCTCGCTGGACATCAATGTCCACGTGGTTCTTCGAATACTTTTTATCGAAATTCATTAGTCTGCCTGCAGTTTATTTTGGGTGTCCAAGCACAGACTATAGTCATGTCCCGTCCGCAAGGTATCAGAGGACAGGAGACGCTGCAGAGCAGGCAGTGAACTTCGCTTGCTGAACTTCCGCTTCTGGCCGATTGAAGTCAACGAATGCACCTTAGTCGAGAACGGTTTGGGGATAGAGGGCTAAAGACTACATATTTCCCGTGCCAAGGCGCGGGCCAATGAAGTGAAGTCACTTGCTGAGGCCTGCTGCATCCACCAGCCAGTCTAATCCTTCGCTGCCAATACGTTTCATGGCCTCTTCTAGCTTGGTCGGATCCGGGTTGTCGAATGCCTGTGACATCATCGGATAAAGCTGCGTTGAGCATAGGAGGCACATTCGGCTCAGTGCTGCAGCTAAGCGCTCGACTTTATGCAACTCATCTTCTGTGGGAAAGTTCTCGCCATGCACCAAGACCGAACGAGTTTTATATACCGCTAGAGCCTGCTCATGGACACGGTGATCCTCATTGCAACCGAACGCCTCCAAAACACTCTTAACCCGGCCTGCAAATATTTTTTTACGCCCTGGCTCGAATTTTCCGAAGAACAATCGTTCGATCGCTGATACGTATTTAACGATACTCGCTGATGCATTTGAATCCGTTGCAGCGTCTCCAAACCAATTAATTGCGTCGATCAGCCTCTGGCGAAGATGCTGGATATCTACGGGGTCGACGATCGATGTCAAAGCAGAACCAAAAACTGCTAGTTCATTGGAGCCCTGCATCAATGCTTCGTACCAGTTTTCCGTACCAACCGGCCCTGAAGTATTCATACCGATGCTTGAGTGAATCACGCCATGGGCATCGGCATACAGATGTGCCGTCTGTAGGGCATCGCTTTGCGACCATGCGTGTCTAATTTTCCGAGTCGGCTCAGTACCTAAGAGGACACGGACAACATGAATCGCCATCTCAACGGCATGAACAGCACGCTCTTTAGAGGTCACTTTATCGCAATCAGTTACTTTGACGCTTGCAATCCACGGATATCCCCGGTAAGTCTTGATAGCACGCGCCTGAAGCTTGCGGATGAGCTGTCGTGATTCAACTTCACTGTACGCACGTTCTCGCGAAAATCCGCGTGCGACCGCTGCATTCACATACTCGATATGAGCCGCTGTCTCTGCTTCGACGCTGCACCTAAGCACCAACTTTCTATCTTTGAAGAACTTCCCTCTCCGGGTAAAAGTGACGGGCCCAACACGGAACTCGTCCGGAGCACCTTCTGGGAACAGTACACATGGCAAATAATGTTCGGTGACAATAAGGGATTGCCTCAATGCTGCCAAGGTATCTTGAAGCAGCAACACTGCAGTTTCTTGATTGTCCTCACGAGCCTCCTGCAACACCAGCTTTACGAAGGCATCAATCACTGCGCTTCTAGCACGCTGGCGACCAACACGGCGGGCGAGGCCGCGATCTAAATCGAGCACTAGATCCGTAAGCGCTCCTAACTTGTTCCAGGCGAGACCGCCACATTGGATATGACCACTCCCATTGGGATGTGGAATATGGCAAAAGGATTCGTTGGGATGCTTTCGCAAGTAGGCCATCCGCTCATCGACTGGCATTTTTGCAAATCGAAGGAGTTGCCGGCAAACAAACTCAATGTGGTGCTGAGCACGCTTGACAACGTCCTTCGCAATGGTAGGAGACTCTGGGTTGCAATCCATACTTTTGACAGTTTGATTGGGCTCGTACGTTCCTGTGTTCTATTCGCAGTTGATATAGTCGCTTCAGGCTAGCGAGCCTATTCCGGCAGACTTTCGTCCCATGCAATGATAGTGCTGATCGGCGGACATTTGGTGAGCCTGCAACAAGAATGTTTTAACGAATAGCCTTCCGAGTAAAGCAATTCTACGGAGAATCAAGATGAATGACGCTGCAAGCATGACCGAAAACTCGATAAAGGCGCGAGTTAATGTCAAGCTAGCCGAGTATGAAAATCGACCGCTCCTCGAGCAATACGCAATATTTATGGGGAGGGCTCAGATACTCGAGTTTGGTTTAAAAGGTCTTCTCATGCATAGATTCAACGCCCCCACAGATAGCGTGGAGCACTTGACTCTTGGGAAAAGAAGAATGCACTCAGAGATCGAGGCTTGCGACCTGATTTCATCAGGTTCTTGGAGAGTGTGGTTGAGCATCGGAACAATATGGCGGATGAATTCTTGGTGAATAATTTAATCACTCAATCCATAGGTGAATTCAGCTACCGCAAGCTGTATGGAGATTTGTTTCGCGCTCTCTATGAGATAGAACAGATAATTATTCTTTATGATTGGTGCGAAGAACATGACGGATGGATGCTGCAGCCTAAACATGCCCGACCATAGTTAAAGCTTATGCCACTTTAGGGACGTGGCGAATGACCCGCTCATGGCTCGAAAGCGGTAGCTGCAAGCTCACAACTCCAACGCATCTGACATTGCATGTCAGGCCTGGTAGTTACGGCGCTTCAATGCAAGCGAGCGCACCTCGACTTGCAGGTATATACCAGCATGCCAAGAGGGCTGAGGATTGTTTCGTCAGTTGGGTTATTTAGGCTCTTGTACGCAAGGTAGGCGGCTGTAGCGAACAGTCGGTATTGGGCAACGCAAGTATGATGATTACTGGCGGACGGATAGGAAAAGTATGGTCAACAAAAAAAGCGGCGACTCTAGTCTGGGAGGTAAACCAACCCGCGACGACTTCAGTCAAACAACCAGGAACACACTTGCGTTGCGAGCAGGATATCGTTGTTCATTTACAGATTGCGGAATTCCCACTGCGGGCCCAAGTGATGAAGCGCTGGATAAGCATATTAGTATCGGGGTGGCAGCGCATATTTCCGCAGCCTCGCTGGGAGGAGCGAGGTACGACGAAAACATGACCTCGGCCGAGCGCACGCACATTCGTAACGGTATTTGGCTATGCCAAACGCATAGTCGGTTGATTGATGTGAATCCTGTCGCGTACCCCGTCGAGGCCCTCCATAAGATGAAGGAGGAGCACGAGGATAAATTGCGTAGTGAGATGAGTGGAAGAGTTTGCTCTTCGATGACTTCGGATTTTATTGCTTTAGGCCCAGACATCATATTCTTGGGTGAGCTCGTTTCGGTGGAGGCGCAAGCGTGGTCATTCCGCCTGGATAACTTCTTTGTGGGCGACCTAGGAGCCTTGATTAAGTTCAGCGAGCGATTCGATACTGTCGACCCTTATGATCAATATGTTTTGGTCAATGCAATAGGGGATGGGCGCCAGCTATCTAAGGCTCCTAGCTGGCGAAAAATGGAGAACTGCCATTTCATCACGGTCACAGTGATGGAGAGCTATCCGCGTATCGACGCTCATAAGCTACCAAGGAGCTTGGCGCTGGATGACAAGCATGATCTTTTTGTGGAGAACGGTGATCTCGCCACCATATCTGGATTTGAGGCTCTGTCGCAGACAATAAAGATGTGCTTATCCACGAGGCGCGGTGAGGTATTTTTTAGCCTCAATTACGGCACGAGAATTGGAGAGTATTCGAAGGAGTTTGTTGGTTCTCCCTGGCTGCCGCAGCTGATAAAGCTTGAGACCATTAGAATGGCATGCATTCCCCATGCGGGTGTCGGCTCCGAGAAACCTGTGACCCCCTTGAAATGTATACAAAAGGTAGTGCTCGTTGAGCAATTGGACGCTTGCGGTGCTGATGGGTGGGCTCCCTTCCGTTTTCAATTGGAGATCGAAGGTGTAGGCGCTTGGGCTGGTGAGCTGACCCTATTTATTGCTAAAGACCTCTAATGCAGCCTCCGCAATCCTGTGGACAAGGTGACTGGTTCAGGGCCGACTTTTTTGTCGACTATGGCAGCTCACGATCCAAACGGGTCTAATAGGGAAAATGGCGATTCAATATCTGGAGATGATGGATGACTGGCTTCCTCTCGAAATTGCTCGGAAAGACAAAGGCGGAAGTGCCCCTGGAGTCCTTGGAAATGAGGGCCCTGATCTCCGATTCGAAGAAGGCATCTGGCAGGCGGGAGCCGCCGACCGCACTAGATTGGTCTCAAGCAGAGTACATTCCGCTACCGCCATCACCGCCAATTTGGGAGGTCGACGGTCGTGACGAGTTTCATCGTGAGTACAACGATCCATTGATGGGCCCAATTTTTCAGGCCGGATTCAAGGGCCAAAATACCAAGGTCGTAAAGCTCGCTGTCAGCCTTTCCCCAGTTCAGCGACAAGGCCGCGTCGGAGAGGTCATAGCAAAAGCTTATTCCAAACTCATCGTCCAGCGAACGAAGTCTGGGCAGTTGGGGGCGGCGGCGAAGCAATGCGTCGAGATGTTTGAGCTGGTTCCCGATCACGTAAAGGACGTTGATCGCCGCCGTTTCAATCGCATCCTTGGGCTGATGGACAAGGCGGGTAAAAAACATGACCATAAACCTGTAGAAGTTTCCAACCCTTCATCAATGCCATTATTCACGGTATCGGATGACGCTCCTTGGACACTTACGGGCGAACGAAAACTGCAGAGCAATGAGCAACCCGATTCCACTCTCGAGATTGCTGCCATGGATGCGACCGGGATCTGGCTGATTGACCGCGCTGCCAGCGAGGATCGGCCGGAGGTAAAAAGCGTACTTCGCCGAATTGGCCGATACGGCCTCTTTGTTGGCGAGAAGGCTCTGCTACATGATGTCTATCACACTGGGGCCGCTGCCGTCGGTTCCAGCATCGCTATCATGGACTCCAGCGGGGTTCTTCACATCTACGACGCAGAGCTGAACATCATCGCCGAGTCCAATCTTCGCGAGGACCCCCGCGTCGTAGATCACTTCCGGACTATCAAAACGAACTACTGGGGGGAGTTCAAGTCCCAAGTGCGGGCCGTAGATTTTGCTCCCGAGGGAGACCGGTACCTTTTCACATTAGCCGACGAGGCATGGTGCTGCACGACTGCGGGCGTCGCAGTGTGGGGGGTCGTGATGCCTCTTAAGGAAGGCTGGAAGCGTGTCGTGGGTCGGAGTGAGCGCTTCGGAGCGGGGCAAGATGTTGAGGATGCGTTGCGGCTTTTTGGGTTGTCGCTGCCAGTCGATCCTGCGGACATCAAGCGGAAGTACCGCAAATTGGCACAAGTCCACCATCCCGATCGCAATCCTGGCGATCCAACTGCCACTGAGAAAATGAAGTCCCTCAACAGGGCATTCGAGATTCTGACCGGTGTCGATCCGACTACGCTCGGATTCGAGGAGTCAGACGCCACCTATTTTGCTCGAACGGCTCCCGACCATGTTGTGGAGTTGGAGGAATTTCGATTAGAGATAACGATAACTGGAGGAACTCCTCAAGATTGGGTCTACGCGGCTAGCTTTGCTGCCGACGGTGGAGCCTACCTCGCAACCTACTCGGGTAAGGTCATCCTGGTTTCACAGAAGGGGCTGCCTGAGGTAGTGTACGACATCGGAACTTGTCCGAGCGAGATCATAGGCGTTGGTCGGTACACCTACTTCCTCACGCCCACCCGGCTCTACGTCGTCGAAAACAAAACGAAGCTCGTGGCTCTCCTCGATGTCTTCAGACAGGGTCGGCTGCTTGTTTCGCACACCGGATTTGGGTTGCTCTCGGGCAAGCGGCTTCAGTGGTTCACGGAGGCTGGTGTGAAAGTCGGTGAATTGACGGCGCGAGACCCGATCCGGGCGATTCACGCGGTAGAAGGCGGAGCAGTCGTGCAGACTCGACGGCATCAAATCGAAGTACAGAGACTCGTGACATGAAGCGCCATCGGGCTTGGCTGGGTTGGCTGGGGTGCGATAGGCAGTACATTGCCGCCGTTCGAGCTAAGTCAGCCAATGGGTGACGTGCAGCAGGAGCCGTTGTCCGTACGGCTCAAGTTAAAGCCGCAAAGTTGCCATTCAACGCTCCAGATAACCTCGACCACGGCGGTGGGCGGCACCAGCTCAATAGTTCAACGACGTGACGAACACCGCACGCCACCGTTCGCGGTCTTCCATAACAAATCGGTGATTGAGCGAGGGATTGGCAGCTATTTCGTTAAACCCGCTTGACGCTTTCAGCCACTATGAAGTTCAGCGGCGAGCATTTGGAGAAATAGTCCAGAGCGTAGTTGCGCTCGGCCTTCTTCAATGTTCGGGTTCCGGCGGCCGATGCCCACGAGAGCCAATCTGATTGCCCCGACTTTAGGTACTCACTTCTCAGTTCCTTCAGGCCGAAGCCTTGCTCCGGGATCTCCAGTACCTTGGCCCGTGCGATTCGAAAGTCCTGAGACAACTCGTAGAGCCGTAAGAGAACTTGCCCGTAGCAACCTGCTCCAAGTAGGTGATCCTCTACAAGGCAGGCAAGCCAGAATAATTGGTACTCGACGAAATATGACTCTGTCTTAAGATAATCTAGCAGGATGCTTGCAAGTGCCGCTTTGTCTGTGATCGTTGCGCAGAGTGAATAGAGGTGCTTGACAAGATTCGGGAACTTGCGGAGCAGGGTTGGTAGATGCTCGAGAATGTCGTCGCTGTGCAAGCGTAGGAACGCGAGAATGAGATCGGCGTCGGCCTCTTCGAGCGAATCATCCCGGAGTAGAGCGAGGAGCGAAGTGACTTGATCCTTTGTGAGTTCCGACACAACCTCTTCCTCAATCTCTACAAGGTCAACTCCAGAGGCGCCTTCTACCAGCTCAACGCCTTCGATGATTTCGATCAGCGACTCGTGAATCGCGGAAAGCGTGTCTTCGACGCTGTCGACGCTCTTGTCAAAGTGCGTTTTGCTTGGGTTCACATTGAGGCCAAATTGACCAAGAAGTTGTTGAATACGGAAGAAATCTTGCCGCAACACTGACGGATCGTCGTCAAACAGATTGAAGTCATCCATGAATCTCGAGATTGCAGCGGATTTCAGAACGCCAGACAGGTCGACGAACTTCAGAAATTCGTTCCCAATCATCTTTGCCGGATAAATCCCGTGGGGAAGAAAGTCAACGCTTCGACCGGCGTTGATCTCACGGAAAAATTTGCCTATCGCTGCAGAGTCCGCCTCAGTTACCGTTGTTCTGCCGGCGAACCAGTGTGAGATGTCGTGGTGGTACAGGGTGTTGAAGTACGAGGCAATGTCGAATTGCAAACGATGCGAGTGCTTGGCCGCGAGCTCAGTAAGGCTTAACTTGTACTCGGTGTAGGCGGTATGGACGGGGACGTGGCCTCCATCCTTAAAATTGTATCCAAAGCTTCTGCGTTCGAAACTCACTTGGGAACGAAAGATGGCCCGGTTTCTATATACGATATCGTACATAAAATATTCGGCCACTGGGTCAAGCTTGACCGTGCGGCGAAGATGTCCGCGAGGCTTCGTTGCATGCACGCGTTGCTGCGGTAAGAAGTTGTCCGCAGGATGTGCATCTGACAAAACTCGAGTCGTGATGTACTCGGCCAGTTCATTCTCGTAGTGCTCCAAAACGATCAAATTGGTCTTCATCGGGAAAAGCGTTCCCGAAAAGTCAGCCTTGATAAAATCAGAAGTTCCAGCCACAAGCATCCCCGAGGTGGTTAGTTTTGACATCCAATCTGAGGTAAGGGTTGGCGCCTCCCTTTGACGACATGTTACCAGTCGTTCATGACTAACTCTTCCCAGCCCGAAGCGGTCAAATTAGGAAGGCCATTAATGGCTACTCATGGCTGTGGATTCAACCGGTAGGTGCAACGGTCTGGTTAAATCGTTGGGCTGGTGTTTCGTAGTTTAAGGTTTTTCTCGGACGCTCATTCAATCGCCTCGCGATAGCGTTGAGCTTAGCTTGTGAGTAATCAGACAGGTCAATTCCCTTTGGCAAATACTGCCGCACAAGACCGTTGGTGTTCTCATTGGTCCCCCGTTGCCAGGGATTTGGGGGTCGCGGAAAAACACCTTAATATCCGTAGCCAGAGTGAAACGCTTGTGATCGGCCATCTCCTTGCCCCGATTCCAGGTGAGCGACTTATAGAGTTCCCGTGGCAGTTGTCGGGCATGCTTGATCAACCCATTGACCACCGTCTCAGTATCTTTGCCTGTCACCTTCACCAGCATGACATAGCGCGTCTGACGCTCCACCAGAGTCGCAATCTGGCTGTTACTGCTGCCAAATAGCAAGTCTCCTTCCCAATGCCCAGGAACCGCGCGGTCTTCCGCTGAAGCGGGCCGTTCGCTGATCGAGACAGCATCGACGATCCGGCCATGGTTGTCTGTCTTCTGCGTATGATGACGGGAGCGACGCATGAGTCGCGTACGTCGCAAGTGCGCCAGCAATTCCTTCTTCAGTGCGCCGCACGCCTGAATAAAGAGCGTGCGATAGATGGTTTCGTGAGACACCTGATGTTCCTCGTTGTCCGGATAGGCGCACTTCAACCAGCCGGCGATCTGCTCCGGTGACCACTGTAGCTGGAGCTTCCAGGCCACAAGGTGCGCTAGGTTTCGATTGTCTGCCAATTTGCACGTCTTGGGACGAAGAGCTCTGTTCCACGCGGCGTGATCCGCCAAGCTCGCACGATAATCCGATGACCCGCCGTTACGACTGACTTCCCTGCTGATCGTGGAGGGCGCCCGCTTGAGCCTCATGGCAATCGAGCGGATCGAGTGGCCCGCAATCAGGCCCCGCGAGATCTCTTCGCGCTCGGCTAACGTCAGCGCCCGACCGGATCGACATCTTGGCACTGGTTGTATGCCGCCAGTCTCCGCAAGAATCCGCTGGATCGACGAGTGGTTTCGATCAAACAGCTGGGCGATCTGCTGAAGTGATTCGCCCTTACGCCAGCGTTCCCACATCAGAGCTTTCTAGTCTCCGTATAGTAGATTCGAGGCCGCTTCTTCATCTGCAACACTCCTTCTGCTTCTTATGTAGCGTTTAGTATGTTGCATCCACCGGCTGAATCCGCAGCCGAAAGCAGACTGTCGTTGATCTGCTTTGCGGATGTCCGAGGCCTTCAGGCTTTTACATCCTTCCCTGAAACTGAACGCCGCCCGGCTTTGAACTGCACTCAGGCTCACCCAGCAGCTCAACCATCCGCAACTCACATGGAGAAAGATCATGCCCCCGTCGTTGCGAGACCATGAACGTAAGCGAACCGAGGTGCCAGGCACGGCGTTCAAGTTCGACGAGCTGTCCGTTCGCTAGATCATCGCCAACCAGATGTCGTGGCAAGTGCCCCCAGCCCAGGCCGGCCTTGAGGAGATCGCGTTTGGCGCCCAGATCATTGACCAGCCACTGGCGCTTGCCGGCGACGCCTTGTTGGGTCTTTTCCCATTGCGGCTGGTTGTCCGTAACGACGACCTGAACATGTCGAGCAAACTCGTCCATCGGGACGGGTTTCAGTATCGAAGCGAGCGGGTGAGATGGCGCGCAGACCGTCACCATGTCCGCCTCGCACAGCCAGTGGCGCTCTATGGCATCCGGGTTTACCTCGGGCACGTTGTTGATCGTCACAGCCAGAGCACACACCCCTTCGAGCACCAGGTTCTCACCGCCTTGCATGGTTGTGATTCGCAGGTCGATCACTGCGGTGTGGAACTCCGCTTGCAGCGTCATCAAGCAGTCGATCAGGTGGGCGCGCGGGAAGTAGGCATCGATAGCAACCGAAAGCTGTGGCGCCCCGGCGCTGGCTATAGAGCTGGCGCGGTTCTTCATCTCTTCCGTGCGTGAGATCACCGCCCGCGCGTCCGGCAAGAGGCTGTGCCCCGCCGCGGTGAGCTGCGCCTTCCGTGTGTTTCGCTCGAACAGCTCGACATCAAATGCGCTTTCCAGCGCCTTGATCGCATGGCTGATGGCTGACTGTGCGCGCCTGAGTTTCCGCGCCGCACCTGAAAAGCTTCCCTGATCGCATACCGCAACGAACGCACGCAACTGGTTGATGGTGACATTGTCGAGCATATTAATCTAAATAATAGATTGAATTTATCGATTTTTCGTCAATTGTCTTGATGTGTCAAGGGTTCTAGACTGTTCTTTAGTTTCAATATAGGACGCCGACTTGGCGACACACCATGAACAGACTTAATGGAAAGACCGCCGTGATCACCGGCGGCGCTACCGGCATAGGCCGCGCCGCGGCAAAACGCTTTATCGACGAGGGCGCCTTCGTCTTCATTTTCGGACGCCGGCAGGAAGCGCTTGATGCCGCCGTGGCCGACCTCGGGCCCAACGCCCGTGCGGTGAAGGGCTCGGTCTCCGATCCGGACGACCTGGACCGGTTATATGCGGCGGTGAAGGCCGAGCGCGGAACCCTCGACATCGTCTTCGCCAATGCCGGGACGGGGGGCCTGCTTCCGCTGGGCAAGATCACCGCCGAGCACATTGATGAAACCTTCGACACCAATGTGAAGGGTTCGATTTTCACGGTCCAGAAGGCGCTGCCCTTGATGGGCGAGGGCGGTTCGATCATCCTCACTGGCTCGAGCGCCGGCACGACGGGCGCGCCGGCATTCAGCGTCTACAGCGCGAGCAAGGCGGCAGTGCGCAACCTGGCGCGGACCTGGGCAGAGGACCTGAAGGGCTCCGGCATCCGGGTAAATGTGCTTTCGCCCGGGCCGACGGCAACCGAACTCGCGAAAGAAGCGGTAGGCGAGGAGGGCTTGAAGGCCTTCGCCTCGATGAATCCGCTCCAGCGCATGGCCGAACCGGCGGAGATCGGAGCGGCGGCTGCGTTTCTCGCGTCGCAGGACAGCAGTTTCATGACCGCCAGCGAGCTCGCCGTGGACGGCGGCCTGGCGCAAATCTGACATAAGGCGCTCTGCCGGCCACTCCAGCCGATAGCTGAAACCCGCAGGGCGCTGCAACCAAAAGGAAAATATATGAGTTATGCAATTATTGGCTTCGGCAAGGTCGGCCAGGCTCTTGCCACGGCGTTTGCCCGCAGCGGCATCGAGGTATCCGTTGCAACCACCCGCGACCCGGAAAGCTTTGCATCCGCCGCGGCCGCGATCGGACCCGGGATCACTCCCAAAACACTGGCGGAAGCGGTCAAGGCGGACATCATCTTCTTGGCTGTCCGTTACGAGTCCCACCGGGATGTCGCCAAGGCGCTGTCTACCTGGAAGGGAAAGACCATCGTCGATGTGACCAATGCCTACGGCGTGCCGCCTGAAGAACTGGGAGGGCAGCCTTCTTCCAAGATCATCGCGCAGGCCTTCACTGGTGGAAGACTGGTTAAAGGCTTCAACCATTTGGCCGCTTCCGTTCTCGGCCAGGATACGGCCGTGCATGGTGGCAGGAGAGTCGTATTCCTGTCGAGCGACGATGACGACGCGGCCGAGGAGATCGCTGGGCTGGCGGAAAATCTGGGTTTCTCGCCGATCACGCTTGGCGGGCTTGCGGAAGGTGGACTGCTTGTGCAGGCGCGCGGAAACACCTGGGGCCGACTGATCTTCAAGGACTTGGTCAAGGTCGGCTGATGAGTCGTGATGGCACTAGCTCTACAAAGCGCGGCCCATTAAGGTTTCATGTGCGAAATTGCGAAAGCAGTAGCGGCAACTCGGACAGCGCCTTTAACTGATGCTTCGATGGGGCGCAATGGTACTCAAGCGGGGCGCCTTGCCTGTTGATGCGTACGGCGTTGAATCCGAAAGCCGCTGCGCCCGCCACATCCCACGCATTCGACGACACGAAGCAAACCTCGTGGGGGCGCACATCTAGACGGTCGCATGCCAGTTGATAGACGCTGGGGTCGGGCTTATAGGTCTTGATGTCGTCGGCGGAAATGCAGTCATCCAGCAAGCCGCCAAGATTGCCGGCGCTTATCGCGCCCTGCAGCATGTCATTATTTCCGTTGGACAAGATCGCGGTGATATAGCCTTCAGCCTTCAGCATTTCAAGGCTCTTGGCGGCATCCGGGTAGGCTTTCAATTCGAAGTAGGCGTTCAACAGGCTTTCTTTTAAGCCCGGCCGGTCTTCAAGCCCATAAGTCTGCAGGGCGAAGTCCAATGCTTCAATGGTCAGTTGCCAGAAGTCCGCATATTTTCCCATTACTCCGCGGGTCCATGAATATTCAAGCTGGCGCTGACGCCAGAGGGCCGAGAGTGCCTCGGCGCTATCCCCCACTTTGTCTGCGTTCCCCATGACGGCGGAATGGACGTCCAGCAAAGTGCCATAGGCGTCAAAGACGCATGCACGAATCGAATTCACGTTTATCTCCTGTTGGCCGCGGCGAAAGCCTGGGCGTCATGGTGTGCCGGAGGCGTCCAGAAGGGCCAGGGCAGGCGCTACGATGCCCTTTAGTAGTTCGGGCTCGGGCCGTACCCGCGCCAGAACACGCACTCCCATCAGAACTCCAAGAAGATGCTTGGCCAGGATGTCCGGCGGCATGGATTTTCCTATGCTCCCGTTGGCCTGTCCCGCGCTTAAATGCTCAAAAAAGAATCGTTCGATCTGCTTTAGAACGCCGGCGACGATTTCTTGAAACTCAGGGTCGTGCGGGGCCAGCTCAAGGGCGGCGTTGACCAGCATGCATCCCTTATGCTGAGGATCGCTTAGCGAGCGCTGGATGATATCGGCGAAGAATGCGTCTATCGCCTCGCGAGGCGGCAGTGCATCGCACGACTGGATGCGCTGCGCAACGCTGCAATTGACATAGTGATCCAGCGCTCTTTGATAGAGTGCCCGCTTGTCGCCAAATGCGTTGTACAGGCTCGCTCCGGTCAGGCCCGTTTCATTGATCAGGTCCCGTATCGAGGTAGCCTCGTAACCCTGGTTCCAAAAACATTGAACCGCCTTGTCGAGCACTATTTCTTCGTCGAACTCCCGTGGCCGCGCCATCCGCCTTCCCCCTTTTGTTTCTCGCACTTCAAACGCCTTAACTTTTTCAGCGTTGTATGTCATTATAGAACACATGAACTAAAATAAATCTCGAACTTGGTTTTACATCCAGGGTGTTGCTTTTCGCCGTCGATGAATTCCGCCAACCGGCCGCCTTCGTCACAGATAAAGGATATATGCATGATCCATTTCTATTTTCACCCTACGCCCAATCCGGCAAAGATTGCGCTCTTTCTGGAAGAGTCCGGCCTGCCTTACGAATTGATCCCCGTCGACACAAGCAAGGGGGAGCAACATACGCCGGCTTTTCGGAGGATCAATCCCAATGGGAAGGTGCCGGCGATCGTCGATCCGGACGGGCCGGGCGGCCGCGAAGCGCGTGTGTTCGACTCCACCGCGATCCTGATCTATCTTGCCGAAAAAACGGGCGGCTTCCTGGGGGCGCCGACAGACCGGCCGGAACTGCTTTCCTGGTTGCTGTTCATTGCTTCCGGCCTGGGGCCGTTCTCCGGCCAGGCCGTGCACTTCCAGTTCGCCGCGCCCGAGGGCCTGGATTACGCCGTCACGCGTTACCGGCGCGAGGCCGAGCGCCACTATCAAGTGCTGAACGATCACCTGGAAGGGCGTGAGTTCATCGCCGGCGATACCTATACGATTGCCGATATGTCGGCATGGGGATGGCTGGATCGCGCGGCGCGCGTGCGGAAGGGGGCGGATGATCCCCTTGAACCGTTCCCCAACCTCAGGCGACTTTTTCTGAATGTCGATGCGCGACCAGCAGCTGCCCGCGCGCGCGAGGTGGGTAAGGACCATGCTTTCAAGCGGGCCAACGATGAAGAAACAAGACGGTCCCTGTACCCGTCCAACTATCCTTCCGCCGCCTGAAGCAGACACACGCATCCATGGAGATGAAAGCATGACGAATGTTACCGATTACACACCGCCAGCCGTCTGGACCTGGAACAAACCCAACGGCGGCGCCTTCGCAAGCGTCAACCGCCCAGTGGCCGGGCCGACACACGAAAAGGAATTGCCCGTTGGACGGCATCCACTGCAACTCTATTCCCTGGCCACGCCGAATGGCCAGAAGGTCACGATCATGCTGGAAGAGCTGCTGGCCCTTGGGCACACCGGGGCGGAATACGACGCCTGGTTGATCCGCATCGGCGAGGGCGATCAGTTCGGCAGCGGCTTTGTTGAAGTCAACCCGAATTCCAAGATTCCCGCCTTGATGGACCGTTCGGGCGCAGCGCCTGTACGGGTATTCGAGTCCGGCGCGATTCTGGTCTATTTGGCTGAAAAATTCGGCGCCCTGTTGCCGACGACCCAGCCCGAACGCGCGGAGTGCCTGTCATGGCTATTCTGGCAGATGGGTAGCGCGCCATATCTGGGCGGCGGCTTCGGCCACTTCTATGCTTACGCACCCGTCAAGATCGAGTATGCCATCGACCGCTATGCCATGGAGGTCAAGCGTCAGCTCGATGTGCTGGATCGCCGCCTGGCCGAAAGCGAATACCTGGGCGGCAGCGACTACACCATTGCCGACATCGCTGTGTTCCCCTGGTATGGGGGCTTGGCCAAGGGCTGGCAATACGGCGCAGCCGAATTTCTATCGGTGCACGAATACACGCACGTACAGCGTTGGGCCGACGCGATACTGGCAAGGCCCGCCGTAAATCGGGGACGCAAGGTCAACCGCGTATCGGGGGAGCCGTCGTCTCAGTTGCACGAGCGCCACGATGCCGACGACTTCAATACGAAAACCCAGGACAAGCTGGGAGGGCAGTCATGAATATCAACGGTGCACGCATCCTGATCACCGGTGGCGCAAGCGGCATTGGTTTCGCTCTGGCCCAAGCCTTGCTGGCCAAAGGTGCAAAAGTCGCTATCAGCGGCCGTCGCCCTAATGCTGTCGCAACAGCAGTCCAGGCGCTTCAGTCTGGCGGCTCCGTCGTTCGCGGTATCGCCGCCGATGTGTCGACGGCAGAGGGGCGCGCGGCCACGATCAAAGAGACTTTGGATGCGCTTGGCGGACTTGATATCCTTGTCAACAACGCGGGTGGCGTCAGGGCGGGAAGGCTGGAGAACACCGCGGAAGCCGAGCTCCAGGCCATGATAGATGTCAATCTCGTGGGGCCGATCATGCTGACGCGTACCGCCTTGCCGGCGCTGCGTGCCAGCGGCGGAGCAATGGTGGTGAATGTGTCTTCCGGCATTGCCTTGATCGGCGCGCCGTTCTACGCAACCTACGCCGCCGTGAAAGCCGGCCTTGCCCGTTTTGGCGAATCGATGCGGCGCGAACTGAAAGGCGAAGGCATACACGTCCTGACCGTCTATCCGGGCGGCACAGACACACCGATGATGAAATCCAACCGGGCAGGTCCCGAGCTTGGCTTCTCGCGCGAGCCGGCCTCTGCCGTGGCCGACGCCATCGTCGCGGGAATCGAGTCCGAAGCCTTCGAGGTCATCCGTGGCGGAGATACCCGTGCGCAAATGATCGCCCTGAACCGCGACAACCCCGCAGCCATCGACGAGCGCTTTCTTGGACTAAAGCCGGCACTGGAGGATGCAATAAAGGACCATTCGGCACTCTGATGTGGCCGGGTGTTCGGCGGGTCGCCCATCGTCAGGCGCCGCTGTGTCCTTGGCGCCGGAGGACGACATGGGTGGCCTTCTCCGACGCTACGAATTCAACGCATTCGTATCCCAGAGCCCGCAGGTCGATCCCTTCGTACAGCGATTCCCCCCGGCCGAGCAGGACCGGCGCGATAGCAATGTGCAGTTCATCTATGAGGCCCTCGCGAAGATATTGCCGTATTGTGTCCGGCCCACCGCCGATCCGCACGTCCATTCCGGCCGCGGCCTCGCGTGCGCGGTCCAGCGCTTCATGAATGCCGCCTGTTATGAAATGGAACGTCGTGCCGCCTTCCATCTCGATGGACGGCCGGGCATGGTGGGTCAAGATAAAGGCTGGAACGTGGTATGGTGGATTGTCTCCCCACCAGCCTTTCCAGTTGGTGTCCGGCCAGTCCCCGCGAATGGGGCCGAACATATTCCTGCCGAGAATCCAGGCGCCAACATCCCGAAAGCCGCGGGCGGCGAAGTCGTCGTCAATCCCGACCGTACCGCCATCGTTGCCGAACAAGGCCCACTGGAACGTGCGTGTTGGAAGCAGCCATTGGTGCAGCTCTGTTCCGCCGACGCCAAGTGGATTGTCGATGTCTTGATTAGGACCCGCCCCGTATCCATCGAGCGAAATGGTGAAGCCCTCAACGCGAACTCGTGTCATCGTTTGCCTCCGTTTAACCGCCTGTTAGGTGTCGGGTACAACTGTCGCATTTTCATTCAATAATCAATAGCCTACTGTGAAGCGACTGCGTGGATGCGCGGGCTGTTCAAGTTCATCCATCATCGCAACGGCGTAATCCTCAAGAGAAATACGGCTCTCGCCGGCATTATCGGCCAGCAGCTGGTCCTTGCCGATGCGGAACTTGCCAGTGCGCCGGCCCGGTTCAAGGTGGGCCGAGGGCGCCAATACCGTCCAGTTCAGCTCCGGCTCATTGCGCAGCAGATCCAGGGCCTGGCGCGCGCCTTCCGCCGTGCCTTTCCATTGAGCAGGAAATGTCGGCGTATCGAGCAACTGTACACCCGGCGCGACTTCCAGGCCGCCGGCGCCGCCAACGACCAGCAGGCGCGGTACTGCCGCCTGCTTGACGGCGGAAATTATCGTTTGCATGCCTTTGACGTAATAGCCCAGCACGTCGGCTTGCACATGGCCGCTGAATGCGCTGATGACCGCATCATGGCCGGTCAGCTTGTCGGCCAAGCCGTCTTGTGCCATGACGTCGGCTTGCAATGCGACCACCTTGTCGGAAGCGGGGACCTTGCTTGGGCTGGACACAAGCGCGGTAATTTCATGCCCACGCGCGACAGCCTCTTTCAGCAACGCCGACCCGACAAACCCCGTGGCACCGATAATTGCAATTTTCATACTATTTCTCCGTGGTATTGATGAATAATCGCGGCTAATTCCGATCCGCCGATGTGTAGCATCATCACCGAAACCATTGAATAGAAAAATAGATTAATCAATAATTCACCTTTATTGATTTAATAATAATTGGGTGGTTTATGGCGCTCCCAGGAAGAATTGATCTGAACGATCTCTTGGTATTCGAGGCTGTGGCGGAAGCGGGCGGATTCACCGCCGCCGCGCAGCGGCTTGGCGTCGCGACACCCAAGGTCAGCGTCGAAATCAGCCGCCTTGAATCGAAGCTGGGCGTGGCGCTTTTTAGCCGCACAACCCGGACAGTGGCAATGACCGATGCCGGGCAAGCGCTGTATGAGGAATGCCGGCCGTTGCTGCAAGGGCTGACCGAAGCGATCGAGCGCGCCGCATTCGACACGAAGGAACTGGCGGGCACGCTCCGCATCAGCAGCACGGCTGACCACGTGGCGCTGACACTGGCTCCAGCCATGGCCGCCTTTGCGCAGCGCCACCCGCATCTTGTCGTAGATCTGCGCACAACGGATCGCGTCGTGGACCTGGTCGAGGAAGGATTTGACATTGCCATCCGCCTGGGCTGGCTTCAGGATTCGTCGCTCCACGCCGTGAAACTGGGCGAGTTCGATCAGTACGTCGTCGCTTCGCCTGGCTATCTGCGGCGCATCAAGCATCCAGAGACTCCGAAAGATCTGGAGGATCTTGACTGGGTTGCCCTTACGCTGCTTCCAACACCCTTTACGTGGAAGTTTTCCTCCAGCAGCGGGCAGACAGCAACCATTCACGTCAAGTCACGCTTCCGTGTCGACTCGGCAAGAGCGCTGCGTTCGGTTCTTGAGCAGCACGTGGGAGTCTCTATTTTGGATCAGTTCAATGCGCAGGATGGAATCAATGCCAAACGCCTTATCCGTCTGCTGCCGAAATGGTCTTTGCCATCCGCAGGCGTTTATGCTGTGTATCCCCCTGGGCGGCAGGTGCCGGCGAAAGTCCGAAGCTTTATCGACTTCTACCAGCAATACCTGAAAGATCTAAGGGCAGGGCCAACGTCGACCCTTACAAGAAAGAATTGATCTCTTCCACCTTATCATGATGCAGCCGCAGCCTGGGCCGGGGGCGATTCCGGCGGTAGGCGTGCGCCGCGTGCTTCCGAAGGGAGGGCGGGGGATGTCGTCGGCCGCTGTCTGACCGGAGCGGCACGCAGTGACGCGCAGGGAGTTCGGCCGACGCCCGCCAGTACGAGGAAGACGCGGAAACAAGCACGCCGTGCCGGAATCGCCCCCGGCCCAGGCTGCGGCGTGTACGAAGCGAAGACGAAGTCAGTTCACGAGTTACGTGTTAACTGACGATGCAGCCAAGAAACCAAACCAGCCACAGCGGAATACAGGGATAAGGCGATCAGGAAACCGTCTTCAACACATCTCCAATCTTCCCGAATATCTCCGAGATCTGGCCTTCCTCGATAATCAGCGGCGGCGATATCGCCAGGATGTCCCCGGTGTAGCGCACCATCAACCCCTGGTCGAAGCACTTGGCAAATACCTCCGCTGCACGCGCGCCCGGCGCACCCGGCCTAGGCGTCAGTTCTATACCAGCGACCAGCCCCAGGTTCCGTACATCAACCACGTGCTTCGCGCCTTCCAACTGATGCGCCGCATCCTCGAACACCTTCGACAGGCCCTGCGCACGCTTGAAAAGCTGTTCGCGCTTGTAGATGTCCAGCGTCGCGATGATTGCCGCCATCGCCAGCGGATGGCCCGAGTACGTGTAGCCATGGAAGAACTCGATGCCGTTGGCCGATGCATTCACGATGGTGTCGTGGATCTCGCGTTTCACGGCCACGGCGCCGGCCGGGACGCTGGCATTGCTGATGCCTTTGGCCAAGGCCATCAAATCCGGCGTCACGCCCAGGAACTCGCTGGCCGTGGCGGCGCCCAGACGTCCGAAGCCCGTGATCACTTCGTCGAAAATCAGCAGTATGCCGTGCTTCTCGGTAATGGCGCGCAGCCTTTCCAGATAGCCTTTGGGCGGAATCAGGACGCCGGTGGAGCCGGCCAGCGGCTCGACGATGACAGCCGCGATGGTGGATGCGTCGTGCAGGGCGACGATGCGCTCCAGCTCGTCGGCCAAGTGCTCGCCCCAGGCAGGCTGCCCGCGCGAGTTGGCGTTCTTGGACAGGTCGTGCGTATGCGGCAGATGGTCCACGCCGGGCAGCAGCGCGCCGGAGAACATCTTGCGGTTGGTTGAAATGCCGCCCACCGAAATGCCGCCGAAGCCCACGCCGTGGTAGCCGCGTTCCCGGCCGATAAGGCGGGTGCGCTGGCCCTCGCCGCGCGCCCGGTGATAGGCCAGGGCGATCTTCAGCGCGGTGTCGACGGATTCCGAACCCGAGTTCGTGAAGAAGATGCGGTCCATGCCGGCCGGCATCAGGCTGGCCACGGCCGAGGCCGCGCGGAAGGAGATGTCGTGGCCCAATTGGAAGCTGGGCGCATAGTCCAGTTCGGCGGCCTGGCGCGAAATGGCATCGACGATTTCCTGGCGCCCATGCCCCGCGTTCACGCACCACAGGCCCGATGTGCCATCCAGGATCTCGTGGTCGTCGGCCGCGTAGTAATACATGCCCTTGGCCCGGGTCAGCAGTCGCGGCTGCTGCTTGAACTGGCGGTTCGCCGTAAAGGGCATCCAAAGATTGGACAGATCGGGAAGAGGGGCGTGGCTGGTCATGATCACCTCGAAGACAGGGTTTGCAGACAGGTGCTTGGGTCGAGTGCTTATGCGCCGGGCCGCCGCGTGTAGCGGACGAAATCGAAGGCCAGGCCGTTTTCTTCCGCTTGCGGCAGCCGTTCGACCTCTTGCCATACGGCGGGATCCAGCGCGGGAAAATAGGTATCGCCTTCGATGTCCGCGTGGATTTCGGTGGCGACGATTTCATCGGCCAGGTCCAGGGCGTGGCGGAACAACTGTTCGCCGCCTATGATGCAAGCCTTGTCGGCCGTGCCGCAGGCGGCAAGCGCCCCTTCCAGCGTTGAAAATGTCGTGGCGCCTTCAGGCTGGTAGGCGAGGTTCCGGCTGACGACCAGGTTGGGCCGGCCCGGCAGCGGCCTGCCCAGCGATTCCCAGGTATTGCGGCCCATCACGATGGGGTGCCCCAGCGTCGTGCGCTTGAAATGCGCCAGGTCGGAAGGAAGCCGCCAGGGCAGGGCGTTGTCGCGGCCTATGACGCGGTTTCTGGAGTAAGCGACGACAAGCTGTATGGTGGGCGAGGGCATGCGGTTCCGGTACGGGCGGGTCAGACGGCGACAGGCGCCTTGATGTGCGGGTGCGACTCATAGCCGACAATTTCGAAATCGTCGTAGACGTAATCGAAGATGGAGTCGGGTTTGCGCTTGATGTTCAGTTTGGGGTAGGGATAGGGTTCGCGCGACAGTTGCAGGGCGACCTGTTCCAGATGGTTGCTGTACAGGTGGCAGTCGCCGCCCGTCCATATGAAGTCGCCCACTTCCAGGTCGCACTGCTGCGCCACCAGGTGGGTCAGCAAGGCATAGCTGGCAATATTGAAGGGCACGCCCAGGAAGATGTCGGCGCTGCGTTGATACAGCTGGCAGGACAGCTTGCCGTTAGCCACATAGAACTGGAAGAAGGCATGGCAGGGCGGCAGGGCCATATTGGGGATTTCCGCCACGTTCCAGGCCGACACGATCAGGCGGCGGGAGTCGGGGTTTTTGCGTATCTGGTCCAGCAACTGCGATATCTGGTCGATATGCCCGCCATTGGGTGTGGGCCACGACCGCCACTGCACGCCGTATACCGGTCCCAGGTCGCCGTTTTCGTCGGCCCATTCGTTCCAGATGCTTACGCCTTGCTCTTGCAGCCAGCGCACGTTCGAGTCGCCGCGAAGAAACCACAGCAATTCGATGAAAATGCTTTTGGTATGCAGCTTCTTGCTGGTGATCAGGGGGAAGCCTTCGGCAAGGTCGAAGCGCATCTGGTGGCCGAACACGGAGCGCGTTCCGGTGCCGGTCCTGTCGGTCTTGGCAATGCCATGTTCGTAGACATGGCGCATGAAATCTTCGTACTGATGCATGAGTATCTGATGTATCTGTAGTGGTGGCGCGAGCGCCGGAGCGGCCCGCGGCTAGGCTTCGACGACCGTGGTCGAATGCGTGATCTCGGCGGTCTTGGCCAGCATGGCGCTGGCCGAGCAGTATTTCTCGTGCGACAGCTGCACGGCGCGCTCGACCGCGGCGGTGGGCAGGCCCTTGCCCGTGACGGTGAAGGCGAAATGAATTTTGGTGAAGACCTTGGGATCGGCCTCCGCCCGTTCGGCGGTCAGTTTAACCTGGCAGCCTGTTACGGCATGGCGGCCGCGCTTCAGGATAAGTACCACATCGTAGGCGGCGCAGCCGCCGGTGCCGGTCAACACCATTTCCATGGGGCGCGGCGCCAGGTTGTGGCCGCCGCCGTCCGGGGCGCCGTCCATGGCGGTGACATGGCCGCTTCCCGTGCGAGCCACAAACAGCATCCCTTCGGGACCGCCCCAATCTATCGTGCTTTCCATATCCGTTCTTCCGCTTTCAACGTTCAGGTGAAGGATCAATCATACTCATAAGCGACCCCGGCGTCACATGCCCCGGGAGCGGCGCGAACCCGAGCCCTTCGGCTTGCATTACCAATATTCCGCGTAGGGAGATTACGGGTTTCCCCTTATATATCTCTTATGATTCTGGCAGTTCTATCGTGAAGCGATGTGCTTGCTCACAGCGGTCAAGACCGGCGTTCGCTTCCCGTCCCTGTTCCGGAGTTCTCATGAACACCATCACCATACTGCTTCTGACATTCATCCTTTCCGTCACGGGCCTGTTCGTTTTCATCTGGTCGCTGCGCAAGCACCTGTTCGACGATAACCCCGCCGCGGCCAATGTTATCTTTTCCGAGGGCGAGATCGGGAAAGTCGAGGAGCCGGCCGCCACGGCGGACCAGCACCGTGCGCTGCAAGAAGCGGTGGACGCCACCCATTCCTTCACCGCCGATGCGGCGCGCGACGCGCGCATGGCGGTGGAATTGGCCCAGCGTGTGCAGGCGGACCGTTCGACCGCCTACGTGACCTTCGTTTTCCTGGCCTGTGCGGTGGTATGGCTGATTTTCGCCTCGACCGCCGGACTGATCAGCTCGATCAAACTGCATCAGCCCGACTTCCTGACCGATTATGCCTGGCTTACCTTCGGCCGCATACGCACTTTGCACCTGAATGCGGTGGCCTACGGATGGGCGCCCATGGCGGCCTTCGGCATTGCCATATGGACTTTGCCGCGCCTGTTGAAGACGGAGCTCATGGGCGGCCGCTTCGCGATCCTGGGCGCCATGCTGTGGAATGCGGGTTTGATCGCCGGCCTGGGCAGCATCGCCGCGGGCTTCAACGATGGGCTGGAGTGGCTGGAAATTCCGTGGCAGATCGATATCCTGTTCGTGATCGGCGGGGCGCTGATCGGCCTGCCCCTGGTGTTCACACTGCAGAACCGCAAGGTGGAGCACTTGTACGTTTCCATCTGGTACATGGGCGCGGCGCTGTTCTGGTTCCCCATTCTGTTCCTGGTCGGCAACCTGCCCGGCGTACATTTCGGGGTGGAGCAGGCCACCATGAACTGGTGGTTCGGACATAACGTGCTGGGCTTGTTCTATACGCCGGTGGCGCTGGCCTCGGTGTACTACTTCCTGCCCAAGATCATCGGCCGCCCCATACAGTCGTATAACCTGTCGCTGCTGGGCTTCTGGGCGCTGGCCTTCTTCTATGGCCAAGTGGGCGGGCATCACCTGGTGGGCGGCCCCGTGCCAAGCTGGCTTATCACGCTGTCCATCGTGCAGAGCATCATGATGATCGTGCCGGTGCTGGCCTTCTCGGTGAATCAGCACCTGACCATGCGGCATCATTTCAAGACGCTGATCTATTCCCCCACGCTGCGTTTCATCGTGCTGGGCGGCATGATGTATACGCTCAGTTCCGTGCAGGGCTCCTTCGAGGCGCTGCGCAGCATCAACACGGTCACTCACTTCACGCACTTTACGGTGGCCCATGCGCACCTTGGGCTTTACGGCTTCTTCTCGCTGGTGATGTTCGGCGCGATCTACTTCGTGATGCCGCGCGTGATGTCCTGGGAATGGCCTTACCCCAGGCTTATCGCCCTGCATTTCTGGCTGGTCGTGGTCGGCTTCGGCATCTATTTCATAGGCCTGAGCATAGGCGGATGGCTGCAAGGCGTGGCGATGCTGGACGCCTCGCGCTCGTTCATGGAGTCGGTGCGCGTGACCATCCCCTATCTTGAAGCGCGCAGCGTGGGCGGGGCGATCATGACGCTGGGGCACCTGGTATTCGCCGTGCACTTCGTCACCATGGCCTTGCGTTACGGCCGCAAGCGGGTGGGGCCCGCCCTGTTTCATAAACAATCCGCCGTCGCCGCGGCAGTGCCGGTGCCGGTGGAGGCCTGATCATGGAAAGCGAATACAAACTGCTGGGCGGGGCCATGGTGACCCTGGCCCTGGCGACTGCCACGCTGGTCGTCGTGCCTTATATGCAGCTGTCGGACACGCAGCCGTCCGAAGGGCTCAAGCCCTATACCTCGGCGCAATTGCGCGGCCGGCAACAGTACATCGAGAACGGCTGCGTCTACTGCCACACCCAGCAGCCGCGCGCGCAGTCCCAGGCGCCCGACTTCAAGCGGGGATGGGGCCGCGCGCCGGTGGCGGGCGACTATTACTACGATCATCCGCATTTGCTGGGCACCATGCGCACTGGCCCCGACTTGCTGAACATCGGCGCCCGCCAGCCCAGCGCGGACTGGAACCTGGGCCATCTGTACCAGCCTCGCGCGTACACGCCGGGCAGCATCATGCCGTCCTACCCCTATTTGTTCGAACTCAAGGACAAGGCCGAGAAGGGCGACAAGGTGGTAAGCCTGCCGCCGGCCTATGCGCCGGTGGGGCAAGTGGTCGTGGCCCGTCCCGAAGCCCTGGACCTGGTGGACTACCTGCTGGCGCTGGATCGCACGTATCCGGTCAAGCCGCCGCCCGACGCCGCCCGATAGCCGTCATCCCGGCCGCGCGAAGGCCGGACGCAGAAAGAGTCGTTGGAGAACAGGATGTCAGACACTTCCAAGAAAATCGAAGCCCAGCAGCGCGAGATGCCGGAGCCCTATGAAGGAAACCGGCCCATCCCGTGGCTGGTCATCCTCATCGTGGCGGGGATCTTTGCATGGGCGATCGGCTATATCGGTTTTACGCATCAGACCAATCCGCCGTCCTACGGCGATCGCCGCACGGCCACCGATTTCAAGGTGGCGGCGACGACGGGCGGCGGGGCGGTGGACGGCGCGCAGATATATACCTCGCAATGCCTGGCCTGTCACCAGGCCGGCGGCCAAGGCTTGCCGGGCGTGTTTCCGCCGCTGGCGGGCTCGGAATGGGTCAATGGCAAGGCCACGCTGGCCGTACAGATTGTCCTGCACGGCATTACGGGCGACCTGACAGTGGGCGGCACGCACTACAACGGCCAGATGCCGACGTTCAAGGACAAGCTGGATGATGCGCAGATCGCCGCGGTGGTCAGCCATATACGCGGCAGCTTCGGCAATTCGGCCGGCCCGGTCGATGCCGCCACGGTCAAGGCCCAGCGCGAGGCGACGGCGGCGCATACGCAGCCCTGGAACGGCGATGCCGAGCTGGAGGCGCTGAAATAAGCGGCGGCTCCACATGAAATTGCTCCTGGCCGTGTTGATGGTCGGCGTACTGGGCGTTGGCGCCCTATGCTTCCAGACCGACGGCTTTACCGTGCTGACCACCGAAGCGGCGCGGCGCGCCGACATTGCGCGGCATCCCAAGGCGCTGCCCGATGCGGCCCTGCGTATGAGCGCCGGCGTAAGCGCCCCGTTTCTGCAGGCCTTGCGCGAAGACGGCCGCATCGCCATCGTCAACTTCATGTACACGCGGTGCTTCTCGATTTGCCTGGCCATGGGCGGCGAATTCCAGCAGTTGCAAGACGCCATCCAGCAAGGCGGACTGTCGGACCGCGTCCGCATCATCAGCCTTAGCTTCGATCCCGCCGATACGTCTGACGACCTGGCGCGTTACGCCGCCCGCATGCGGGCGCAGCCCGGCATCTGGCAGTTTGCCGGCATTGCCGACGCGGAAGAGCGCAAGGCGCTGCTTGATGCCTTCGGCATCGTGGTGGTGCCGGCTCCCTTGGGACAGTACGAGCACAATGCGGCCTATCATGTGGTGACGCCTGAGGGACAGCTGGCCCGCATAGTGGATATCGGCGATGCCGCCGGCCTGCTGGATGATGTCTCGGCCCGGATTCGCGGCGTAGGGACGGTGCAATGACGGCTCGTGTCCGTGCCCTGGCCAGCGCGGCGGTATTGCTGCTTGCCGTGGCGCTCGACCCCTTCCTGACGCGCAGCATGAGCCTGCATATGCTGCTGCATATTCCCCTGATTTTGGTTTCGGGCATCCTGGCCGCCAGCGCGCTTTTTTCCGGCGGCATCGGCGAGGCGGGACGCCTTGGGCGCCTGCGCGAACATTATGCGAAATATAATGAGTACGGAATACCCGGGCTGCTGCTATGCACGTTCGTTGCCGCCTACTGGATGATACCCAGTTCGCTGGATCAGGTTCTGGTTTCAGTACCGGCCCATGGCTTGAAGTACCTGGGCCTGTTTATTGCGGGAATGGCGCTGTACGATTCCCTGCGCCGAAGCAATAGCGTGATAGACCTGTTTTTTTTGGGTAATTTTTCCTGGATGACGGCGATCGCCGGCCTGCTCTACCAGGACAATCCAGAGCGGCTCTGCAATTTTTACCTGCTGAGCGATCAGGAGATGGCGGGAAGGGGGCTGGTGGCCGTCGCTGTGCTTGTACCATTGGCCTGGTTGATCGCGGAGCGCCGGCGCATACGGCGATTCTTGCGGCAGTGATTTACACGGAGCACGATAGAAGACAATGGACAAGCAAAATACATTGAACGCCAATTCTGGTTTTTCGCGGCGCATGGGCGTAGTGGATCGGATTCTGTCCGAGGCGGGGCGCGCGGTTCAGGTGCTGGATGGCTCCGTGCATGCCAGCCGCCCCAATCCCGCGGGCAAGCTTCCCTTGTCCGGCGAAGGGTCTGCGGCGCTGTCGCCGGCCGAGCAAAAGCACGCCGCCGGTCTTATGCGGGTAAACCATGTCGGAGAAATATGCGCCCAGGCGCTGTATCGCGGTCAGGCTTTGTTTTGCCGCGATGCATCAATTCGGGGAGTCTTGCATGGGGCGGCTTCCGAAGAGGTCGACCATCTGGCGTGGTGCCGGGACCGCCTGCAGGAACTGCAAAGCCGCCCAAGTTTGTTGAATCCCCTGTGGTACGCCGGTTCGTTCTCGTTGGGAGTGCTGGCCGGCAGGGCGGGGGTGGGCAGGAACCTGGGATTCATGGCCGAGACGGAAAAACAGGTCGAACAGCATCTTGACCGGCATTTAAGCGAGCTTCCGCTTGCGGATAAACGCTCACGCGACATCGTGACGCAAATGCGCGACGATGAAATCAGCCATCGCAATACGGCCGAAACGCATGGCGCGCATAAGCTGCCCGGACCGGTCCGGCTCGCCATGAAGGCCATGTCCAAGGTCATGACCACCACGGCGTACCGGATCTAGATTTTGCGGGACGGCTTTGTAACAGAGTGCGAGGGCAAGGGTTAACACTTAATTACCCCTTTCCGTTTTTAGCTGTGGCATAGTACGAATGACAGTATGAAAAAAGCCACAAAGTAGCTGAGTTACAGTTTTTCCGGCTTTTTATCTTGCATCGCACAAAAGAACGCTATATACTTTAGTTATCGGATGTCGAAACGTGATTGCAGAGGGAAAACCCCAATCACACGGTCTCAAGCCCAGCGCTTTAGCAGCCCGACATGCCAAGGTTGTCTCCTCCACCCTCCTCCTTTGGTGGATTTAGCCCGAGATCGTAAGATCTCGGGCTTTTTTTTTATTTTTTTTGCCCGTGTACCACTTTGGCCGATAGGCATCGGCGCCGATTCGTGCTTATATTTCTTGTTGCAGTTGTTACGGGCAAATCGGAGGCCTTGTTACAGCTTGGCCCGATAATGTTGAAGCTACCATTGTTAATAGGGATTTTGTGATTTCTCCTCAAGCCTGGGAATCGTTCACCTGGTTTTACATCTGTATTGTGGCGTTCATGGTGGGCGGATTGATTGTCGCTTCGGAGCGCTGGCACGGGATGTTCACCGGCGATTCCGACATGAACAAGCCGCAGGCCACTCATTCGCGCGCCGCCCCGCGCGTGGGCGGGCTGGCTGTGCTGGCCGGCAGTCTGGCGGGCCTGCTGGTGCTGGGTCCCAGCAATATGACGCTGACCTGGCTGTGGCCGGTATTGTTTATCGCGGCGATGCCGGTATTCGTGGCCGGCCTGCTGGAGGACATCACCAAGGACGTCGGTTCCGGAAAGCGCCTTTTGGCCGCCTTTGCCTCCGCCGCCATCGCCTGGTGGCTGTTGGGCGGCGTGTCGCGCGTGGGCCTGTCCTGGGCCGACTGGATTCTTTCGTACTGGCCGGTATCCCTGTTGTTCACCATGATCGCGGTCGGGGGCTGCACCCATGCCTTGAATATCGTGGACGGCATGAATGGCCTGGCGGGCATGATCGCCACGCTCATGGCCTTGTCGCTGGCGCTGGTTGCCCTACAGGTCCAGGACATCCCCATTTTCCTGATCTCCGCCGCGCTTGCTTCGGCGACGCTGGGCTTCCTGGTCTGGAACTTCCCTTTCGGCCGTGTTTTTCTGGGCGATGGCGGGGCCTACTTCCTGGGATTCATGCTGGCGGAACTCGCTGTGCAACTGGTGGTGCGCAATCCCAGCGTGTCGCCTTTCTACGCGCTGGCCGTATTGTTCTATCCGGTGTTTGAAACCCTGTTTTCCATCTGGCGCCGCCGCTTCAAGCGCGGCACGCCGGTGGATCAGCCCGATGCGCTGCATCTGCATCAATTGGTTTTCCGGCGCCTGGTCCGCGTTACCTTCAGCCGGGATCGGCGCCATGCGGTGCCGGCGCTGTGCAACGCGATGACCTCTCCTTATCTTTGGGTGCTGGCCCTTATCGGCCTGGTGCCCGCGACCATATGGTGGGATAACGCCTGGGCTCTTTGCGCCAGCCTGGTGGTTTTTTCCTCGGTCTATCTGTGGCTGTATTCCCGCCTGGTTTCATGGCGGCGCCCCGCATGGCTGTTATTGCCTTCGCTGGGGCGCGATAATCGTCACAAGTAGCGCTTGTTCGTAAATAAACTTTCTTCTTTTTTGGCGTATAGCGTGGGAGATTCAAGTTGCAAATTCAAGATGTGAAACTTGCAGTAGTCGGTTTGGGCTACGTGGGCCTGCCTCTGGCAGTGGAGTTCGGCAAGAAGCGCTCGGTGCTGGGCTTCGATATCAATGCCCGCCGCATCGCGGAGCTGAAGGAAGGCCGCGACCACACGCTGGAAGTGGAGCCCGATGAACTTCGCCAGGCCGGGAAGCTGGAATTCAGCCACGAGGCGGAACACCTGGCGCGGGCCAATGTGTTCATCGTGACTGTGCCCACGCCCATAGACGAATACAAGCAGCCCGACCTGACGCCCCTGGTGCGCGCCAGCGAGACCATAGGCAAAGTCCTCAAGCGGGGCGATATCGTGATCTACGAATCCACCGTTTATCCCGGCGCGACCGAGGAAGTGTGCGTGCCGGTGCTCGAGCGCGTTTCAGGCCTGCGTTTCAACGAGGATTTTTTCGCGGGCTACAGTCCCGAGCGCATCAATCCCGGCGACAAGGCGCACCGCGTCTCCACCATCAAGAAAGTCACATCGGGTTCCACGCCGCAAATCGCCGACCTGGTCGACGAACTGTATGGCCAGATCATCGTGGCGGGTACGCACAAGGCGCCGTCGATACGCGTGGCCGAGGCGGCCAAGGTCATCGAGAACACGCAGCGGGACGTCAATATCGCGCTGATCAACGAGCTGGCGCTGATTTTCAACCGAATGGGCATCGACACCCAGGCGGTGCTGGAAGCGGCCGGCACCAAATGGAATTTCCTGCCCTTTCGCCCAGGCCTGGTCGGCGGCCACTGCATAGGCGTCGATCCTTATTACCTGACCCACAAGGCGCAAGCCATCGGCTATCACCCGGAAATCATCCTGGCGGGCCGGCGGCTCAATGATTCCATGGGCGGCTATGTCGTATCGCAATTGGTCAAGACCATGACGAAGCGGCGCATACAGGTGCAGGGCTCCAAGGTGCTGGTCATGGGCCTGGCCTTCAAGGAAAACTGCCCCGACCTGCGTAATACCCGGATCGTGGACATCGTGCGCGAGCTGGGCGAATACAACATCGACGTAGACGTCTATGATCCATGGGTGGATGCGGACGAAGCGGTGCACGAGTACGGCATCACGCCGATCGACAGCCCGAAAGCGGGTTCCTACGACGGCATCATCCTGGCAGTGTCCCATCAACAGTTCGTCGCCATGGGCTGCCAGGCCATTCGCGCCCTGGGCAAGTCCGATCACGTGCTGTACGACCTGAAGTACGTGCTGGCCGCCGATGAATCCGATCTGCGGCTGTAAGAGAAGGGGGATTTATGACTACGCGCTATCAGGAAGTAACCGCCGGACTGCAGTCCGAACCCAAGACCTGGCTGATCACGGGCTGCGCCGGCTTCATCGGTTCCAATCTGTTGGAATCCCTGCTGCTCATGGACCAGAAGGTGGTGGGGCTGGACAATTTCGCGACCGGGCATCAATACAATCTGGATGAAGTCCGGAAGACCGTCGCGCCGGCCCAGTGGGCCAATTTCGTGTTTCATGAAGGCGACATCCGCGATCTGGACACCTGCCGCAAGGCGGTATCCGGCGTGGACCATGTCCTGCACCAGGCGGCGCTGGGTTCCGTGCCCCGTTCACTGAAGGACCCCATTACAAGCAACGGCGTCAATATCGACGGTTTCCTGAACATGCTGGTCGCCGCGCGCGACCAGCAGGTCCAGTCCTTCGTGTATGCGGCCTCCAGTTCGACCTACGGCGATCACGAGGCCCTGCCCAAGGTGGAAGACCGCATAGGCCGGCCGCTGTCGCCTTATGCCGTCACCAAGTATGTCAACGAACTGTATGCCGACGTCTTTGCGCGCGCCTATGGATTCGGCAGCATCGGGTTGCGCTACTTCAATGTGTTCGGCAAGCGCCAGGATCCCAATGGCGCCTATGCCGCCGTCATTCCAAAGTGGATCGCGGCCATGATACGCGGCGAAGACGTGATGGTGAACGGCGACGGCGAGACCAGCCGCGACTTCTGCTTTATCGACAACGTGGTCCAGGCCAACATCCTGGCGGCGCTGGCCCAGCCTGACGGCGTGAACCAGGTGTACAACGTGGCCTACAACGCCCGTACCAGCCTGAACGAGCTGTTCAACTACCTGGCCCAGGCGCTGGGCAACAACGGCATCGTGTACGACAAGCAGCCCGTTTACGGCGATTTCCGCGCCGGCGACGTGCGGCATTCCCAGGCGGACATCAGCAAGGCGAAGCAATTGCTGGGGTACGAGCCCATGCACAACATCGTGCAGGGGCTGGAAGTGTCCATGCCCTGGTATACGCAATTCTTGCGTTGACTTGAAAACTCTGGCGCGGCGGCTTTCCAGTCTGCACTCCGATCACAAGCGCATTGCACAAGGTGCGATGCGCGTGGCGTTTTTCCTGCTGCTGGGCAAGGCAGCGGGCGCGTTCAAGGAAATGGCGGTGGCCTACCGCTACGGCATCAGCGATGCGGTGGATGCCTACCAGTTCACCATGACCATGGCGAACTGGCTGCCCGTTACCATCGTGGGCGCGCTGTCAGTCGTGCTGATTCCGGTGCTGGTGCGTACACGCCGCGAAGCCCGCGCCGGCCGCGCGCGTTTTCTGGGCGAGCTGCAAGGCTGGATCATTGCGGCGGGCACCTTGCTGGCGGTTGCCACTTATGTGGCCTGGCCCTGGGTGCTCGATTTCGCCGGACAAGGGCTGACGCCTGAAGCCCGGCGCATGAGCCGAGAGCTGACCTTCGCCTTTGCGCCGGCGGCCCTGCTGACCCTGATGACGGGCATCAGTGCCGCGCGCTTGCGCGCGCATGAACGCCACATCAATACCCTGCTGGACAGCGTCCCGGCGGTGGTCATATTGATCTGGGTCCTGCTGGCCGCCACCGTGGATAATATTGGCCCCTTGTTGTGGGGTACGCTGGTCGGCTATCTGATTCAATCGGTGTGGCTGCTTTGGCTGGCGGCCAAGGCCGACGGCATGTGGGGGCGGCCGCGCCTGAGCCTGGCTTCGACGCATTGGCCGGAGCTGGTCAAGGCGGCCGGCATCATGCTGGTGGGGCAGGTGGCCATGAGCTTCGTGGGGCCCATCGATCAGTACACCGCGGCCAACCTGGGCAGCAACGCCAATGCAACGCTGGGTTATGCCAGCCGCTTGCTGTCCCTGATACTTGGCGTAGGCGCCGCATCGGTGGGGCGGGCAGCCTTGCCGGTGCTGGCCGACATCCACAGCCGGGGAGACCGGGAACGGGCGCGCGCCACCGCGCTGAAGTGGTCGGTATTGATGCTGGCGGCGGGTGCGGCGGTTACGCTGGCCGGATGGGTGCTGGCGCCCTGGGGCGTGGAACTGCTGTTCGAACGCGGGGCTTTCACGGCGCAAAACACCCAGGCGGTGGCCCAGGTGCTGCGCTGGGGCCTGCTGCAGCTGCCTTTTTATTTTGGAGTCCTGATACTGGTGCAGTTGCTGGCCAGCCAGAATCGTTATCGCATCATGGCCGCCATCGCGGTGGCCAACTTTGCCGTCAAGGCCGTGCTGAATCCGGTCCTGGCTCCGCAGATGGGGCCGGCCGGCATCATGCTGGCGACCAGCGTGATGTACGCCTTGTCGTACGCCTGCTACGTGGTCGTGGCGCTGCGTCCGCCGGCCGCGCCGGCGGCATCCAATCCGCTTTAGAAACACAGGTATTGCATTGAGTCATTCTTTCCAGAAGCCCCATCTCATGATCGTCATCCATTCCCTCAGCGGGGGCGGAGCCGAGCGGGTTGCGGCCGACCTGAGCGCCTATTGGGTTCAGCGGGGCTTTAACGTTACGCTGGTCACCCAGGCGGACGCCAGCACCGATGCCTACCCCTTGCACCCCGCGGTAACGCGCCATGCATTGGGGACCGCGGCGCCCAGCGCCGGCCGCTTGTCGGCCGCGCTGGCCAATCTGCGGCGCGTCTGGAGCCTGCGCCGGCTGATCAAGCGCGAACGCCCCACCGTTGTGCTGGGCATGATGACGACGGCGTCGGTGCTGGCCATCGCGGCGGCGCGCGGGCAGCCCTGCCGGGTCATCGCCACCGAGCATACGCATCCGCCTTCGCAGGAATTGCCGGCGATATGGGAACGGCTGCGCCGCTGGGCTTACCCCCAGGCCAGCGCGGTGGTGGCCCTGACGTCGGGCACGGCCTCCTGGCTGGAAAAGCATGTGCCCGGATCGCGCCTGACCGTCATTCCTAATGCCGTGCGCTGGCCGCTGGAAAGCGCCGAGCCCGTAATCGATCCGCCGCGCCGCAATGGCCGCTACCGCGTGCTGGCGGTCGGACGCCTGCACCCTCATAAAGGCTTCGACATACTGATCCGCGCTTTTCACGAAATCTCCGCGCATTTTCCCGAGTGGGACTTGATCATCCTGGGCGAGGGCGATTGCCGGGCGGAGCTGCAGGATCAGATCGATGCGGCGGGCCTGGGCGAGCGCATCAGCATGCCGGGAAGGGTGGGTAATGTGGCCGACTGGTATATGCAGTCCGACCTGTATGTGCTCAGCTCGCGGGTCGAGGGCTTGTCCAACACTTTGCTTGAGGCCATGGCCAGCGGCTTGGCGCCGGTCGCCTTCGATTGCGAAACGGGCCCGCGCGAAATCGTGCGCAACGGTATCGACGGGGTGCTGGTCAGTCCCGCCGGCGACAGCGAAGCGCTGGCGGCGCATCTGTCCGATATGATGGCTCATCCGGAACAGCGCGAGGCCTACGCCCGGCGCGCCGTGGACGTGCGGGATCGTTTCTCGACCCCCCGGATCATGGCGCTGTGGGGCTATTTGTTTGAAGTGCATTGACGCGGCCCGGCATACGGGCACGTAAGCGAGCGGATTATGTGTGGAATCGTGGGGATCTGGGGCGGCTTGCCTGACAAGCGCGCGCTGATAAGCGGCGGGTGCCGCCGCATGCGGCATCGCGGGCCCGATAGCGAAGGCTATTGGGAGGACGAGGGCGCGGGGCTGGCCCTGGGCCACGTCCGGCTGGCCATACTCGATCTGACACCCGCCGGCCATCAGCCCATGGTATCGGCCTGCGGCCGCTATGTGCTGGTATTGAACGGCGAAATCTACAATCACCTCGACCTGCGTTCGCGGCTCGAGGCGCAAGAGCGGGCGCCGGCCTGGCGCGGCCATTCCGATACCGAGACCATCCTGGCCGCTTTGGCCGCATGGGGCATCCAGGACACCCTGAAATCCGCCGTCGGCATGTTCGCCATGGCATTGTGGGACCGCCAGGAGCGCGAATTGACGCTGATGCGCGACCGCCTGGGCGAGAAGCCCTTGTACCTGGGCTTCGCCGGACGCAATTTTGTGTTCACCTCTGAACTGAAAGCGCTGGACGGTGTTCCCGGTTTCGGCCAGGAACTGGACCGCAAGGCTTTGTCGCTGCTGCTGCGCCACAACTATATTCCCGCTCCCTACAGCATATACAGCGGTATCGGCAAGCTGGCGCCGGGCTCATGGTTGACGCTGTCCGAGTCGCAATTGCATCAGGCGGCCCTGCCGCCCGCGCATTCGTACTGGTCGGTCCAGGAGGCCAGGCGGCAGGCGATGGAGCGTCCCTTGTCTTTCGATTCGGACGACAAGGCCGTCGATGCGCTGGACGCGGTGCTGGGAACGGCCGTCAAAGGGCAGATGATCTCGGACGTGGGCCTGGGCGCCTTCCTGTCCGGCGGCATCGATTCATCGGTGGTGGCGGCGCTTATGCAAAAGGCCGGCACGCAGCCTGTCAAGACCTTCTCCATCGGATTCGACGATCCGGCCTTCAACGAGGCCGAGCATGCCAAGGCCGTTGCGGCTCACCTGGGAACCTCGCATACCGAGCTCTATGTCAGCGCCCAGGACGCGCTGGCAGTGGTGCCGGAACTGGCGGCCATGTACGATGAGCCCTTTGCCGATTCGTCGCAGATACCCACGGCGCTGGTTGCGCGCATGGCGCGCCGGCACGTAACCGTGGCGCTTTCGGGCGATGGCGGGGACGAGCTGTTCGGCGGCTATTCCCGCTACTTCCGCGCACAGCGCTGGTGGGACAAGCGCCAAGCCGTGCCTGCCGCGCTGCGCGGCCCGATGGCGATGGCGGCCCGGGCGGGCGCGGGCCTGATGCCCGCCAGCCATGTGCGCGACCAACTGGAAAAATTGGCCGAAGTATTGGGGGCGGCGCATGCCGGGGCGTTCTACCAGCAGTTCGTGACGTACTGGAAGCAGCCGGCCCAGGCATTGATAGGCGCCGACCTGCCGGCGACGCTGTTCGACGCGCCGCCGCGGGACGGCCTGTTCGAGCATATGATGCTGCTGGATGCGCAGACTTACCTGCCTGACGACATACTGGTGAAGGTGGATAGGGCGGCGATGGCCGCCAGCCTGGAAACCCGCGTGCCGATGATAGACCATCGCGTATTTGAATTTGCGCAAAGCCTGCCGCTGGGCTACAAAGTTCGGGGCGGAAAAGGGAAATGGCTGCTGCGCCAGTTGCTGTACCGTTATGTTCCGCGCGAATTGGTGGACCGTCCCAAGAAGGGTTTTTCGGTACCGGTGGCGGCATGGCTGCGCGGTCCCTTGAAGGACTGGGGAGCCGCCTTGCTCGACCCCGCGCGATTGCGCCGCGATGGACTGTTCCATGCGGAGCCCATCGTGCGCAAATGGGAGGAGCACCAACGCGGCAGTCACGATTGGGGCACGCACTTGTGGAGCATCTTGATGACGCAAGCCTGGCTGGATAGGAATAAGAGCAATACCACGAAGGGATAGCCATGAGAATACTGTTCTTTGTCAGTTCCATGCATGCGGGCGGCGCCGAACGCGTTGCCGCCACGCTGGCAAGCGGCTGGGCCCGGCGCGGCGATTCCGTTACGCTGGTGCCCACCTACACGAAGAAGGGCAGTTGCTTCTACAGCCTGAACCCCGCCGTCCGGCTGATCTGGCTGGCCGACCGCATGGGATGGCTGGGCCGCACGCTCTTGCCGTCCTTAAGCAAATGGTTCGCCATCCGGCGGCTGGTCCGGGAAACCAATCCCGACGTCATTGTTTCCTTCCTGACCAATGTCAATGTGGTGGTCTTGTTCGCCACCCGCGGGCTGGGGGTTCCGGTCATCGTCTGCGAACGGACCAATCCGGCATTCAGCAGCAGCGCGGGCACTTTCCTGCAGCGTTTGCGGCGCTTCAGCTATCCATGGGCGAACGCCGTGGTCCTGCAGTCGCAGGACAGCGTCGACGCATTCAGGCAGATGGTCCCGCGGGCGAAGGAACTGCTGGTCGTGCCCAACCCTCTTCCCCCCGACCTGCGCGACCTTGCTATCGCTCCCTCGGCGCCCGTCGCCGCCCGGCGCCTTGTCCTGGGAATGGGCCGGCTGGTTCCGTTCAAGCGCTTCGATGCCCTGATCCAGGCCTTCGCGGCGCTGGCCAACGATTATCCCGATTGGGATCTGGCCATATGGGGCGAAGGGCCGCAGCGCGATGAACTGATGCAGCAAATCCAGGACACCGGCCTGGCGTCCCGCATTTCATTGCCGGGCCGCACGGAGCAGCCGTGGCAGGAAATGGCCAAGGCCGATATTTTCGTGCTGACCTCTCAGGTGGAGGGTTTTCCCAATGTGCTGCTGGAAGCCATGGCGCTGGGGCGCGCCTGCGTCACCGTGGATTGCCCCAGCGGCCCCAGGGAGCTCAGCCAGGACGGCAAGTACGCGTTGCTGACGCCCCTGGGCGATCAGCCGGCCTTGTGCCGCGCGATGGCGCAGCTTATGGACGATTCCACCTTGCGCGATGTCATGGGCCGGCACGCCGCCGCCTCCGTGCAGGAGCGCTACGGCTTGCCCGAGATACTGCTGCGCTGGGACGAAGTCATGGCCAAGGCCAGGCCGTTCGTTCCGCAAGAGGACAAGGTGGTTGGATGAGCGCAAGGGACAACAAGCCGGAAGATGCGCCTTTGCAGGTGGTGCATATTATTTCCGGCCTGGGCCAGGGCGGTGCGGAAACGGTCTTGCATCGCCTCGTGGCCGCCCCCTCCCAGCCCGATCATCATCATGTTGTTTCCATGGGCGACGCGGGCGTGTTCGGGCCCCGCCTGCGCGAGGCGGGCATTCCGGTCCACACATTGCATATGGGCAGCCCGGCCGGCATGGCCAAGGGTCTTTGGCGCATGTACCGCCTTTTGCGCGAACTGAATCCCGATGTGGTCCAGACCTGGATGTACCACGCGGATCTGATCGGCGGCATCGTTGCGCGCCTGGCAGGCATCAAGGCCGTGTCCTGGGGCATACGCAACTCGGGCGCCGACCTTCATAAAGGCAGCAAGTCCGCCCGCCTGTTTTCGTGGCTGTGCGCCCGCTTGTCGGGCCGGGTGCCGGCGGTCATTGTCTCCTGTGCGGAAAACGCCGCTCAGCGCCACCGTCAATGGGGCTACCGCGCGGACAGGATGCTGGTCATTCCCAACGGCTACGATCTTTCGCGTTGGCGCGCCGATGCACAGGCGCGCACGGCCGTCCGGACGCAATGGGGCGTGCCGGCCGACGCGCCGGTCATTGGCAGCGTGGCGCGATGGAATCCCCTGAAGGATCACGCGAACCTGTTGGCGGCATTCGCGCTCAGCGCCCAACATTTTCCGGCGATGCGCTGCGTTCTGATCGGCCATGGGATGGATGAATCCAACGCCGAATTGATGCGGCTTTTGAATGGCCACGGTATACGCGACAAGGTCATCCTGATGGGACGCCAGGACGATGTGCCCGGCTTGATGAATGGGCTGGATGTGCATGTGCTGTCCAGCCGGGCCGAGGGGTTCCCCAATGTGGTGGCCGAAGCCATGGCCAGCGGGGTCGCCTGCGTGGCGACCGATGTCGGCGACGCCGCCATGATCCTGGGCGGCGCGGGCTGGCTGGCGCCCGCGCAGAATGCGGCCGCCCTGTCGGCGGCCATCGGCCAGGCGGTGCAAGCGCTGGGCACGGCGGATCATGCGGAACGCATTGCGAAAGGCCGGGAGCGCGTGGGCAGCCTGTTCAGCCTGGAAGCCATGGTCGATGGCTATCATGCGGTGTGGCGCCGGCTGGCAGCCGATTTTCCGCGGCGCGCAGGGCCTGGCGGCTTGGCGCCGGAGGGGCAGGGCGCGTCGGCCCGCCGCCTGTTGTTCGTGGTGAACAATCCCGCTTTTTTCCTGTCGCATCGCCTGCCCCTGGCCTTGCGCGCCCGGGATGAAGGCTATGACGTGCATGTGGCGACCATGGACGGCCCGTCGGTTGCCCGAATTGTCGAGCTGGGCCTTGCGCATCATGTCATTCCCATGTCGCGCAGCGGAAAGAACCCCATTCAGGAAATCGGCAGCCTGTATGCGTTGTGGGCCTTGTTTCGCCGACTGCGTCCGCATATCGTGCATGCCGTCACCATCAAGCCGGTGCTGTATGGAGGCATCGCGGCCAGGCTGGCCGGCGTGCCGGCCTACGTCGCCGCCATTTCTGGCCTGGGCTTTATCTTTACCCGGCCGGCCCGGGGCGTCGACTTCCTGCGCGTTGCCGCGACCGTGCTGTACCGCCTGGCGCTGGGCCATCGCAACAGCCGGGTTATTTTCCAGAATGCGAACGATCGCGACGTCTTGCACAAGGCGGGCGTGGTCAGGACGGAGCAGGTCGTGCTGATTCGAGGCTCGGGCGTGGACCTGGATGAGTTCCAGGCCAGGCCGGAGCCGGACGGGCCGCCCGTCGCCATCATGGCCGCGCGCCTGTTGCGCGACAAGGGCGTATTGGAATTTGTCGAAGCGGCGCGCCTGGCCGCGTCCGATCCCGCGGGCTTGCGCTGGGTGCTGGCGGGCAGCCCCGACCCCGGCAATCCAGCCAGCATAAGCCTCGAACAATTCGAGAGCTGGCGGCGGGAGGGGGTGGTGCAGTGCCTGGGCGAGCGATCCGATATCGCGCAGCTTTATGGCGATGCGCACATTGCCGTGCTGCCTTCCTATCGCGAGGGCTTGCCCAAATCGCTGGTCGAGGCGGCGGCCTGCGGCCGCGCCGTGGTCACGACCGATGTGCCCGGCTGCCGCGATGCGATCGAGCCGGATGTCTCAGGCTTGCTGGTGCCCGCGCGCGATGCGCGGGCCTTGGCACAGGCCGTGTTGCGATTGGCCCGGGATGGCGAACTGCGGCGCGGGATGGGGACGGAAGGCCGCCGGCTTGCCGAGCGGGAATTCGACATCCGCAAGGTGGCGCAGGCCCATCTGGATATCTATCAGGTGTTGACGGCCGGCCGCTGACGGCCGAGCAGGGCCGTCGGCCACGGCGGCGGCAATCAAAAAGGCAGGGCGATATCGGGCGCCAGCGCAATCAGCGCCTTGCGGAATTCGTCCATGATGCGTTCCACATCTTCAGCCGAGTCGCCTTCGAAGCGCAATACGATGACGGGCGTGGTGTTGGAGGCGCGCGCCAGGCCGAAGCCGTCGGCGTATTCGGCGCGCACGCCGTCTATGGTGCTGATGTTGGTGGCGCTGGGAAACTGGCCTTCCTTTTGCAGGCGCGCGATCAGGGCGTGAGGCTGGCCTTCCTGCATTTCCAGCTTGATCTCGGGCGTGGAGACATCCTTGGGCAAGGCTTCCAGCACGGTCCAGGGCTGCCCGTGGCCGGACAGGATTTCCAGCAGGCGCGCGCCGGCGTACAGGCCGTCGTCAAACCCGAACCAGCGTTCCTTGAAGAAAATGTGGCCGCTCATTTCGCCGGCCAGCGGAGCGCCGGTTTCGGCCAGCTTGGCCTTGATCATCGAATGGCCGGTTTGCCACATCAGCGGCTTGCCGCCGGCCTGCTTGATGGCGCGGGCCACGTGGCGGCTGCATTTGACGTCGAAAATAATCGTGGAACCGGGTTGGCGTTGCAGGACGTCCTGCGCGTACAGGATCAGTTGGCGGTCGGGCCAGATGATTTCCCCCGATGGGGTGACCACGCCCAGCCGGTCGGCGTCGCCATCGAAGGCCAGGCCCAGCTCGCAGCCGTTCTCTTTTACGTGCCGGATCAGGTCCTGCAGATTATGCGGATCCGCCGGATCGGGATGGTGGTTGGGGAAGGCGCCGTCGACCTCGCAGTACAGTTCGTCGACCTCGCAGCCCAGAGCCCGGTACAGGCGCGCCGCCACGGCGCCGCCCACACCGTTGCCGCAGTCGATGGCGATCTTCATGGGGCGAGCAAGGGTGATGGTGCCGCGGATATGCTCGACATAGGCGTCCAGCAGTTCCAGCTTGCGCCGGGTTCCGGGCTTGATCCCATCGGTGGGCTCGGGCGCGGCCATGGCCTGCGACAGCTTTTGTATATCATCGCCGTACAGGGTCTTTCCGTCCATCATCATCTTGAAGCCGTTGTAGTCGGGCGGGTTGTGGCTGCCGGTGATCGCGACGCCCGAGCCGGTATGCTGCGTGTAGGCGGCAAAGTAGACGACGGGGGTGGGAACCATGCCCAGATCGATGGTGTCGATGCCACCTTGCAGCAGGCCGTTCTGCAGCCCCTGCGCCAGCTCCGGACTGCTTAGCCTGCCGTCGTATCCCACCACCAGCGTGCTTACCCCTTCGGACCGCGCGCGCTGCGCCAGGGCAAGGCCCAGGCCATGGGCGAATTCGGCGTTCAATTGATCGGGCACGGTGCCGCGAATATCGTAGGCTTTGAATACGGCGGCTGGGAAGGGTGGTTGACGGGTCACGGTGTATCCTTGAATGACTGATGCTTGGATATGATTATCGTGGATTATGCCGCGCACCGCTGATCGTGGGAAATTGCCCGGTAAGGATATGTAAAGCCTTAAAATAATGTCCGCAGATGTTTTTGTTTCTTGAAAGAAGGCGCGCAATGAGTCGATTAGACGAACTGGTTCAGATGCTGGGCTCCCAGTATGTATTGACGGGCAGCGATGCCGAACCCTACACGGTCGATTGGCGCGGCCGTTATAGCGGCGCGGCGCTGGCCGTGGTCAAGCCCGGCTCCACGCAAGAGGTGGCCGAGGTCGTGCGCTGGTGCGTCGCGCACAAGGTGCCCATGGTTCCGCAGGGCGGCAACACGGGCCTGTGCGGCGGTGCCACGCCCGATTCCAGCGGGGCCGCGCTGGTCATTTCCCTGACGCGTTTAAGCGCGATACGCAGCATCGATACCGACAACGACACCATGGTGGTGGAAGCCGGCTGCATCCTGCAGGCGGTCCAGCAGGCCGCGCGCGATGCCGACCGCCTGTTCCCCCTTAGCCTGGCAGCCGAAGGCAGTTGCACGCTGGGCGGCAACCTGGCCACCAATGCGGGCGGCACGCAAGTCTTGCGCTACGGCAACGCGCGCGACCTGGTCCTGGGCCTGGAGGTTGTCACGGCCGATGGCGATATCTGGCACGGCCTGCGCGGTCTGCGCAAGGACAACACCGGCTACGACTTGCGCAATCTGTACATAGGCAGCGAAGGGACCCTGGGCATCATCACGGCGGCCACGGTAAAACTGTATCCCGTGCCCGTGGCCCAGTGCACCGCCCTGTTGGCGCTGGATTCGGTCGAAGACGCCGTGTCGGTCCTGTCGGCGGCGCGCAAGGGCTTCGGCGCGGCCCTGACCGGCTTCGAGCTGATCGCGGGCAACTGCCTGCACGGCGTCACCCAATGCTACCCCCAGCAGCGGATTCCCTTCGAAGGCGAATCGGCCGCCAAACCCTGGTATGCCTTGCTGGAGCTGTCCGACAGCGAAAGCGCGGAACATGCCCGCGAACGCTTCGAGGCCATCGTAGGCGAGGCGATCGAGGCGGGCCTGGTGCAGGATGCCGTCATTGCCGAAAACATCAGCCAAAGCAAGGCCCTATGGCATCTGCGCGAAAGCATACCGCTGGCCGAGAAGGCTTTCGGCAAGAGCATCAAGCACGACGTATCGATTCCGGTGTCGCTGATGGCCGAGTTCGTGGCAACCACCAACGCCGCCCTGCAGCAACATTTCCCCGGCATAGAACACGTTATCTTTGGCCATCTGGGCGATGGCAACCTGCACTACAACGTGGCGCGCGGCCAAGCCTATACCGAAGACCAGCTTCTTGCCATGCAGTACGACGTCTACGAAGTCGTGCATGACAGCGTGCATCGTTTCGGTGGATCGATCAGCGCCGAGCACGGGGTGGGGCAACTGAAGCGCGATGCCCTGCCCAAGTACAAGGATCCGGTCGAGCTGGCGCTCATGCGCCGCATCAAGCAGGTGCTGGATCCCCATCAATTGATGAACCCGGGCAAGGTGCTGGCGCCCTGATGGGCGCGGGCCACGGCGGGGCGCTAAAGGCTGCCATGATGGCCATCAAGCCCCGGGTGCTGCTGGTGGAAAACGATTTCACCGTGGTGCAGAATCTGTACGGCTATCTTGAGCTCAAGGGCTTTGTTCCGGATGCTGCTTATGACGGCCATGCGGCGCTGGGGTTGCTGGAGACGGACGAATTCGATGCCGTCATCCTGGATATCGGCTTGCCGGGGCTGGATGGCTATGGCGTGTTGCAGGCGATCCGCAAAAGCCGCCATGCGGACCTTCCCGTCCTGATGCTGACGGCTCGCGGCCAACTGGAAGACAAGCTGGGTGCTTTTGAGCTGGGCGCCGACGATTACCTGGTCAAGCCCTTTGCCCTGGCCGAGGTCGAGGCGCGCTTGCGGGTCATGCTAAGGCATGCGTCCGGCGGCTGCCAGGAGCTTGTCCCGGAGTTCGCAGGCATCGTTTACGACGCGGCGGCGCAAACGGTCCGGGTACGCGGCAAGGCAGTCCACCTGACGCGCAAATCGCTGCTTATTCTTGAGCTGCTGCTGCGCCATGCAGGCAGGTTGGTGTCTCGCCGGCGGCTCGAGCAAGCGCTGTGGCCCGATGAACCGCCCTCGGACGAGGCGCTGCGCAGCCAGGTGCATTTATTGCGCAGGGCCTTGCAGGAGGCTGGCTACGACGGCATCGAGACGGTGCACGGCCAGGGCTGGAAGCTGAACGATCCGGGCGGCATGCCATGATGGCGCGCTATTCCCTGATGCAGCGCGTCACCTGGGCGCTGACGGGGTCGGCGACCCTTTTCGTGGTCGTGTTGTGCGCGGTGTTCTATCTTTCGTTTGGACAGATGGAGGATGATCTGGTCAATGCCGTCCTGGCGACGGAAGCGGGGCATCTGATGGGCCAGCTCGAGCAAGGCCATGCCATTCCCACTGAGCAGAGTCAGACGGAATTGGGTGCGCAGTTGCAGACCTGGCTCATCAATGACCATGCGGATGAAGCGCTGCTGCCCGGACCGTTGCGCGGCCTGGGCCTGGGCACGCATGTGATCGGGCCGGGCAATCAGACCTGGCATGTCCTGGTTGCGCAGACCCCCAAAGGAATGCTTTATTTACGTTACGACGCCACGGCGCACGAGGCCCGGGTATATGAGTTCGGCTGGATAGTGTTGATTCTGGGGGCGATGTGCATAGGCGCGGCTTTTGTTGTTTCCAGGTGGCTGGCCGGCCTGGTGGTGGGGCCGTTGTTGGATTTGGCCGACCACCTTTCGACATGGGCGCCAGGCGCGCCCGACATTTCCGTTCGGCGCGACGACGAAGTGGGGCGTCTGATCGAGGCGTTCAACCGGGTCCAGAACCGCGTTGAAGAATCGCTGGCCTTCGAGCGCGAGTTCGCCTTCAACCTGAGCCATGAGGTCCGCGGAGCCCTTGCGGGGATACGGACGGATGCCGAGATGCTGCTGCTGGACGCCACGCTCGCTCCCGTCGGGAAGCAACGCCTGGAGCGCGTGGTGGCCCATGTCGACATGATGGCGGGCAGCATTGCAAGCGCCGAAAGCCTGGCGCGCGACATTCCGGCCCAAAGCAAAGAGGTCGGCGTGCGCGACGGCCTGGATGAGGCATGGCTGGCGATCGAAACAGAGGCGGCGCGGCGTGGATTGGTTTTCGTCAACGATGTTCCCGCCGACATGACACTGGTGCTGGATCCCTACGCATTCCTGACTGTGGTGCGCAACCTGATGCGCAATGCGGCCGAACATGCGGCGCCGGCCACTCTGCGCGCGATGCGCCTGGACGAACACAGCCTGGCCTTTGCGGACGACGGCCCGGGGATCCCGCCCGATGTCCTGCCTTTGCTTTTCGAGCGCTACTTCAGTGCGCGCCGCAAGGATGCCATGGACGATGGCCGGGTGCCCGGCGCAGCCGCCGGGCAGAGCGGGGAGTCGCGCCGGGGCCTGGGCTTGGCCATAGCCCGCCAGATGTGCGTGCGCAAGGATTGGCAGTTGACGGTCCACTCGCGCGAGCGGGAGCCGGGCAGGGGCACCACCTTCATCCTGCGCCTGGATGCTGCGCCATCCGCCTGATGCATCCCTGTCGGTGCATGGCGGGAACGTCGATTCAACGCTAATTTCACGCCCTTGGTCGTATCGTGTGTCGTTTTCGGCGTATTGCGCCCGGCACCCGGCCGGGGCGCCGCATGCGCTCCGTTCAGGATGGAACCATGGGCAAGCCCGTGAACATGCATTATCAAAACCCGCTGTTTTATATATTGACCCAGGTGATGGGTCTGACCTTGCTTCTGGGATGGCTGGCCTATACGGTGCAGCAATCGCCCCTGGACATGAGCCTGGCCCGATTTTTCTATGACGCGGCCGGCCACGGTTTCCCTTGGAGACATCAGGCTTTCGTGGACGCCATGGGCCAATTCGCGGTGTGGCTGGTTCCTATCGCTGGCGCCTTGATTTGCGGCGCGGCGGCCGTGCTGGGCCAACAGGCTAAAGCAATGGCACCGGTGCGCAGTGCTTTATGGGCATTGTTCGCCGTATTTTGCCTGGTCCCGCTGCTGGCCGGCGGACTGAAGCACTATACCGCCTTGCCGCGCCCGTTCGCGCTGGCCATGTTCGGCGGCTACGTGCAGTTGCCGGCAGGGTTCTGGGCCGCAAGCGGCGAGCCGGGCGGCGGCGCTTTGCCCAGCGTGCACGCCGCTGTCGGCTATTCGGTGCTTGCCCTGTATTTCGCGGGATGGGCTTTGGGCGATGGTCGCATGCGCTGGTTGGGGTTGGCGGGCGGCCTGATCCTGGGAAGCTTTTTCGGCGCATTGCGCATCATGCAGGGCGCGCATTTCCTTAGCCAGGTGATGTGGTCGCTGGCCTTTGTGTGGTGCTTGTGCAGTGTGCTGTTTTATCCGCTGATCGTCACGCGCCATCGTGTCGCGCCCGACAATGTCCATGGCTATCATCTGGACGATATCTGGAAGCATCTGTCCGTCGTGCAGGTGCGCCGGCGCAATACCCTGACCGTCTATGGCGTGCTGCTGGCCTGCACGCTGCCTTTCCTGTCCTCGACCTGGACGGCGGAGTCGTGGGTGCATCTGGGGGTGGAATGGGTGGGGCTTGGGCTGATCTTGCTGGCCATCGCCGGTCGATGCTGGTGCATCCTGTACTTGGGCGGGCATAAGGGCGCCGAACTGATCGACCAGGGTCCGTATTCGGTCAGCCGCAATCCTCTGTACCTGTTTTCCATGCTGGCGGTGGCTGGCATAGGCGCCCAGTCGGGCAGCCTGTTGCTGGGTCCCATCCTGGCCTTGTTCGTATACGCCGTGTTCAACAATGTGATCGATGAAGAGGAACGCTTGCTGCGCAAGGTATTCGGGCAGGACTATGCCGGCTATTGCGCACGGGTTCCCCGTTTCGGTCCGCGCCTGTCCGCATGGAAAAGCCAGGAGCTGTTGCTGATTTCGGTGTCGGGCCTGTGGCGCACCATACGCGATGCCGTACCGTACCTGCTGGCGCTGCCCCTGTTCGAACTGATCGAGTGGGGGCAGGCGTCAGGCTGGTTTCCGGTGCTGATACGCCTGCCTTGAAGCGCCCGCGCTGTGAATCAGGCCCTGGCCGGCAGCACGGTGCCTACGCACTCGCCCAGGCTGATGGCGGGATAGCCGGGTTTGTTGCAGCTGGCCCGCAGGATCACCTGGTCGTGGTCCTGCAGGAAGACGCGTTCTTCGCCCCAGGGCAGCTTGATGGGGTTCTTGCCGCCTTGGTTGAGTTCCAGCAACGAGCCTTCCTGTCCCGGGCCGGGTCCCGACAGCGTGCCCGTGCCCAATAGATCGCCGGCCTGCAGGTTGCAGCCGTTGACCGTGTGGTGCGCCAAAAGCTGGGCCACGTTCCAGTAGGCTTCCTTGAAGTTGCTGCGCGACAGCAGGGCGGGCGGCGCCTGGTCGGTGCGCGATTTTTGCGTGGTCAACAAGACTTCGAGAGCGATGTCGAAAGCGCCGGCTGCCTTGTTTTCCGTGGAGCTGAGGTAGGGCAGCGGCTGCGGATCGCCGGCATCGCGCTCGAAAGCGACGCGGAAAGGCGCCAGCGCTTCAAGGGTGACGATCCAGGGCGAAATCGTGCTGGCAAAATTCTTGGCCAGGAAGGGACCCAGAGGCTGGTACTCCCAGGCTTGCAGGTCGCGGGCGGACCAGTCGTTCAGTATGCACAGGCCGAATACATGCGATTCGGCTTCATCGATGCTCAGGCGTTCGCCTTGAGCATTGCCTTGCCCCACGAAAATGCCCAGCTCCAGCTCGTAATCCAGCCGCTGGCTAGGACCAAAGCAGGGTGTGCCGTTTTCCTGGGCGGGACGCGTTTGGCCGACCGGGCGGGGAAATTCCTGGCCCGAGGCGCCTATGCTGGAGGCGCGCCCGTGGTAGCCGATGGGCACCCATTTATAGTTGGGCAACAAGGGGTTGTCGGGGCGGAATTGCTTGCCCACCGAGGTGGCGTGGTGCAGCGAGATATAGAAATCGGTGTAATCGCCGATACGGGCGGGCAAGCCCATCTCAACGCTGGAGGCATCGGCCAAAAGGGGCTCCAAGGCGCCCTGCAGCGCCGAGCCGCTACGCAGCGCGCGCGACAGTTCAAGGCGCAACGCCGACCAGTGGGCTTGGCCCAGGCTCATGAGCCCGTTCAAGGTGCCGGACTTGCATGCGGCCAACGCCTGGGCCGCCGTTCCCGACCAGGACGCGGCGTCGGCCAGCGCTGCAAGGTCCAGGATCTTGTCGCCGATGGCGACGCCTGGACGGAAATCCTGGGAACTGCCGCTTGGACGGAAAACGCCGAAGGGCAGGTTCTGGATGGGAAAGCCGTTACCCTTTGTGTTGGCGGACATGACCCAGCTTTGCAGCGAAGGGTCGTGGGTTTCGTTCAGATAAGACATGGTTGAATCCTGTTGATGCGTAGGACGCGGTCGGCGCTGAAAAGTAGCGCTGCCCTAGGCTTTGCGGGGATCGAAGTGCTTCTTGATGCCCGACCAGGCTGCATCATAATCGGTTTGCAGCGTGCTGGACGACAGGGCCGCCGGGGTGGGGCGGATGACCCGGCGCGTTTCGAACATAAACGCCATGGTGTCGCGTATGCGGGTCGGCTCGCTCAAGTCGGCCGTGGAGGCTTTCTCGAATGTCCCGGCATCGGGGCCGTGCGGGCTCATGCAGTTGTGCAGGCTGGCGCCGCCGGGCGAGAAGCCGTCGGCCTTGGCGTCGTATACGCCCTGGATCAAGCCCATGAACTCGCTGGCGATGTTGCGATGGAACCAGGGCGGCCTGAAGGTGTTTTCCATAGCCAGGATGCGCGGCGGAAAGATGGCGAAGTCCATATTGGCCGCGCCCGGAGTATCCGAAGGCGATGTCAGTACGGTGAAAATGCAGGGATCCGGATGATCGTAACTGATGGAGCCTATGGTGTTGAACAGCCGCAGGTCATATTTGTAGGGGGCGTTGGTGCCATGCCATGCGACGACGTCCAGCGGCGAATGCCCCAGCGTCGTGCGCCAGAAGCCGCCGGTAAATTTGGCGATCAGCTCGCACTCGCCTTCGCGGTCTTCGTACCAGGCGACGGGAGTCTTGAAATCCCGCGCATTGGCCAGGCCGTTCGATCCGATGGGCCCCAGCTCCGGCAGGCGCAGCGCGGCGCCGAAGTTTTCCAGCATATAGCCGCGCGCCGACGAGTCCAGCAGTTCGACGCGGAAGCGCACGCCGCGCGGAATGACCGCGATTTCGCAAGGCTCGATGTCGATCAGGCCCAGCTCGGTGGCCAGGCGCAAGCGGCCTTGCTGAGGCACGATCAGCATTTCGCCGTCGGCGTTGTAGAAATAGCGATCCTTCATGGACCGGTTGGCGGCATACAGATTGATGCTGACGCCGGCCTGTTCGTCGCTGTGGCCATTGCCGGCCCAGGTTTGCATGCCTTCGATGAAATCCGTGGGTTCCGCAGGGATGTCCAGGGGATTCCAGCGCAGGCGGTTGGGCGTGACCGGCCCGTCGCCATAGCGGCTGGTCCAGCGGCCGGCGCCGTCGAAAGGCTCGAATGCATTTTGCAGCGCGGCGGGCCGGATGCGGTACAGCCACGAGCGGCGGCTTTCGGCGCGGGATACGGTGAATGCCGTGCCGGACAGTTGTTCGGCGTACAGTCCGTAAGGGCACACTTGCGGCGAGTTGCGGCCCTGGGGCAATGCGCCGGGTAGCGCTTCGGTTGCGCAGCTGTTGCCGAAGCCGGTCTGGTATTGAAGAGTGCTCATGGCAAGAATTCCTGAAAAAGAGTCAGTCGGCGGCCTGGACGGTGGCGCGGGCTGTTTCCAGCGCTTGGGCCAGCACGTCCAGGTCGCCGATGTGATTGGACAGCAGCAATACCAGCGCGGCGTTCATGGCGTGGCTTTGCTCTGTGCTCAAGTCGCGGTGCGCTTCGATAAGCTGTTCATAGAAATCGTCGGGCGCGGAAAAATTGGATTGCGTAGTCAGGCGATTCATGGCGTGGCCTCCAAAGCCGAGCCTGTTGCACGGAGCAGGGCGCCGCGGATATGCGCGGCGTCCACCTCGCGCCAGCGGGCCGCGATATGCTGGTCGGGCCGTATCAGGTAGCAGGCGTCCTGGATGGCGTCATAGCGCCGCGCCAGTGTCATTTGCCTATCCACCACGCAGGCATATCCTTCGGGCGCACGCTGAGCCAGTGCGGGCGACAGCACCAGGACCAGCTTCAGGTCCGGCGGACCGTCTTGCAGCCGCGCAAGCTCGCGCAAGATGCCGGCGTCGGGAATGCCGGTATTGCAGAACAGGGCAAGCACGAATTGGCCCGATAGCTGGCCCAGCCACCAGTCCAGCCGGCCGTCTATCGTGATGGGGCCGTCGGGAGCCACGCCGCCCAGGGGCGGCGCGTCGGAAAAATCCGCCGTGTCGGGCGTATTCAGGCTGGACGAGGTGTACGACGTCGGCATGGAAAGGCGGCCGCTGTTGACCAGCTTGCGCGCAAAATCATGCTGCTTGGCCAGCTTCAGGACTGTGTTCCTGAACAGCAGGCTGATCTCGCTCTTGGGCGTGATGAAGTCCGTCGAGCGCGACGAGTTCAGTATGTTCTCTTCGGCGGCCTGTTCCCGCTCGGATGCATAGCTGTCTATAAGCGCTTCGGGGGCAAGGCCGCGGCTGACCAGCGCCAGCTTCCAGCCCAGGTTGTCGGCGTCCTGCACGCCGCTGTTGGCGCCGCGCGCACCGAATGGCGACACCCGGTGGGCGGCGTCTCCGGCGAATATGATGCGTCCGTGGCGGAACCGGTCCATGCGTTCGCAGGCGAAGGTGTAGATGCTGACCCATTCAAGTTCGAATTGAGCCTCTTTGCCCAGCAGCGCCTGGATGCGGGGTATGACGTTCTCGGGCTTGACTTCCTGGACCGGATCGGCGTTCCAGCCCAGTTGGAAGTCGATGCGCCAGACGTTGTCGGGCTGGCTGTGCAGCAGCACCGATTGCCCGGGATGGAAGGGCGGATCGAACCAGAACCAGCGCTCCGTCGGGAAGTCCGCTTGCATGCGCACATCGGCGATCAGGAAGCGATCATGGAAAACGCGTCCGTGGCTTTCCTGGCCTATCATCTTGCGCAAGGGCGAGCGCGCCCCGTCGCAGGCCACCAGCCAGTCGGCCGTCAGCGTGTAGGGGCCGTCGGGCGTCTCCACAGTTAGGGCGACATGGTCGGCGTGCTGCCGCACGCCGACGGCCTTGTTCTTCCAGCGCAGTTCTATATTGGGATGGCGGGCGGCCTGTTCATGCAGGAAGCCTTCGCAATAGTATTGCTGCAGGTTGATGAAAGCCGGCCGGCGGTGGCCCTGTTCGGGCAACAGGTCAAAGCGCCAGACCTCTTCGTCCTTGAAATAGACCCTGCCGACATTCCAGGAGATTCCCTTTTGCACCATGCGTTCGCCCACGCCCAGGCGATCCCATATGTCCAGCGTGCGCTTGGCGAAGCAAATGGCGCGCGAGCCCGTGGACAGCCGGCAGTCGTCGTCGATGAGCACGACCTTGAGCCCGCGCTGCGCGAGGTCCAGGGCCATCGACAGGCCCACCGGTCCCGCGCCCACCACGACGGCGGCATGCCGCGCCGTGTCGGGCGAAGTTCGCGGGGCATAGTCGAACTCCAGGGCCTGGTAATCGATGTCTCCCACCCCTTGCTCCTTGTCTATCTCTATACGGCGGAAGCTATTTATTGGCCTTCAAGCTGCTTCCACATTTCGATATCGCGTTCCGCCGTCCAGATGCGCGGGTCGTCGTAGCCGGTGGCTTCGTCGTAGGCGCGCGAGACGTCGAAGGGCATGCAATGGTCGAAGATGACCCAGTCGGCATAACGCGGCTTCATGAAATCATAGGTTTCGCGGTATATCGTTTTCAAGTCCTTGCCCTCGGCAACGCCGGTATTCACGCAGGTGTACAGGTCCGTCAGGAAGGCGCGTGTGCCGGCCAGGCCCTTGCGCACTTCGTCGGCCGATTTCAGCGCCGGGCCGCGTCCGGGCACCATCTTCTCGGCATTGAACTCAGCCAGCGTGTCCAGCGTGTGCGGCCATTCGCGGAAGTAGCAGTCGCCCGCATAGGGAGTGGATTGGTATTCGACCAGGTCGCCCGCGAACAGGATGCGCTGCTCGGGCAGCCAGGCAATGGTGTCGCCCTTGGTATGGCCGCGGCCCACTTGCAGAATCTGGACTTCCAGGTTGCCCAGGTTGACCGTCATCTCGCCGTCGAAGGTAATGGTCGGCCAGGTCAGGCCGGGGGGCACGGATTCAACGTTGCGGAACAGGCGGGGGAAACGGCCGATTTCGCTGGCCTTGTCCTGTTCGCCGCGTTCGACGATCAGGTCGTAGGTATCGCGGCTGGCGATGATTTCCTGGGCGTTGTAGGCCGAGGCGCCCAGCACGCGCACGGCGTGATAGTGCGACAGCAGGATGTACTTGATGGGTTTGTCGGTGACTTCGCGGACGCGGCGGATGACGTCTTGCGCCATCACAGGCGTGGCTTGCGTGTCTATCACCATGACGGATTCGTCGCCGACGATGATGCCCGTGTTGGGGTCGCCTTCAGCCGTGTAGGCATAGGCGTTATCGGATAGTTTTTCAAATGAAACGACTTTGTCGTCGAGATCGGCGTGGGACGCGAACTGTTTGCTCATGGGTAAGTCTCCGTTAATAAGAAAGAATATATCGCATTGTTCGTTTATATGCAATGTGTTTGTTATAAACGAATGAAACTTATCGACGCTGGCATTTCGGGCAGAAATAGCTGGCGCGCTGGCCCTGGACGATGCGCCGTATGGGCGTGGCGCACACGATGCAGGGCTTCCCCGCTTTTTCATATACCGCCGCATGCATGTCGAAGTAGGCGCCGGGCTGGCCGGTGGCATTGACGTAATCGCGCAGGGTGCTGCCGCCCGAGTCCAGCGCCTCGCCCAGTGTTTGCCGGATGGCCGCGGCCAGGGCCTTGCAGCGCGCAAGCGATACCGTGCCGGCCGGAGTGCGGGGATTGATACGGGCCCGGAACAGCGCCTCCGAGGCATAGATATTGCCGACACCCACGACGATATGCCCCGCCAGCAGCGCCTGCTTGATGGCCAGGGTTTTGCCCTTCAGCCTGCCATGAAGGAACTCCGCGGTGAATTGCTCGTCGAAGGGTTCCACGCCCAGTACGGCCAGCAGGGGATGGGCGGCGATGGCGCCGTCCGCGGCATCGTGCCACAGCACCGCGCCGAAGCGGCGCGGATCGTGCAGCAGAAACCGGGCGTGGCCGAAAATCCATTCGGCATGGTCGTGCTTGCGCCGGGGCTCATCGGGGGGCGCCCGGCGCAGCGAGCCGGACATGCCCAGGTGGATGATTTGCGTGCCGTGATCGAAATTGATCAGCAGATACTTGCCGCGGCGTTCGCAACTCAGTACTTTCCGGCCGCTGATCCTGGCGGGCAGATCGACGGGAATGGGCCAGCGCATGCGCGGCTCGTAAACCACAAAGCGCTCGAGCACGTGGCCGGGCATAATCGTCGCTATTCCGCGACGTGTCGTTTCGACTTCTGGCAGTTCGGGCATAAGGGGGTGATAACATCTTTAAATCTGACTGTGTAATTTTGCCATCTGACGCTTATTCCGGGCGCAGCGGCGATGGTCCTCTTGAATGAAACTTTCAATTCCCTTGCTGTTTACGGTGTTGGCGCCTGTTTTTGCGCATTGGCCTGCTCCCGCGCATTCCGCCCCGGCCGACGAGCCCGTCGGGCAGGTCGAGCAGATCCGCCTACGCGCCGGCGAGCTTCCCGCAGTCAAGCTTACCGCCGATATCCTTTACAGGATACTCACTTCGGAAGTCGCCGCCAGCCGAGGGCGCTACGATGTGGCCGGCCAGGCGCTGCTCGACCTGGCGCGCGAAACCTCCGATCCGCGGCTGGCCAAGCGGGCCTTCCAGTTTTCCATCGCCGACCGCAACATGACGCAGGCGCTCAGCGCCGCGCGCGAATGGGCGCTGCTTTCCCCCCGAGATCCGGAAGCGGTTGCGTCGTCGCTGGCGCTGGCCGCGTCCAACGGCCAGACCTCGGGCCTGGCGTCCGCTTTATGGGCGCGCATAGAAAAAGCCCAGGATAAAGAGCAGGCCGTGGCGCAGGCGTCGGCCATCGTCGCCAAGATGGCCGACAAGCGCCTTGCGCTGGATGTGCTGGAACAGGCTTTGCATCCGTCTGTCCGGTCTCTGCCGGTGGCCCACCTGGCGCTGGCCGATGCGGCATGGGCGGCATCCGAGCCCGCCCGGGCCCTGGATGAAGCCAAGCAGGCCCAGGCCATGGAACCCGATTCCGACGCCGCCGCCCAAAGAGTGCTTGAATACGGGCTCAAGGTGGATCCGGCCGCTGCCATCAACAGCACGCGTGCCTATCTGGACAAGCACCCGGGTAGCCGCAAGCTTCAACTGATGCTGGTCAGCCGCCTTGCGGACCGCCATGAGTTCGACGCCGCGATCTCGCAAATCCAGACCATGCGCCGCCAGGCTCCCGAGGACTTCGACCTGCTGTACAACGAGGCCCAGGTCAATGTGCGAGCCGAGCGCTATACGCAGGCGCAAGCGCTGCTGCGCGAATACATCAATGTGCAGACTCAACGCCGGCAGTCCATCAGCGACAAAGCCACCAGCGCCGCCGCCGATGCGTCGGACGCGCGCCTGCTGTTGGTGCAGATCGCCGAGAAGCAGGATCGCATCGATGATGCCATTGCCGAGCTCGACCGAATCGACGACCCGTCCCTGCGCTTCCAGGCGCAAGTCCACAAGGCGGTGCTGCAGGCCAGGAAAGGGCGGCTGGATCAGGCGCGCCAGACCATCGATGCCCTGAAGCCTCAGGACAACCATGAGCGGTCCGTGGTGGCCCTGACCCTGGCCTCCATCTATCGCGAGGCCGGCCGCACGGATACGGCGGTCGAGGTTCTGGCCAAGGCCGATAAAGAAATCCCCAACAGTTCCGAAGTCAAATATGACCTGGCCATGCTTTACGAGCGCCAGGGCAAAATGGACGAATTCGAGGCGCTGATGAGGCGCGTCATCGAACTGGACCCGAACAACGCCAACGCGTACAACTCGCTGGGCTACACCTACGCGGATCAAAACCGCAAGCTGGACGAAGCGCAGGACCTTCTGGAACGCGCCCTGGAATTGGACCCCGACAATCCCTACATACTGGATAGCGTGGGCTGGTATCTGTTTCGCACGGGCGACAACGAGGCGGCCATCGAATACCTGGAGCGCTCTTATCAGCAGTTGCCCACGGCCGATGTGGCGGCCCATCTGGGCGAGGTCCTGTGGGTCAGCAAACGCGGCGACGAAGCCAGGCGCATCTGGCGCGAAGGCATGAAGCAGGACGCTGAAAACGAAACCCTGGTAAAGACCTTGCAACGCTTGGGAGTGGATCTGGAATGATGCAAAGGCTGTTGCGGCGTTACAGGGCATGGTGGGCTGCGGGCCTGGCGGCTCTTTTACTGGCCGCCTGCGCGACCCCGCAGAAAATCGGCCGCGATGCATCCGGAGCCGCGTTCGAGCGCGCGGGGCGCTTTGCGGTAAGTGTGAATTACTTCGGCGGCAGGCACGAGGCGGTGCAGGGCGGTTTCGCCTGGCGCGATACGGGCAGTGTGCTGACGCTGGATTTGGCCAATCCGCTGGGCAACACACTGGCGCGGGTCGAAGTCGAGCCGGGGCTGGCCACGCTGACGCGCAGCAATGGCGTGCGCGAACAAGCGGCGCATCCCGACGCGCTGGTCGAGCAGGTGCTGGGCAGTCCCATACCCGTGGCGGGCTTGCGTGACTGGCTGCGAGGCCAGGTCGCCGGAGTCGGCGTGTCCGGACTTCAAAAGAACGAGCAGGGCCAGGTGAGCGCATTCAGCCAGGATGGCTGGCGTGTACAGCTTTCACGCTACGACGGCCAGGGGCCGGCCTTGTTGCAGATGAACCGCAACGATCCCGATCGCAGCATCAGCGTGCGCCTGGTGGTCGACGACTAGGCGGGTTCAATGGCTTTGTACGATGTGCCGGCGCCGGCCAAGATCAATCTTTTCCTGCACGTAACGGGCCGCCGCGACGACGGCTATCACCTGTTGCAGACCGCATTCCGCTTCATCGACCTGTGCGATACGCTCAGCTTCGACTTGCGCCGCGACGGGCATATCTTGCGCGAAGGCGAAGGCATGGCCGGACTGGCCCACGATGACGACCTGGTGGTGCGCGCCGCACGCGCCCTGCAGCAGGCCACAGGCACGTCGCTGGGCGCGCAAATCCGCTATCGCAAGGTCATTCCTTCCGGCGGCGGGCTGGGCGGGGGCTCCAGCGATGCCGCCACCACGCTGATCGCCCTGAATCGCTTGTGGCGGACGGGCCTGAGCCGCCGGGACCTTATGAAGCTGGCCTTGCCGCTGGGCGCGGACGTGCCCGTGTTCCTGTATGGCCAGCCCGCTTTCGCGGAAGGCGTGGGGGAAGTCCTGTCGCCGCTGGAGCTGCCGGAGCGTGCCTATCTTGTTGTGCAGCCGCCGCAAAGTGTCCCGACCGCAGGGGTGTTTTCATCGCCCGATTTGACAAGGAATTCTCCTTCGGTCAAAATATCGGTCTTTGCTGATTGGCAAAAAATCAATGCGCCCGATAACGGTTTTTTCGAGAACGGTTTTTTTGGACGCAACGATCTTGAGCCAGTCGTTTTTGCGAAGTATCCGCGTGTCGGGGCAGCATGCAGCTGGCTTGGTCAACAAGGGTTAAGCGCAAGAATGAGCGGTTCGGGCTCTTGTTTTTTTGCAGAGTTTGTAACGCTGGAACAAGCAGTCGTGTGCCGACAGCAAATAATCGGTAAAATATCTTGTCGCGAAAGCGGCAACGCAGCGGTAGTTCAAAACGCCTGGGCTTGCTCCGGGTTGATGGATCACCCGCTACGAGACTGGATAAGCAGTTGAATTGGGGAATCGCCAAGCTGGTTAAGGCACTGGATTTTGATTCCAGCATGCGAAGGTTCGAATCCTTCTTCCCCAGCCATTTTTTCAAGCCAACAGGCTTGCAGTTAACGTAAAGCTGTTGAGTCGGCCCCAAACGGCGGTGCTGGTCAACAGCTTTGTTGTTTAACGCTACGCAATCTACCCTCCGCCATGGCACACGACAGATTCATGATTTTTACCGGCACGGCTAACACTCGTTTAGCGGTCGATGTTGCAAATCACCTTGACATGTCGCTCGGGAAAATGACCGTCGGTCGTTTTTCAGATGGCGAAGTCATGGTGGAAATCAATGAAAATGTGCGTGGCAAAGACGTTTTCGTGCTGCAGCCCACGTGCGCGCCGACCAACGACAACCTGATGGAAATCATGGTCATGGTCGATGCCCTGCGCCGTGCCTCGGCGGGCAAGATAACCGCCGCGATTCCTTATTTCGGCTACGCACGCCAAGATCGACGCCCCCGCTCCGCGCGGGTTTCCATTTCGGCCAAGGTGGTAGCCAACATGCTGCAGGTCGTGGGCGTCGACCGCGTCATGACCATGGACCTGCATGCCGACCAGATCCAGGGGTTTTTCGATATCCCGGTCGACAATATTTATGCCGGCCCCATATTGCTGGGCGATATCTGGCGCCGCAACTATCAGAACCTGGTCGTGGTGTCGCCCGACATCGGCGGCGTGGTTCGCGCCCGCGCGCTGGCCAAGCAATTGGAAGCCGACCTGGCCATTATCGACAAACGCCGTCCGCGGGCCAATGTGTCGGAAGTCATGAACATCATCGGCGAAGTCGATGGCCGCACCTGTATCATCATGGATGACATGGTCGACACCGCCGGCACCTTGTGCAAGGCCGCCCAGGCCCTGAAAGAGCGGGGCGCGGGCACTGTCTATGCGTATTGCACGCATCCCGTCCTGTCGGGCGGCGCCGTCCAGCGCATCGCCGAGTCCGAGCTTGACGAACTGGTCGTCACCGACACCATTCCGCTTTCGGAAGCGGCGCGCGCTTGCGGCAAAATACGCCAGCTGTCCTGCGCATCGCTGCTGGGCGAAACCATATTACGCATTTCCAACGCCGAATCGGTCAGTTCCCTTTTCGTCGATTAAGCATACCGTTGCCCGCTGGTCGCGGCGGGCGGCAGTCGTTCGCGGCGCATGATAGCGCCGCGTTTACCAACAGGGCCTGCGCATCCGCAAGGGTAGTGCAAGCTCAAAGCAACTGGAGTTTTCCATGAAATTCAACGCCACTTCGCGTAGCGATAAGGGTACGAGTGCGAGCCGCCGCCTGCGCCACGCTGGCCGTGTTCCCGCCATTGTCTATGGCGGCACCGCCGACCCGCTGAGCATCGAGCTCGACCACAACGAAATCTACCATGCCCTGCGCAAGGAAGAGTTCCACGCCTCCATTCTCGATATGGAGCTCGATGGCAAGAAGGCCGACCAGGTCCTGTTGCGTGCCGTGCAATGGCACCCCTACAAGCAGCAAGTCCTGCACGTCGATTTCCAGCGCGTCGATGCATCGCAGACCATCACCACGAAGGTGCCCCTGCACTTCATCAATGGCGACATCTCGCCCGCGGTCAAGCTTAGCAGCCAGATCATCAGCCACGTCATGACCGAACTGGAAGTCACTTGCCTGCCAGCCAACCTGCCCAAGTTCATTGAAGTGGATCTGGCCCAGTTGACCGGCGGCGCCAACGTGTACCTGTCGGACATCACCCTGCCCAAGGGCGTGACCCACACGGTCCACGGCGCTGAAGCCGACCTGGTGTTGGCTGCCGCTCTGGCCCAGCGCGGCGCCACCGATAGCGGCGATGCGGCCGAGGGCGATGCCGCCGCTCCCTCCGCGGAGTAAGGCTCGCCATCCGGACGGGGCGCCGCTGCGCCGCTGGGTGTAGCCCGGTCCCGCCCAACCCCTGCCTGGCCCATAAGCCGGCAGGGGTTTTTCTTGTGTAGACTCTTGGACTATGACTCAACCTCCCGTGCGCCTGATCATAGGCTTGGGCAACCCCGGCCCCGAATACGAAACGACCCGCCACAATGCCGGCTTCTGGCTGGCGGACCATCTGGCCGACGATCTGAAGGCCGGCTTCACGCTGGAAAAATCATTTTCCGCCTGGGTGGCCAAGGCGCGTTTCGACGGCGACGCGGTCATCATTGCCAAGCCATCCACCTATATGAACCGTTCGGGACAGGCCGCCGGCGCGTTGATGCGTTTTTACAAGCTGGTTCCCGAGCAGGTGCTGGTACTGCACGATGAACTTGATCTTCTTCCGGGCAGCGTCAAGCTGAAACAGGGAGGCGGACACGCGGGCCATAACGGCTTGCGCGATATCCAGGCCGCATTTTCCAGCCCGGATTTCTGGCGCCTGAGGCTGGGCATTGGCCATCCCCGCACGCTGGGCTTGGCGCAACAGGTTGCCGCCTTCGTGCTGAACCCGCCGCGCCGCGACGAACTGAAGGAAATAGAAGCGGTCATAGACCGCTGCCGCGCAATCACCCCCGCCTTGTTGCGCGGCGAATTCGCGCAGGCCACCAGCCAGCTGCACGAGGCCAATCGTGGCTGACGAGGCATTGGCCGCTGCGCGCCGTCCATCCAGCTTGCGCTTTCGCGACGAGCTGCGCGATTTTTTCCGCTTTATCTTCAAGCCGCGCTTCGGCCCAAGACTGCCGGGCCGCCATGCCGTCAGCGGCTGGTGGGAAGACTGGTTTCCGGGCTTGTCCATCGGCCGGCTGCTGAAATGGGCCATCTTCCTGTGGGCCGTCAACCTGGTGTTCCTGGGGCCGATAGCCGTGGCGGCCGCCGGCGCCGGCGGCGCCACGCACCGGCTGGACTTGAACAATGTGCCCTGGCTGCAAGCCCTGCTGTGGGCGCCGGTGGTCGAAGAACTGGTCTTTCGCTACAGCTTGCGACGCATAGGCCAGGCATGGTGGCTGTTGCCCGCCGCCGTGGCCGCCATGGTCCTGGGCGCTCGCTGGCCCGGCATCCTGTTGCTGGCCGGCATATTGATCGTATGCTGGCTGCCTTATATGGCGGCGATGCCGTATACCCGACGGCCGCTGCCCTGGCGCTATCGCCTGGTCTACCGGCGCTGCTTTCCCTGGGCCTTCCACCTTGCGTCCCTGCTGTTCGCCGCCGTGCATCTGTACAACTTCAACCTGCACCATACGCCGCTGTGGCTATTGCCGCTGCTGGTCCTGCCCCAGTGGCTGACCGGCCTGGTGCTGGGCTGGCTGCGCGTCAAGCGCGGCATAGGCGCCTCCATGCTTTTGCACGGCATGTTCAACGGCGGCCCCTTGCTGGTGGTGTGGCTGATACTACGGATGGCGCCCGAACTGGCGGCGTAAGGCCAAACCACTACAATAGCTTCTTTTCAGTTTTTATCTTTATATCTCAGGACACTCATGGCTTTGCAATGTGGCATCGTTGGCCTGCCCAACGTCGGAAAATCAACCCTGTTCAATGCCTTGACCAAGGCCGGCATCGCCGCCGAGAACTATCCCTTCTGCACCATAGAGCCGAACGTGGGCGTCGTTGAAGTGCCGGATAGCCGCCTGTCGGCGCTGGCCGAGATCGTCAAGCCCGAGCGCATACTGCCGGCCGTGGTCGAGTTCGTCGACATCGCCGGCCTGGTCGCCGGCGCATCCAAAGGCGAGGGCCTGGGCAACCAGTTTCTGGCCAACATCCGCGAGACCGACGCCATCGTGCACGTCGTGCGCTGCTTCGACGACGAGAACGTGATCCACGTGGCCGGCCGCATCGACCCCATTTCCGATATCGAAGTCATCAATACCGAATTGGCCCTGGCCGACCTGGCCACCGCCGAGAAAGCCTTGCAGCGCAACCAGAAGACGGCGCGCGCCGGTGACAAGGAAGGCATCAAGCTGGTGGCGCTGCTGGAAAAAATCATTCCCGTCCTGAACGAAGCGCGGCCCGTGCGCTCGCTGGGATTGGACGAAGATGACCTGGCCTTGATCAAGCAGTTCTGCTTCATCACCGCCAAGCGCTGCATGTACGTGGCCAATGTCAAGGAAGACGGCTTCGAAAATAACCCGCACCTGACCGCCGTGCAAAAGTACGCCGAAGCCGAGAACGCGCCCGTCGTGGCCGTATGCGCCGCCGTCGAGGCCGAAATCGCCGAACTGGACGACGAAGACAAGAATGTGTTCCTGGCCGACATGGGCATGGACGAGCCCGGCTTGAACCGCGTCATCCGCGCGGCCTACAGCCTGCTGGGCTTGCAGACCTACTTCACGGCGGGCGTCAAGGAAGTACGCGCCTGGACCATACACATCGGCGATACCGCGCCCAAGGCGGCGGGCGTCATCCACACCGACTTCGAGCGCGGCTTCATTCGTGCGCAGACGATTGCGTTCGAGGACTTCATCGCCGGCAAGGGCGAGCAGGGCGCCAAGGAAGCCGGCAAGATGCGGGCCGAAGGGAAGGAGTATGTGGTGAAGGATGGGGATGTGTTGAACTTCTTGTTCAACGTGTAGACATCACCGGCATTCGCCTATTCTTCGGCGGCTGCCTGCCTACTGCTCCGTCTGATAATACGGCTCCATCCTGTCCCGGGACGCCGCGATATGCGCGGCCATGGCGGCCTTGGCCGCCTGCGCATCGCCTTTCTTCATGGCGTCCATGATTGCAAGGTGTTCCTTGATGGCTTCCTCGGCGACCGCCGAGTGATAGCGCAGGCGAAACAGATTCATGTGGGCATAGAAGCCATGCAGCGTATCGGCCAGAACCTGATTTCCGCATAAGGAAGCAAGCAGCGAATGGAACTGGCCGTCAAGAAGGGCGAAACGCCCGTAATTGGCATGCGTGTCGTCTTCCACCAGGCTGGCCATTTTCTCGCACAGCTCGCCGAGCTGCTGCAATCCCTCTTTATCGACGCGCTGTGTGGCAAGAAAAGCCGCCTCGGGCTCCAGCAGCAGGCGCATCGCATACACATCCCGAAAGTGCGCGCCTGAAGGAATGGGCGCGGCGCTGTAGCCGGTATTGAACTTCTTGACCACCAGCCCTTCGGTTTCAAGCCGGATCAATGCCGCGCGTATCGGTGTCTGCGACACGCCGAACTGGCGTGCCAGAGCATCGACCGAGAGCCGCTCTCCGGGCCGGACGCGCAGCGAAATCAGATGGGAAACCAGCGCCTCGTAGACATCCTCGCTTAAAGAAACGCGGTGTATCGGCTCTATATAGGCAGGTTCTGGTTTTTCACGTAACGGTTTCATGGCTCGCTTTTCGCCTTAAGCACGTAAGGATTGAAATCCCGATCATGTCGGGACGGGGATAGTTTATAGCTTTTTATTGACGCTGTTATTTAAGATCGGATATGATATTTGATATTCAATCATAATTATAGCGACAACAGCCCCTATAGAACGAGCGGGCGGGCGCGTCAAGGAGACCCATGCCGAGTCTGCAGGAAATTCGATCCGTCAGCTTGCAAGCCTTATGCCGGGCGGGCGTTTCCCCCAGTTACGCTGAAACGCAATTGTCCCTGCTGCTGGAGGCGGAACTGCGTGGGGTGCCATCGCATGGGCTGTTGCGGCTGCCTCGCATCATTGAACGCATAGGCAACGGCGCGACGGATCCATCCACCAGCGGAGCGGGGCACTGGCGGGGCAATGCCTTGTGGCAGGTCGACGGCCGTCAGGGGTTGGGGCCTGTTGTCGCCGTTGAAGCGCTGCGCACAATATGCCGAAAGGCAAGCGACACCGGCGTTTCGATGGCCGCCGTGCGCAATTGCGACCATCTGGGCATGCTTGCATGGTATGCCGAGCACGTGGCGGCGCAAGGCCAGATATTGATCGCGCTGACGATCAGCGAGGCGCTGGTTCATCCGTGGGGCGGCCGCCAGGCTCTGCTTGGCACGAATCCGATTGCCATCGGCGTGCCCGGCGCCGATGCCCCCTTTGTGTTCGACATGGCGACCAGCCTGGTGTCGATGGGGAAAATACATGATCACGCCAGCCGGGACTTGCCGATACCGCTTGACTGGGCGCTGGACGCGCAGGGCAATCCCACTGTGGATCCGAACGCCGCCAAGTCGGGCTCGATTGCGCCGTTCGGCGGCGCCAAGGGTTATGGACTGGGTCTGGCATTCGAGCTGCTGGTCGCCAGCCTGGCCGGCTCCGCGATTGGGCGCGATGTGAAAGGCACCCTGGACTCCACGGAGCTCTGCAACAAGGGCGATGTATTCATCGTGATGGAGCCGCTTGCGGACACAGGGGCTGTGGTGTCGCGCTACCTGGAGGCGATCCGTCAATCACCGCCCTCCGATCCGGCAACGCCTGTGCGGGTGCCGGGCGATCGCGCCCTTAAAACACGCGCCGAACGCATGGACGGAAACATATCCCTGGCCGCTGACGTCTGGGAAAACATTCAACAACTGGCACAACACGGTCCGGCGCCTTGCCGGGCTACTCAGGAGAAGACTTATGAGGCTTGATTATGGCGTCACCAGGGCCCCGGCACGATTGATATTCGGCCCCGGACAAAGGCGTTCCATCGGAATTGCCGCGGCCAGCCTTGGGAAGCGGGCGCTGATCTGTACGGATGCGCGCTTCGCCGGCCTGCCGGTCATGCAGGAAATACTTGCGGATCTGGCCGCTCATGGCGTTCAAGCCCGGCTTTTCAGTGAAACAGAGGCCGAGCTTCCCCTGAGCAGTATTCTTGCTTGCGTCGAGCAGTATCGGGATTTCGATCCCGAGGTGCTGATAGGCATTGGCGGCGGCAGCTGCGTCGACCTGGCCAAGCTGGTCAGCCTGCTTCTTGTGCATCCCGCTCCTTTGTCCCTGTATTACGGCGAGTTCAAGGTTCCGGGGCCGATACGTCCGGTCATCGCCGTGCCCACCACTTCGGGCACGGGCGCCGAGGTGACGCCGGTTGCGGTCCTGGGCGACTCCGAGCGGACGATGAAGGTGGGCATCTCCAGCCCTGAACTGATTCCGCATACCGCCATTTGCGATCCCGAACTTACCGTTACCTGCCCTAGAGGCCTTACCGCGATCTCGGGCGCCGATGCGCTGACGCATGCGATAGAAGCATTTGCCGCCAAATCGCGCCCGGCGGATCCCGAAATGGCAATGGGGCGTGTGTTTGTCGGCAAGAACGTCCTTAGCGACCACTACGCCTTGACGGCGATCAAGCTGATTTTCGAGAATCTGGAACGCGCCACCAACGCGGGCGACGACATAGCCGCCCGCAGCTCGGTCATGCTTGGCGCCACCTATGCCGGCCTGGCATTCGGAAGCGCTGGCACATCGGCGGCGCATGCGATTCAGTATCCCATCGGCGCCTTGACCTCGACGGCGCATGGGTTGGGGATAGGGGTGTTGCTGCCTTATACGATGGATTTCAATCTGCCTGCCGCGACAGCCGAATACGCCGCAATAGGCCGCGCCATAGGTGTTGCCTCGGCCGATGACACGGAAATGGAGTCAGCCACCAAAGCGATCGCGTCGATTCGCGTCTTGCTTGCGGCCGTAGGCATACCGGGCAGCGTTCGGGAAATAGGCATACGTGAAGAGCATATCGAAGACATCGCCACACAATCCATGGGCGCCGCCCGTTTGGTGGAAAACAATCCGCGCCCGCTGGATCCGGCTTCGATCAAGTCGATACTGGTCGCAGCCATGAAGGCCGCTTGAATACTTTACATGAACAAGTACACAGGAAAAGAAATGACGGATAGCGTATACGACAACAAGCTTTTCATCGGTGGCGCCTGGCGCGCCGCCAGCCGCAATCGTGCGATCGACGTGGTGAATCCTTCGGACGGCAGCCGTCTCCTGGGGGTGGCCGACGCCAGCGCCGATGATGCCATTGCCGCTGTGGATGCCGCCGCGGCTGCCGCCGAAAAATGGGCGGCGACCGCTCCGCGCCAGCGATCGGAGATTCTGCGCAAGTGCTATGAGCTGATGATGCGCGACGCGGAAAGCCTGGCGGAACTGATCTCGTTGGAAAATGGGAAGGCGCTGAAGGATGCCAGGGGCGAAGTCGCCTATGCGGCCGAATTTTTCCGTTGGTTCGCCGAAGAGGCGGTTCGGATCAACGGCGATTTGTCCATTGCGCCTTCAGGCGCCAATCGGATTCTCGTGCAGTATCAGCCTATAGGGGTAGCCCTATTGATAACCCCCTGGAATTTTCCGGCGGCGATGGCTACGCGGAAGATAGCGCCGGCATTGGCCGCCGGTTGTACCTGCGTGCTCAAGCCGGCTACCGCCACGCCGCTTACGGCCTATGCCGTCGCCAAGATTCTGGCGGAAGCCGGCGTTCCTGACGGGGTGGTGAACGTAATCACTTCATCGACGACGTCCGAAGTGGTCAATGCCATGCTGGATGATTCCCGTGTGCGCAAGCTTTCGTTCACCGGGTCGACGGAGGTCGGGCGGGTGCTGTTGCGCAAAGCGGCCGACCAGGTGATCCATAGTTCGATGGAGCTGGGCGGCAACGCGCCTTTCATCGTCTTCGACGATGCGGATATGGACAAGGCCCTGGAAGGGGCGATGATCGCCAAGATGCGCAATGGCGGCGAAGCCTGCACGGCGGCGAACCGGATCTATGTCCAGCGCGGCGTGGCACAGGAGTTTGCGCGCCGCCTGACAGAAAAAATGCTTGGCCTTAAAGTCGGGCCGGGGGCGCGTGAAGATACCGATTGCGGGCCGCTGATCGATGCCGCGGCGGTAAATAAAGTCGCGCAACTGGTCGATGATGCGGTTTCGCGCGGCGCCAAAGTCCTGTGCGGCGGGAAGACGCTGGATCAGGATGGGTGCTTTTACTTGCCCACCGTATTGACCGACGTTCCCGCGGGGGCGGCCATGGAACGTGAAGAAATATTCGGGCCGGTTGCGCCAATATACGTATTCGACACCGAAGACGAGGTGGTGGCCCGGGCCAATGATACCGAGTATGGACTGGTGGCCTACGTCTATACCCAGGACCTGACGCGCGGACTGCGCGTATCGGGAAGGCTGGAGGCCGGAATGCTGGCATTGAATCGCGGTCTGGTGTCAGACCCCGCCGCGCCTTTTGGCGGGACCAAGCAAAGCGGCCTTGGACGCGAGGGCGCGCACCATGGGATGCTTGAGTTCATGGAGGCCAAATACATAGCCACCGACTGGTGATTCATCTTTCTTGCGCCGCCCGTCCCCGGATGGGCGGCAAGTTATCCGTATTGAAGAGGGCGCCATGAGCCACGTCATTTATGAAGGCCCGATTGTCGATGCCCATCATCACTTTTGGGATCCGCGGAATAATCCGCATCCCTGGCTGCGGCCCGAGGTCAATATTCCCTTCCGCTACGGCGATTACAACCCGATCAAGCGGCGGTATTTTCCCGAAGACTATCTGGCCGATACGGCGGACCACAATGTGGTGCAGTCGGTGTATATCGAAACGGAGTGGGAGCCCTCCGATCCCTTGGGCGAAACGCGGTTTATCACGCAACTGGCCTGCCTGGCCGGCTACCCCAATGCTGTCGTTGCGCAAGCATGGCTGCATCACGATAACGCCGATGAAGTCTTGAAGGCGCAAGCGGCCTTCCCATTGGTCCGCAGCGTGCGCCACAAACCCGGCGGGCCCGAGCGGCCGGACGATGTGGGCAAGCAGACAACACTGATGAGCGATCCGGCATGGCGCAACGGTTATGCCCGGCTCGCCGACTCAGGCCTGCACTTCGACCTTCAAACGCCGTGGTGGAACTTGCCCGAGGCTGTCCGGCTGGCTCGGGATTTTCCCGACACCACCATATTGCTGAATCATACCGGCCTGCCTCAGGATCGCAGCGAAGCCGGCCTGGCGCAGTGGCGCGAGGCAATGGCCCGCTTTGCGCAGTGCCCCAATGTGGCTGTGAAGATATCCGGTATTGGTGTGCGCGGCGTTCCTTGGACCGTGGAAGCCAATGAATGGATAGTCCGGCAGGTCATTGATTTGTTCGGTTCGGATCGGGCCATGTTTGCCAGCAATTTCCCGGTTGACGGCTTGTGCGCGTCGTTCAATACGATTTTCAGCGGATTCAAAACAATAGTCAGCGATCTGCCCGAATCGATCCAGATGAAATTATTCCATGACAATGCGCGCCGATATTATCGGATCGCGTAGCGGCCGCCATCTTTTCATGCGAAAGGCAGAGCCCCTCCATTGCCCTCGAAGCTAGGGTAAACCTGGATAAATTTCTCTGCCGACCAAATCATATCGTATCTAATATCCGTTATACTTTTTTAAAAGGGTTGCCAACCCACCGCCTGCGCCGTGTCGTGCCAGAAGCCGGACGGTCCAAAAATCAGAATCAGGAGACAAACATGCTCGGATTGGTAAAGCATTCCAAACGAAACCTTCTTGCCGCGTCGCTGGCTTTCGGCATCCTTGCCGCTGCGGGAACAGCCCACGCAAAAGAATGGCCCAGCCGCCCCATTACGGTCATCGTGCCGTATCCCGCCGGCGGAGGAGCCGACATCGGCGCTCGCACATGGGGAGGCTTGCTGGAAAAGGAACTGGGCGTGCCGGTCAATGTCGTCAACCGCGGGGGTGGCGCGGCTATACCGGGGCACACCGCCATTGCCAAGGCCAAGCCGGACGGCTACACCATCGGCGTGGTAACCAATGACATCAGCTTGTACAAGCCCCAAGGCCTGGCCGAGCTGACCTATGCCGACATGCGTCCGCTTGGGCAGGCCACACAGATCGCATCGGCGGTAAATGTCATCAAGGATGCGCCGTACAACACGCTCCAGGACCTGGTCGATGACATCAAGGCCAAGCCGGGGCAGTTGAAAGCGACCGGCGCCGCTCCCGGTGTGAACTGGCATATCTCCTTCTTGGGATTGATGCTGGATCTGGGCATAGACCCGGAAACCGTCATCTGGGTGCCGACCCAGGGCGGAACCGCGGGTCACCTGGACGTGGCCTCGGGCAACTCGACTTTCTCCACGGCATCCATGGCCGAGGCGGCCGCATTGCTGGAATCCAACAAGCTCAAGGCGCTCGCGGTAATGACGCCGGAGCGTCTGCCCCGCTTTCCCGATACGCCGACGCTCAAGGAAGCGGCCGGTTCGGATTGGACCTATTCCGTGCTTCACGGCATAGCCGGTCCGAAAGACCTGCCGGACGATATTGCGGCAAAACTGACCGCCGCCCTGGGCAAGGTCATCCAGAGCGACGAATTCGGCAAAGCCATGGATTCGCGCGGCATCGACGTGAAATGGCGCGACGACCAAGAATGGAAGGCGCTGCTGGCGAACGATTTGAAGAGCACCTCCGACATTCTCGCCAAGGTCAAGAAGTAAGACGGTTACTCCGCCCACCAGATATCAGGAAATAGCGTGCGACTTAGCGATACTTTGCTCGGGCTGCTGGCCGTTGCATTCGGACTGGCCATTTTGTGGCATATCCAAAGCTTTCCCAAGATCCCCGGCCACTACTATGGGCCCGCCATGTTCCCCGGCATCGTGGGGTGGGGATTCGTCCTGTTTGGCGGATTGCTGCTGATACGGGTGGGCCGTCAGGCTGGATGGCGGCGGAAGCTGATCTCTTGCGATGACTGGCGCAACAATATCAAAGGGTCTTTTGCGGCCGCCATCGTCCTGGCATCCATCCTTGCCTTTATCTACTGGGGCGATGCGGTCGGATTTCCTTTGCTCAGCATGCTCACCATGAGCGTACTGTTCCTGTGGTCCGGCCGTAAGTTGGTTTTCTCCATGGGTCTGGCCCTGATCATCACGCTGGTGCTGGATACCTTGTTCAGCAAACTGCTAAGGGTGCCTTTGCCTACCGGTATTCTTTCCCAATTTTGGTGGTAGCCCATGGATTATCTGCTTCCGGCCTTGAACATGGTGTTTCAGCCCGACATATTGTTGGTGCTGTTGCTGTCCTCGCTATTCGGATTTGTGGTGGGCGTGCTGCCGGGGGTGACTGCTACGATGGCCGTTGCCTTGATGGTTCCACTGACATTCGCCTTGAGTCCTCTTGCGGCCATCGCTTCCATCGTTTCGGCGGCGGCAATGGTCATGGCGGCTGGGGATGTCCCCGGAGCCCTATTGCGGATTCCCGGAACGCCGGCCTCGGCCGCCTATGTCGACGATGCGCATAAGCTCACTTTGCAGGGACGGGCGGGTTACATCATAGGCATAGGGGCGCTTTGTTCGATGCTGGGCGGTGTGTTTGGATCGTCCGTGCTGATATTTGCGGCGCCGATGCTGGCCAACGTGGCACTGAAGTTCAGCGTGTTCGAGTTCTTCTGGCTTAGCGCCTTGGGGTTGAGCTGCGCAATATTCGTGGCGGGGGACGACACGATCAAGGGGGGGCTGGCCTTGTTGATCGGCCTGGCGATCTCGTGCGTCGGCATGGAGTATTCGTCGGGCCATCCGCGATTCACTTTCGGCAATACCGATCTGCTGGAGGGGGTGTCTTTTATTCCGGCACTGATCGGCATGTTCGCCTTGCCTGAAATCATACGATCTTTCCTGCGCACCGGAAAAGCGGCGAACGCCGCCGGCACCCGGGCGGTGGACGAATGGCGTAATGTGTTTTCGTCCGTCTGGGGATATGGCAGGGTCGTGCTGCGAAGCTGCGGCCTGGGGTCGTTCGTCGGCATGTTGCCGGGCGCCAGCGCGGACATTGCCGCGTGGATATCGACCGCCATTACGCGGCGGTTTTCGCGCACGCCCGAAAAATGGGGAAAAGGCCACATCGAGGGCGTGATCGCGGGTGCCAGCGCCAACAACGCCGCCCTGAGCAGCGCTTGGATTCCAGCGCTGGTGTTTGCCATACCCGGCGACACCATTACCGCAATCGCTATTGGCGTGCTGTATCTAAAAGGCATGAATCCCGGCCCGGCGGTCTTTATCAACAATGCGGATCTGGTCTATGCCGTGTTCATTGTTTTCTTCCTGGCCAATCTGCTGCTGTTGCCGTTTGGATGGCTCGCCATCCGCATTGCCAAGGTCGTGCTGCGCATTCCCCAGAAGCTGATCATGCCCGCTTTGCTGATCCTGGCGGTGATAGGCTCGTTTGCCATCAATAACGATTTTTCAGGGATATCCGTGATGTTCTGGGTTGGCGTCATGGCCTATATCCTGGAGGAATGCGGGGTGCCGATTGCGCCGGTGGTTCTGGGGATCGTGCTTGGAACTATCGTGGAACGCAATCTGATGCAGTCGCTGATCAGCACGCAGGGCAATCTGATGGGATTCTTCGATCGTCCCTTGTCCGCCGTCCTGGGGATCGTCACCTTGCTGGTTTGGTGTTTTCCGCTACTGCGCCGCGTGTTCCAAAGGCAGGCGGCCCGGGCGATTGCCTAGCCGGACCAAGCGCGCAACGGCGGCTGCGGCGTGGCCGCCGGCATCGATTTTGTCGGCTCTGCCGCAATAAGCCAGGCAAGCGCCAGCTCACTCCGCGCCAAGGGCGGGCAGCGGATTGCGTGGTATAAAACCAGCTTGCTTGTTGACTGCCATAGCGTGTAGAGACTGGTTATAAGGCTTTATCCGGAGCATTCATGTCGCCCAGAATTCCACCATTAAATCCGTTGCGCACCTTCGAAGTGGCGGCCCGGCATCTAAGCTTCACCCGTGCCGCCGACGAGTTGTTCGTGACGGCTGCCGCGGTCAGCCACCAAATCAAGGTGCTCGAGAGCAGCCTGGGGGTCAAGCTGTTTTCCCGCATCGGCGGGAACCTGGTGCTGACCGACGTTGGGCAGGCCTACCTGCCGGCCATCCAGCAAGCCTTTCGGCAGGTGCTCGACGCCACCGATCTTTTGCACAGGCACAAGGACGTTTCCGTCCTGAAAATCAATGCATCCCCGACCTTCTCGGTGAAATGGCTGTTGCCTCGCCTGGAGGCCTTCTTTCAGAAGCACCCGGACATCGATCTGAAGCTTTCCACATCGCATCATCTGATCGATTTTTCTCGCGAGGACCTGGATCTGGTCATCCGCTACGGACAGGGGAATTATCCGGGAATGCGATCCGAGCGATGCTTTTCAGTCGAGGTTGTGCCGGTGTGCAGCCCGAAGCTGCTGCGCGACCGGCCCAAGCTGCGGCATCCCTCGGATCTGCAAAATTACCCGTTGCTGCACGACGGCAGCGATAGCACCCATCCCGATTGGCGCAGTTGGTTCGATAACATCGACTGCCACGATGTGGATACATCGCGCGGGCCTACCTTCTGGCCCAGCCACTTGGTCATCGACGCCGCCATCGACGGCCTGGGCGTGGCCTTGGTCAAGCGCGCCTGGATCGAACAGGATCTGGCCAGCGGCCGATTGGTGCAATTGTTCGATATCAGCATGCCGGTCAATTACGCGTATTACATCAGCTATCCAGAGGCCCGCTCGGAATCTCACGCCATTCGCAGCTTCGTCGATTGGGTACAGTCGCAGGCCCGTCAAACTGCGCGCAGCGAATAGCCGCCGTATGGCGGCTATTCCGCGCCGATCTATTTTTGAAATGCGCCCAGGGCCGCAAGCCTGTCGAACTGTTCGGGATCCAGCCCCGACTCAAGCAGCACCTCACGGGTGTGCTGGCCCAGCAGCGGGGGCGCATGGCGCACTTTTTGAGGTGTCCGGCTGAGTTTGACGGGAAAGCCCAAGGTGTTGATGCTTCCCTCGACGGGATGCTCGATCGGCAATACCATTTGCCGCGCCTGGGCTTGTTCGCTGGTGGTGGCCTCCTGGTAATTCAGGATGGGCGCGGTCGGCACGCCCGCCTCCTGGATGATGTCCACCCATTCTTCCGCCGTTTTGGTGGAGAAAATGGCTTCGAGGCTTTCAATGAGCGGAGCCAGGTTCTTGATGCGGTCGGCGTTGGTTGCGTAGCGCTCGTCATCCAGCAGAGCGTCGCCGCCGATAGCCCGGCATAACGCGGTCCAGAGCTTTTGATTGGCCGCGCCAATAACGAAATACCTGTCGCTGGCCTTGACGGCCTGATAGGGCGCGCTCATGCGATTGGCGCTGCCTATGGGGGTAGGCAGTGTCTTGGTGCCCCAGTATTCCGTGGTTTCCCAAACGGACAGGCCCAGCGCTGTTTCAAACAGCGATGCATCGACGTATTGGCCCAGGCCGCTGCTGTGCCGCCCCATCAGGGCGCTGAGTATTCCGTACACACAGAACAGGCCCGCGCCCAGATCCGCCAGAGGTATGGCGGATTTCACAGGCAAGCCGCCGGGATGGCCCATTACGCTCATTACGCCCGAGGTGGCCTGGGCGATCAGGTCCAGGCCGGGGCGGGATGTCCAGGGCCCGGTCTGGCCGAAGCCCGATATGCTCGCGTACACCAGCCGGGGATTGATCTCTTTCAAGGTTTCATAATCGATCTTCAGTCGCTTGGCGACCCCGGGCCGGCTGTTCTCGACCAGCACGTCAGCGGTTTTGACCAGCTCGTAGAAGGCCTCAAGGCCCGGTTCGGATTTCAGGTTGATTTCGACGCTGCGCTTGTTGCGGTTCAGCGCCAAAAACCCGCCGCTATCGCTGCCCTTGAGCTTGAATCCCATGGCCTTGCGGGTTTGGTCGCCGACGCCGGGGGGTTCGACCTTGATGACGTCCGCTCCCATATCGCCAAGCAGCATGCAGCAGAAAGGGCCGGCCATGATCTGGCTGACGTCAAGAACGCGGATATTGGAGAGAGGTAGATCCATAATGACTCGTGAAGAAATGGGTTGGGCGGAAAGCGGACGACTCAGCGCCCCGTGAATTTCGGTTTTTCCTTGTTCAGGAATGCCTGGTAGCCGATTCGGAAGTCTTCGGTATCGAAGCAGTCGTAGGACTCTTTCCATTCCTCTGGCGTGATCGCCGCGGGATCCAGCAGGCGGCGGCTGAATTTTTTGTGCCACCGGTTTACCAGCGGTGCGCGCTCGGCGATGGTATTGGCGATATCCATGACCGCGTCGCCCAGGGTCTCGTCCGGGTAAATGCGATTGATCAGCCGCTTGTCCAAGGCTTCGTCGGCATCGAATACCCGGCCTTCCAGTACGATTTCCATGGCAATGGCCGGGCCCACCAGGCGCATCAGCCCGCGCATTTCCCCGTAGGACAGAACCAGGCCCAGCTTGTTCACGGGCACGCCGAAACGGCCCGACGCATTGCTGTAGCGCAAGTCGCAAACCGAAGCCAGCTCAAGGCCGCCGCCAACGCAAACTCCTGTGATCATGGCAATGGTGGGATGCCTGCAATTGGCCAACGCGTCCATGGCTGATTGCGTTACAAGGCCGTAGGCGTATGCCTGCTCCGAGTTTTGGCGCCGGGTCGTGAACTCGGAAATATCGGCGCCGGCCGAAAATGCCCGGCCGCCGGCCCCGTGCAGCACGACGCAGCGCACGTCATCGTCGTCCGAAAGGGTGCGCAAAGCCTGGTCCAGTTGAATCCAACCGTCGTAGTCGAGCGAATTCATCTTTTCCGGGCGGTTCAGCACGATCGTGGCGACGTGATCCTTCTTTGCTACCTGGATGGTGTTGGTCATAGTGTTCCTATCTATGTCTGCATTGATTAACAAGGGCATAGGGCTTTGGCGTCCGGGGTCGCGGAGGCCAAAGCTTCGTCGGCCGGATTCAGTATTCGCGGGAAAAGTACCGGGGATTTTCAAGGCAGGTTTCGTCCACTTCGGACAAGTCCCGGATGCCCATCAAGGCCATGCATACTTCCAGCTCGTTCTTCAGGATCGTGAAGAGCGTATCGAGACCCGCGGGACCCGCGGCCGACAAGGCATACAGGTAGGGCCTGCCCACCATGCACAGGTCGGCTCCCAGTGCGAGCGCCCGGATGATGTCCTGTCCGCTGCGAATGCCGCCGTCCAGAAGAACCGGAGCCTGCCGGTTCACGGCTGTTGCCACGGAGCGCAGGCTGGAAATGGTGGAGCGAGCGCCGTCGAGCTGCCGGCCTCCGTGATTGGACACAATGACGGCGTCGCAGCCATGGTCGATTGCATGGCGGGCGTCTTCCGCATTCAGGACGCCTTTGGCGATAAGCTTGCCTTTCCAGAGCTTTCGTATCCAGGCCACATCGTCCCAGCTAAGCGAAGGGTCGTATTGCGATGCGCACCATTGCGCCAGGCCCATCAGCTTCGAGTTTTCAGCCGAGGCCATGCCCGCCAGGTTTCCGAAGGACTTGCTTTTGGCGAACATTTGCCGTCTCCACCATCCATGGCGCAGCATCATGTCGAACAGGCCGCCGCCGGTGAAGCGCAAAGGAACGCTCAAGCCATTCTTGATGTCGCGGTGGCGCTGTCCCGAAATAGGCAGGTCGACCGTCAGGACGAGCGCGCTGCAATGTGCCGCCGCCGCGCGTTCGATCAGTGATTCGGTAAAGGCGCGGTCCTTCATGATGTAGAGCTGGAACCAGAAGGGGTAATCGGTACTGCCGCGCAATTGCTCGAGCGAGCAGATCGAAAGCGTGCTCAAGGTGTACGGAATATTCCACTTTTCCGCCGCCGCCAGTGCGACCACTTCTCCTTCGGGGTAATACAGGCCGGCCATGCCCGTGGGCGCAATGCCGACGGGCAGGGCATATGATTGACCCAGAACCGATCTGCCAAGGCGCTTGCCGGATGTATCGACCATGACGCGCTGTCGTAGTTGCAGTGCATCAAAATCCGTTTCGTTGCGGCGCAAGGTCTGTTCATCGTAAGAGCCGCCATCTACGTAATCGAACAGCATGCGCGGAAGAATTTTTTTTGAACGTTGCCGCAGATCTTCTATGTTGGTGATAATGCTCATGACTGTTGCCCGCTGACACGCTCGAAACTTGAATGCCTTTGTGCTCGCCGCGGCTTGAAAGGCGCCCAGGCAGGCCGCGATCGAGGTTGATTTCAAGCAAGTCTACAAGACGCCCTATAGCGAATCAAACGACATTTTCTTGTGTGGGCAACTAGAAAAACTAGCCTGCGGCTCGATGCCGGAATGCGCGTCACTGCATTACCTTTTCTTGTTTCGAACCATAGAAAAAATCATTTGGTCGCCGTGAACCCGACTTGTACACTCACCGTGTCATGCCATTCCGTGATCGATTCAAAAAACAGATTTCAAAGAGAAAATCCAGGAGACTATTCCATGATTAAAAGCATTGCCTTTCAGCGGGGCCTGCTGTGCAGCGGCATGGCGATCGCGCTTGCCTTTGCCGCGCCTTCCCTGGCCGCGGACAGCTATCCCAGCAAGCCGATACGCATTTTGGTAGGAGCTTCCGCAGGTGGCGGGACAGATATCCTGGCCAGAATGTTTGCCGATAAGTTCAGCCAGGCGCTGAAACAGTCGGTGATAGTCGAGAATCGCCCCGGCGCCTCTCAAACCATTGCGGCCGACAACACCGCGCGCGCGCCGAAAGATGGCTATACCTTGCTTGCCGCGACCAACACCAACCAGGCCATTGCCCCGCATATACTCAAGTTGTCCTATGACCCGCTCAAGGACATCAATGCGGTAGGCCTGATTGCCAAAGTTCCGCACGTTCTGGTGGTTGGCAAGGACTCGCCGTACAAATCGGTAAAGGATGTCATCGAGGCCATGAAGGCCAACCCGGGCCAGTTGACGTACGGCTCCTCGGGTATCGGAAGCACGCAGCACATTGCTGGAGTGGCTTTTGGGCTGGCGGTGGGCGCCGAAGCGACTCATGTGCCTTATAAAGGCAGCTCGCAGGCGCATATCGATATCATCTCGGGCGAGGTTTCCATGATGTTCGACACCAGCTCTTCCTCCATGGCTCAAATCCGCAGCGGCGGCTTGCGAGCACTGGCCGTGCTGTCGCCCAAACGCTCGGCCCAACTGCCCGACGTCCCGACCTTGGCTGAAAGCGGGGTCAGCGGGGCCGATATGTATACGTGGTACGGTATGTTCGTTACCGGCGGCACCGATCCGAAAACCGTAGAGCTGCTCAACAAGACCCTGAATCAGACCCTTGAACTGCCAGACGTGCGGGAACGCTTGTTGGGCTTGGGGGGCGAAATTACGCCGATAAGCGCGGCGGAAATGGCCGAGATGAATCGTGAGGAATTCGAGCGGTTTGGTAAATTGATCAAAAAGGCGAATCTGAAGGCCAACTAGACCAGGCGCCGCCCGGACTTTTCAATCAGCAGCAACGCGCAAGGCGGCGGCCGGCAGGCCGCCGCTTTGCGTTATCGTTCCACCATGAATCATTGTTCCCCGGGAGCCTGCGTTGGAATTGTTGCGCCTAAGCTTGTTGTTCGCCGTCACGGCGCTTGCTGAAATCATCGGCTGCTATCTGCCCTGGCTGGTGCTTAGACAGGGGAAAAGCCTGTATTTGCTTATTCCCGCCGCCGTTGCTCTGGCGTTGTTCGCCTGGCTGCTGACCTTGCATCCCAGCGCGGCGGGCAGGACTTACGCGGCATACGGCGGCATGTATATTGCGGTCGCGCTGCTGTGGCTGCGGTTCGTCGACGGCGTTTCGCTGACGCGCTGGGATGCGGCCGGGGCCGGCATTGCGCTGCTTGGCATGGCGATCATCGCCCTGCAGCCCTCGAGCGCGTGATTGGACTCTATCTGAACGAAGAAAAAGCAGTTAATTAACCATATGGTTAATTAATAATCACTTTAATTCGCTAACTGTTCCTTCAATGAGGCGGCTAGACTCTCTTGCATTGGAAACACGCAGGAGTTATTTCATGTCCGTTTATCGCGCCGCCCAGGTACGTTTATCTCAACCGGTTCGGCCCGAACTGGCACAAGTTTGCTTGCCGGGGCCCGATGAGAGCGTGCTTGGCAAGTACGCCCGCTTGCGTGAGCAGCTAGGCGCTTTCCACGCTTTCGACAAGGCTCACATTTTGATGCTGGCTGAGCAGCGCTTGCTGGCGCGGGATGACGCGGTGGCCATGTTGGAAGTCCTGCGCAAGGTCGAGCGCGATGGCGTCGTAGAAGTGCGAGCCGAAACTGCTGAGAATATGCATTCGGGTGAAGCGATACTGACGCGCGAGCTGGGTAGCGAAGTGGCGGGAAAGCTGCATTTGGGCCGCAGTTCCGGCGATCTCCTGGCGGTGTCGTTTCGGCTTACGCTGCGCGGCAAGCTGATTGCTCTGTATCAGGCAGGAAACAAGCTGCGCGCGACGCTGCTGGACCTGGCGCAAGCGCATATCGAGACGGTTATGCCGGGTTATACGCACTTGCAGCATGCACAACCAATCACTTTCGCTCATTATCTTCTTTCCATGTTGAGCGGCCTGGATCGCGATGGCGAGCGCATCCGGCAGTTTTATTCGAGGCTGAATCTCAGCCCGGCGGGTGCGGCGATCCTGGTTGGATCCGAGTTTGCGCTCGATCGCGAACGGACTGCCGATCTTCTTGGCTTCGATGGACTCGCCCTTAACACGCGCGATGCGGTTTGGGGGCGCGATCTGGAGATCGAAGCACATGCTATCGCCACACTGATGGCCGGCAACATTAATCGATTGGCGGAGGACCTTATGCTGTGGTCCGCGCCTGAGTACGGCATGCTGGAATGCGCGGACGGCTTCTGCGGCACCAGCAGCATCATGCCGCAAAAGAAAAATCCCAATGCCCTGGAATGCCTAAAAGGATTGGTTGCGACAACGAGTGGCATGTTGGTCAGTGCGGTCGTTGTGCACAAGAATCCATCGACGGTGCCGGTATTCGAGTGGATACGCGCATTGTCCGATCATTGGCGCAGCTACGATGAGCTCATCGACGGCACGATGTTGATGGATGCTCTGCTCGGCAGCCTGCAAGTGCACACATCGAGAATGGCACAGAGCGCTAATGCGCACTGGGCCACCGCGGCGGATCTGGCGGGCGCCATGGTCCGGCACGCTGGAGTGCATTGGCGCGCCGCGCACCAAATTGCCGGGATCACCGTAAGGCTTGCGCTGGAAGCCGGCCGCACGCCTTCGCAGGTGGATTCCGGATTGATCGATCAGGCGGCGCGCCTATTCATGAACAAGCCGTTGAGCCTGGATGATGAGGTGATCCGGGACGCGTTGGACGCGCATGCGTCGGTCTTGCGTCACGAGTTGCCCGGCGGTCCTGCGCCGCGGCGGGTGCGTGAAGCCATCGTTGTGCACCAGAAGCTGCTGGACGCCGACAAACAGTGGCTGCTGCGCAGCGGGCAGCGACTGGACGCCGCCGCAGAGCGGTTGGAAGCGGCGATTGATGCATTGCTTGGCGAGCGCCGGCATTAGCCTTTACTTATCTAAACCTGCTCTTTCGACGATTGTCGCTTATAGGCAGCGCTGGGGCGTGCTGTCTTTCAAGAACCATAAACTGAGGAAAAACACCATGCTTGATTCACGTAGACGCTTTATGAAGACCGCGGCCGGCGTGGCCGCCTGCCTTCCCGGAATGGGCTTGGCAATGAACGCAAGGGCTGACTCGCTGCAGGCCTGGCCGGCAAGGCCGGTACAGCTGGTGCTCGGTTATCCGACGGGCGGCGCAACCGATGGCGTGGCCCGCCCACTGGAGCTGATGCTGAAGGACAGTCTGGGCCAGCCGGTGGTGTTCGACTATCGGCCGGGCGCGGGGGCCACCATTGGCGCGGCCTATGTGGCGCGTGCGAAACCGGATGGCTATACCTTGCATGTGACTGATAGTGGCCCCATGACGATACTGCCCAACGGCCGCAAGGTGGGCTATGACCCGCTTACGGGATTTACGCCGGTTGGGATGGTGTGCGAGGGCGCTTCCATTATCGTGGTGCATCCGTCCGTACCAGCCCATACGCTGGAAGAGTTGATCACGCTGGCTAAACGCGATCCAGGCGCGATCGGTTTTGGCACTTCGGGATTGGGTGGAGCCGCGCACTTGTCGGGAGAGTTGTTCCAGGCGATGACAGGCACGCAGTTGGTGCATATACCCTATCGAGGCGGTAGCCAGGCGGCGATCGACTTGGTCGGTGGGCAGATTCCCATGGCTTTCGCATCGACAGGGACCGCATTGCCGTTCGTGAAATCAGGAAAAATGCGGGCGCTTGCCGTTACATCGAGTCAGCGCGTATCGATTTTTCCTGACGTCCCCACTGTGGCGGAAGCGGGCTACCCCGACTACGACGCGACTGTTTGGTTTGCCATTGTCGGCCCGGCGGGCCTGCCGGACCCCATCGTGGCACGTTTCAATCATGCCTTGCAGGACGCCTTGGGAGCACAGAGCACGAAGGACACCCTGCGAGCTCAGGGCTACGAACCGGCGGCGGGTACGCCGCAGATGCTGGCGCAGCGCTTGCGTGCCGACTACGAGAAATGGGGCAACTTAATCCGCGAAAAGCAGATTGCGTTTGAGTAGTGGGCGAAGCCGGCTGTTTGGTTCCATTTGGGAGCGGCGGGAATTCAGGTCTGCGCGTTTTGGCTGCGCAGACGCATGAGAGCCGATTCCAGAAAATGCTGTGCCGTGGCGGACATGGGCAGGATGCGGTTCCATATCAGTCCCACAGCGTCGCCTGCCGGCGGCACTTCGATGGGTAGAACACACCCGACAGGCGGTGCCAGAAAACGTTGAGCGACGCGTGTGGGCACGATGGTCAGGTAGTGTCCCAGGCCAAACAAGGGAGCCACAAGCGTCATGTCGCTGGTCTCCACATAGCGGGTCGGAAGATCAAGCTGTTGAGCGGCTAATGTGCGAGTCAATAGATCGCGCATCAACGTGCCGGGCGCCGGAAGACACCATTGGTGCGCCACGAGTTCCTCCCAGCAGACCTTGCGCTGGAGAGCAAGCGGGTGATCGGCGCTGGCGACGATCGCCACTGTATCGGTCGTGACCGCTGCGCTGGCCAGCCCCGCCTTGGTGATGTCCGCGCTAAGGCGGGCGAACAATAGCGAGAGCTGGCCTTCGATAAGCATATCGCGCAGGTCGGCCGACTCTCCTTCGACGATGCGCAGCCTTACTCGTGGGAATTGTCGGGAAAACTCCGCAATCGTATCCGCCAAAAACGGATGCAGCGATACCGCTTTTACCCCGATGCGCAACTCGCCAAAATGGCCCTGTCCCAGGCCTTGGGCGTCCTCAGAGAGCACGCTTAGCTGGGCTTGCACCTGCTGACCCGCGCTAATGACCAGCTCGCCCAGCGCAGTGGGGCGAATCCATCCGCGACCGCGCTCGAACAACGGCTGGGAAAACACGGCCTCGGCTTCGGTCAGCGCCTTGGAGATTGCAGCGGGCGTAATGTACAGCCGCTCGGCAGCCTGGGCCAGGCTGCGTGCCTGGCTAATGGCAAGAACAATATTCAGATGCCTCAGCTTGAGTCCGTTCATGAGTTTCGATTTATTTGACGGTTCTCCGAATCACCGCGCCGCGACAGGCACCACGAAAGCCTGGCGCGATGCGGGCAGGCTCATGGATACGATGCTTGCCGCCAGCAGCAGCGCGCCGGCGCTGCCGAAGGCGATCCAGTGCGTGCCGAAGGTTTCGTAGCCCCAGCCGCCCAGCCATGAACTGATCATGCCGCCAACCTGATGGCCCAGGTAAGTCCAGCCGTAAAGGATGCCGACCAGGCGCACGCCGTAAAGGTCGGCGAGTATGGCGGACGACAGCGCGATGCTGCCGGCCCAGACGATGCCGCCTATGGTGGCCGCGGCATAGAGTTCCCATTGCGTGCCGACCATCACCAGCGCAAAAAAGCCCAGGCCCCGGATCAGGTAGATGGCGGAAAGAATGTTCCTGCGCGGCACCATGTCCGACAGGCGGCCCAGGACCAGGGTGCTGAATATGGCGGCGAAGCCGATCAGGCCGATGCCGAAGGAACCGGTCATGGCGTCGAAGCCATGATCCATCAGCATGGGCACGCCATGCGTGCCCAGCAGGTTCATGCTGTAGCCGCAGGCGAACAGGCCGAAGGCGATTTTCCAGAATTGCACGGTGCGCAGGGCGTCGCGGACTTTAAGGTCGACTGCCGGCGAAGGCCGCATTGCGGCCCGGCCGGGCGCGGGCGAAGCACAATTGGCCGCGGCAAGCGCGGATGAATCGGCCGTAGCGGCGGCCGATGGGGCACCTGGGGTCGCCGGACCGGCATCCGCATCGGGCGGCGCGTCTTCGCGAATGATGAACAGCGCAATGGGGACGGTGATGACGGCCAGCAGGACGGCGAAGCTCAGCAGGGTCTCCCGCCAGCCCAGCCATTCGATCGATAGCCCCAGCACAGGCGTCAGGATGGCGATGCCGGCCATGGATCCCGTGGACAGGAAAAACAGGGCCATGCCGCGCCGCCGCACGAACCAGCGGCTCAGCACGGGCGTCATCGTGACGGGGCTGATGAAAGACAGGCCCAGGGACAGCAGCACGCCGAAGGCCAGCAGGAAGCTTATCGGGCCGGTCGCCATGACGGTCCCGGCAATGGCAACCGCGACCAGGGCGGTGCCCAGCAGCAGCACGAAACGCGTGCCGCGGGTGCTGACCAGGTGTCCGGCGATGGGCATGCCTATGCCGTAGAACAGCATGCCGATGGCGATGATGCCGGCCAGCAGGCTGCGGCTGAATCCCAGGTCGTGCGCAATGGGCAGGAAAAAAGGGCCTATGCCCATGCGCAGGCCCACCGTCAACAAGGTGAGCGTTGCGGCCGCCGCAACGATCGTCCATCCGAAATACCAGTTACCGATACGTCCAAGCGCCACAGCCTTCTCCTGTTTTTCGCACATTCTACCTAAGAGACAGGCTGGCGTAACTGTCGTAGACGGCTTGGGTGATGTCCAGTTGCATGCTGTCGCGCCGCACTATCATGCCGATGTCCCGCGAGGGCGAACCCAACTCGGCCGGCAGCGGCAGTATGCGCAGGCCGTTCATGGTTTCCCAGTCCAGCGTGTGCAGCAGCGGCAGCACCGTAACCCCCACGTCCTGCTGCACCAGGCTGAGCAATTGCTCGATGGCGTTCAGTTCCAGGAAATCGTCGGGCACGATGCCCATTTTTTGCAGCACACGGTCTATTTGCCGGCCTGTGTGCTGGCTGCGATCGAAGCGCAGGAAGGGATGTTGCGTCAGGATTTCCCGGGGATCGTCGCTGCGGACCGAGAGCGGGGCAATGATGCGCAGCGGTTCCTGATAAAGCAGGGACCAGGTCGTGCCGGCGGGGCGCTTGACGGTCCCGACGACGAAGGCGGCGTCGATATCGCCTCGTTCCACTTTCTGGGTCAGCTCGCTGGATTTGCCCGAAACCAGGCGTATGCCCAGCTCTTTATGCTGACTCTTCAATTGCGACACGATTTTCGCCAGGATGCTCATGCTGGATACGATGGCGCCTATGGCCAGCTCGCCCGCGAAGTGCCCGGTGGATGGCCGGGGCAGCCGGATGCGATCGTAGAGCTCCAGCAGCCGGTTCACTTCGGGCAGCAACTCGCGTCCGGCCTGGTTAAGCAGGGCCAGCCGGCCGCTGCGGTCGAAAAGCTCTCGGCCGAACTCCTTTTCCAGCGTCCGCATTTGCAGGCTGACGGCGGCCTGAGTCAGGCCCACGTGCTCGGCGGCCTCCGAAAACGAGCCTAAGCGGGCAATGGCGACGAAGGTGCGCAGAAAGCGAAGTGAACTCATAAGAAAAACTTGAATGAGAAATATAAAACTAAATTGATCTAATGAAAGAATGATAGTAGCTTAGACGGTTTGAGCAACACTTTTTCTGGCAACATTTCTTTCCCGACATGAAAAACTTCAACTGGTCCAATCCCTATCCTTCCATTCGTACGCCGGTGTTCGCGCGCAATGTGGTCTCCACCTCTCACCCGCTAGCGGCCCAGGCCGGATTGCGCATGATGCTTAAAGGGGGGAATGCGGTCGATGCGGCCATTGCGGCCGCCGCCACGATAACGCTGGTCGAGCCGGTATCTTGCGGCATCGGCGGCGACTGCTTCGCTATTTTGTGGGATGGCAAGAAACTGCATGGCCTGAACTCGTCAGGCGTGGCGCCGGCGGCCTGGAATGTGGAGTATTTCAAGCGCAAATACGGCACGGGTTCCGATGGCCTGGCCAAACAGCCCAAGCGCGGCTGGGACGCCGTGACGGTGCCTGGCGTGGTGGCGGGCTGGGCCGCTTTGCATGGCAAGTTCGGCAAGCTTCCGTTCGAAACCCTGTTCGAGCCGGCGATCGAGATTGCCGAACGCGGCTATGTAGTGCCGCCTGTGGTGGCCGGCAAGTGGGCCACGGCGGCCGACGAACTCAAAGACCAGCCGGGCTATGCCGATGCCTTCATGCCCGAAGGCCGTGCGCCTCGTACGGGCGAGTTGTTCCGCTTGAAAGGCGCGGCCAATACGCTGAAGCGCATTGCGCAAAGCCATGGCCGTGATTTCTACGAAGGCGAGCTGGCCGAGAAGATAGCCGCCTTCAGCCGCGAATGCGGCGCCGCCATGACCCTGGATGACTTGCGCGGCTACAAGCCTGAGTGGGTCGAGCCCATTTCCAAGGATTATCACGGCTATACGCTGAACGAGATCCCGCCCAACGGGCAGGGCATTGCGGCGCTGATCGCGCTGGGCATCTGCGAGCGTTTCGATCTGCGCAATATTCCGGTCGACTCGGTGCGATCCCAGCATATCCAGATCGAGGCGATGAAGCTGGCCTTCGCCGACCTGTACCGCTATGTGTCCGATCCGCGCAGCATGCCCATCACGCCGGAGCAGATGCTGGACGACAATTACCTGGATAGCCGGGCCAAGCTGATCCGCCTGGACGAGGCCTCGTTCCCGGCCGCCGGCCGTCCGCATGCGGGCGGCACCATTTATTTGTCGGCCGCCGACGAAAGCGGCATGATGATCTCCTTCATTCAGTCCAACTATATGGGTTTCGGCTCCGGTGTGGTGGTTCCGGGCACGGGCATCAGCATGCAGAATCGCGGCGTGGGCTTTTCGATGGATCCGCAATCGCCCAATGTGGTGGAGGGCGGCAAAAGGCCTTTCCATACGATCATCCCCGGCTTTTTGAGCAAGGACGGCAAGCCGGTCATGAGCTTCGGCGTAATGGGCGGAGACATGCAGCCCCAGGGCCATTTGCAGACCGTGGTCCGCATGATCGATTACGACCAGCAGCCGCAGGCCGCCTGCTGCGCCCCGCGCTGGAAGGTGAATCGCGATTTCACGCTGGATATCGAGCACACCATGGACGCTTCCGTTACCCAGGGCCTGATCGGGCTGGGGCACAAGCTGCATTCGGTGAACGACCCTTATATGGATTTCGGCGCCGGACAGTTCATCTGGCGCATGTCGGAAGACGACAACGAACAAGGTTATGTGGCGGCCAGCGATGGCCGCAGGGATGGCCAGGCGGTAGGTTTTTAATCCATAACGACAAGCTGGAGGAGACAAGACATGAAAAAAATCACGGTATTGGCCGGAGGCCTGCTGCTGGGCATGGCCGCTGTCGGCCATGCGCAAGACTTGCGCATCGGCATGCAGGACGATCCGGACACGCTGGATCCGCATCGTTCGCGCACCTATGCGGCGCGCATCGTCTTCACGTCGCTGTGCGACAAGCTGGTGGACATCGACGGCAAGCTTCAGTTCGTGCCGAAGCTGGCCAAGTCCTGGTCCTGGAACGAGGACAACACGGCGCTGACTTTCAAACTGCGCGAAGACGCCGTTTTCCATGACGGCGGCAAGTTCGACGCCCAGGCCGCCAAGGCCAATCTGGATCGCGCCATGACCTTGCCGGAAAGCCAGCGCAAGAGCGAACTGGCTTCGGTCAGCCAGGTGGAGGCGCCCGACGCGTACACGCTGGTCATCAAGGTCAAGCAGCCCGACGCGCCGCTGCTGGCGCAGTTGTCGGACCGGGCCGGCATGATGCTGTCGCCCAAAAGCTTCGCGGGCGCGGACAGCGCATCCACGGTGGGCCGCAATCCGGTCTGCTCGGGGCCCTACAAATTCGTCGAGCGCGTCCAGAACGACCGCATCGTCCTGGAAAAATTCGACAAATACTACGATGCCAAGGATTACGCATTCGACAAGGTCACCTTCTTTGCCATACCCGACTCCACGGTGCGCCTCTCGAACCTGAAGTCGGGCGGCATAGACATACTTGAACGGGCCAATCCCAGCGACGTGCCGGATATCAAGCAGGATGCCGGGCTGGTGTTCAAGCCGGTAACCGGCTTGGGATTCCGTCAATTCATGTTCAACGTAAGCAACGGGGAAGGCGCCAAGAACAATCCCTTCAGCAACAAGCTCGTGCGCCAGGCCTTCCAGTTGACGATAGACCGGGCCGCCATAGGCGAAGTGATAGGCGGGGGCATCTTTCCGCCCGCTCAGCAGCCTTTTCCGCTGGCCAGCCCCTATCACAGCGAAAAGTTTCCGGTGGTCAAGCCCGATATCGCCAAGGCCAAGGCCTTGCTGAAAGAGGCGGGCATGGAAACCGTACAGGCTCAATTGACCTTCGCCAACAACACCATCGAGGCGTCCACGGCGGAAATGGTGCAGGCGATGGCCGGCCAGGCGGGCTTCCAGCTCAGCCTGCGCCCCACGGAGTACGCGGCCATGCTTGCCGAGTCGGCCAAGGGCAATTTCCAGGTGGACATGCGGGGCTGGTCGGGCCGGGTGGATCCGGACGGCAATATCTTTTCGTTCGTAACCTGCAAGGGCACGCTGAATGACGGCAAGTATTGCAATCCCAAGGTCGATGAATTGCTGCGCAAGGCGCGCACGATATCCGATCAAGAGAAGCGCAAGGCCGTGTACGACGAAGCGCAAACGATATTGCAGGACGAATTGCCCAGCATGTATATTTACTACCAGCCATGGCCGTTCGTCATTCAAAAGAAAGTGCAGGGCTTTGATCCTTACCCTGACGGCATGATCCGGCTCAAAGGGGTGTCCTTCTCCAAGGGATGATCCCCGGCGCACCCGGTCCGGGCGGCGCGCCGTAGCGCCGCCCGTGTCCACGCATTGTTTCACGCCAGCCAGGACTCCATTGCATGTTCAAGCTTATTTTGCGCCGCGTCATCGTAGCCATACCCACGTTGATCCTTGTGTCGATCGTGATATTCGGCTTGCAGAAGATACTTCCCGGCGATCCGGTGCTGGCCATGGCCGGCGAAGAGCGTGATCCCGCCGTGCTGGACTTCCTGCGCGAAAAGTACCGCCTTAACGACCCCCTGCCAGTCCAGTACGTGGCCTGGATAAAGGAAGTCAGCCAGGGAAATCTGGGCGTATCGCTGCGCACCGATATTCCGGTCACGACGTTGGTGTCGCAGAAGTTGCCGGTGACCATACAGCTGGCCATCATGGCCATGCTCTTCGCGATTCTGGTCGGAATCCCGTTGGGCATTCTTGCGGCGGTCCGCAAGGGGACGCGGGTGGAATTCGGGGCCAACCTGTTCGCGCTGTCGGGCATGTCCATTCCCAACTTCTGGCTGGGCATCATATTGATCATGATTGTTTCGGTGCAGTTCAAGCTGCTGCCGGCCTCGGGCTACGTGCCGCCGGGCCGTGATTTCTGGCTGTCCATGAAAACCATGCTGATGCCGGCGCTGGTGCTGTCCACGGCTATCGCCGCCTATCTGATGCGCCATACCCGTTCCGCCATGCTGGAGGCTTTGAGCGCCGATTATGTGCGCACCGCGCGGGCCAAGGGGGCGTCCGAGCGCGTCGTGGTGCTGCGCCATGCCTTGCGCAATGCGCTCATGCCCATCGTCACCCTGGTGACCATCCTGTTCGGCGAACTATTGGCCGGCGCCGTGCTGACCGAGCAGATCTTCGGCATACCGGGCTTCGGCAAGCTGCTGGTCGATGCGGTCTTCAATCGGGACTATGCGGTGGTGCAGGGCGTGGTGCTGTGCATCGCGGTCGGCTTCATTGTCCTGACCCTGGTGGCGGACGTGCTGTACATCCTGGTCAATCCACGCTTGAGGTATGCATGAGCACGCATGTCGCCACCGCCGGGCAGGGCGTGTTCGAACGGCGCCGCAGCCGGTCCTGGTCCAAGTTCAGGCGCAGCCCTTCGGCCATGCTGGGCGCGGCCATTGTCATGTTCTTTGTGCTGGTCGCCCTATTCGCCCCGCTGATCGCCGGATACGATCCGGCGCAGGTCAGCTTCACCGCCATACGCAAGGCGCCCTCGGCGGCGCACTGGCTGGGGACCGACGAACTGGGCCGCGACATCCTTAGCCGCATGGTGTACGGTGCGCGCGCTTCCCTGCTGGCCGGCATGTGCTCGGTGCTGATTGCGCTGGCGGCGGGCGTGCCTTTCGGCCTGCTGGCCGGCTATTTCGGCGGCCTGATCGACGGCTGCATCTCGCGCGCCACCGAGGCGCTGCTGTCCATTCCCTTCCTGATACTGGCCATCGCGCTGGCCGCCTTCCTTGGACCCAGCCTGATCAATGCGATGATCGCCATCGGGGTGTCGGCGGCGCCGCTGTTCATCCGGCTGGCGCGCGGCCAGGTGCTGGCGATCAAGAATGAAGACTATGTACAAAGCACGCGCTCGCTGGGCGCATCGAACACGCGCATCATCCTGCGCCATATACTGCCCAATGTGATGCCGGCGCTTATCGTTCAGGCCACCATCATGATCGCCAGCGCCATCATCGCCGAGGCCAGCCTGTCTTTCCTGGGCCTGGGCCTGCAGCCGCCCAATCCTTCCTGGGGATCGATGCTGAACACGGCCAAGAACTTCATGACCCAAGCGCCATGGATGTCCATTTTCCCCGGCTCGGCGATCTTCCTGGTGGTTTTCGGGTTCAACCTTCTGGGCGACGGACTGCGCGATGCGCTCGATCCGCGGCAGGAGCATTGACGCCATGCAGACGATGAATGGACAACATGTCATACAGGTAAGCGATCTGACGGTTGCCTTTACGACGCCGGACCGTTCGGTCGAGGCGGTGCGCGACCTGTCATTTCATGTGGCCAAGGGCGAAACCCTGGCCATTGTGGGCGAATCGGGCTCCGGCAAGTCGGTGACTTCGCTTTCGCTGATGCGTCTGGTTGAATTCGGCAACGGCCGCATCATGCGGGGCAGCATCCTGCTGCGCCGCCGCGACGGCAGCGTCCTGGATCTGGCCGCCGCGTCCGAGGCCGAAATGCGCACGGTGCGCGGCGCCGACATCGCCATGATCTTCCAGGAGCCCATGACCTCGCTCAATCCCAGTTTCACGGCCGGCGATCAGATTGCCGAGGCGCTGCAACTGCACCAGGGCATGGATCGCGCCGCGGCGCTGGCCGAGACGCTGCGGCTGCTGGAAGTCGTGCGCATTCCCGATGCGCGGGCGGTGCGCGGACGCTACCCTCATCAGCTTTCGGGAGGCATGCGCCAGCGCATCATGATTGCGATGGCTCTGTCATGCCGGCCTCAGGTCCTGATTGCCGATGAACCGACCACGGCGCTCGATGTCACGATACAGGCGCAGATATTGCAGCTTATTCGGCAACTGCAGCAGGAAATGGACATGGGCGTGATCTTCATCACGCACGATATGGGCGTGGTGGCCGAGGTGGCCGACCGGGTAATGGTGATGCATCGGGGCGACAAGGTCGAGGAGAACGATTCCGATGCGCTCTTTGGCGATCCCCGGCATCCCTACACCCGTGCGCTGCTTTCGGCCGTGCCCAGGCTGGGCTCCATGAAAGGCAGCGACCAGCCGGCGCCTTTTGCCTTGCTGGACATCGCGCGGAACCAGGACGCCCCGGCCGCGGCGCCGCCGCCGGCCAGCACGGCGCGCTACGGCCAGGACCCGCTGCTGAAGGTGGACAAGCTGACGACCCAGTTCGATATCGCCACCGGGCTGTTCGGCAGGGTCAGCCATCGGGTGCATGCGGTGGAACAGGTCAGTTTCGACCTGTACCCGGGCGAAACGCTGGCAATCGTGGGCGAGTCCGGCTGCGGGAAGACCACCACCGGGCGCTCGCTGGCGCAGCTGGAGCGCATACGGGGCGGCAAGGTCACCTTCCAGGGGCAGGACATCAGCCTGTTGCGCGGCAACGAAATGCAGGCCCTGCGGCGCCACATACAATTCATTTTCCAGGATCCTTTCGCGTCGCTGGACCCGCGCGTGACGATAGGCTATTCCATCATGGAGCCGTTGCTGATCCATGGCGTGGCCAAAGGGCGCGAAGCCCAGCAGCGTGTCAGCTGGCTCATGGAAAAATGCGGCCTTGCGCCCGAAATGATAGACCGTTATCCGCACGAGTTTTCCGGCGGACAGCGTCAACGCATCTGTATCGCGCGCGCCTTGGCGCTGAACCCCAAGGTCATCATCGCCGACGAGTCGGTATCGGCCCTGGACGTTTCCATACAGGCGCAGATCGTGAACCTGCTGCTTGATCTGCAACGGGAACTGGACCTGGCCATACTGTTCATTTCTCACGACATGGCGGTGGTCGAACGCATCAGCCATCGCGTAGTGGTGATGTACCTGGGCCAGGTGGTCGAAATAGGCCCGCGCCGCGCCGTCTTCGAGAATCCGCAGCATCCCTATACGAAGAAACTGATGGCGGCCGTTCCGGTCGCCGATCCCAGCTATCGCCACAGGCAGCATTCATTGCTGGTGGACGAGATCCCCAGCGTGGTTCGCCATGTGAGCGACAAGCCCCTGGTTCGTCCGCTGGTCGAGGTGGGCAAGGGCCATTTCGTGGCTCGCCATGCCGTAGGTGTTTATTGAAGCGTTGGTTTATTTGGGAGAGTGATCATGCATAAGGCAATGTTCAAGCTGGCGTTGGCGGCCAGCCTGGCTTTCTCGGGCGCCGCCGCGGCGCAGAGCACCATAAGGATAGGATTGCAGGACGATCCGGACCAGCTCGATCCCGCTCGCGCCAGGACATTCGTGGGCCGCATCGTATTTGCATCGCTATGCGACAAGCTGGTCGACATCACGCCCACGCTGGAGTTCGTGCCGCAACTGGCGACGTCCTGGGAATGGCAGGACAGCAAGACGCTAAAGATGACGCTGCGCGACAAGGTCGTCTACCACGACGGCACGCCCATGGACGCGGCGTCGGTCAAGGCCAATCTGGAGCGGGCCAAGAACCTGCCCGACAGCAACCGCAAGAGCGAACTGGCGACCCTGGCGCGGGTCGATGCGCCCGATCCGTCCACCGTCATTCTGCATTTGTCCGAGCCGGATGCCTCGTTCCTGTCGCAGCTCTCGGATCGGGCCGGCATGATGCAGTCGCCGGCCAGCTTCGACAAGGATCCCGGCAAGAACCCGGTGTGTTCGGGGCCGTACCGATTCAAGGACAGGGTGCAGAACGATCACATCACGCTGGAAAAATTCCCGCAGTACTGGGACGCGGCCAGCTACCATTTCGATACGGTCAGGTTCAGCCCCGTACCCGATGCCACCGTGCGGCTGAACAATATGCGCTCGGGCGGGCTGGACATTATCGAACGCGTCGCGCCCAGCGATGTGGAGACCGTGAAGGGCGACCCCAATCTGGCCTTCATGCCGATCACCGGCCTGGGCTTCCAGGCCATTTCCGTCAATTTCGCCCATGGACCGCGCGCGGACAACCCCTTCGCCAAGGACGCGCGGGTACGGCAGGCTTTCGATCTGGCGCTGGACAAGGATGCCATCAACCAGGTCGTGGGCATGGGTCTGTACCAGCCGGCCTTCCAGCCTTTCCCGCCGGCCAGCTTTGCCTACGATAAAAGCGTGGAGCGCAAGGGGCGCGATGTTGAAAAGGCGCGCGCGCTATTGAAGGCGGCAGGCCACGATCGTGTCAAGGTGGAGATTTCCTTCGGCAACAACACCATCATGCAGCAGGTCTTCGAGCTGATCCAGGCCATGGGCAGCGAAGCGGGCTTCGACATAAGCTTGCGGCCCATGGAGTTCGCGGCCCTGCAATCGACCATGGCGCGCGGCGATTTCGAACTGGCCCAGGCGGGCTGGTCGGGCCGGGTCGATCCCAGCGGCAATGTATTCCAGTATGTGGCCTGCAAGGGCAGCCTGAATGACGGCAAGTTCTGCGACCAGGCCATGAACGACTTGCTGATCAAGGCGCGCCAGGAACTGGACACCGCCAAGCGCAAGCAGCTGTACTCCGAGTTCCTTAAGCAGATGCAGGAGAAGCGGCCCATTTTCTATACGTTTTACCTGCCCTGGACCTTCGGCTTGCAAAAGCGCGTGCAAGGTTTCGTGCCTTATCCCGACGGCCTCATCCGCTTGAAGAACGTCACCCTGAAATAATCCCCCGGCAATAGGCGGCTTTCCAGCATGTTCACGACCCGTCCCGAAATTACCGGCACCTTCGGTGTCGTGACTTCCACGCACTGGCTGGCCTCGTCGGTGGGCATGGCCATGCTGGAGCGGGGCGGCAACGCTTTCGATGCCTGTGTGGCCAGTGCCTTTACGCTGCATGTGGTCGAACCCCACCTGGTGGGTCCAGCCGGCGAGGTGCCGGGCATTTTCTATTCGGCGCGCACCGGCAAGGTCCAGGTGCTGTGCGGGCAGGGCACGACGCCGGCGGGCGCCACGCTGGAGCACTACCGTTCACAGGGGCTGGAACTTATTCCGGGCAATGGCCTGCTGGCCACGGTGATCCCCGGCGCTTTCGATGCGTGGATGATATTGTTGCGCGACCATGGCAGCATGACGTTGCGGGATGTCCTGGAGCCGGCCATCCATTACGCCCGGCACGGCCATCCCATGCTGCCCCGCGTGGCCAACACCATTGCGGCCTGAAAGATTTCTTTGAAACGCACTGGCCCACCTCGGCCGGCATATATGTACCCAAAGGAGCGCTGCCGCGGGCTGGCAAACTATTCTGCAATCCGGCCCTGGCCCAAACCTGGGAACGCATATTGGCCGAAGCGGAAGGCGCCGGCGGCGATCGCGAGAAGCAGATCGAGGCGGCCCGCAAGGCCTTCTACCAGGGGTTTGTGGCCGAAGCGATAGATCGCTTTGTCTCGGGCAACGAGGTCATGGACGAAAGCGGTACCCCGCACAAGGGCGTCATGACGGGGCAGGATCTGGCGGGCTGGTCCGCCAGCTATGAAGAACCGCTATTGCATGACTACGGCGGCGCAACGGTGGCCAAGACGCAGCCCTGGAGCCAGGGCCCTGCTTTTCTTCAGACGCTTGCCCTGCTGGAGCACACCGATATCGCCCGGCTGAAAGACGGCGATCCGCGTTTCATTCATTTGCTGATCGAGGCCATGAAGCTGGCGTTCGCGGATCGCGAAGCCTATTACGGCGATCCCGGCTTTGTCGACGTGCCGATGCGGGCCTTGCTGTCGCCGGACTATAACCGGGAGCGCGGCAGGCTGATCGGCGAACAGGCCTTCAATGAACTGCGTCCGGGAATCGTGCCGGGCTACGAGGCGCAAGTGGCCCGGGTGAACGCGGTGCTGGATCGCTTGTCCCGCAACAACGATGGCAGCCTGCTTTCCGCAATGGACCGCGCCAACCCCCTGTTGTCCGCCAAGCGGGGCGACACCACGCATATCGACGCCATAGACCGCTGGGGCAATATGATTGCCGTGACCCCTTCGGGCGGCTGGCTGCAATCTTCGCCGGTCATCTCCGAGTTGGGTTTCGGGCTGAATACCCGCGCCCAGATGTTCTGGCTGGAAGAGGGCTTGCCGGGCACCCTTGCCCCCGGCAAGCGCCCGCGCACCACGCTAAGCCCCACCATGCTGCTGCGAGACGGGAATCCATACATGGTGTTCGGCACACCGGGCGGCGACCAGCAGGAACAATGGCAACTGATTCTTTTCCTGCGCCACATGCATCAAGGCATGAACCTGCAACAGGCCATCGATGCGCCGATGTTCCATACGCAGCATTTTCCCAGTTCCTTCTATCCGCGCGGGCGCAAGCCGGGCAACATCACCATAGAGACGGCCGTGGGCGCGCGGGTGCTGGACGATCTGCGCCGCCGGGGACACCAGCTTGAGGAATCGCAGGAGTGGAGCATAGGCCGCCTGACGGCGGCAGCGCGCGATCCGGACGGCTTGCTCCATGCGGCGGCGTCGCCCCGGCTGGTCCAGGCCTATGCGGTGGGGCGCTAGGCCCGGCCACGCCGCCTGGCCGGCCGGCATTGCCGCAATGCACAAATCCCTTTGCCCGGAATGGGCACAAGGGCATTCAGTCCTAAAATAGTCCACAATAACTGTTTATCGTTGTTTCCCCGGGATATTTAATGACTCGCATTGTCCTCTTTGAGAATATTCACCCTAGCGCCAAGGAAATCTTCACATCCGCCGGTTTGGACGATATCGTGATGCATGCGTCGGCGCTGCAGCCCGACGCCCTGCGCGAGGCGCTGCGCGGCGCGCATCTGGTCGGCATCCGTTCCCGCACGCACCTGGACGCCGCCTTGCTGGCGGATGCGCCCGATTTGCAGGCCATCGGCTGCTTCTGCATAGGAACCAACCAGGTGGACCTGGAAGCGGCCATGCTGCGCGGCATTCCGGTATTCAACGCGCCTTTCTCCAATACCCGCTCGGTCGCCGAATTGGTGCTGGGCGAGGCCATTTTGCTGCTGCGCCGCATTCCAGAGAAGAACGACAGGGTGCATCAGGGGCATTGGGACAAATCGGCTGAAGGCGCCTTCGAGGCGCGCGGCAAGACGCTGGGCATCATCGGATACGGGAACATCGGTTCGCAGGTTGGCACCCTGGCCGAGGCGGCGGGCATGCGCATCATCTTCCACGATGTCGAGGCCAAGCTGCCGCTGGGCAACGCCAGGGCCAGCGGCTCGCTGAAAAAGCTGCTGGCGCAATCGGACATCGTCACTTTGCACGTGCCGGGGGGGAAATCCACCCAGAACATCATGGACGCGCAGGCCATTGCGGCGATGAAGCCCGGCGCGATACTCATCAACGCTTCGCGGGGCACCGTCGTTGATATCGACGCGCTGCATGCGGCACTGGTTTCCGGGCACCTGTCCGGCGCCGCGCTCGACGTCTTTCCCACCGAGCCGAAAAGCGTGAACGAACCGCTGGCCAGCCCCTTGATCGGCATGCGCAATGTCATTCTTACTCCTCATATCGGCGGCAGCACTCAGGAGTCGCAGGAGAATATCGGCCGCGAAGTGGCCGAAAAGCTGGTTCGCTTCGCATTGAGCGGCACAACCAAGGGCGCCGTGAATTTCCCCGAAGTTCCCTACCAGGAGGCTGCCGGCACGGCCCGCATACTGCATGTACACCGGAACCTGCCGGGCGCCATGGGTACGCTGAGCAACCTGATGGCGGAACACGGCCTGAATATCGTCAGCCAGCAATTGCAGACGCGCGGCCAGATCGGTTATGTTATTTCCGATGTCGAAGGAAAAGTCGACGATACCGTCATGTCGGTATTGCGTTCGCACCCCATAACGGTGCGCTGCAATCAGGTCTGACATGCCCGGCCGCCACGGCGGCCTTCTTTAGCGCTGACAGGTCCAGTGACTTCCTACAACAATCCCTCCAACAGCAAAGATGGAAGTCCGACCCGCGCCGATTACGAAGCGCTGGCCATGTTTCGCTTCACCTTGCGCCGCTTCAGCGCCTTCAGCGAAGCGGCGGCCGCCGCTGCGGGGCTGATGCCGCAGCAGCACCAGGCCCTTCTGGTGATCAAGGCCATGAGCGCCGATGCCGCGCCCAGCGTGGGCGACGTCGCCGAGCACCTGCTGATCCGCCACCATAGTGCGGTGGAGCTCATCAATCGCCTGGTCCGCATGGAACTGGTGCATCGCTTGCGGGATCCGGCCGACCGCCGCCGCGTGCGGGTCATGCTGACGCCGCTGGCCGATGAAAAGCTGGCGGCCCTGTCGAATGTCCACCTTGAAGAGCTGCGCGCGGTGCGGCCTTTGCTGACTAAATTGCTGCGTCATTTCAGCAGTTAGGCCCATCGGCGTTCAAGCGCTGACAGGCATGGCCGTTGGCCTTAGCTGGCTTTGATTCGTTCCACGAAGTGCAGGACAGAGCTTGCGCCGGGCGCGGGCTCGGGCAGTATGTCGGCCAGTGAATAGCGGTCCAGATGCTGCATGAACTGCTGCAGCGCGCCGTCGATGATGGCGGTCAGGCCGCAATGGCCGCTTAGCGAGCAGCCATTGCCGGCCACGAAGCATTCCACCAGGGCCAGGTCGTTCTCGGTATCGCGCACGACGGCTCCCAGGTTGATTTCCCGGGGAGGCCGGGCCAGGCGCATGCCGCCGTTCTTGCCGCGCACGGTTTCTATCCAGCCCCGCTGTGCCAGCCTATGCGTGATCTTCATGAGATGCGGCTCGGAGATGCCGTAGGACTGCGCGATTTCGGCGATCGTGCATAGACGGTCGGGGTGCCTGCCGACATACATCAGCAGGCGCATCGCATAATCGGTCATGGTGGTCAGGCGCATGCGATTACCCCGGACTCGCAGGGCGCGGGCGGATCAGCATGGGTACGAAGCGCCATAGATAAAGGGCCATGCACGCGATCCAGCTTAGCGCGGCCGCGCGCAGCAGCCACAGGCTGTCGCTGCTTGGCCACAGCGCGCCCAGCCGCAGCACGACCGCGGCTATCATCAGGTAGTAGCTGACCAGCATGCTGTTGTCCAGGGCCAGGGGGCGGCCCAGGTGGCCCAGCGCCGTGCGGGTCACCATGCCGATGATCAACACCGCGAACCCGCCCATGCCGATGATGTGTACATGTACCGCGGCGCGCGCCAGCACGCCGGTGGCCAGTCCGCTGGTGTGCCAGGCGGCGAAGATCAAACCCAGGCCCATGGCGGCATAGCCCAGGTAAAGTATCCAGAGCATGGGCTTATGCAGGACCGCCAGCGGCTTCCACCGCGCCACTTGCCACAGGCTGACCAGGCCGACCGCCGCCAGCGCGGCGGCCATGGGCAAAGCCAGGCCGGCCAGGCCCAGGGCAATGGCGATCACGCCGATGGCGAGCTGGATCTGGCCGCTGCGAACCTGCATGGGCAGGGCGAGGCCGGGCACCATGCGCATCGAGAAGAAAGGAATGACCCGCCGCGCGATCAGCAGGGCGATCACGGCCATGCAGATCATGCCCAGATCGAAACGCCGCATGAGCAGGACGTAATCGCCATCCAGGGCGGCGCGCAGGTACAGCGCGTTGGCCGCTCCCAGGCCCAGCACGAGTAGCGGCACGCCGTAGTTGCGGCGGCTTTTTCCCTTGACCATGACGCGCATCAGACATGCCGCGCTGATCACGAAAAAGGCGATTTCGCTGGCGCAGGCGATATGGGTCGCGATTTCACCGCCGACCAGATAGCCGATGCGCGCGATCAGCCACAGCACGACGATACCCGCCAGGCCCGCGCCCTTCAGGGGATTGAAGCCGGTCCAGGTGGCGCTGGCCGTCAACAGGAAAGCGACGGCGATGGTGGCGATGAAACCCCAGAGCATTTCGTGGGCGTGCCATGCCAGGCCGCCCAGCGGCTGACCTATCCATTGCGGCGCAAAGATCCAGATGAACAGGGAAATCAGGGCCCAGCCGCAGCCGGCAATATACAGCGGTCTGAAACCCAGGCTAAGGAATGCGTTCATATCGGGCCGGCTTGCGGCGCTTCCGCCCTCGTGGACCTGCGGCAGTTCAGCCATGTGTGATCTCCGTGGGCATGCGATTGGGTTCGTTGTTCATCTGGTATCCAAACCACAGGCTGCGGGCGATGCGCTGGGCGAATTCCTCGGCGCGCTCGGCGAAGGGGCGGTTCGGCAGCTCTTGCGCCGTTTCGTGAAAAAGCGACAGCCATTGGGTGAACATGCCGGCGTTCAGGCCGGGCAGGGCGATGTGCTTGGGCATGGGCGTACCGCTGTACGATCCGGTGCCCAGCAGTAGCGACGACCAAAAACGAACCATGATGGCCAGATGCTTGTCCCAGTCGTCGATGTGGCGGTTGAAGATGGGGCCCAGCATGGCGTCGGCCCGCACCCGCTCGTAGAACCCGTAAACCAGCGTTCTTATTTCTTCTTCGGTACAGAGTTCGGATCGGGTCATGGGATAGTGTTTCCTGCTGCCCCGGAAGCGACAGCGGTCAAGAATAATAAGTTTAAAGATTTATTTAAAAGTAATCTTATAAAAGTTCGCTATCGCCGTCAATCCCAGGGTATGCAACACTAACGGCGGATACATGTTTTACGTTAATATTAGCGGTTGCTGCATTTTGTAATATTTATTCGACGCGAATTTCACGCGCTTTGTGATCTGATCTGGCCACGAACTTACTACATTGATTTGTCCATGTCTCAGTCCACCACGCTTACCTGCGTGATCCCCTGCCTGAATGAGGAAGCCAATTTAAATGTATTGTTGCCTCAACTTCTCGCCGTCCTGAATTCGTTGCACATCCGCTACGAAATCATCGTGGTGGATGACGGCAGCACCGACGGCACGCCCGCCGCCATGCAGGACTGGGCGGCCAGGCATTCCGAAATCCTGTACATGCAGCTTTCCCGGAATTTCGGCAAGGAAGCCGCGTTGACGGCGGGGCTGGAAACCGCCCTTGGGCAGGTCGTGGTCTGCATGGATGCCGATTTGCAACATCCTCCCCAACTGATTCCACAAATGCTGGAACGCTGGCAGGCCGGGGCCGAAATGGTCTATGCCGTGCGTGCCACGCGTCAGGACGAATCCTTGTTCAAGCGCATGGGTACCCGGTTTTTTTACGCACTGATGCGAACATCCGGGGGGCTGCAAGTTCCCGAGAACGCGGGGGACTTCCGCCTGATGGATCGCGTGGTGGTGGATGCGCTGCTACGTCTGCCCGAGCGTAATCGCTTCATGAAAGGGCTATTCGCCTGGGTGGGCTATCGGTCCGAGCCCATGCTGTATTCGCCCCCCGAGCGCCTGCATGGTAAATCGACGTTCAAGCCGTTCAAGCTGTTCCGTTTTGCCGTCGATGGCATCACGGCGTTCACGACCTGGCCCCTGCGCATGCTGAGCCTGATCGGAATTTTCCTGTCCCTGCTGTCGTTCGCCTACGGTTTGTTCATTGTTGTGACCTATCTGATGTTCGGCGATCCGGTTCAGGGCTGGGCTTCGCTGATTACGGTCGTTCTTTTCTTTGCGGGCGTCCAGCTCATTTCCGTGGGTGTGCTGGGCGAATATATCGCCCGTATTTTCGGAGAAGTCAAGAATCGTCCGGTGTATCTCGTGCGCCAACAATGCGGGCGCGGCCTGACACAAGCCGCCGCAACACCGCAAACGGTGGCGTCCGTTACGCACGCCAATTTTCCGGCGCAAAAAACCGGCTAAGCCACCGCGCCTTCGTGCCGCGGCGCCGGGCGGTCCCTTTCATTCTCCTGGCGCTACTGTCGATTATGCTCATCCGAGACGCAACCCTGGTATGTGCCGGCTGGCGGAGCGCTCAGCCTTTGCGCCGGAATGCCCAAAGCCGGCCAAGAATAAAGGTCATGCCGGCAATCGCGATTAAAATCAGCGCCAGCAGGATATCGTAGGGCAGGTCGGTGACGCGCAGCAGCCAGGCATAAGCCAGTTCATTGACGGCGAATCCCAGGGCCGAGACAGCGAAGAAACGCCGCGCCGCCTGGGCTGGGGGAGCTCTGTGATGCTTGAAGGTAAGCTGGTAATGGCCCGCGAAAGACACGCAAAATGCCACCAGCCAGCCAATGACGTTGGCGGCCAGGGGCGCCAGCCCGCTGGCCGATACGACGGCGACAACGACCAGCCAATGCGTGGTGGCCGCCGCACAGCCTACGGCAATAAACCAAGCCAGTTGCCGTACAAGTTTTTGCATCGTAATTGTTTCCGGAGAAAGCGTGTGGCCGAAATTGAACAAAAGCGTATTGTGATCTGCGCGGACGATTTTGGCATGAATACGGCCATCGATGCCGGCATACTGGAATTGGCCGGATCAGGGCGCCTGAATGCCGCCAGTTGCCTGTCTCTGGGGCCTTCGTTCAAGGCCAGCGCGCCGGCGCTGCGCGAGTGCCCGGGCCTGCAAGCGGGATTGCATCTGAATTTTACCGAATCGCTGGATCAGCCCGGCCTTTATCTTCCCGTATCGGCGCTGATCGTGCGCAGTTGGTTGCGCCGTTTGAATCCGGGCCGGATCAAGGACCAGATCGTACGTCAGCTGGACGGTTTTGAAGACATCATGGGGCGGCGGCCTGACTTCGTCGATGGCCATCAGCATGTGCATCAGTTTCCACAGATACGCCGAGAGCTGCTGGCGGAACTGGAGCGGCGTTACGCCGATGCGCGTCCCTGGCTGCGTTATACCCGTAGCGCGGCACTGACCGGCTTGCCGGCCTCCCTGTGTTTGAAAGCGCGCATTATTGAATCGTTGGGGGCGCGCCGCTTCGGCCGCATGGCCCGCAGTCGGGGTTTTTCGCTGAATCGTCGATTTTTAGGGGTCTACGACTTCCAGGGGGGCGAAATCGTCTACGCGGGCTTGTTGCGGCAATGGCTGAGCCTGGCACGCGAGGGCGATGCCGTCATGTGCCATCCGGCAAGCCTGGCGCTGGCCGGCGACGGCCTGGGTGCGCAACGGCTTGCGGAATTCCAGGTATTGCGCAGCGACGCGCTGGGCGCCTGGCTGGCGGAGTACCGGATTGCGTTGGCCTAGGGCCGCCGCGACCTTCCTTCCAGCCGTGATGGGGCGTTAGTAGCCGGCGGGCTTGGTGCTGCTGCCTTCGCTCAGCGCCCGCTGCATGAAGACGACGTCTATCCACTGATTGAACTTGAATCCCGTGGCGGTTTGGGTGCCGGCGTGAACGAAGCCCAGGCTGCGATGCAGTCCGATCGAACCCTGGTTGTCGTGACCGGCGATAACGGCAATCATCTGCCGCCAAGGTCCTTGTTCGCAACGCTCGATCAGCGCCGACAGCAAGGCTTTTCCCAGGCCTCTTCCGGACTGGCCCTCTTCCAGGTAGATGGAGTCTTCTATGGTGTACCGGTAGGCGACGCGGGGCCGGTATAGCGAGGCATAGCAATACCCCACGACCCGGTTGTTCAGCTCCGCCAGCAGGTAGGGCATGCCAAGATCCAGCACCTTTTCGCGCCGTTCCCGCATTTCCTGTACCGTGGGCGGTGTTTCCTCGAAGGTGGCCGTGCCATGCAGCACGTGGTGGGCGTATATGCGCTGCACCTGGGCCATGTCGGACGCTTGCGCATCGCGTATGATCAGCCGGTCGCGCGTTGGCCCATCGGTGGCGAATGCCTGCGGCGGGGCTTGCACTGAGGAGGCGCTGGTCATACTATTTTCCTTAATCGAAACGCAAGTATAAACATCCGGAGTCATCTATGTCAGTACCTATCAATGCGCTTACCGACACCTTCGCCGTTGCTCCGCAACTGTCCGCCGAAGATATGCAATCGGTGGCCAATGCCGGCTTCAAAAGCGTCATCATCAACCGTCCCGATCTTGAAGGCGGTCCCGACCAGCCCTCTTCGGTCGAAGTCATGAAGGCGGCGCGCGCGGCCGGCCTGGCGGTTGAATACCAACCCGTTGTCAGCGGAGCCATGACGCAGGACGACGTGGTCAAGTTCGCCCAATTGTTGAAGGACCTGCCGGCACCCGTGCTGGCCTACTGCCGCACGGGTACGCGCTGCACGCATCTTTTCAACGCGGCCCGCTCCCTTTGATGTGAATCAAACCCCGCGTATATACCGACTGTATTTTCGCGGCGGTTGGGGTTAAGCTGTTGGCACCTCACTACGATTGGGAGCCAACCCTATGTTCAAGAAAATACTTATTCCAACCGACGGCTCGGCTCTGTCGGCGCAAGCTGCCAACAAGGGTGTCTGCTTTGCTCGCGAAACAGGCGCCGAAATCGTCGCCCTGTATGTAACCCAGCCATTTGCCGCTACTGTCGGCTTCGACGGCATGGCCGCCGCTTATGCCATCACCGACGAAGACTACGACAAGACCGCGCAAGAGCAGGCCCAAAAATACCTGAAGGCGGTGCTCGATCGTGCCGAAACCGCCGGCGTCAAGGCCAAGGCCAAGGCGGTCTCCAACTTCAACGTGGCCGACGGCCTGGTTCAGGCCGCCGAGGAAGAAGGCTGCGACCTTATCTTTATCGGCAGCCATGGCCGCAGCGGGCTGTCCCGCCTGTTGCTGGGCAGCGTCACCATCAAGGTGCTAAGCCTGGCAAAAACCGCTGTGCTGGTGTATCGCGTCAAGGAATCTTCCTGATCCGGCCGGTATCCGGCACCGATTTCCCGCTTTAAACGCAAAGCCGCGCCTGTCTCCAGACAGGCGCGGCTTTTTCTTGCATGGGATCGGTAAGCGGGCCTATTTGAACAGGCCGGCCGCCTTCAGCAAGGTTTCCCAAACCCCGATGGCCAGGGGAATGCCCACATACAGCCAGAAAATGATCAGCAGGATGGGCGAGGTGGTCGAGCGGACGGCTGCGGTGCTGGTGGTGTTATCCATAGTGAGTCTCCCTTATTTGGTGGCCATGGCCGGCGTCATGTGGCCTTGCTGTTCGTTGCCCATATGATGGCGCGCGGCAACCGGGCGAACAAGCATATTGCAGATGAAACCGATGACCAGCAGGCCGGACATCAAGTACATGGTGGCGGTATAGGATTGCGCTGCCGGCACGCCGTGATCCACCTGATACTGGCGGATGTAGTTCACCAGCGCGGGACCGAAGATGCCCGCCGCCGCCCAGGCAGTCAGCAGGCGTCCGTGTATGCCGCCCACGTAGCGGGTGCCGAACAGATCGGCCAGGTAGGCCGGCACGGTCGAGAAGCTGCCGCCGTACATCGAAATGATGATGCAGTAGAACAGCACGAACAGAGCCACGTTGCCGGCCGAACCCATGCCGGGCACCAGGAAGTACAAGGCCGTGCCCAGCACAAAGAAGATCGAATAGGTGTTCTTGCGGCCCACGTAGTCCGAGACGGATGACCAGAAGAAGCGGCCCAGCATATTGGCCAGCGACATGACGCCTACGAAACCCGCGGCTGCGGCCGGGGTGATGGCGCCCTTGAAGCTTTCCTGGATCATGACGGAAGCCTGGCCCAGCACGCCTATGCCGGCCGTGACATTCAGGCACAGAGCCCACCAGAGCAGCCAGAACTGCGGTGTTTTCAGCGCCTGGTCGATATGCACATGGTTGCGGGAGATCATGGCGCTTTGGTTGGCCGGCGGGGTCCAGCCGTCGGGTTTCCAGTCGGCGGCCGGAATTCGTATGGCGAAGGCGCCTATCATCATCGAGCAGAAGTACAGGGCGCCCATGACGACAAAGGTCTGGACCACGCCGACCGAAGTGGGCGTGCTGAAGTGCTTCATCAGGGCCACCGACATGGGCGAGGCGATGAAGGCGCCGCCACCGAAGCCCATGATGGCCATGCCCGTGGCCATGCCGCGCTTATCGGGGAACCATTTGATCAGCGTGGACACGGGCGATACATAGCCTATGCCCAGGCCCACGCCGCCCAGCACGCCGTAACCCAGATATACCAGCCATATCTGATGCATGGCGATACCGGCCGCCGCCACCATGAAGCCGCCGCCGAAGCAGCAGGCCGCGGTGAACATGGCTTTGCGCGGCCCTACCTCTTCCAGCCATTTGCCGGCGAATGCCGCGGACAGGCCCAGGAAAAAGATGGCCAGGCTGAATATCCAGCCCAGGGTGGGCAGGTCCCAATCGCCGGGGGCGGACTGGGTGATGCCCAGCAGCTTGGTCATGGGGTTGTTGAACACCGAGAAGGCGTAGGCTTGGCCGATGCATAGGTGAACCGCCAAGGCCGCCGGCGGGATCATCCATCGATTGAAACCGGGGGGAGCGGTTATCCGCTCCTTGCTGAAAAAGCCGTGATCTGCAGAATTGGTACTCATGTTGTCTCCTTGCGACTGCGTTGGCGCAGTCTGTATTACGTTTGTGCAGAAGTGGAAAGAAAAGCCGGATGGCGGGTTCGAGCGATTCCTGTGTTGAAAAAAGGCAAAAGACTCCCCTCATTGGGCCAAGCCCAATGCTGTTGCGGCAAACAAAAAAGGAAAATTAAACGGTCGTCGGCATTTTTGGCGTCAGTCGTTCCTTGTTCTGGCTGATGGCCTGCAGCGCGATTTCGCTAAGGCCTGTTTCACCGAGTTGCCCGTCGGGCTGGGTTTCAAGAAACTTCAGCATGGCGGTGCGCATGCGAGGTTCCCAGAACTTCTGGATGTGGTTGGCGATGCCCTCGACGCCTTCGGCGCGGTCGGGCATGGCTTCGAAAAAGGTGCCTATGCGGTTGGCCAGGCGTATCAGGTGTTCGATGTTGTTCAAGGCGTGTTCCCTGGTGTGCTTAGGTATTCGGGGTGGCTGTAGACGGTGAACAGCGAGCTGCGCGCGAATCCGGCCAGAAGGATATTCAGTTCGTCGGCCAGTTGAACGGCATAGCTGGTGGGCGCCGATACGGCCACCAGGGCGGGAATGCCGGCAGCGGCGGCTTTCTGGACCATCTCGAAACTGGCGCGGCTGGAAATGACCGCGATGCCTTGCGACGGATCCATCGAGCTTCGGATCAGGTGTCCGATGAGCTTGTCCAGCGCGTTGTGCCGGCCCACGTCTTCGCGAACGCACTGTATGTTTCCGTCGCGATCGGCCCAGCCCGCGGCGTGAGTGGCGCCGGTGGCCAGGTGCAGGGGCTGCAGCGAGCGCAATTGATCGACCGCGCTTGAAATGGCCCGGGCGGACAATGCGCCTTGCTGCGCCGGAAGGGCGGGAAGCTCGCGTCGGACCTCATCCAGGCTTTCAATACCGCACAATCCGCAGCCGCTGCGCCCCGCCAGACTGCGCCGGCGCAGCTTCAACTGGTTCTGGCAGGCGCTGGCCATATCGATCTGGACGATGAAGCCCTGCGGGCCGTCGACGATGTCCACCCCGTAGATATCGCGGGCCGACCGGATGATGCCCTCGGTATAGGAAAAGCCGAAGGCGAAATCCTCAAGGTCGTGGGGCGTGGCAAGCAGGGTGGCGTGACTGATGCCGTTGTATTCCAGCGCGACGGGCACTTCCTGTGCGATCAGATCGGCTTCCTCGCGGCCCGGCGTTTGCGCACCCGCGCGCAGCACCCGCCGCAAGCGGCTGCCCGCCGGCGGGGCGGCTTGCTGTTCCGGTTGCTGCAGATCGCCGGGCATGGGCGCTTCCTTATTCCTGCGGGCTCAGCACGGGGGCCGCTTGCGGCGCTGGCGCAGCGGCCGACGCCGCATCCTGCTCGCGCTGGCGCTGTTCCAGCAAAGAGAGCTGGATGTCGCTGAAGCGGGACCATTTCGCCTGCCACTGGGATGGGCTTGTCACCAGGCGCGCCTGCACGGCCGTGACTTTGTATTCGGGACAATCCGTTGCCCAGTCGGTGCTGTCGGTGGTGACCACATTGGCGCCCGACTCGGGGAAGTGGAAGGTGGTGTAGACCACGCCGGGCTGGACGCGCTCGGTCACGTCGGCGCGCAACACGGTTTCACCCGAGCGGCTTTGAACGGCGACCATGTCGCCCTCGCGTATGCCCCGATCTTCGGCGTCCTGCGGATGGATCTCCAGCAAGTCCTCGCTGTGCCACATGACGTTCGGCGTGCGCCGTGTCTGCGCTCCCACGTTGTACTGGGACAGTATGCGGCCGGTGGTCAGCAGCAAGGGGTATTTGCGGGTGCTGCGTTCGTCGCTGGGCACATATTTGGTGATCATGAAGCGGCCCTTGCCGCGCACGAACTCGTCCACGTGCATGATGGGGGTGCCGTCCGGCGCATTGTCGTTGCAGGGCCACTGCACACTGCCGCCCAGCTCGTCTATCTTCTTGAAGGACACGCCTTCGAAGGTAGGCGTCAGCCGCGCGATCTCGTTCATGATCTCGGACGGATGCTTATAGTTCATGGGATAGCCCAGCGCATTGGACAGCGCGCAAGTGACTTCCCAGTCGGCCATCCCGCCTTTGGGCTCCATGACCTTGCGTACTCGCGAAACGCGCCGTTCCGCATTGGTGAACGTGCCGTCCTTTTCCAGGAAGGACGAGCCCGGCAGGAAGACGTGCGCATACTTGGCGGTTTCATTCAGGAAGATGTCCTGGACGATGATGCACTCCATGGATGCCAGCGCCTTGGCGACATGCTGGGTGTTGGGATCGGACTGGACGATGTCCTCGCCCTGGCAATACATGCCCTTGAAGGATCCGCTGAGCGCCGCGTCGAACATATTCGGTATGCGCAGACCCGGTTCGGGCTGCAAGGTGACGCCCCAGTCCTGTTCGAACTGATGGCGCACCGTGTCGTCCGAAATATGGCGGTAGCCGGGCAGTTCGTGCGGAAAGGATCCCATGTCGCAGGAGCCCTGCACGTTGTTCTGGCCCCGCAAGGGATTCACGCCCACGCCTTCCTTGCCCAGGTTGCCTGTGGCCATGGCCAGGTTGGCGATGGCCATGACGGTGGTCGAGCCCTGGCTGTGCTCGGTGACGCCCAGGCCGTAATAAATGGAGCCGTTGCCCTGGGTGGCGAACAGGCGCGCCGCGCCGCGCAGGTCGGCCGCCGGCACGCCGGTGACCGATTCCATGGCTTCGGGCGAATTTTCGGGCAGGGAGACGAAGTCGCGCCATTGCTGGAAGGCCGGCGCCTCGCAGCGCTCCGCGACGAAGGCTTCATCGATGAGGCCTTCGGTGGCGATGACGTGGGCCATCGAAGTCAGCAGGGCGGTGTTGGTGCCCGGCCTGACCGGCAGGTGGTAGTCGGCCTTGACGTGAGGGGCATCAACGAACTCGATCTGGCGCGGGTCGATGACGATCAGCTTGGCGCCTTGGCGCAGGCGTCGCTTCAGGCGCGAGGCGAATACCGGATGCGCGGCACTGGGGTTGGCCCCCATGATGATGACCACATCGGTGAACATGACCGAATCGAAGGTCTGGGTGCCTGCCGATTCGCCCAGCGTGGTCTTCAAGCCGTAGCCGGTCGGCGAATGGCAGACGCGCGCGCAGGTGTCCACGTTATTGGTGCCGAAGGCGGCGCGCACCAGCTTCTGGACAAGATAGGTTTCTTCGTTGGTGCAGCGCGACGAGGTGATGCCCCCGATGGAGTCGCGGCCGTACTTGGCCTGTATGCGCCGCAATTCAGACGCGGCGTAATTAATGGCTTCCTCCCAGCTGACTTCGCGCCAGGGCTCGGAAATATCGCCGCGTATCATGGGCTTGAGCATGCGGTCCTCATGCGTGGCATAGCCCCAGGCGAAGCGGCCTTTCACGCAAGAGTGGCCGCGATTGGCCTGGCCGTCTTTCCAGGGCACCATGCGCACGACTTCCTGGCCTTTCATCTCGGCCTTGAAGGCGCAGCCCACGCCGCAGTAGGCGCAGGTCGTGATGATGGAATGCTCGGCCTGGCCCATGTCGATGACGGTTTTTTCCATCAGGGTGGATGTGGGGCAGGCCTGCACACAGGCTCCGCAGGAAACGCAATCGCTTTCCAGGAAGCTGTTGTTCTGGCCTGCGGTAATGCGCGAATCGAAGCCGCGTCCGGTGATGGTCAGGGCAAACGTGCCCTGCACCTCGTCGCAGGCGCGCACGCAGCGGCTGCATACGATGCATTTAGATGGATCGTAGGCGAAGTAGGGGTTGGAGACGTCGGCGGTGTCGTTCAGGTGATTGGCGCCGTCGAATCCGTAGCGCACATTGCGCAGCCCGACGACGCCGGCCATGTCCTGCAACTCGCAATCGCCGTTGGCGGGACAGGTCAGGCAGTCCAGCGGGTGGTCGGATATGTACAGCTCCATGACGCCCCGGCGCAGATCATGCAGCTTGGGCGTTTCCGTCCAGACGACCATGCCTTCTTCCACAGGCGTGGTGCACGAGGCGGGATAGCCTTTGCGCCCTTCGATCTGCACCAGGCACAGGCGGCAGGACCCGAAGGCTTCCAGGTTGTCGGATGCGCAAAGCTTGGGGATATTGATGCCGGCTTCGGCGGCGGCGCGCATGACCGAGGTGCCGGCCGGCACTTTCATTTCGGTGCCGTCTATGGTGATGCCGATCTGCTGCGTGCTGGTCGACGCCGGAGTGCCGAAATCGCGATCGCGCTTGATGACTGTTTCTAACATGATGGCCTCCGTCAGGCGATTTGCGCACTTGCGGGTTGATGGGTCGGCAAGCCGAAATCTTCTGGGAAGTGTTCCAGCGCCGAAAGAACCGGATAAGGCGTCATGCCGCCCAGCGCGCACAGCGAGCCCGCCAGCATGGTGTCGCAAAGATCGCGCAGCAGGACGACCTGCTCTTCGCGCTGTTCGTTATGGCGGATCTTGTCGATGACCTCGGCGCCGCGCACGGCGCCGATCCGACAGGGCGTGCATTTGCCGCAAGATTCGATGGCGCAGAACTCCATGGCATATTCCGCCATCCTGGACATGTCGACGGTTTCGTCGAAAGCAACCAGGCCGCCGTGGCCCACCATGGCCGAGATGCCGATATAGGCTTCGTAATCCAGCGGGACGTCCCATTGCGATTCCGGCAGGTAGGCGCCCAGCGGTCCGCCCACCTGCACGGCGCGCAGGGGCTTGCCGCTGGCGCTGCCGCCGCCGAAGTCGTAAAGCAGTTCGCGCAGGGTCAAGCCGAAGGCTTTTTCGACCAGGCCGCCGTGCCGCAGGTTGCCCGCCAGTTGGAAAGGCAGGGTTCCCCTGGATCGGCCCATTCCGAAATCGCGGTAGAAGGCGGCCCCGCGCGCCAGGATGATGGGCACGGATGCCAGCGAGATCACATTGTTGATGACGGTGGGCTGCCCGAACAGGCCTTTGACGGCCGGCAATGGCGGCTTGGCGCGCACCAGCGCGCGCTTGCCTTCCAGGCTTTCCAGCAGCGAGGTTTCTTCGCCGCAGATATAGGCGCCGGCGGCGCAACGGACCTCGAGATCGAAGCGGCGGTCGCTGCCGCGTATGTCGGCGCCCAGCCAGCCGGCTTCACGGGCGCGAACGATGGCGGCCTCGAGCGCGGCAATGGCATAGGGATACTCGGAACGCACATAGATATAGCCGTAGGTGGCCTGCACGGCCAGGCCGGCGATGGCCATGCCCTCGATCAAGGCATAGGGATCGCCTTCCATCAGCATGCGGTCGGAAAATGTGCCCGAGTCGCCTTCGTCGGCATTGCAGACGATGTACTTCTGGCTGGCTTCGGTGGCCAGTACTGTTTTCCATTTGATGCCGGTGGGGAAGGCCGCGCCGCCCCGTCCGCGCAGGCCGGAATCGACCACCTGGTCGACAATGGCGATCGGCGTCATGGCCAGGGCCTTTTCAAGTCCCTTGAAACCTTCGCGCGCCTGGTAGTCGGCCAGCGACAGCGGATCGGTGATGCCGACCCGCGCGAAGGTAAGCCGCTCCTGCTTCTTCAGGTAGGGGATCTCTTCGGTAAGCCCATGGGCCAGGGCGTGCGGCTTGCCTTGCAGCCAGCCGGCATCGAACAGGCCGGGCACATCGTCGGCTTCGACGGGACCGTAGGCGACCCGGCCGGCGGGCGTGTCCACCTCGACCAGCGTTTCCAGCCAGAGCAGCCCGCGCGAACCATTGCGCACAATGTTTACAGGCAGCCCGCGGCTGGCGGCTTCGCGCTCGATGGCGGATACGACCGCATCGGCGCCGACGGCAATCGCGGCGCTGTCTTTCGGTACGAACAGGGTAATGGCGGCGTTCATGTCTTATACCCCCTCGGCCTGCAGCAGGCGGTCGAGCTTTTCGGGCGTCATGCGCGCATGCGGCCGGCCGTTGATCATGACGGCCGGCGACTGGGCGCAAAGACCCAGGCAGTAGACGGGTTCGAGCGTGGCGGCCCGGTTCGGCGTGGTGCCGTGGAATTCGCAGCCCAGGCGTTGGCGGGCGTGGTCGGCCAGGGCGTCGCCGCCCATGGCCTGACAGGATTCGGCCCTGCAGACTTCCAGGACGACGGCGCCAGCGGGCTGGTCGCGGAAGTGCGCATAAAAGCTGATGACGCCGTGTATCTCGGCGCGCGATAGTTGCAAGGCCTGCGCCAGCAGCGGCACGGCGCCTGGCGGTATATAGCCCAGTTCGTGCTGCACGGCATGCAGCACCGGCAACAGATTGCCTTGCTGGCCTTCATAGCGTTGCAACGCCTGCCGGACCGCTAGCTGCACGGTGTCATCGGATGGGCTGAATTCGCTGGTGTCTTGCGGCGTGTGCATGACGCTTTCCTTCAACGGTGGTGAGCGTTCGCTCGATTGATATTTGTCTCTTATATGTTTAATTTTGCATATATATTTATTCTGTATTTGAGGTAATCTACTCGCGATAAACCAATCAATCAATAGGAAAAAATAGACATATAAAGAATTTCCAAATAGGAAATCAAAAACATATTAAAACCGTGGCGGACGACAAATGACGTACAAATTCAAGGCGCGATTGAGTTCCGAGTGGGTACTGGAAAAGCCCTCCGGAACGGTGCTGGCACTGAGCGAGGTCTTGCGTTTGCTGGCCGCGATCGATGCCACCGGACACATCGCCGGAGCCTGTAAGGCCTGCGGGCTTTCCTACCGCCATGCCTGGGGTATTTTGCGCAACGCCGAAAAAGAATTCGAAGCGCCTCTTATTGAAACGTCGCGCCGGCAAGGCACCAAGCTCACCAATTTTGGCCAGCATCTTATCTGGGCGAACCGACGGGTCGATGCCCGCTTGATGCCCACCCTGGAAAGCATGGCCTCCGAGCTGCAGGAAGAGCTTGAACGCCTTTACCCCGAAAGCCAGCAGCGCTTGCGCCTGCATGCCAGCCACGGCTTCGCGGTCGAAGGCCTGATGCAATTGGCCAACGGCATGGACATGTCGCCGCTGGAATTGCGCTATCGCACCGCCATCGAGGCGCTGGCATCGCTGGACCGCGCGGAGTGCGACCTGGCCGGATTCCAGGTGTCCGAAGGGGAATACGAACTGCCCATTCTGAAGCGCTACAGCCCGTGGCTGAATCCCGACCGCCATCGGCTCATCCACCTGGCTGTGCGCAACACCGGCCTGTTCGTCAAACCGGAGAACCCCAAGGGCATCAAGTCCGTGGCCGATCTGATCAATCCGGACGTGCGTTTCGTCAACCGGCAGATCGGGTCCAGCACGCGCTTCCTGGTCAGCCTGATGCTGGCCCAGCTTGATATCGAGGCCACGAAAGTACAAGGCTTCGACAGCAGCGAATTCACCCACATGGCAATTGCGGCGCACATCGCCAGCGGCATGGCCGATGTCGGCATCGGCGTCGAAACGGCCGCCTGGCGTTGCGGGCTGGCTTTCATACCGCTGGTCAAGGAGCGCTATTTTTTCGCCGTGCATCGCGATACGCTGGAGACGCCGCAGATGCAGCGCCTGTTCGATTTGATGAACGGCGAGCAGTACCAGGCCTATGTGTCGCAACTGGTGGGCTACGACGCCACCCATATGGGCCAGGTGCAGACGCTGGAAGAGGCCTTCGGTCCGGCCATCGTGGCCGCCCTGAAAGCGTGACGCGGGAGTTATGATTAGGCCATGAGCAAAGTGATATTCCTGACGGGTGACCATCGTTCCGCCGATTCCACGGACGGACTGGCGGCTGGCGCGCCGCACGGGCCGGGAGAGCCCTTGCTTGATGCTCGCCGCCGGCCTTTGCACGATCTGCGCATTTCAGTGACCGATCGATGCAATTTCCGCTGCACCTATTGCATGCCGCGCGAAGTGTTCGACGCCGACTACACCTTCATGCCGCATTCGGCGCTGCTCAGCTTCGAAGAGATCACCCGGGTTGCCGGCGTGGCGGTGCAAATGGGCGTGCGCAAATTGCGCCTGACCGGCGGCGAGCCGCTACTGCGCAAAAACATCGAGGTCCTGATCGGCATGCTGGCGGCCCTGCGCACGCCGGACGGCAAGCCGGTGGACATTACCCTGACGACCAACGGCACGCTGCTGGAAAAGAAAGCCGCGGCGCTCAAGCAAGCCGGGCTTGCGCGTGTCACGGTCAGCCTAGATGCCCTGGACGAGCATAAATTCGAGCGCATGAGCGACAGCCGGGTTAGCGTCGAGACCGTATTGCGCGGCATCGATGAAGCCGCGCGCGTCGGACTGGCGCCGGTAAAAGTGAATATGGTCGTCCGGAAAGACTTGAACGATGATCAGATCCTTCCCATGGCGCGGCATTTCCGCGGCAGCGGCCATATCCTGCGCTTCATCGAGTTCATGGATGTCGGCGACAGCAATGGCTGGAATCTATCCGAGGTGCTGACGGGCGCCGAAATTCTCCAGCGCATCGCCGCCGAGTTTCCGCTGGAGCCCGCGCAGGCGGCTTATCGGGGCGAAGTTGCCGCTCGCTGGCGCTACGCCGACGGCGCGGGCGAAATCGGCCTTATCACCAGCGTATCGCAGCCGTTTTGCGGCGACTGTACACGCGCACGCCTGTCGCCCGAGGGCAAGCTGTTTCTTTGTCTGTTCGCCAGCCAGGGGCACGACTTGCGCTCTCTGTTGCGCGGCGGCGCCGGCGACGAGGAAATCGCGGCGCGCATCGCGGCCATCTGGTCTGGTCGCGGCGACCACTATTCCGAGTTGCGAGGGCGCGAAACGGCGCAGCGCAAGAAGATCGAAATGAGCTACATCGGCGGATGATCGCGCGTTCCCAGATTACAGGCCTTATCCTGGCCGGAGGCCGGGCCCGGCGCATGCAGCAGGAAGACAGCCTGGATGTGGACAAAGGCCTGCTTGGCCTGGACGGCGCGCCGCTGGTGGCCCATGCGCAGCGCTATCTGGCGCCGCAGGTAAGCAGCGTCCTGGTCAGCGCCAATCGGCATCTGGAAGACTACGCGGATTACGGCCGGGTCGTTTCCGACGACCCCAGGCTGGGAATCGATCTGGGGCCCCTGGCCGGCGTTGCAAGCGCCCTGGCGGCCACATCCACGCCCTGGCTGGCGGTCATGCCTGTCGATGTATTGAACCTGCCGGCCGATATGGTGGCGCGGCTGGCTGGCGCCGCCGACGAAGCGGGAGCCCTTGCGGCCTATGCCGGCACCGTCGGTCCGGATCGTGTCCATCCTTTATGCATGTTGGTGCATGCCAGCCTGGCGGGCAGCCTGCGCGATTACCTGGGCGGGGGCGATCGCAAGGTCCAGCTATGGCAGCAAATGCATGCAGCCGTGCCGGTGTGCTTCGACGGCGGCCATGGCGCTTTCTTTAACATCAACACGCCCCAGGACTTGAGGCTTGCCGTTCAGGCCAGCCAGCGGGCCAGGTCGTAATAGGCGACCAGGTCTCCGCCCCGCAGCACTGTATCGGCGGGAATCCTGGCCAGGCCGCTGGCCCAGGGCAGGGAGCTGATGATGCCCGAGCCTTGTTGCGAGTACGGCGTCAGCATGGTTTGGCCCTGCGGCCCGAAGGCCGCCTGGACCCGCAGGAATTCGTCCCGCTTTTCATTGAATGGGCGGTCGGATACCAGCGTGCCGTACTGGACGGTAGGCATGGCCTGGGCACGGCCTTGCATGGTGCGCAGCATGGGTGTGACCAGCAGGGTGAACACGGCGTAAGCCGAGACGGGATTGCCAGGCAGGCAGACCACGGGCTTGCCATCGATGTGCGCCAGGGCGACGGGCTTGCCCGGCTTCATGCAGACGCGCCAGAGATCCAGGACGCCGCCCAACTGTTCGATGGCGGGTTTGACCAGGTCTTTTTCACCTACCGAGACACCGCCCACGGTCAGGATCAGGTCGCAGTCCCGCAGCAGGATGGCAAACGCCTCTTGCAAGGACTCCTGCGTGTCGCGCGCATGCAGCACATGGGCAACGGTGGCGCCCATGTTTTCGGCCAGGGCGGCCAGCATGGGGCCGTTGGAGTTGTAGATATGCTCGTCGGCGCGAGGCTGTCCGGGGCTGACCAGTTCGTCGCCCGTGGTCAGTATGCCGACCTTCAGCGCGGCGTAGGTGGTAATCTGGGCATAACCTTGCGAGGCCAGCAGGGCGATTTCAGCGGCTCCCAGCAGGGTGCCTTTGGGCAGAAGTTGGTCGCCCTCGCGCACATCCTCGCCTTGGCGCCGGACATGGGCGCCAAGGGTGGGGGGCAGGTTTATTTCGAACCGATCATCGTGTTCGACACCGTCCTCTTGCATGACGATGGTGTCGGCGCCCGCCGGCACAAGGCTGCCGGTGAACAGGCGTATGGCATGGCCGGGCTTGAGCGGTTCGGGGCGTTCTCCGGCGTAGCAGCGCTGCTGCACCGGCAAGGGCTTGCCGGGCGCATAGTCGGCATGGCGTATGGCATAGCCGTCCATGGCGCTGTTGTCGGCGGGAGGGAGATCCAGTGTGGCAAATAGCGTTTGCGCCAGCACGCGGCCCCTGGCCAGATGCAATGGACAGGCCTCGGTGATGGCGGGCGGTTTGCCGGCCGTGGACAGGCGCGATTGCGCCGAATCGAAATCAAGCATGGTAGTGGGTGCCGAAATTGCAGGGACGGTGCGTGCTGTCCAGTTGTTCTTTGATGATGCCTTCCCAGGCCGTCTTGCAGGCGCCGGTCGAGCCGGGCATGCAGAATACCAAGGTGTTGTTCGCCGCGCCGGCGAAGGCGTCCGATTGCAGGGTCGAGCTGCCGATTTCCAGGAAGGACAGATGCCGGAACAGCTCGCCGAAACCCGGGATGACCTGGTCCAGCAAAGGCGTGATGGCGGCGGCTGTGGATTTGTTGTGCGAGAAGCCGGTGCCGCCGTTGGTCAGGATGATTTGTATGGAATCGTCCGCGATCCAGTCGCTGACGACCTTGCGGATCTGGTACAGATTGCCCTGACTGATGGCACGCTTGTCGCAGCGGTGGCCGGCGGCAAGCAGGCTTTCCGCCAGGTAATCGCCCGAGGTGTCATTGCCGGCGTCGCGGGTGTCGGAAATCGTCAGGACGGCGCAGTTCAATGAAACGGGCGGCTTCTTCGTGTCGGCTTTGCTCATGGGGATGTCAGGTTTCCGTGGGGTTTTCCCATTGCGAGGTTTTGGCGGCATCGGCATCTTTTTGCTGCACCCAGAAACGCTCGCCGGTGGCCAGTGTTTCGCGCTTCCAGAATGGCGCACGGGTCTTCAATGCATCGATAATGTATTCGCAGGCCCTGAAGGCATCGGTGCGATGGGCGCTGGCGGCGGCGACGAAGACGATCTGGTCGCTGTTGCGCAGCTCGCCCACCCGGTGCACGACCATGCATTGCTGCGTATTCCAGCGCGACTGCGCCGTTGCGCATAGCGCTTCGATTTCGCGTTCGCACATGCCGGGGTAGTGTTCCAGGAACAAGGATTGCGTGGGTGCGTCGTCGGCATAGTCGCGCACATAGCCGGTAAAGCTGACGATGGCGCCGGCCTTGCCTGCCACGCGCCGGCGCAGTTCCTCGACAAGGGCGGCGGCGTCGAAGTCGGCCTCTTGAACAATGACCATCTTTGCTAGCCTCCGGTCACGGGCTCGAAAACGGCCAGCTCGTCGCCCGGCTGTATGAGGCAGTCGTGCGCAACATGGTATTGATTGATGGCGAGCTTTAGCCGCGCGGCGGGCGCCAGTTGCGGATAGCGTGCCTGCAGCTGCGACAGCCAGTCGGCGCCGCGGATGGGCGCGGGCAAGGGCCAGTCTTCCTGCCGAACCCGGGTCAGTTCAGCCACCTGTGCAAAATACAGGACCTTAATCGTTGTGCCAGTCACCACTTTTGCCTCCGGATTTAGAGCGTAGCCGTATGCTTTCCAGGACGATGCCTTTGTCGGCCGCCTTGCACATGTCGTAGATGGTCAGCGCCGCGATGCTGCATGCCGTCATGGCCTCCATCTCGACGCCGGTCTTGTAGTCGGTGCTGCACGTGGCCTTGACCATTATGCTGTGCGAGGCGTCGTCGGCCAGGAACTCGATGCCGGCGAAATTGAGGGGCAGGCTGTGGCACAGCGGTATGAGTTCGGCGCAGCGTTTGGCGGCCAGTATGCCCGCCACCCTGGCGGTGTTCAGGACTTCGCCCTTGGCGTTTTCACGGGCGGACAGCAGCCGGTACGCGGCCGGGCTCATGCGCACGCGGCCTTCCGCGACGGCGGTGCGCAAGGTCGAGGCCTTGCCGCCAACGTCGACCATGCGTGCCTGTCCGGCTTCATCTAGATGGCTGAGTGCGGGTGTGTCGGTAGGAATCGTGCTCATTGCGTCTTGGACCTGCGTGCTTCGCGATAGTCCTATGATATACGCAATTCGGACCCGGCAGACGCAGTCCGGCGGGCCCGCGCGGAGCGGCCGCGTCAAACGGTATTCAGCGCGTCCCTGACGTCCTGGTAGGAAATGTTGGTGTCGCGCAGGAAGCCTCGCATAAGCGACTGCAGCTTGCCTGGGTCGATGCTGCGTCCCCGGGCCAGCAGCCGCTTGCCCTCGATGATGCCCTGGTCGAACAGGGCGTCGAATTCATCCAGGGCCAGCCCTTGTTCCAGGGCATAGCGCATCAGGTGATCACGGACATTCAGCCTGTGGGCCTGCCGGTCGATCGGATCGGCGCCGGCGGCATCGGCCGCCCCGTTGGCCGCGCCGCACATCATGACCCACTGGTCCAGGGAAATGTCGCTTTCCAGGCTGGAGGCGGCATAGGCGCTTCCCAGCATCGCCATCGACAGTATGGCGGCGGATAATTTAGGTAGTATCAAATCGGCTCCCCTTGGTGGCGTGTCGATGCTGCATTGTGGGGGACAAACATTGCGGCAGCATGAAGGAAAAGTGTGCAGTTGTTTCAAGCTGTGGTGCCTGGCAACATGGGACGCCTGGGCGTCGTATGATTAAGGCTCTTTCATCCCTTTCAATAAAAACGGAGAACACTATGTCTATTCAGGTTGGCGATAAGGTGCCCGACGGCACCTTGGGCGAGTTCATCGAAACGGCCACCGAATCCTGCGCCATCGGACCGAACAATTTTCAGGTGGCCGATCTGGTCAAGGGCAAGACGATTGCGCTGTTCGCCCTTCCCGGCGCGTTCACCCCGACCTGCTCCGCCAAGCATCTGCCCGGCTATATCGAGCTGCACGATCAATTGAAGGCCAAGGGCGTCGACGAAATCTGGTGCGTGGCGGTCAACGACCCCTTCGTCATGGGCGCCTGGGGGCGCGACCAGGGCGTCGACGGCAAGGTTCGCATGATGGCCGACGGCAGCGCCAACTGGACGCGGGCCATGGGCCTGGAGCTGGATCTGACGGCTCGCGGCATGGGCGTGCGTTCGCAGCGCTATTCCGCCTTGCTGCAGGATGGCGTGGTCAAGAAGCTGAACATCGAGAAAGCCGGCCAATACGAGGTCAGCGACGCTAAGACCCTGCTGGAACAATTGGGCTAAGCCTGGCGGCAAAGTCTGGAATCACCCATGATACAAATGCTGGCGGCGTTTTCTTCGCTTTATCTTGCCACCCTGCTGTTGCTGGTCGGTTCCGGACTCTTCAATACCTATATGGGCTTACGCCTGACGGCGCAGTCCGTATCCGAGCTTTGGGTCGGCGGCCTGATCGCCGTGTACTACCTGGGCCTGGTATTCGGCGCGCGTATCGGCCACAAGATCATCATACAAGTAGGCCATATACGCGCCTATGCGGCCACCGCCGCCATTGTCACGATCACCGTCCTGGTGCTGGCCCTGCTGGACAATCTCTGGATATGGCTGGGATTCCGCTTCATTGCCGGCATCGCCATGGTCACCCAATTCATGGTGCTGGAAAGCTGGCTGAACGAGCAGACCGAAAACCATCAGCGCGGCCGCGTCTTCGCCTTCTACATGGTCTTCTCCAGCACCGGCACGGTATTGGGGCAGTTGTCCCTGACGCTCTTCCCGACGCTGAATTATGAACCGCTTATTTTTGCCGCCATCTGTTCGGCGCTGTGCCTGGTGCCCGTCGCCCTGACGCGCCGCCTGCACCCGGCGCTGCAAGTGCCGGCGCCCATACAGGCCAAGTACTACGTGGCCCGGGTGCCCATGTCGCTGACCGTCCTGTTCGTGGCGGGTACGCTGACTGGCGCTTTCTACGGCCTGGCGCCCGTGTATGCGTTGAAGCAGGGCTTGTCCAATAGCCAGGTGGCGGTATTCCTGGCCGCCTCGGTGGCGACCGGCCTGGTGGCGCAATGGCCGCTGGGCTGGCTGGCCGACCGCATCAGCCGCGTCGGCATGATACGGGTGAACGCCTGCATACTGTTCCTGCTGGCCGTGCCTTTGTGGGGATGGTGGGTTTTTCCGTTCTGGGCACTGCTGCTTTTTTCCTGCGCGTTCGGCGTATTGCAGTTCACGCTATACCCTCTTGGCGCCGCTTTCGCCAACGACAACGTCGACCAGGAACGCAGGGTGGGTCTAAGCGCAATCCTGTACATGGTTTACGGCCTGGGCGCCTGTGTGGGACCGCTGCTGGCGGGCCTGTTGATGCGCGAACTGGAAGTCAGCATGTACTTCGTCTTCGTCTCGGCCTGCGCCGCCGTGCTGGTCCTGGTGATTCGGCCGCAGCGCGTTACCGGCGCCAACCTCAGCCAGGATGCGCCCACGCACTTCGTGCCCATGTCCGACAGCCTGCAAAGCTCGAACGTCGTGGCCGCCCTGGATCCCCGGGTCGATGTGGAAAGCGACGTGTCGTTCGAGCCGGTCGATGAAGAGGTCTTAGCGGGGAATCAGGATCACGATGGCGGTGATGGCCAGAAGGATCCCAAGAGCGTTGACCCAGCGTAGCTTCTCTTTGAAGAAGCCCGCGCCGACCAGGGTGCCCAGCGAAATGACTCCGATGTTCATGGCCGAGAAAACCAGCGTCGGGTTCTCGGGAAACACCTGGTGCGCCCGGATGTAGAAATAGATATTGCCGAAATTCAGCAGGCCCAGCACCACGCCCGCGACGACATTGCGCAACTGCCACACGCTGCGCCTGGCGATCAGGTAAAGAAAGATCAGGATGCCCGCCAGGGTGAAGGCGGCGAACAGACTGCTGGAAAATACGGCGCCGCTCTTGGCCATCTGTTTGAACAGGATGTCTATGGTGCCGTAGCCCACCCACACGGCCAGCAGCAAGGCAATGGTTTTTCCGGCTTCGCCGGAGCCTTCCTGCGGCCTGGGTCGGTACAGCAGGCATCCCAGGGCGATCAGCGCCACGATGATGCCGGCCAGCTTGCCGCCGGATGCGGCTTCTCCGAACAGGACGAAGGCCGCAATCAAGGGTATGAACAGGGACAGCCGTTGAGCGGCGTCGCTTAATACGATGCCGGCGTGGCGAACGGCGCCCGCCATGGCCAGAAAAATCGATGGCAGCAGCACGCCCAGGGCAATCAGCACCCACCATGGCGTGCTGGGATTGAGCAGTGCCGCGGGCTGTGGCCGTAATATGAGCAGGCACAGGCTGGCCGCAACCACGTAGTTCACGGCAATGGCCTGGTCTATCTGCAGATTCCGGCGTCGGGCTATCTTCAGCAGCACCGATACGGCGACGCTGCAGGCAATGCTTATGATCAGGGTATACATATCTTGGCCGGGCTCCGGAAAATTAGTGTGCGCTTTCAGTTTCGGTTTCTGTTGCGGCTAGCGGTACGCCGGCGGAGGGCCTCAGGCCCAGGCGCTCGAAGAGAAGCTTGTCCTGCGCCGCCTGCGGATTGCCGGTGGTAAGCAGCCTGTCGCCATAGAAAATCGAGTTGGCGCCGGCCATGAAGCACAGGGCCTGCAGCTCGTCGCTCATCGCCTCGCGGCCGGCGGAAAGCCTGACCACCGCCCCGGGCATGGTGATGCGTGCCACGGCGATGGTGCGCACGAACTCGAAGGGGTCGATATCGGCTGCTCCGGCCAGCGGCGTGCCCGGTACTTTGACCAGGTTGTTGATCGGTACGGATTCCGGGTGGGGCGACAGATTGGCAAGCTGGGCAATCAGGCCGGCGCGCTCGCCCCGCGATTCCCCCATGCCGACGATGCCGCCGCAGCATACATTCACGCCGGCGGCGCGCACGCGCGCCAGCGTATCCAGCCGGTCCTGATAGCCGCGGGTGGAAATGATGCTGCCGTAGAACTCGGGCGAGGTATCCAGGTTGTGATTGTAGTAGTCCAGCCCCGCATCGCGCAGCCGCTCGGCCTGGCCATCCTTGAGCATGCCCAGCGTGACGCAGGTTTCCAGGCCCATGGCCTTGACCGCGGCCACCATGTCCACGATGGCATCCACTTGGCGGGCTGTCGGCGAGCGCCATGCCGCGCCCATGCAGAAACGCTGCGCGCCGCTTTCCTTTGCTTCCCGGGCGGCTTGCAGCACTTCTTCCAGCGGCATCAGGGCTTCGTCCTGAAGATCCGTGTCATAGCGAGACGATTGAGGGCAATACGCGCAATCCTCGGGACAGGCGCCGGTCTTCACGGATAGCAGGCTGGACAATTGCACGGCATTGGCCGGATGATGCCGGCGGTGGATATCCTGGGCCTGCAGCAGGAGATCAAGCAGGGGAAGCTCGTATAGGCCAAGGATGCGGCCGACGGTCCACGTCGAGGCGGGATGGGGAGAGGAATGAGATGTTTCTGGCGACACGGCTCGTACCTGAGTTGGCGAACAATGGCCGCATGGTAGGGCTGCCATTCCAGGAGAGCAAGAGGATGGTTGGAGGCTATAGGCTTGAAATTGGGCGAAATTGAGCGACAGTTGAGCGAATATCGTGCAATTCAGCCTATCCGATATGGAAGGTGGCGCAAATGGCCTGGCGGTGAATTTTGTTTCGTTTTGTGACGGCGGGATTAAAGCACGCGTCTTGCGCTCAGTCGGGTGGGCGTCAGGGCCACAGCAGTTCGGGGACGCCGTCTTCCTTGCTGAAAACGAAAGCCAATTGCCCGTAGCGCCGTGCCAGGCCGCATCCCTGCCGCAATGAAGCCCCCAGGATCGCCACGGTGGGTTCCGTCGGGCCATCGCCGTCGCCCGCCAGATTCCTGCCATAATAGCAAGGCAGGCCCAGCGCGGAAGCGTCTTGCAATAAAGCCCTTTGTACGCGGCGGTTTGCGGCGATGCCGGCCTGCCGAGCACCGGGATTGTAGGCCGTCAATATTGCCGTCGACAGGCATCCCTGTGCCGCCATCAGGCCTTGCAAGGCGGGGTTGTGCCGGCCGATGCGTAGCGTGATGGTGCCGGCGGGCGCAAACACAAGATACCGCGCTGCCTGGAATGCCGAGACGATGGTGTCGGGGATGTCGCTGCGCATTTCAGTATTCGGTCTGGCGTTCTTTCAGATGGGGATCCTGCTTGCAGGCTACCCGCAGCGCCTGGGCAAACATCCGTATGGCGTCCGGCTTCGGGCCCTCGCGGCGCGTGAATAGAGCAATGGGCGGCAAGGTCCAGTCGAACGAATAGGGGACGATGGCGACCCCCGCAATACGCACGAGCTCGTCGGCGATGTCCGCCGGCACGATGGATACGGCCTTGTCGCTGGAAACAATCAGCTCGCCCATGAGCTTGGTGGCATAGCTTTCGATAATGGGAGTGGGCGGCGCCACGCCCGCTTTCAGGAAGATGTCGCTGACCTGTTCGCGTATGGGTGTGCCCGGCGCGCCCATGATCCAGTCAAGCCGGGCCAATTGCCGCCAGTTCAGGCGATGACGGCCCAATTGCGCGGCAAGCCGCCGGCCAGCCACCAGACGGGGCTGCTGATCGTACAAGGTTTCGAATTCCAACTGATCGATATTCACGGTGGTCGATGGCCGGCCGATGGCGATATCCAGTGTGTGATCACGCAGTTGCTGCACCAACTGGTCGCTGGTCCCCTCGTGTATGGTCAAGGTCAGGCGTCCGCCGCCTTCGGGCAGAGTGCGCTGCACGGCCGCGGAAAGCATCTGCCCCGAAATAAAGGGTATGACGCCAATATGCAGGTGGGCGGCGTTTCCTGTTGCAACCGTTTCCATGTCGCGCACCAGGTGGCCCAGGTCGTTGATCATGGCCTGCGCGCGGGCCAACGCCACTTTTCCAAGCGCGGTGGGCGCCATTCCGCGTGCCGACCGATCGAAGAGCGCCGCGCCGAACATGCCTTCGACCTCGGCCAGGGCATTGGTGATGGCCGGCTGGCTGGTGGACATTTCCTCGGCCACACGCGTCAGCGATCCATGCTGCTGGATGCGCAGCAGCAACTGCAAATGGCGCATTTTCAGCCGGGCAGTCAGCCTGCGCACCACGTCTGTGGCCTCAAAGGTGCTCATAAGAACTTGAATAATAAGAAATATAAGTTAAATATTATAGAACGATATAAATTTAAAATGATATGGTTATGTTTGCTGCGTAGAATGAATTCATCATCAATGCGCGAATGCGCAACCAGGAGAGCATAGGATTATGGGTACGTCAGATCGCCAGGCGGCTTTGGATTATCACGAGTTCCCGACCCCGGGCAAGATTTCTGTCAATGCCAGCAAGCCGCTGGTGACCCAGCGCGATCTTGGCCTGGCCTACACGCCAGGCGTTGCGGCGGCTTGCGAAGAAATCGCGGCCGATCCTTTGAATGCATTCCGCTACACCGGGCGCGGCAACCTGGTCGGGGTCATCACCAACGGCACGGCGGTGCTGGGTCTGGGCAATATCGGCCCGCTGGCCTCCAAGCCGGTCATGGAAGGCAAGGCGGTGCTGTTCAAGAAGTTCGCCGGCATTGACGTTTTCGACATCGAGATCAACGAAACCGATCCGGACAAGCTGGTGGAGATCATCGCGGGGCTGGAGCCCACCTTTGGCGGCATCAACCTGGAAGACATCAAGGCGCCGGAATGCTTCGTTGTGGAAGGCAAGCTGCGCGAGCGCATGAACATCCCGGTGTTCCACGACGACCAGCACGGCACGGCCATCACGGTGTCCGCCGCCGTCATCAATGGGCTGAAAGTCGTGGGCAAGGATCTTTCCAAGGTCAGGCTCGTGGCATCCGGCGCCGGCGCCGCCGCGCTGGCCTGCCTGGAGCTGCTGGTTGATCTGGGCCTGCCGCTGGAAAACATCTGGGTGACCGACATCGAAGGCGTGGTCTATGAAGGCCGGCAAGCCCTCATGGACCCCAAAAAAGAGCGTTTTGCTCAAAAGACCCAGGCTCGTACATTAGGCGAGGTCATCGACGGCGCCGACGTATTCCTGGGCTTGTCGGCCGGGGGCGTTCTTAAGTCGGACATGGTCGCCCGCATGGCCGCTCGTCCTTTGATCCTGGCGCTGGCCAATCCCAACCCCGAAATCCTGCCCGAGGACGCGCATGCGGCGCGCGACGACGTGGTCATGGCCACCGGTCGTTCCGACTACCCCAACCAAGTCAACAACGTGCTGTGTTTCCCTTACGTGTTCCGCGGCGCGCTGGACGTCGGCGCCACCACCATCACGCGCGAGATGGAAAAAGCGGCGGTCTATGCCATTGCCGGCCTGGCCGAGGAAGAACAGAACGAAGTGGTGGCCGCGGCCTACGGCACCTACGGCGTATCGTTTGGCCGCGAATACTTCATTCCCAAGCCCTTCGATCCGCGCCTGATTGTGCGCATCGCGGTGGCCGTGGCCAAGGCGGCCATGGAAAGCGGCGTGGCGACGCGTCCGATGCCGGACCTGGATGCCTACGCCGAGCAGTTGCAGCATTTCGTCTACCACTCGGGCGCTTTCATGAAGCCCCTGTTTTCGTCCGCCAGGCAACTGGTGCGCGACGGCGGCAAGGCGCGCATCGTGTTCACGGAAGGCGAAGAAGAGCGCGTGCTGCGCGCGGTGCAGGTCATTGTCGACGAAAAGCTGGCCCATCCCATTCTGGTGGGGCGACCCCAGGTGCTGCTGTCGCGCATCGAGAAATACGGCCTGCGCCTGCGCCTGGGCCAGGACGTGGAAGTCACCAATCCCGAGTACGACGAGCGCTTCCATCAATACTGGACCACCTATTGGGAGCTGATGTGCCGGCAGGGCATCACCAAGGAAATGGCGCGCGTCGAAATGCGCCGCCGGCTGACCTTGATAGGCGCCATGATGCTCCACCTGGGCGATGCCGACGGCATGATATGCGGTACGGTGGGCGGCTATCACGACCATCTGCGCTTTGTGGACCAGGTCATCGGCAAGAAGCCCGGCGCCCAGACCTACGCGGCCATGAACGTGCTGCTGCTGGACGAGCGCACGGTCGCATTGGTCGACACCCATATCAACGATGATCCGACCGCCGAGCAGATTGCCGAATTCACCATTGCCGCGGCCGAGCAGATGAGCCGGCTGGACCTGGAGCCCAAGGTGGCCATGCTGTCGCGCTCCAACTTCGGATCGGGCAGTTCGGCTTCGGGTTCCAAGATGCGCCGGGCGCTGGAGCTGGTGCAAGAGCGCGCTCCCGAACTGGAGATCGACGGCGAAATGCACGGCGACTGCGCGCTGGACGAAGCCCTGCGTTCGCGCATCCTGCCCACATCCAAGCTGAAAGGCTCCGCCAACCTGCTGGTCTGCCCGAACGTGGATGCCGGCAATATCGCCTACAACCTGCTCAAGACCACGGCCGGAAGCAATGTGGCGGTGGGGCCATTCCTGCTGGGCGCCAACGCGCCCGTGCATATCCTGACCACCAGTTCCACCGTGCGGCGCATCATCAATATGGCGGCCCTGACTGTTATTGACGCCAACCGCGTCGACTGAACGAAGCGTGAAACCGGCCCGGCGGCACAGCGGTGCCGGGCCGGCTTGACAGCCGATGTCACGCGCGCAGGGCAGCTGCGATGGCGTAGCTGGCTACTCGTACGGTTTCAAGAAGGGTGTCCAATCCCTTTCCGGCGCGCGCCTGTGCGGAAAGGCCTATCATCAGCGTGCTGATGTACTCCGTAAGTTGCGCCGCATCCGAGGGGTGTCGGGCGGCGATGTAGCTGCGGATGACCTCAGCGGCAGCACCATGCGCAGCGCGTGCAAGATCACGGGCTTCTTCGTCGTTGCAACGGCATCCCTCCAGCACTATGCATCCGGTGGCGGCAGGGTCGGTGGCATAGCGGCGTGCCGCTTCTTCAAGCATCGCAATGATGCAGTCGGCCACTGGACGGTCAGGGCGCAGAATATCGGCAAGCGGAACAGCTCCGTGGTCCGCATACCGGTTGATGACCCGCTCGTAAAGGCCAGCCTTGCTTCGGAAGGCCGAATAGAAGCTGGGCGTGTTGATGCCCAGCGTTTCGGTCACGTCCGAGACGCTGACTGCCTCATAACCTCGGGAATGGAACAGGCTTTGAGCGGTCGCGATGGCCTCATCAACATCGAATTTGCGCGGGCGGCCTCTGGGTCGGGCTAATTTTGTAGTCATAACTATAAAAATACTTGACATCGTTGTCGTTTCGTTTATTGTAGTGTTTCCTACATATTTAATCCAGAGGTGTTTGATGGCTGTGTTCGACAAAAAGTCCGTGCTGGTGCTGGGCGGAAGTCGTGGGATTGGAGCGGCAATTGTGCGGCGCTTTGTGGCGGATGGCGCAAACGTGGCGTTCACCTATTCAGGGTCCCGGACAGCGGCCGAGGAGCTTGCTGCGGAGACCGCCAGCAAGGCAGTCCAGACGGACAGCGCCGACCGGGACGCGGTCATTGCACAGGTGCGCGACAGCGGCCCGCTGGACGTGCTGGTGGTGAATGCAGGAATCGCGATCTTCGGCGACGCGTTGGAGCTCGATCCCGATGCGGTGGATCGCCTGTTCAAAATCAATGTGCATGCGCCTTATCACGCATCTGTCGAGGCGGCGCGCCGTATGCCCCAAGGTGGCCGAATCATCATCATCGGATCGGTGAACGGGGACCGGATGCCCGTGCCTGGCATGGCCGCGTATGCACTAAGCAAGTCGGCTTTGCAGGGAATGGCTCGAGGCCTGGCGCGTGACTTCGGTCCGCGCGGCCTCACCGTGAACGTCGTTCAGCCGGGCCCCATCGACACGGACGCGAATCGGGCCGATGGACCGATGAAAGATCTGCTGCATGGATTCATGGCCATCAAGCGTCACGGCCAGCCGGAAGAGGTCGCGGCAATGGTGGCATGGCTGGCGGGCCCGGAGGCCGGCTTCGTGACTGGAGCGATGCACACGATAGATGGGGCATTCGGAGCCTGACGGATGAATCGAACGGGAAACGAACAGGGCATTTCCTGTGCGGGTTCCGTTCCAATGCTGGTATATGCTTGAGCCGTCAGGCGGGTTCAAGCACACGCATCTCAATATGGTGGTTGGAAACCAGGAGTGCTAGGCCACGGCGAATTGGAGTTTGTCGACATCTTGCAAATTAACGTGCTGACGAGCAAGCCACAAGTCGTGAGCGTCCTGCATGGACAGCCAGCTTTCCGGGCTGCGTCCAAGCGCCTTGGAAAGGCGAAGCGCCATTTCAGGCGTGACACGAGAAGTGCCGTTGAGTACTCGGCTGAGGGTAGAGGCGGCTACGCCAAGTGCTTGAGCGAGTTCGCGCCCGCTGATATTGTTGGGCTCAAGATAGATGCCCGAGATAAATTCACCGGGGTGGGGTGGATTGTGCATGTTCATCAGTGATAGTCCTCATAGCCCAGTACATAGGCATTTCCGTCCTCAAACTCAAAGGTGATGCGCCAATTTCCGTTGACGGTGATTGACCAGCGGTCCTTCATTGCGCCCTTGAGGGGATGGAGCCTAAACCCTGGAATGTTCATGTCTTCGATAATCTGTGCAGTATCAAGGGCGGACAGTTGTAGACGAAGGCGTTTGATATGGCTTGCTTGAACGCCGGATGTGTTGCCTGTTTCGAACAGCCGACGAAGGCCTTTGTGCCGAAAACTTTTGATCATAAAATGATTGTAGTGTGTTGCGCATCACGAATCAATAGGCTTGGGCAGCATATCGATGAACTGGAGTCGTCACGCAGATTCAAGCACGCGCATCTCAATATGCAGACCCGCTGCAGCGGCCATATTTACCAGTGCATCAAGACCAAAAACATTGATTTTTCCGCGCATCAGGTCAGAGACGCGGGGCTGGGTCACGCCAAAAAGCTTGGCGGCTTCGGCCTGGCTCATCTTGGCGTGGACTCTGTGCTGCTTCAGCGCTGTCATGAGGACTGAACGAAGCCTCATGTTTTCTGCTTCTTCCTGGGTATCTTCGATGGCATCCCAGATGCTGGTAAATCGTTGGTTTCTCAATTACTTGGCTCCTGCAGTAGGTCCCGATAGCGTTTCGAGGCCAGATCTATATCGGCCTTTTTGGTTTTCTCCGCCTTTTTCTGCAAGCAGTGGATCGGGTTCCGCTTGAGCCAGCTTTGTTGGCGGGTTGGGATTGAAAAGACGATCATCTATGTGTCTGTGCGAAGCACGGATACATAAACTTTTACCCTAACAGGCTTCATATTCGATGCCACTGCCGAGGAAAATATGATCGAAAAAATTGAAACGCTTGATGAATTGGCGTCCCGGTTGAGCGACGATCCGTCCGAGTTCCACACTGCCAGCGACTTAGTTGACGCTCTTGTAGATCTGGGCAACACAGATAAGGTATACGTCCGCCACGATGACCACTTGGGGCTGAAGATGGACCTGAGCAGCGCATTTCTTTGCACCTCTATCGATAAGGCCGATGCTCTCCAGTTTGAAGAGGACGTCAATCGCGTGCTGGGGCAAGCTAATATCATCATTCCTTTGTCAGAGCGCCTGCTGAATGCCGATGACCTGGATGAGATCGCAGAAGATCGGGCTCGGCTCGGCCTGAGCGAATAAATTCTCAGCAACCTAAACCATAGCCGATCGAAGTTGCGATCGGCTGTTTGGGCTTGCCCATCCCGCCGGGCAGGTTGTGCAATCCATCAAGCACCTGCCCAGCCCCCAATTTTAATAATTCGATCTTAAATTATGGCTGAAGAATTTGATTCCGTAGATCCGCGCACCACTCTCAAGACCGTGAAGTCCATATTGGGCTGGACCGACGCACAATGGACCAACTATATGTCTGTCTTCAACGATGATGAAAAGCGCGAACTTAACAAAGAGCTGGATTTATTCAGCCTTGTGTTGAGTGCCATGAAGCAACGCTATTACAACTGGACCAAGGCATGTCTGGTTTGCGTGCCTCATGAGTATCTGAAGCTGCTAAAACAAGACTGGATGACGCAACCCAGCACGTCGCCAGAGCACCAGAAAGCCATGCGGCATTTCAGCCAATACTGCTCGCACAAGAATCTTCTAGAGTTTTTCGTGGACTTGAATTTGGAGTCATCCCAAAGCTCCGAGCCCAATGCCAAGACTTCAGAACACGGTGAGATCCGTGCTGAATTCGTCAAGCTGCTTTATCTGAATCTGGCTCGTGTTTTAAATGAGCGTGGTCTTGCAGGAAAAGTGATCACGGGCAATCTTTTTCTCACATCAGAAGGAGAGATCGCACCGCGGATTTACCAAAGTGATGAGTGGAAGGAGATCCATCAGAATCTGGGGCTGTATGCCTATCTTTTGCTTGATTCTGATGCCGCCCTAGCAAAAGAGCCAGCCAGCCACAGGGTGTCGACTTTCATTCGAAGGACTTCCCTTGAGAACAATGCAGTCCGCGTTCAATCGTGGAACGCCAATGCCGAGGTACTCAACTCAATTCCAATTGAATTCAAGCCTAAGGCGAAAGCCATCAAAGAGGCGCGCACGCCCTTGTTCGCACTGCTGTTGCATCATTTGGGGTTGAATCGCGCGTTCCTTGAGTACAGTGCGCACTACCTTGATCTGCATGAGTATGCGCCGAAGCTCATTGATGCCATCGCATACTTTTACAACCGTGGCATTCACGTTGAAAATGCGTACATAGAATCCTGCGAACAATCTAAGGGCCAGAAGCAGTACGACAACCTTGACCATCTGATGGAGTTGGTCAAGGACGTGCAGAAGATGCGCGCTGATGAAGGTAACCCGTTGCCGCGTGGAATCTCCAATGAGCAATGTGAGCAGATCCTAGAGATCACGCTCGGGATCATCCGTGAAGATAATCGCATCCCTGACTACCTGCATCGTATGGAGCGCCGCCAAGGTGAGCACGCAGCGACGAGTATCTTCAATACCATCTGGAACACCAGCGCGTTCTGCTTCATCTGGTTTAACCTGCACAGCGCGCAGGTGGCACCCCGCGTATATGGCCTAACTCACGCCAGGCACGCGCTCTTGGGCGAGAGCTTGGGCGGTGGGGAGATGCAGACGGCCACAAAGAACATACTGAAGCACATAGTGATGGCGGTTCACCGCAGCGAACAGCACATTGTTATCAATGATGAGGTGATGGAGCAGTACCTATTTGCCAGATACTTCAACTTTGTTACTCTGGTCGAGAAGTTGCGTGCACTGAAAGCGCTGGACCTTCATGACTTCGATGTGTGGGCACAGGAAAGTCAGTTTGCAGAATCACTGGCGTTGGCTGAGGGTGAAAGTCTGATGTACCGCATACCGGCTGACCAAGTGAGCATTACGTTGGTAGGTTGACCGAGATCCACTGGATCAAGCCACGTCAGCAAAACCTTGTGCACGGTCTTGGGAGCAGCAAGTTTTTTGCCACAAATGGTCGTCATCGACAGCTTGCCACCTTAGATGGCGAGCGCTATCTCTTCAAGTTGCAATGCGGCGTTGTCCGCGTTGTACTTGTCGTAGACGGTCCTCACTGCGCAATTTTGGAACAAAAATCCGACTTTGGAATATAAGTCGAGGCGAAAAAAAGCGCTTACATAGTGCAAGCGCTTTTTTTCTGAATTCTTGGCGGAGCGGACGGGACTCGAACCCGCGACCCCCGGCGTGACAGGCCGGTATTCTAACCAACTGAACTACCGCTCCGCAGCGGTGTACTGCATAGCCAGAAAAACTGGCGTCCCCTAGGGGATTCGAACCCCTGTACCCACCGTGAAAGGGTGGTGTCCTAGGCCTCTAGACGAAGGGGACAGGACAAAAACAAGCTGCGCATTGTAGCATATTCAACGCGGCGCGTATTTCATCAATACGCTGTTTACTGCAGCCATCATCGGCTTTCTTCGTTTGACTGGTGGAGGTAAGCGGGATCGAACCGCTGACCTCTTGCATGCCATGCAAGCGCTCTCCCAGCTGAGCTATACCCCCGGTGTGGAATGTCTAGCGAAGAAGCGAGATTATGCACGAATTTTTTTGGGTGTGCAAGTCAGGCTGGTTCACCCTCTGTTTTTACCCTCATTTCTCTCTTGTATCTGGTTGCGAAAGTTGTATTACATATGTTGTAATACAGATTAATAAAGCCATTCGACACGGGTGGCACAAGGTTCAAGCCGCGGGCAGCAGCCGGCGTCCAATCAATAATCGAATGAATTCGAATTTCCCAGGAGACAGAATGAAAACTTTCCGCCGCACTACTGTTGGGCTTACGCTGTCCATTTTGGCCGCCGGCCTTGTGCTGGGCACCAGCGCATCGGCACAGACCGTGATGCGCATCAGCATTTCCTCGCCGCAGAATTCGCATCAAGGCGTGGCGATCGACACGTTCGCCAAGGAAGTCGAAAGGCTGACCAATGGCCGCTATGTCATCAAGACTTTTTACGCCAGTTCTTTGGGCGCCGAGCGCGAAGCCATGGAGTCGGTGCAGATGGGCACGCAGGAACTGACCTGGACTTCCAGCGGCCCCGTTCCCAATTTCGTGCCGGAAGTGAAGATTCTGGACGTGCCTTATCTGTTTACCGATTATGCGCATGCGCGCGGCGTGCTGGACGGCCCCATCGGCGACGAGATGCTGAAAAAATTCGAACCCCGGGGTTTCAAGGCTCTGGCATGGGCGGAAAACGGCTTCCGGCACATGACGAACAACAAGCATCCCATCAAGGTTCCGGCGGACATGCAAGGCTTGAAGATGCGCACGGTGGAAAACCCCGTGCACATCCAGGCCTACAAGGCTTTCGGCATCAACCCCACGCCCATGGCGTTCAGCGAGGTGTTCACCGCGCTGCAGCAGGGCACTGTGGACGGTCAGGAAAACCCGCTGTCGGTGATCACCGCTTCCAAGTTCGACCAGGTGCAAAAATACCTGACGCTGACGGGCCACGTTTATTCGCCTGGTGTCTACCTGATGAACAAGGCTGCTTTCGACAAATTGTCGGATGAAGACAAGAAGGCTTTTGTCGAGGCGGCACGCATCGGCGTAAAGGCCAATCGGGACCGCATCGACTCCGACGAGAAAAATGCCGTTGCCGATTTGCGCAGCAAGGGGATGGAGGTGGTCGAGACCATAGACAAGGCGCAGTTCCAGGCGGCGCTGGAGCCCATCATGGCCGACTTCAACAAGCAATTCGGCAAGGACAACCTGGACAGGATCCGCGCCGCTAAATAAGCAGCCCGCCGTGTAACGCCCCATGACCATGGGGCGTTTCTGTCTCTGTTTCGACATCCAACACATTTCCCCTCAAGGAAAAACGTGAAGACAGCTTTCCTGAATTTTGAACGCCAACTGACGACGCTTTCAATCTGGCTGGCCTGCCTGATGCTGGTCATCGCCGCCAGCATGGGCATGTTGCAAGTGCTGATGCGCTTTGTGTTCGAGCTGCCGTCGGAATGGAGCGAAGTGATTGTGCGGATCGCGCTGATCTGGATGGTGTTTCTGGGCATTCCCGCGGCTTTTCGTTACGGCTCCATGATTTCCGTGGACCTGATGCACCGGACGGCGCCGCCCCGGTTTCGCAGGGTTCTGGAGGCCATCATCACGTTGTTGTCCCTGGCCCTGTTGGCCGTCATTGCATGGTACGGATGGGACTACGCGCAGCGAGGCAAGGTCCAGACGATTATCGGTTTGGAATATTTCTCCATGTTCTGGGCTTTTGTGGCTTTGCCCGTAGGTTCTGTTTGCGCCATGATCGGCGTGATCGGCAACTATCTGGACCCGCGCCACGAAGAACTGGAAACCGCGCAGTAATCCCCGCCTAAACGCCTGGAAGAAAAACAAATATGACGACAGCCATGCTCATCACGATGATCGCCTGCTTTGCGATCTCGGTTTCAATCGCTGTATCCATCGGGCTGGCCAGCGTGGTCGGCATCGTCGTTGCCGAAGCGAACATGCTGGTGGCGGTCAAAGAGATCTTCAACTCCATCAACAAGTTTCCGCTGGCCGCCATTCCCTTCTTTATCCTGGCCGGCAACCTGATGGAGGCCGGTGGCATTTCACAGCGGCTGGTGGAGTTCGCCAAATCGCTGGTGGGCGGTGTTCAGGGCGGTTTGTCAGCCACCTGCGTACTTACCTGCATGATCTTCGCCGCGGTCTCCGGATCGTCGGTGGCCACCACGTTCGCGATCGGCGCCATCCTTATACCTGCGCTTGTCAAACATGGCTATCCGGTAAGCTATGCGGCGTCTCTGCAGGCTACCTCGGCGGAGCTGGGCGTGATCATTCCGCCGTCGATTCCCATGATTCTGTACGGCGTCTCGGCGGAAGTATCCATCGGGGAGCTGTTCATTGCCGGCATCGGTCCGGGCATTCTGATCGGCGGCGCCCTGATGATCTTCGCATTGCTCTATGCCAGAGCCTATGGTTACGGCAAGCAGGATGGCATAGGCAGGATGCCTATCTGGCGCGCCAGCAGCCATGCCTCTTTGGCTCTGCTGATGCCTGTCATCATTCTTGGCGGAATATACGGCGGGATCTTCACCCCGACCGAAGCGTCAGTGGTGGCGGTGTTCTATGCCTGGATAGTCGGCACATTCGTCTACCGCAAGATCAAGATATCTCAACTGATGGTGGTACTGAAAAAATCCGTGATTTCTTCGGCTGTCATCATGTTCATTATTGCGAATGCTGGCTTGTTCAGCTTCATGCTGACCCGCGCCGGCGTGCCCGACATGATAGGCAACTTCCTGGCCGAGCATCTGACCAGCCCCGCGTTGTTTCTGCTGGGCGTCAATGCCGCGCTGTTCATCATCGGCATGTTCATCGAGACGTCGGCGTCCATCATCGTGCTGGCGCCCATCTTGGTGCCGGTGGCCATGAAGTTCGGCGTCGATCCGGTGCACTTCGGCACCATCATGGTCGTCAACCTGGCCATGGGCATGATCACGCCGCCTTTCGGGGTCAATCTGTTTGCGGCCTGCGCCGTGGCCAAGATATCGCTGGACAAGATCATACCCAAGCTCATTCCATTCGTACTGGTCATCCTGGGCTGCGTGTTGGTGATTACCTATTTCCCGTCCCTGTCGCTATTCCTGAGGGATCTGGTGTACGCCCGGTGATGGTGGCGCGAAGCATAAAAAACGGGCTCCGCGGAGCCCGTTTTTTATGCTTCTTTTCTTGTCATTTATCCATGAGGCTGTTCATCCAGCCCAGGCCTTGCACCGTGCCATTGGCCGGCCGGTACTCGCATCCGACCCACCCGTCGTAGCCCAGTTCGTCGAGCAGACGGAACAAATAGGCATGATTGACTTCCCCGGTGTCGGGCTCATGCCGCTCGGGCACGCCGGCGATCTGTATATGCCCCACATGCGGCTGGTATTTGCGGAAGGTCATGGCAATATCGCCTTCCATGATCTGCGCATGATAGAAGTCCATCTGCACCTTAAGATTGGGCTCGCCGACTTCTTCGCGTATGGCATGCGCCTGGTCTTGCAGGCTAAGAAAATAGCCGGGCATGTCGCGCTGGTTTATGGGCTCTATGAGCACCGTGATGCCGTGCGCGGCGCACTGCTGCGCGGCGTACTTCAGGTTCTCGATGAAGGTGGCTCTGCACAGGTTCGCGTCGGCATCGGCAGGCAGCAGGCCGGCCATGGCGTGCACGTTGGGCGTTCCCAGCGCCTGCGCATAGGAAATGGCCTTGGCCACGCCGTCGCGAAACTCCTGGCTGCGGCCGGGCAGGGCGGCAATGCCTCGCTCGCCCGCATTCCAGTCCCCTGGCGGCATATTGAACAGTGCGTTCCTGACCGAGTGGCGTTTCAGTTCGGCGGCGATATCCTGCGCATCGAAGTCGTAGGGAAACAGAAATTCAACGGCCTTGAAGCCGGACTGGGCGGAAGCCTGTATGCGTTCCAGGAAGGGCAGCTCGTTGAACATCATGGTGATGTTGGCGGCAAGTTTGGGCATGGTTATTCCGATATGAACATTGTTCAATGATTGCGGACCGGCGGCCATGGCCGTGCCCGCCGCTTTGCGCTACAGCTTGAATACGGTTTTCAATTCTTCGATTTGTTCCGGGGTCAGCACGCGCGGGTTATGGCCCTGAAGCAGCAGGAACAGCTTGGCGGTTTCTTCAAGCTCTTCCATGGCGTATACCGCCGATTCCAGGTTCGTGCCGGATACGACCGGCCCATGGTTGGCCAGCAGGACGGAGCTGTGCTTGGCGGCCAGCCCGCGTATGGCGTCGCCCAAATTGGGATCGCCGGGCCGATGGTAGGGAACCAGGGGAAGCTTGCCTATCTTCATGACGAAGTAGGGCGTCAGTGCGGGGATGCAATCGCACTGGTTCAAGCCCGACATGCAGGATACGGCGGCGGAATGCGTGGCATGAAGGTGAACGATGGCACCCGCGCCAGCGCGCTCTTCGTACATGGCCCGATGCAGGAACGCCTCTTTGGAAGGCGGCTTGCCGGATAGCAGTTGCCCGTTCCAGTCCAGCTTGGACAGGTGCGCGGGATCCAGCGCGCCCAGGGAGCTATTGGTGGGTGTAAGCAGCCAGCCGTCGTCGGTGCGCACGCTGATGTTGCCGCTGCTGCCGGCGGTCAGGCCGCGCTGGTGCAAAGAGGCTCCGAAACGGCAGATTTCCTCGCGTAGGCGGGATTCGCTCATGGCAGCAGGCTCCAGGCTTTGGTGAAGAAATCGGTGGCGCCGAAGTTGCCCGATTTCAAGGCAAGGGCGATGGGCGTGGCGCCCAGGCTGACCGTCCAGGGTACGCCGGGATCGATGGTGGGGCCGATACGCAGGCTGCGCACATCCAGCGCGGTGACGACCGCGCCCGAGGTTTCGCCGCCCGCCACGATCAGCTGGCGCACGCCTGCCTGGACCAGCCGCCGGGCGATTTCCGCCAGGGCTTCTTCCACCAGCGCGCCGGCGCGCTCCACGCCCAGCTTTTCCTGCGCCGCTTTGACACGGTCGGGCGAGGCGGTCGCATAGACGATGACCGGTCCTTGATTCAGCAGGGGCGTTGCCCAGGCCATGGCCTGGGACACCAGGTCTTCGTTGGCGGCCAGGCGCATGGGGTCGATGGCGTAAGCCGGCGTGCCGCGCGCGACGGCGTCGGCCAACTGCGCCTGGGTGGCCTGCGAACAGCTGCCGCAAACAATGGCTTGCAAGCCCTGGGTTTGGGGCAAGTCGCGCGCCGCATCCTGAACATCAAGAAGGCCTTGCGCGCGGAAGTTCTGCGGCAGGCCCAGCGCGATGCCCGAGCCGGCGGTGATCAGGGGCAGGTCCGCGCAAGCCGCGCCGATTTGCAGCAGGTCGTCATTGGAGATGGCATCGACGATGGCCATGCCCACGCCTTCGGCCTTCAGGCTTTCGATGCGCTCCTGGATGGCTTGCGTCCCGGCTGCTACAGTGCTGTGCTCGATCAGGCCGACCGTCTTGGCGGTCTGCCGCTGCAGAACCCGTTGCAGATTGGAATCGTGCATCGGCGTCAGCGGATGGTTCCGCATGCTGCTTTCGGCAAGCAGGGTGTCGCCCACGAACAGATGGCCTTTGAATATCGTGCGCTTGTTCTCCGGAAAGGCCGGACACGCAATCGTGAACGGCGTATCGAGCGCAGCCATCAGCGCTTCGGCGACGGGCCCTATATTGCCTTTGTCGGTCGAGTCGAAGGTGGAGCAGTATTTGAAGTAGGTCTGGCGGCAGCCCGCCGCGCGCAGCCATTGCAGTGCCGCCAGCGATTCCGCCACCGCCTGGTCGGCCGGTATGGTGCGCGACTTCAGGGCAATGACCACGGCATCGGTGCCCGGGGGCACCGGTTCCTTGAGTATGCCTATGGTCTGTACTGTGCGCATGCCGGCATGCACCAGCATGCTGGCCAAGTCGGTGGCCCCGGTGAAGTCGTCGGCGATGCAGCCCAGCAGTATGCTCATGGTGTTTTGTCGTCTTGCAAGTAGGCGCGGATGATGTCGCTGAAGTTGGTGTCGGAGGTGAAGCCCAGCGCCTTGGCGCGTGTGGCCTCGAAGTTGCCCGGCCACGAATTGACGATGCGTTTCACGGCTTCGTCCTCGCGCCAGATTATGCGCTGCGCCACTTCGCCGCCCGCCACGCTGGCCAGGGCGTCGGCCATTTCACGCACCGTTACGGACAAGCCGGGCAGGCTCAGGATGCGGCTGGCTTCGAAGCGCGCGGCGTCCAGCTCGTGCCCGTGTATCAGGTTGCGAATGGCCTGGCGCGGAGACATAAGCCACATGCGCGTATCCCCGCCCACCGGGCAAATGGCTTCCTGGCCGTTGAGCGGTTCGCGGATGATGCCGCTGGCAAAGCTCGAGGCCGCCTTGTTCGGGGCGCCGGGTCGTACGGAAATGGTTGGCATGCGCAGAATGCGGCCGTCGATGAAACCCTTGCGGCTGAAGTCGTTGACTAGGAGCTCGCCCATGGCTTTTTGCGCGCCATACGAACTTTGCGGCACGGGGCTCATGCTGTCGGGCACGGTTTCGGGCAGCGCTCCGCCAAAAACAGCCACCGAGCTTGTAAAGACGATGCGCGGCCGGGTGCCCAATGCTCTGGCGCGTTCCAGGATTTGTCGCGTCGCGTCGAAGTTGATTTTCATGCCCAGGTCGAAGTCGACTTCGGCATGGCCGCTGACGATGGCAGCCAAGTGGAAGACACTGTGGGTGTCGGGCGTGATGGCTGCCGCAATGATGGCCGGGTCGGAAATGTCGCCCACCAGCACTTCGATTCGAGGATCCGAAAAACCGGTCGGCGCAGCGATGTCCACCATGGTTATGCGCGATATTTTTTCTGGCTGGCCGCTGCGTCCGGTGAGCGAGCCGGCGGCTAATAATTGTTTGGCCAGCTTGCTTCCCAGGAAGCCGGCGGCGCCTGTAATGGCGATATGCATATTATGGGCTCGCTAAATGTTGTCATACAAATTGCTTATCAGTTTATGGATTAATCTGTATCATGTCAACACAATGAACGACCGCAATCACACTGATAAAACACGGGTGCTTTCATGGATGGCTTGACGGAATCCGGCAAAAAATCGACAAAAAAAGATGGCACCCTGGCCGACCAGGTTACCCAGGTGTTGATGCGGGAAATCAAGGACAACACCTTTCCGGTTCACGCCCGCCTGCCTTCCGAAATCGATATGGCCCAGCGTTTCGGCGTAAGCCGTACCGTTATCCGGGAAGCAATTTCCCGACTGAAATCGGAAGGCCTGGTTGGCACTCGGCAAGGCAGCGGGACCCGGGTGCTCGAACCCAGTGTCGCGACGCCGTTCAGGTTGAACATCGATCTTCACGATTCCCTGAAGGCGGTATTGCGCGTCATTGAGCTGCGCCGGGGGATTGAGGGCGAGATGGCAGCCCTGGCCGCCGAACGATGCAACGACACTCAGCGTGCGCGCATCCGGAAAGCCTTCAACAATATCAAGAAGGCCGAACGCGCGGGCCGGGACGGCGTCGACGAGGATGTCGCATTTCATACCGCCATTTCGCAGGCCAGCGGCAATCCTCTGTTTGCCTCGCTGCTTTCTTTTCTTAGCCAGTATGTGCGCAGCGCGATCCACGTCACCCGGAATAACGAAGCGCGCCGGGACGACTTCAGCCGGCAGGTGCATGCCGAACATGCCGCGATCATGGACGCCATTTCACGAGGGGATCCCGAAGCGGCGCGCGCTGCGGCTCTTAGCCACATCGAACACGCGGCGCTACGCCTTCAGTCGGCCGACGAGGCCTTCTGGACCGCCGATGTCACCAGGGTGGCGCGCAGCCTGTCGATCAGCCACGATCTGGACGACGAACGGCGATAAGGGGAGGCAAGGCGCCGCCCCGGCTGTTTAGGCCGCGGGGGACGGGCGCCTTCCCAGACTCCATCCCAGCAGCAAGAGCAGTACCGACCATGCCAGCACGGGGATGTTGCCCCAGCGTACATAAGGGGTCAGGCCCTGCATGCCTTGGATCTCCACGTCCAGGACGCCCTTGCTCATCGGCTCCAGGGCGGCGCGCACGGCGCCATTGGGATCGATGGCCGCGGTCATGCCGGTGTTGGTGGCGCGTATCATGGGCCGTGCCGTTTCCAGCGCCCGCATGCGCGAAATCTGAAGATGCTGGCGCAAGGCCCATGAGTCGCCGAACCAGCCCAGATTGCTGATATTGACCAGTACGCTGGCGCCAGGCCCATGGGCCTGGCTGTGGCGCACGGACTGAATGATTTCCTCGCCGAATACGTCCTCATAGCAGATGTCGGGCGCCAGAACCTGATCGCCTATTCGGAACAGATCTTGACGCGGCGCACCGCGATTGAAGTCGCCCAGGGGAATGCGCATCGCATCCACGAACCAGCGGAAGCCGGGAGGCACGAATTCGCCGAAGGGAACCAGATGGTGCTTGTCGTAGCGCATGCCGGGCTGTCCGGCCCTCAGGGCGGCAAGCGGCGTTGCCGCGTCGAAGGCGATGGCGCTGTTGGTATAGCGATCGTTGCCGTTCATGCGGTCATGCAGCGGAATTCCCATAAGGATGCGGGCATTGCGCGCCTGGGCGATATCCAGCCACTGCTGCCATATCTGCGGCGCGATGGCATCCTGGAACATCGGCATGACGGTCTCGGGCAGGATGATCAAGTCCGGGGAGCTGTCCGCCTCTTTGGGCGGCAGCGCGGCCAATTGCATGTAGGCGGCGACGCCGCGCTGAATGAGCTGCGGGTCGAACTTTTCCGACTGCGGGATATTGCCCTGCACCAGGCGCACGATCATCGGCGTCCCCTGGGGCTGCGACCAGGCAATGTGACCCAGCGCGATCCCGATCAGGCCGCTGACTATGGCCAGGCCTACGCCCACCGCCGCCTTGGCGTCGTTCTCGGTATCCTTGGCGCAAGCCAGAAGGGCGATGGCGCCGGAGGCGAAAGCGGCCAGCCAGGCCAATCCGTAGACCCCCAGCAAGGGCGCCCAATTGGCCAGCACGCCTTCCACATGGGCATAGCCGATGTTAAGCCAGGGGAAGCCGGTAAAGAGCGTGCCGCGCATCCATTCGGACAGCGTCCAGCACGATGCCCAGATGGCGGCGCTTAGCAGCTGCCAGCGGTAATTCGAGAAATTGCGCAAGTGGCCGGCCGCCAGCCAGCGTGTCAGCGCGGCCGCCAGGGTGGTGAACAGCGCAAGGCCCGCCGCCAGCAGCAGCACCGCGGCGCCGGCCAGCGGCGCGGCCATGCCGCCGTAGTCGTGCATGCTGATATACAGCCAGTAAAGACCTAGCGCGAAATTGCATGCGCCGAACAGGAAGCCGCCCAGCGCGGCCTGGCGGACCGTGCCGGTGCGGAAAACATAATAGGCCAGCGCCGCCAGGCTGAAAAGCTGCACGAAAGGCAGTATCCAGTGGGGCAGGGGGCCGGGGGCGAAGGACAGGGCATGGACCGCGCCCAGCAGCGCCAGGGCGCCATGCCAGGGTGTGTAGCGGTTTGAATGGCTCAAGGACGCTTACTCGTTGGTGCCGGCGGGTGCCAGCGGATCGGCGCTGTCGTGCTGTATGTGCAGCCACAAGGCGCGTTTGGCGTCGGCTCCCACGACCGTGATGTTCAGGCCTTGGTGGCTGATGCTGTCGCCCCGGCGGGGGATGCGGCCTAATTCCGCCGCCAGCCAGCCGCCCAGCGTATCGTAGTCGTCATGCGGCAAATCGGTGTTGAAGCTGCGATTGAAAATGTCGATTTCAGTGATGCCCATTGCCCGCCAGCTATTGGTGCCGGTCTGGAAAATGGTCTTCTCGGCGTCCTCGTCGTATTCGTCCTCGATGTCGCCGACGATTTGCTCAAGCACGTCCTCCATGGACACCAGGCCCGAAATGCCGCCATGCTCGTCGACCACGATGGCCAGGTGATTGCGGCTGCTGCGAAAATCGTGCAGCAGCACATTCAGTCGCTTGGTCTCGGGGATGAATACGGCGGGGCGCACCAGCGGCCGCAGGTCGATGGCGGGATTGGTGATGGAAAGCAATAGATCCTTGGCCAGCAGGATGCCCACGATATTGTCCCGGTCGTCTTCATAGACGGGAAACCGCGAGTGGCCGGTCTCGATGATCTCGGGCAGGACTTCCGCCAACGGCTTGCTGATGTCCAGCATATCCATTTTGGAGCGCGGCACCATGATGTCGGCCACGGTCTGGTTGGCGACCTCGAGGGCGCCGGATATCATCGCATAGGACTCGCCGTCGAGCACCTGCCGGTCGTGGGCGGCTTCAAGCACGGCCTTGATGTCTTCGCGATCTTCGGGCTCCGATGGCCGCATGAATGCGGTGAGCCGTTCAAACAGGGATTTCGATGCGTTTTTTGCCGGGCGGGGCTCGGCGTCTGATGAGCTAGGTTCTGACATTGTCCAAGGGACTTAATACAGGAGGGTTTAGCATAACCGAAATACCCGTCGCGGTGCGCGCACTCAGGCCTGATAGGGGTCGGCAATGCCCATTTTGCCCAGTATCCGGACTTCCAGCGCTTCCATGGCCCGCGCTTCATCGGTTTCGATATGATCGTAGCCCAGCGCATGCAGCACGCCATGGACCGTCAGATGCGCGGCATGATCCAGCACCGGCTTGCCCTGGTCGGCCGCTTCGCGGTGCAGCACGGGCACGCACAGCACCACGTCTCCGCTGGCCGTGCCGTCGGGATCGACGCCGTACTCGAACGTAAGCACATTGGTCGCGTAATCCTTGCTCCGAAACTCGCGGTTCAGGCGCCGGCCTTCGTCGGCATCGACCAGGCGCAGGGTCAGGGCGACGGTGCGCAAGGCGTTTGCGCCCGGCCCCTCGGCCCGCGCCATGCCTTGCACCGCCTGCAGCACCCATCGGCGCAGGCGCCAGCGCGGCAATTCGGGGGCGGGCGTTGCGTACTGGACGGTCAGGGACAGATCAGGAGACATGGTCGCCCGCCTTTTCGTAGGCATCCACAATACGCGCCACCAGCGGATGGCGCACCACGTCGCGGCTGGTGAATCGTGTCGTGGCTATGCCCTGCACCGATTCCAGGATGTCGACCGCATGCACCAGCCCGCTGGCCTGGCCGCGCGGCAGGTCCACCTGCGAAGGGTCGCCGTTGATCACCGCCTTGCTGCCGAAACCGATACGGGTCAGGAACATCTTCATCTGCTCCGGCGTCGTGTTCTGGGCTTCATCCAGGATGACGAAGGCATGATTCAGCGTGCGTCCGCGCATATAGGCCAGCGGCGCGATCTCTATGGTCTGCTTTTCGAACAGGCGCTGGACGCGCTCGATGCCCATCAAATCGTAAAGCGCATCGTAGAGCGGACGCAGGTAAGGGTCGACCTTCTGCACCAGATCGCCCGGCAGAAAGCCCAGCCGCTCGCCCGCTTCCACGGCCGGCCGGGTAAGCACCAGCCGTTGAACAGTTTCGCGTTCCAGCGCGTCGATGGCGCAAGCCACCGCCAGCCAGGTCTTGCCGGTGCCCGCCGGACCGATGCCGAAAGTAATGTCGTGCCGAAGAATATGATTCAGATACTCGCGCTGGCGAGGTGTGCGGGGGCGTAAATCGGATTTGCGCGTGCGCAGGTTCAGGCTCTGGTCATCGACCGGCGGGATCTCGGGCAGGACGGCCGGCTCGGCGGCGGGCTCTTGCGGCGCCTGCGATTGCCCGGCGCCCAGCTCGACCATGCCCAGTTGTATATCGTCGATCGACAAGGCCTTGTGCACGGCGCGCCGGTGAAACAGCTGGAGCGCCTTGGCGGCCGCCTTCGCCTGTTCGCCTGTGATCGATACCTGGTCGCCGCGCCGGCTAAGGCTGACATTCCAGCCATCGGCGATCTGGCGCAGGTTCTCGTCCAACGGTCCGCACAGGTTCGCCAAGTGCGTGTTGTCGCCGTCCAGCTTGACGGTGACGGGGCCTTTTTTGCCCTGGGCGCTACGCGTCATGCAGGCTCCGTACAGGAGGGCTCGCTGATCACGATTTCGCCCTTGAGGGAATTGGTCATGGTGTGCGTAATGCGTACATCGACCATCTGGCCGATAAGACGCGGCTGCCCCACGAAATTGACGATGCGATTGTTCTCGGTGCGGCCGGAAAGCTCGTTGGGGTCGCGCCGCGACGGCTTTTCCACAAGAATGCGCTGGACGCTGCCCACCATGGACTGGCTGATGGCCGTCGCCTGCTCATTGATCAGCGCCTGCAATCGGTGCAGGCGTTCCAGCTTCACTTCCTTGGGCGTATCGTCTTCCAGGTCGGCGGCAGGCGTGCCCGGCCGGCGCGAGTATATAAAGGAGAACGATTGATCGAATCCAACATGACGGATCAGGTCCATGGTTTTTTCGAATTCCGCCTCGGTCTCGCCCGGGAAGCCCACAATGAAGTCGGACGACAGGGTCAGCCCGGGACGCGCCGCGCGCAGGCGGCGGACGATGGATTTGAATTCCAGGGTGGTGTAGCCGCGCTTCATGGCCGCCAGGATGGTGTCGCTGCCCGCTTGCACGGGCAAGTGCAGGAAAGGCACCAGCTTGGGCAGGGAGCCGTGGGCGTCGATCAGGCGCGAGGTCATTTCTTTGGGATGCGAGGTGGTATAGCGTATGCGCTCGATGCCCGGAACGTCGTGCACGTATTCCAGCAGCATGGCGAAGTCGGCGATTTCCGCACTGTCACCCATGGGGCCGCGATAGGCGTTGACGTTCTGGCCCAGCAGGGTGACTTCCTTGACGCCCTGGTCGGCCAAATCGGCGATTTCCATCAGGACATCGTCGAAAGGGCGCGATACTTCGGCGCCGCGCGTGTAGGGCACGACACAGAAACTGCAATATTTGCTGCAGCCTTCCATGATGGAGACGAAAGCGGTGGGGCCGTCGACCCGCGCCGGCGGCATGGCGTCGAATTTTTCGATTTCGGGAAAGCTGATGTCGACCTGCGAGCGGCCCGACTGGCGGCGCTTGGCAATAAGCTGCGGCAGGCGGTGCAGGGTTTGCGGCCCGAACACGACGTCCACGTACGAGGCGCGCTTGATGATGGCTTCGCCTTCCTGGCTGGCCACGCAGCCGCCCACGCCGATGATAAGGTCGGGATTGCTTTGCTTCAGGTGCTGTACCCGGCCCAGGTCCGAAAACACTTTTTCCTGCGCTTTTTCGCGCACGGAACAGGTGTTGAACAGGATGATGTCGGCTTCGTCCGGGTTCTGGGTGATCTCGACGCCCTGGTCCTCGCGCAATACGTCAGCCATCTTGTCGGAGTCGTATTCGTTCATCTGGCAGCCGAAGGTGCGGATGAAGAGCTTGCGGGTTTTGGCGGCGGTCGGAGTTTTGGATGCCTGGGCCTGCCCGGATGGGGTCGGCTCTTCGGGAAGCAAGAGTGCTGTCCGTGCTTCGGGTTCTTCCGGGATCAGCAGCGTGCTGGGCCTGGCGACCTGGGCAGATGGCAGTCCTGATGCTTCGGGTTCCTGGGGCAGCAGAAAGGTCTGGGAATTTGCAGGCGTCGCCGCAGGGGCGGAGCTGGTCCGCTTGATGATGGTTTCTTGCATGATGGTCGCCGTAACGGGTGTATATCCCGGGGGCTGAAATGTAAAGGGCTTATTGTACCGTTAAGTTTGTTTTATATCGGTTTTTGGCCTTCCCACATTCTCTTGGTCCATCAACCCAGCATCATATGGGGCAGGAAGGTAATCAATGAGGGGAAGGCAATAGCCAAGAGGACCACAAAAAGATAGACGCCGATAAATATCCCCATATAGCCGATACAGCGCCCCGGGGTGACTCCGGCCAAGCCGCAGGTGATGTTCAATAATATTCCGACCGGTGGCGTGGCACCCCCAATTTGCATCAAAATTGCCAGGATCACGCCAAAAAATATTGGATCGAAGCCGTAGCCTACGGCAAGGGTATGCAGCAAGGGACCGAAGATCGTCGCAATGGCCAATACCTCCATCACGGTTCCCAGCACCAATACAAAGGCCACGACAATAGCCAGATACGTATAGGGATTGGCGGTAAATGACTTGATCCACCCGCCAAGTATCTCCGGAACATTTTGCCAGGCCATCAGCCATCCGAATATGGCTGCAAAAGCAATAATGGCCATTACCATCACGGTAACGCCAGCGGACGAAATAATGATTGTGGGCAAGTCGCGGATCTTGAACCCACGGTAATAAAAGCGGCCGATTAAAAATGCATAAACTACGGCAATCGAACCCGCTTCCGTCGCGGTAAAGATGCCCCCCGCAATACCACCGATAATAATCAGCGGCATGGCCAAAGCCGGCAGTGCCTGTATTGTTGCCAACTTGATGGCGGCACGGCCTGCAAATCGCTCGCGTACGATCCCAGGCTGGCGCTTCGGCGAGGTCAATATATGGACGGCAATCATTAACGCTAAAGCGATCAGATAGCCCGGAACAACTGCACCTAGAAACAATGCGCCTATTGAGACATTGACGATGGACCCATACAGAATCAATAAAATACTGGGCGGCACGATGGGAGCGAGGCATCCGGCGCTGGCCTGAAGCGAAGCAACAAAAGTGGGCTTATAGCCTTTATCGACCATTGCCGGCACGAGAACAGAACCAATTGCGGTAGTGTCGGCTACGGCAGAACCCGAAACATTGGCGAAGATCAGGCTGGAAAGCACACCTGTTTGTCCCAATCCGCCCCGCAAATGTCCAATCAAAGCTTGGGCGAACGCGATCAGGCGTTTGGTCAAGCCGCCATGGTTCATCAGCTCGCCTGCCAGTACAAACAGTGGGATGGCCAAGAGCGAGAAACTATCCGCCGCATTGGCGGCGCGTTGCGCGAAGATCAGAATCGGCACGTCGCTGACCAGCACCATGGCAAGCACTGAAAGGCCGATTGAAAATGCAATTGGAACGCCGATCGTCAAAAAAAAGAAAAGCAACAACAGCATGAGGGCTGCTTCCATTTTTATCCCCTCAGATTTGATCTTGGCCGGATAGCCTGCGCTTGATGCGCGATATGTACTCTATGAGCATGAGGGCGGCACCGATTGGCACAGCTGCATATACCCAGGACTTTGATATGCCGAGGCCGGGTGTGATTTGGCTGCGGGCCATCTCTACCAGCAGCACGCCGCCATACAGCAAGACGCCAAACAACAGCATCCCGAGCAAATCAATCAGATTCAGCATCCAGATGCGGAGCTTTCCCTGATAACGGCTCAAGAGCAGCTCTACACAAACGTGCTGGCCGCGCACCAGCGAGCTGACCATGCCGATATAGACCAGCCAGACCAGCCCGTAGCGCGCAATTTCATCAGCCCACGGAAGCGAGTACTCGAAGATATAACGGCTGACTACCCCCAGGAAGGTAGTCAGCACAATCGCCACAAAACAAACAATGACGATCACCTCGCTGATCAGCGGATGCAGGCGCTTACGCATCTTGGAGCCGGTCATTTATTAAGTTCTTTACGAACTTTGACTACATAGTCATAAATGCCACGTTCCTTGGCATATTCATCCACCATCGGGGCAAAGAGCGCATTGAGCTCCTTTTGATCCAGCTCGACAACCTTGACGCGATGTTTTTCCTCAAGAATCTTCCGGGCGGCAAGCTCCGCGTCCAGGCCGGTCATGGGCCGGAACCAGATGCCGGCTTCACGGGCCGCGTCTTTGAAGATCTGGCGATCTTTCTCAGGCAGTTTCTGGAAGAACTTCTCGCTTATTTCCCAGACCGCGGATTGGTACATATGACGGGTAACCACGGCCCTGTTTTCCACTTCATAAAACTTCATGGCCAGCATGCCGGGATCTTCTTGTTCATGGCCGTCAACCACACCGGTTTGCACCGCGGTATAGATCTCGTTGAAGCCCATGGGTGCCGCATTGAAACCCATGGTGGTCAGCACCTTGAGATACAAGGGGGAATTAGGTGAGCGCAACTTGATTCCCTTGAGATCCGCAACGGTTTTGACATCTTTGTTTTTCAGGAAGACGTTGCGGTGAGCTTGGTCGACAAACCAGAGAATACGCACTCCGGTGCTGTCCAGAACTTTCTGCGCCAGGTCTTCTCCGATAGGCCCATTCATGACTTTGTGCACTTCATCAAAGTTGGATAGAAGCCCGGGGAGCCCGATAATCTCTGTCTCTTTGACATAGTTGGGCAGAATGGCGGAATAGCCGAACATCATTTCCAGCATGCCGGCCTGCATCTGTTCGAACATTTCAGATTCGCTGCCCAAGGTGCTGTTGTAATACACCTTGAAGTTGTAGGCATTATTGGTCTTTGCGCGAACGATCTCCTCAAATTTCTTGATATAGGGATTCATATAGAACTCGGCGGACTGGATGCTGCCAACCCGGACCGTCGTTTCCGCATGCAGTGCAGGCGCAGCAAAAGAAAAAGCAAGTGCAGTCGCACAAATGGTGAGTAGTTTTTTCATGGTTTGTCTCCTTTGGTTATTATCGTCACGAATTTGGCCCGTCGGCGGCGTTTAAGAGTTTGATTGATGAACTTCAAGAATTGCTGCTGCCAAGCGGTCCTGGTTCAGCGGAAACGTGAACGCCTTAATATAAGGAGCGCGTTCCCACGTGATTTTGGCGATTAATTGAGCAGCCGGGACAGGATCACCGTGTAAACCCAGTTCTGCCAAGGTTCTGGGCAAGCCCATGCGGCCATAGAACGACAGCAGATCTTCCATAAAAGATGAAGGCCTGCCTTCAAGCAAGAGTTGTACAAGCAAACCGAATGCGACTTGTTCGCCATGTAATGCGGATGCCAGCTCAGGGATGGCAGATAAGCCACGTGTCAAAGAGTGGGCAATGGATAAGCCTGCATTTTCAAATGCCAAGCCGGACAGCAAGATGGTCGCTTCGACCGTACGTTCAAAATCATCATTGACTTGCCTGCTTCTGACGGCATCCAGGGCGCCTTCGGCGTGCTCTCGTACAGTGTCATAGCAAAGTCCGGAAATGGCTTGCGCCAATAGCGTTGCCTGCGCATCGTAAAAGTTGTTTCTGCCGCTTCCTATGCACTGGGCTGCTTCAAACTTCTTGGATAGTGCATCGCCGACACCAGAAATGAAAAAGCGCTCGGGGGCCTTGACCAGAACCTCTGTGTCCACGAGAACCAAGTCCGGATTGGTTGGCATACGCAGCACTTCGTCCACGGCATGTTCTGGCGTATACAGCACGACCAGGCGGCTGGTGGGCGAATCATTGGAAGCAATGGTGGGGACGATAAATATCGGCTGCTTGCACTGGATGCGCACCCCTTTTGCCGTGTCTATTGTTTTTCCGCCTCCGACACCCACAATCAGGTCGGCTTTGGCCTCGGCAGCCACCGCTGACAGCCGTGCGACTTCCGATCGGGTACATTCGCCCGAGAAAACCGCATAAACAGCTTGATCGGCCAAGTGTCCCAAGCCGTGCATGACTTGGGGCAGCAATATGTCTTTAATAGCCTCATCGATAATAATCAGCGGCCGCCGAACTTCCAGAGTGGAGGCAAATTCACCTAGCTGGGTTATTGCTCCCCGGCCCTGGACATATCGGTACGGTGCGCCGAAAGCTCTTAACATGGTAATCATTCCCTGTTGATGGCAGATAAACGGTGATTAATGTCAAAGAGGGCCTTGGCCGCATCCCGGTAAATCGCATGCAGCTCTTGGTAATGCTGGTGTTGATGGCCGTCTGGTTCGTGGCGCGCCACGGTGGACACGGTTTGCTCGGCGGCCGTAGGCAGGTCGGGGAACGCCCCTATACCTACTGCGGCGACCAGAGCGGCACCGAATGATGCATCGGTAATGCGCGGCATGATAATTGTGATGCCGAGCACATCAGCCACAATCTGACGCCAGACGGCACTACGGGAACCGCCCCCAATAATTCGCGCCTCCGTCATGCTCTTGCCCTGTTCTTCCAGTGCCAGAAGCACGTCATACAATGAAAAAGCAACGCCTTCGTAAAGGGCTCGTACGAAATGCCGGCGTTCATGAGCAAATGTGATGCCGAGGAAATCTCCGCGTAACAAGGGATCCCAGTAAGGGGTACGTTCACCTTGCAGATAAGGGTGGAACAATAAGCCATTAGCCCCGGGAAGTACGCTGCTTGCTTCCTTGTCCATGGAAGCAAATGCTTGCGCCCCTGTCATTCCACTTTCTGCAAAAAATGTATCGCGCAGCCAGCGATGCGCTGAAGCGCACGAATTGGTGGCGCCTATCAGGTACCAGTAATCCGGTACGCAAAACGGATAATTAATAACAGATGTGCTAAGCCCGGGCTCGGAACTGACCATGGTAATCGTAGCTGCCGTTGCCAGCTTTACCGCGCCTGTGCCGAGAGCGACCGCGCCCGCTCCGTACGTTTCCAGCGAGGTGTCGGAACTGCCGCAGACGACCGGGGTTCCGGCCGCAAGTCCGCTTTCTTCCGCCGCCGCAGCTGTAACCTCTCCAACGACATCCGTAACAGCGACAATAGGCGGCAAAATCGATCTATCAAGACCTATCATTTCGCAGAGGCGTTCGGACCAGTCCCCACGGCCCGGGTCATACAGCATCGTGCCGGACGCCTCGGTGTGATCCGTCTCCCATGTTCCCGTCAATTGGGCACGCAGCCAATCCTTGGCTATGTATAAGCGTTTGGTTCTGGCGATCGATTCGGGCTCATGGCGCGCCAGCCAGAGCAGTTGCGGTTGTGTCCATGTGGGAGCAGGCGAATTGCGGGCAATTTCGAATATCTCCGAGCCATGTTTATCTTTTAGTTCGGCCGCTTCGACACGACTGCGCGTATCGCTCCACAAGATGGCCGGGCGCACGACGTGTCCGTACGCATCCACGAGAACAGGCGTATGCGCCCCTGCGCTCAGAGATATCGACTTGACCTGGTTGGGGCGTATGGCTGCTTGTGCCAGTGCCTGTTTCGCCGTCAGGCACAAGGCCCGCCACCAGTCTTGTGGGTCTTGTTCGCTCCAGCCCGAATGTGGGCTACGGGTCAGCAAATCCTCGCTGGCCGATCCTACGACGGTTCCGGCCAGATCGATGATCATCGTTGTGAGGCTGCCAGCACCAATATCGATGCCGATGAAATATTGTTGATTCATCATTACTCGGTTCGATTCAAAATTATCCCCAGTAGAAATCCCGGCGTCCGCCGTCCATGCAGATCAGCTCACCATTAATAAAGCCAGCTTGATTTGAGGAAAGGAACGTGACCAGCGCAGCAACCTCTTCAGGCTGACACAGTCGTCCAATGGGATTTTGCTTTTGTAACCGATCCATCATGTCAGGCGAGAATTGCGAAATGAGTTCAGTCGCCACATAGCCCGGCGCGATAGCATTGACCGTCAGGCCGAACCTTCCCACTTCCTTGGCCATGGTCTGCGTTAGCCCTACGATACCTGCCTTGGCCGTCGAGTAGTGGGCAACGCCCGGGCGACCGCCTCCGGTGAAATTCATCGATGAGGTATTGATGATCCGCCCATATCCATTCTGGCGCATGGGATCGACTGCGGCGCGTGACCACAAAAAGGTACTGTCCAGATGGACATGCAGCATTCTTTGCCAGTCATCCAGAGACATTTCTTCAACCTGAGCCGCGGGCTTGACCCCTATGCCCGCGTTGTTCACCAGAATGTCCAGGCGCCCGAGTTTGTCCAAGGCGAGTGCCACTGTCTTGCCAACCACCTCTGGATCAGTTGCATCACCCGCCAGGAATCTCGCGTCGATGCCCGCTGCCGAAAGAACTTCGACAGCATGTGTCGCGGCATCAATGTCACGGTCATTCAGTACAACTGAAACACCCTCCATGCCGAGTGCGCGCGCATGCGCCAAGCCAATTCCCCGAGCTCCGCCCGTGATGATTGCAACACGTCCCGCCAGCCCTAGATCCATTACTCCGCTCCGCAATATTCATTTCGGATTTTGGAAGACAAAATACATTAAATCGGTACCTTGCGACTTAAGCCCAGTTTTCCAGGGCATAGGATGCCTTGCGGATCGAGCCCGGATTTCACGCCCTGCAACAAGCTCATGCCGCCCGCGCCGAATTGCGCCGCCATATGCGGCGCCAAACGCATGCCTACGCCATGGTGGTCGTTGATGACGCCGCCCGCAGCCAGCGTTGCGCGCACTGCCGCCGCGACAATTTGATCGTGCAGGGCGACGGCTTCATCCAGGTTTTCCGGCCCATGGGGAACAATGACTCTGGAATAAATCATCGCCCCCCATTCAAACCAGTGTGAAAGATGCGTTTTAACCGTCAGGCCCCATTTGGGATCGATCGATTCAGCAATGGCTTGGGTAACGCCATGGTAAAGCCCCTCGATGGAGCGAAAGTCGGATACGGCGTCCATCGTCATCCAGATTTGAGGCAATTGCGGAGTATGGGGCGGGCGCGACATGTCATAGCGATTTTCCCACCACAATGTGCCCACTTGGCCGTCCAGTATCTGTCCGCCATGAGCCTTGCAGATCTGCTCGCAGGTACGGCTCTCAAGATCGACAAGCGTCTCGTGCTGACCCTCGACCATTAGCACCATGGTCTCGCCGTTAAAGCTGGATCCAACTATTTTGGCAAGACTAAGGGCTGTGGATTTGGCATCGTACAGACGGATCACGGCGGGACGTAGTCCCGTAGTCATAATCTCGTGCCCGGCAGCAATTCCGGCAGCCAGCGAGGGGAACTGAATGGCGCTGAAACGCCGGGCCTTAGGCTGTCGCTGCAGCTTCACCCGGGCTGCGGTGACGATCCCCAGGACCCCTTCGCTTCCCACGAATAACTGGCTAAGTTCCGGTCCCGCTCCGTGGCGAGGGACTGCCGGCAGATGCGCGACCTGACCATCGGGCAGTACCACTTCAAGGGACAGTACGTGATCTTGGATATTGCCGTAGCGGGTAGACAGCACGCCGGAGCCGCGCGCCGCGATAGCGCCGCCGATTGAGGCCCATTCCGCGGACGCTGGATCATGCGTGAATGTCAAGCCGCGTTTGCTTAGCTCGGCATCGAACGCCATGATGTTCATGCCGCACTCAACAGTGCAGGTCAGTGAGGACTCGTCGATCTCGCGGACGCGATTCAGGCTCGTAAGGTCCAACAGCAGTCCACCCAGGTTTGCGTTGGCAGCACCCTGCACGCCAGACCCTCCGCCCAGGGGCGTTACAGGCAAGTTGGTGCGCGATGCCAGGCGCATGATGTCCGACACTTGCTCCACCGTTTCGGGTGCGGCAGCCAGTTCGGGTTGATTGAGGGGGCGGCCGTAGTGCGCATGCACAATCGTGAGCCAGCTTTTATCGCCAGGGTAGCGTTGCCGGGCCTCTTGGCCGCTCCAAACCCGACCCGCGCCCACGATCCGAGCGAGCTCCGAAGCGATGGAGGCGAGAGTCGCCCCAGACATTGTCTGACTGCGACGATACGCATCATGATCCTGACTAACCACTCTTTTCTCCTTGATTCCTGTCCGTTCCTTACAACCTTGACTGGATTGTATGGACATGCTTAGATAAATAAAAGTTGAATATACTGACCATTTAGTTCAGGAATAGTGAATATGCGTGAGCTCAATCTGGATCGCCTCAGGACGCTGGTCACCATCGTGGAGCAGGGGTCTTTTGTGGCGGCGGCGCGGGTTCTGCATCTGGCGCCTCCCACCATCAGCCTTCATATCAACGAGCTCGAAGAGCGCCTTGGGGTTCCGCTATTACTGCGCAAGCGAAAAAAGGCCACCCCCACAGGTGTGGGGGCGGCGTTGGTCGAACGGGCGCAGCGGCTCTTGAATCAGAGCGATGCCATGCTGGAAGCTATCCAGCTACATGCCGAAGGAAAAACCGGGCGTGTGCGTGTGAGTGCCGCAACGCCGGTCATTGCCTATTTGTTGCCGACAGCGCTCGATCGACTTGCACAGAAACACCCTGGCATAGAGGTCGAGTTAGCCGTGCTTAACTCGAGAGAGGCCATGGATCGATTGGCCAAGGGCCTGCTGGACATCGCCGCCGTGGCGCTTCCCCAGAGCCAAATGGCCGAAGTTCAAGTGCATCCGTGGAGGAAAGACCCTGTCGTTGCATTGATCCCGGCTCATTGGGAGCACCCAGAAAAGGCAACGGCTCATTGGCTTGCAACCAAGCCGTTGATCTTGAACGACGACAGCACCCAGCTTGCCAGAATCGCGAATGAATGGTTCGCTGCATCCGGGCTTCGCCCCCAGGCAAAAATCAGGGTCAACTACAACGATTCAGCGAAAAGCCTGGTGGGAGCCGGTTATGGCGCAACCCTGCTTTCGTACGAAACGCTGTACCCTCAAATAGACAAACGGCTCAAGACGCTGCATCTGGATCCGCCCCTATGGCGTCCCATGGGGATTGCCCACCACAGTGGCCCACTGGAGATTGCGGTGAAACACGTACTTGAGGAGCTTAGGAAAATCTGACCTCATCTGTTCGGGCATCGAGCAGGTGAAGCTCCCGTCGCGCTGCCTGTGTGCGCAGCCAGTGCGCCACCGCCTGAACTGGCGCCGAGGACGGCCGGTCGGCGTGCATGGCCAGGTGATAGGTGTGTCCGTCGATCGCGGGGCCGAATGGTTGCACGAGATGGCCGGCTTCCAGTTCGTCGGCGATCAACGCCAGGCTGACCAGCGCGATGCCATGGCCGGCGACGGCCGCCTGTATGGCGTGTCCCTCGTCGGAAAAGCGTAGCTGGCCCGCTTGTGGCGGTTGGCGCCGCTGTGCGACCGTGAACCAGCGCTCCCAGGTCGGGTTCTCTGGCTGAGGTCGCTTCCAGTCGAAACGGATCAATGGCACGCGAGCCAGATCTTCGGGCGATACGACGCCCAGACGCGGATTTGCCACGGGTGCGAACCGGTCGGTGAACAGCGGTTCGATCGCAAGACCAGGATACGGCCCACGGCCATAGCGGATCGCAAGGTCGACCGCCGTCGATCGCAGGTCGACAAGGTCGTCGCTCGCCTGCAACTGCAAGTCAATGTCGGGATGCCTGCGCCGGAAATCGGCCATGCGCGGTACCAGCCATTTCACGGTGAATGCATTCGTCGCGGAGATGCTTACCTGAGCCCGCGTTCGCTGTTGCGTCAACCGTGCCAGCGTCGCCTCGAACGCATCAAATCCGTCACGCAGCACTGGGTAGAGCTGCGCCCCTGCATCGGTCAGCGACACCTTGCGCACCTGGCGATCGAACAGCGCAAGCCCCGTCTGCGCTTCCAGCGCCCGGATCTGGTGGCTGACGGCGGTCGGCGTAACAGCCAATTCCTCGGCGGCGGCCTTGAAGCTGCCCAGGCGCGCGGCGGCTTCGAACGCGCGAAGCGCGGAGAGCGGAAGAGATCGACGTTGCATGGGTGGCTTGGGCATATGAGTGAGATTATTTCATCTTATACCTGACAAATGAACCTTTGTCGCAAGGGGTGCCAGCTCCTAAAGTAACAGTATGGATCGGCCATCCATACCTGAACTTTCTGGCCAAGCACAAATGAAAGGATTCGCACCATGCTGAAACGTGTCACGACCGAGCCCGACAACTACGCTCCCTTCCTGCTCTCGCAGGGCATCCAGTTCGGAAACTTGCTCTTCATCTCTGGCCAAGCGGGCGCTGCCGACGACGGGAAAATCGTCGCGGGCGGCTTTCTTGCTCAAGGCGAGCAGGCCTTCTTCAATTTGCGCCGCGCGCTGGAAGCCGGCGGCTCCAGTTTGAAGGACGTGATCAAGGTCACGATCTTCGTTACAGACATGGGGCATTTCGAGGACGTGGTGGCGTTGCGCCGTCGCTTCTTTTCGGCGCCCTATCCGGCCGACACGATCGCCGAGGTCAAGGCGCTCTACGACCCCGCCGCCATGATCGAGATCGAGGCAATCGCGGCCATACGCCAGCCGGAGGACCGCTGACATGACCACGCTCGTAAATCGTCCGAAAGGCGATGCGCAGACGGCGCACGCTGAATTGTTCACGCCGCTGCGGGTGGGAAGTGGACTGAGCTTGTCCAACCGTCTCGCCGTCGCACCGATGACCCGGGTCAGCGCCACGGCGGATGGCCACGCCACGAAGCAGATGGCCGACTACTATGAAACCTTCGCAGCCGGCGGCTTCGGTCTGGTGATCACTGAAGGTCTTTATACGGACAAGGCCTACGCGCAGGGCTACCTCTTCCAGCCAGGCCTGGCCGACGACGCACAGCGCGATGCGTGGCGGACCGTGGTAGACCGTGTGCATGCGCATGGCGGCCGCATCGTCGCGCAATTGATGCACGCGGGAGCGCTGTCGCAGGGGAATCCCCATCGCATCACAACAAAGGGCCCCTCGGCCGTGTTACCCAAGGGGCAGCAGTTGGCTTTTTATCGGGGTGAAGGGCCTTACCGGATGCCCGAAGCGATGTCAGCCGATGACATCTTCGAGGCGGTCGAAGGCTTCGCACAAGCGGCGCGCAGAGCGCAGGAGGCCGGATTTGACGGCGTCGAGGTACACGGCGCCAACGGATATCTGCTGGACCAGTTTCTCACAGCCCACACCAATCTGCGCGAGGACGGCTACGGCGGCAGTCTGGCCAACCGTCTGCGCTTGACGGAGGACGTCATCCAGGCCGTCCGGCGATCGACGACTGAGCGCTTTGTGGTGGGTGTGCGCACCTCGCAAGGCAAGGTCAACGACTTCATGCATAAATGGGAAGGAGGGGAGGCCGATGCGGCGCAGATCTTCGGCACACTCGGTGCGCTGCCCATCGACTACCTTCACACGACCGAGTTCGAGGCCTGGCGTCCCGCGTTCGGTGAGCACGGCCCAAGTCTTGCGGCGTTGGCGCGGCGGCACGTTGCGGTGCCGGTGCTGGCGAATGGTTCGCTGCATGATGCGACGCAGGCCAACGGGGTGGTGGCAAGGAAGGAGGCGGACTTCGTTTCCCTGGGCCGTGGTGCGCTAACGCATGCCGACTGGCCGGCAAGATTGCTCGCCGGCAAGGTGCATAAGACCTTCGATCGGGGGGTGTTGGCGCCGATCGCTGACCTCGCCAATGCGGTTCGATATCGCGCGGAGCTTCACCTCTCTGTCGGAGGCGCTCCGGCGTTGGATCGCTGAATTCGTGCTCGATAGTGTCTAGCCATGCGCTGCATTCATGCGTAAACTTCCCGGCATGCTACGCATCGACAATCTCAGCAAGCGCTATGGCGACCATCTTGTATTCCAGGGGCTGACTCATACCTTCCCGCCTGGATGCGTGGCGCTATGCGAGGAAGACAGCACCGGAAAATCCAGCTTGCTGGGCATCATCGCGGGCGTTATCGCACCGGATGCGGGAGATGTCTGGGTAGACGGGCATTCCTTGACCCAGGCGCCGCTGCAAGCCAAAGCCCGCCTGGCCTATGTGCCCGACAATTGCTTGGCGTTTCCCTCGCAGACGGGGCGAGGCTTGCTGGAGCAAGCCGCCTCGGAAAAGAACACGTTCCTGGATGATGCTGTGCTGGACCTGGCATACCGGCTGGGGCTGGAGCCGCATCTGGACAAGCGTTTCGAGCAGATGTCGACGGGCACGCGGCGCAAGGTTTTCTTGACGGCTGCCGCCCTGGGCGGACCGGCCGTTGTTATTGCGGACGGCCCCAGCAGCGGGCTGGACGCGCGGGCTCGCGCCGTCCTGGCCGAACAGTTTCAAATCTGGTCCCGGGATCGCGTCGTACTGTTCGCCAGCCACGACCCCGAACTGGTGCAGGCTTGCGGAGCACGCGCAGTCGATGTTGCTACGTTGGGTTAAGCGTGGCGCGGCTGCCGTCGCTCTGGATCAGGCGGGCAAAACCGCGCTCGCGGAACTGCTCGACGACAAAATCGACAAATACTCTCGTTCGGGCGGGAAGCAGCTTCTTCGCCGGGTAGTACAAGGACACCGGCCCGATGTCCGCCGACCAGCCAGGCAATACTCGTACCAATGCGCCGTTTTGCAGCCAGGGCACGGCGAAGGGCATGGGCAGCAGCGCTACGCCTAGCCCCATCATGGCCGCTTGGCACATGGCTTCGGGATCATCGAAAATGATGCGGGGCCGCAGGTCTGCCGTTGCGGCGTCGCCAGCCGCGTTGCGCAGGGAATATTGATTGATGCGGCCAGTGTGGTTGGCGCGCCGCACGATGCCGTCAAACGCGGAAAGGTCGGACGGGTTGCTAGGCTTTTGCCTGCCCGCCATATAAGAGGCGGAGGCCACCGCCACGATATGGATGCGGCCCAGCTCGCGCGCCACCATGCCGGGCTTCAGATCCAGTCCTCCGCCTATGCCGGCATCGAACCCTTCGCCGATCAGGTCGACCTGGCGGTTCTCGAAACGCCAATCGGGCATGATGGCCGGATAACGTTGCAGGAACTCGTCCAGCAACGGAACCATATAACCGCGTCCGAAAGCCTGGCCCATGCTGACGCGCAAGATGCCGGCCGGTTGCCTGTCTTGTTCGGAGACATGGCTTACCGCGTCTGAAAGGGTGGTCAGCGCGGAACTGATCTGTTGCAGGAAATGCTCGCCGCCTTCGGTAAGCATGAGCTTGCGGGTACTGCGCTGGAACAGGCGCACCCCCAGCGAGGCTTCCAGCCTGGCCACATTCTTACTGACGGCGGCGGGTGTAATGGCCAGCACGCGCGCCGCCGCAGAAAAGCTGCCTTTCTCGGCGGACTTGACGAAGCATTCCAGGTGGCTAAGTGGCTGCATGGTATTTTCAACTGATGGTTGAATGTTTTCCATCCGCTTAATGACTACCGGATGAAGGTGGGATTCTTGATACTAGCACTACTGAACACGACACGTGTCCTTTAGCTGGTCTTAATATCAAGGAGTTTTTCATCATGGTCATCAACGCAAGCAACCCTGTTTCACTTCCGCTTTCCGGAAAAGTCGCGTTCGTCACCGGCGGTACGCGCGGCATCGGCGCGGCCATCGTGCGGCGCCTGGCCAGCGACGGTGCGGCGGTGGTCTTCACCTATGCCGCCTCGCGCACTGGCGCCGATGCGATTGCCGCCGACATCGAAGCGGCGGGCGGGCGCGCCCTGGCGCTACAGGTGGACAGTAGCGATGCCGCGGCGCTTACCGCCGCCATCGATAAGGCGGCGGCCACGTTCGGGCGCCTCGATGTGCTGGTCAACAATGCCGGCGTGGGAATAATGGGCGAGCTGGACGCGTTCAAGCTCGAGGATCTTGACCGCAGCTTATCGGTAAACGTGCGTGCTGTGTTCGTCGGCGTGCAGGCGGCCGCGCGCCATATGGGCGAAGGCGGGCGGATCGTGACGATAGGCAGCACCAACGCGGATCGCATGCCGTGGGCGGGAGGCGCCGTCTACGCCATGAGCAAAGCGGCCGTTGCGGGCCTGACTCGCGGTCTTGCCCGCGATCTGGGTCCGCGCGGCATTACCGTCAATAATGTGCAGCCGGGTCCCACCGCCACGGACATGAATCCCGCGGACGGGCCCATGGCCGGCGCCATGCACGGCTTGATGGCCCTGGAGCGTCATGCGCGGCCAGAGGAAATTGCCGGAATGGTGGCCTACCTGGCGGGGCCTGAAGCAGGCATGGTCACTGGTGCAAGCCTGCTGATCGATGGCGGATTTGCCGCCTGACCGTAACGATTTCAGGCGCCAAACGGCCGCTTCCAGGTAAAATGAGGCTCGCGTTTCTTGACGCTTCCACCATGTTTTCAATGCGGCCATTAAGGGCGTTATGAACGATACACGCTATTCGCTGTGGGCTCGCCGGTACCACTGGCTTGTCTTTCTTTTTGTCGCCATGGCGCTTATGTTGATTTATGCGCATGGCTGGTCGCCTAAGGGATCAGCCATGCGTTCGGCATTCAAATGGGCTCATATCCAGTTCGGCATAGCCATCATATTGGTGATGTTGCCGCGGTTGGTGACACGTTGGCGCGGCAAGAGTCCCTCGATTGTGCCGCCGCCTCCGTCATGGCAGGCATGGCTGGCCCGGTTGGTGCAATTTGTGCTGTATCTCCTGCTGATAGCTGTGCCGCTGCTTGGCATTGCCAACCGCTTATGGTCTCCCAGCGGCTGGGATTTTCTGGGTATTGCGCTACCGCATGTACCGATGCCGGACAACGAATTTTCAAAAGAGCTTGAAGAACTCCACGGGACCCTGGGCAATGTACTGATGTACCTGGCAGGCGCCCATGCCGCCATTGCGTTGGTGCACCACTTCGTGGTCCGCGACAGCACGCTGCGGGGTATGCTGCCCTTTTGGCGTAGGACGGATGCGACACACCCGGATACGGTTTGATATTGCTTTCGCGATTTTCCCTATGGCAGAATGCGCTTGAAACGGTCGGTAAGCGGCCACCTCGGCAGCGGCTGAGTGCCCCCGATTCCTTCAATCGACAAGGAGACGCAGCATGAAAATTTCCGCTGAAACCACCGTGGCCGCACCCATCGAGAAAGTGTGGCGCGCGTATACGACACCCGAAGACATCAAACAATGGAATGCCGCATCCGACGACTGGCATACCACCGCGGCCGACGTGGACTTGCGTGTCGGTGGTGCTTTTTCTTCTCGAATGGAGGCAAAGGACGGCAGCATGGGGTTTGATTTCGCTGGCACGTATAAGAATATCGTGGAGCATAAGCTTATCGAGTATTCCTTCGGCGATCGCACAGCCCTGGTGGAATTTGACGATAGCCCGAAGGGGGTCAACGTGCGCGTAACCTTCGATAGCGAGCCATCCCATTCGATCGAACAACAGCGCGAGGGGTGGCAGGCCATCCTGAACAGCTTCGCTCGCCATGTCGAAGCCGGCCGGTAATTTCGCTTCGGCGGTACCAGGCTGTACAGCTTCCAATATCTGCTTATAAAGCGGCATTTCTTATATTTCTTATCGCTTTAGCGCGCGGATCGCCCATTTGGCCGATCTCTGCTTCTTTGTACTATGATATAAGCTGCATATAAACATATGACTCACAGATATAAAGCCGACCGACCAGGAGGACGATATGGAAAAACTGACTAATGCAGGCCGTCGCCAGATGCTGATATCAACGGGCAGCATCGCCGCGATGGCGGGGTTGGGTGGCGTGGCGCGCGCCGATACCGGTGCGGCGGACCCCGGCGCGGGCGGCTCTGCCGCCAAGCCCTTGCCCGGCTACGCCAGTTGGAAAGATGCCGACAGCATGATCGTCCATAGCGCGAACACGATAGAAACGCGGCGAACGGCCTTTGGAAACAGCGTCATCACACCGACCAATCGCCTGTTCGTCCGCAACAATGTGGCGCCGCCGACCGACGCCAGCATGATGAAAGAGCCCGACAGCTGGACGCTGGAAGTCAGCGGCGTTGCCAAGCCACGCAGCTTCACCGTGGCAGAGCTTAAAACCCTGGGGTTGGCGGCCGTGCCCATGGTCTTGCAGTGCTCGGGCAACGGCCGGGCCTGGTTTCCCCATAAGCCCAGCGGCACCCAATGGACCGTCGGCGCCGCCGGTTGCGTCATCTTTACCGGCGTGCCGGTCAAGGCGCTGTTGGAAGCGGTAGGAGGCATGGCGGATGGCATGGTCTACATGACCAGCACGGGCGGCGAGCCCATTCCGCAAGGCCTGGATCCCAACACCATCCGGGTCGAGCGATCGGTGCCGATTTCAGCCATTGAAGACGCCATCCTGGCATGGGAGCTGAATGGCCAAGCCCTGCCGCTGGCGCATGGCGGGCCTTTGCGCATCATCGTGCCCGGCTATACCGGCGTGAACTCCATCAAGTACATCAAACACCTGGCATTCACCAAAGAGCAGTCGCCGGCCAAAATACAGCAAACCAGCTATCGATGGACGCCGGTGGGCGAGAAACCCAGCCCCAGCCAGGACTCCATTTGGGAACTGCCGGTCAAGTCCTGGATCAACTTCCCCTCCGACCCGGATCAAACCGTTCCGGCCGGGCGTGTGCAGATCAGCGGTATCGCCATGGGCGGGATGACCGCGGCCAAGTCCATCGAAGTCTCGGTCAATGGCGGCAAAGACTGGAAGAAGGCCGAGTTCGTCGGGCCCGACCTGGGCAAATACGCCTGGCGTGAATTCGTCTTTAGCGCCGACCTGGCCGCCGGCACGCACGAACTGGCCTGCCGGGCCACCAACGAGGCTGGCGATACCCAGCCCGAAGCACGCCGTGAGAATAATCGCGGTTACATCAACAACAGCTGGCGCGACCACATGGTGGTGGTCAAAGTCGCCTAAGGAAAGAAATGAAGCGTTTTGTATTGCCGGCAGTGGCGGGCGTCTTATGGATGGGCGTGGCGGGAGCCAGTTTTGCGGCTGGCTCCGATGCCCAGCTGGAAAAGGGCAAAGCCCTGTTCATATCGGATGCTGTGCCCGCCTGTGCCGTGTGCCACACCCTGAAAGATGCGGGATCCACCGGGACTATCGGCCCCGATCTTGACGAGCTGAAACCCGATGCGGCACGCATCAAAAAGGTAATGCAGGAAGGCATGGGCGTCATGCCTTCCTTCGCCGACTCCCTGGACGAGGCATCCATCGATGCCATTGTGGCCTATGTCGTGCATGCGACGGGCGGCGGGAAGTAGCCAGCCAGGCCAACTCCGTGCCCAAAAATGCCCGCATTTTTGCGGGCATTTTTTTATCATGTGATCGTGTTGTCGAAGAAAGTGCGATGGATCGTATAGTTCCTGTCGCCTTCAGTCGGGCGTATATTTGCCGTACGCGCCTTCAGTCACGGAGAACCCATGTCGCATCAATATTTTTCGCAAATTGCCTGGACGGGCAATAGGGGTCAAGGAACCGAAAGCTACCGCTCTTATGATCGGACGTGGGACATATCCGTGACAGGCAAGCCGGTCATTCACTGCTCGAACGATCCTCTATTGGGCGGTGATCCTTCCAAGATGAACCCCGAGGACCTCTTGCTTTCCGCTTTGGCGGCTTGCCACATGCTGTGGTATTTGCACTATGCCGCCGTCCAGGGCATTGTCGTGATGGGCTATGAGGACACGCCGATTGGTATAGGCGAAGTGGACGAAAACGCTGCCGGCCGGTTCATCTCTGTCACACTTCGCCCCAAAATCACGCTACGCGCCGGAAGCGATATGGCTGCCGCGCATGCTATCCATGATCGGATTCATGAAGTCTGCTTTATTGCACGCTCAGTCAATTTTCCGGTCGAATACGAACCAACATTCGACTTCGCGGATTGAATCACTGAAGGGCCTCAACCCACCAAACACGCCGCCAGCCTTTCACCCCCCGCTCCACCCGCCTGCCGGCGTCTTAAGAGCTCAGATAGCAGCAGACATGGAAATAAAAAAGCCCGCGAGAATTAACATTCAAGCGGGCTCTTTCCTAGTCGGAATCCGACTCCGGCCTAAACCATATTTACATCACTTCCGCCGCCGGATCATCCTTCTTCACCGGCTTCACCAGGTCTTCGCGCTTCACACCCAGCCACATCGCAATGGCCGCCGCCACGAACACCGACGAATAGATACCGAACCAGATCCCGATAGTCAGCGCCAGCGAGAAATTATGCAGCGTCGGGCCGCCGAAGAAGAACATCGACATCACCATCATCTGCGTCGAACCGTGCGTGATGATGGTCCGCGAAATATTCTGGGTGATCGACAGATCGATAACCTCCGACACCGGCATCTTGCGCTGCTTGCGGAAATTCTCGCGGATACGATCCATCACCACCACGGACTCGTTCACCGAATAGCCCAGCACCGCCAGCACCCCAGCCAATACCGATAGAGAGAATTCCCACTGGAAGAACGCAAAAAAGCCCAGGATGATCACCACGTCGTGCAAGTTGGCGATCGCGCAGGCCAGCGCCAGTTTCCACTCGAACCGGAATCCCAGGTACAGCAGGATTCCGCACACCACGAACAGCAGCGCCATCAGGCCGTTGTGCAGCAGTTCCTGACCCACTTGCGGGCCCACGAACTCCACCCGCCGAAGTTCCACATCGGCGTGCTGCTGCTTCAGCGCCTGCATCACCTTCTCGCTTTGCTGTCCGGCATCCTCGCCTTCGCGCGAGGGCAGGCGGATCATGATGTCTTGCGAGGTGCCGAAGTTCTGTACCTGGAAGTCGGTATAGCCCAGGCTCTGCACCGACCCGCGCACATCATCCACCTGCACGGTTTGCTGATAATGCACTTCCATCACCGTTCCGCCGGTGAATTCGATCGACAGGTGGAAGCCCCGCAAAAGAATGAACACCACCGCCGCAACAAACGTGATCAGGCTGATCAGGTTGAGCACCAGCGCATGCCGCATGAACGGGATGCTGCGATGAATACGAAAAAATTCCATGTTGCTATGCCTGTAGTTGGTCCGCGCCGGCGGCTCGCACAGCCGGCGACTGCATTATTTTTCTTCGGGTTTCCAGATCTGGCCGATCGAAATGCTTTGCAAGCGGCGCTTGTTGCCGTAGAAAAGATTGACCAGCGCGCGTACTCCGATGACCGACGAGAACATCGAGGTCAGGATGCCGATGCAGTGAACCACGGCAAAGCCTCGTATCGGCCCTGTACCGAAAGCCAGCAGGGCGACGCCCACGATCAGGCTGGTCAGGTTGGAGTCGAAAATCGTTGCCCAGGCCCGATCGAAGCCCAGGTGTATGGCCTGCTGCGGCGAAGCGCCATTGCGCAACTCTTCGCGGATGCGCTCGTTGATCAGCACGTTGGCGTCGATCGCCATGCCCAGCGTAAGCGCGATGGCGGCAATGCCGGGCAGCGTCAGCGTGGCCTGCAGCATCGACAGAACAGCCAGCAGCAGCAGCACGTTGAACGTCAGGCCTATGGTCGAGAACAGCCCCACCAAGTGGTAGTACAGAATGATGAAGATGGCGATGGCGATGAAGCCATACAGCGTGGCATTGAAGCCCTGCTTGATGTTGTCGGCGCCCAGGCTTGGGCCTATGGTGCGTTCTTCGATGATTTCCATGGGCGCCGCCAGGGCGCCGGCGCGCAGCAGCAGCGCGGTGTCGGCCGCTTCCTGGGCAGACATGCTGCCGGTGATCTGAACCTGGCCGCCGGGGATCTCGCTGCGGATGACCGGGGCCGTCACGACCTGGCCCTTGCCCTGTTCGAACAGGACGATGGCCATGCGTTTGTTGATGTTGTTGCGGGTCACGTCGCGGAAGATGCGCGCGCCCTTTGAGTCCAGCGTCAGGTTTACGGATGGCTGCTGGGTTTGCTGATCGCGGCCGGGCTGCGCGTCTTGCAGGTTTTCACCGGTCAGGATGACCTGGCGGCGCAGCAGCAGCGGGCGGCCGTCGCGGTCGGTGTAGCGTTCCAGGCCGAAGGGTACGGTACCGCCGCTAAGAGCGGCCATGGCGCTGGGGGAGTCGTCGACCATGCGGATTTCCAGCGTGGCCGTGCGGCCCAGGATTTCCTTGGCCTTGGCCACGTCCTGCACACCCGGCAACTGGACCACGATGCGGTCGGCGCCTTGCTGCTGGATGATGGGTTCGGCCACGCCCAGCTCGTTGATGCGGTTGTGCAGCGTGGTGATGTTCTGCTTCAGCGCATTGGTCTGCACCTGCGTTACGGCAAGGTCGGTCAGTTTGCCGGTCAGGGTGAACTGCCCGCCGCTTTCGCCGCTGTTCGTAAATACCATGTCGGGCATGGCGCGGCGCAGCTCGGAGGCGGCCTGGTCGCGGGCATCGGCGCTGCTGAAGGCCGATACGATGGACAGGTCGCTGCGTTCGACGCCCGCCGTGGTGATCTTGGCTTCGCGCAGGGTATTGCGCACATCGCTGGCGATGGAGTCGTAGCGGCCCGTCAGGGCGCCTTTCATGTCGACCTGAAGCAGGAAGTGCACGCCGCCGCGCAGGTCCAGGCCCAGGTACATGGGGTGGGCCCCCAGCGACGACAGCCAGTTCGGCGAGGCCGGCAGCAGGTTCAGCGCCACCGTGTAATCGGGGTCGGACGGGTCCGGGTTCAGCGTTTTCTCGATGATGTCCTTGGCGCGAAGCTGGACGTCGGTCGATTCCAGCCGCACCCGCACTGTTCCTACCGGCCCATTCTGTTCGAAATGGGAGCCGGTGGGCGTGATGTTGCTGCGCTTCAGTATGTCTTCGACGCGGGCAAGCACATTGTTATCAACCTTGACGGTGGATTTTGCGCCGGCCACTTGAACCGCGGGCGATTCCCCGAAGAAATTCGGTAGCGTATAAAGCAGGCCTATGACCAGGGCTGCCAGTACGGTGATGTACTTCCAGAGAGGGTAGCGATTCATTGTCGATCAACAGGCTAAAGCGGATAAAAGCCCCGGACGGCGATCCGGAGCGCACACATCGGATCAGAGCGCCTTGATGGTGCCCTTGGGCAGTATCGAGGTGACCGCCGTGCGCTGCACCACGGTTTCCACCGGCTTGTCGCCCAGCATGCTGATCTCTACGGTGATGTAGCTGTCGCTTACCTTGGTGACCTTGCCCAGCAGGCCGCCGGTCGTGATGATTTCGTCGCCCTTGGCAAGTGCGGAGACCATGTTGCGGTGTTCTTTCTGACGCTTCATTTGCGGACGGATCATCAGGAAGTAAAGAATCACGAACATCAAGATGATGGGCAGCATGCCCATCAAGGCGTTCTCGCCGCCAGGGGCAGCCTGGGCGGTAATCAGTGTCAAGGTTTCGATTGCGGCCATTGTATGTACTCCTGAAGTATTTTTGGTTAACTCTGTATTGTAGCGATATCTTGCTTATTCGATGCCGCGAGCCCGGTCGCGGGCAAATTCCGCCCGCCACTGCTCGAAACGGCCGGCCGCGATGGCCTCCCGCATCTCTTGCATGATGGTCAGGTAGAAATGCAGATTATGCAGGGTATTCAGGCGCGAGCCGGTGATTTCGTTGGCGCGCTGCAAATGATGCAGGTAGGCTCTGGAAAAATGGCCGCACGTATGGCATTTGCAGGAAGGATCCAGCGGCCGGGTGTCGTCGCGATAGCGGGCATTGCGTATCTTGATGTCGCCGTAGCGTGTAAAAAGCCAGCCGTTGCGCGCATTGCGGGTCGGCATGACGCAATCGAACATATCCACGCCGCGGCTTACCCCTTCGACCAGGTCTTCGGGCGTGCCCACGCCCATCAGGTAGCGGGGCGCGTCGGCCGGCAGGCGCGGCGCAACGTGGGCCAGCACCCGCATCATGTCTTCCTTGGGCTCGCCCACCGACAACCCCCCTATGGCATAGCCTTCGAAACCGATATCTATCAGGCCGGCCAGGGACTCATCGCGCAGGTTCTCGTACATGCCGCCCTGGACGATGCCGAACAAGGCATTGGGGTTTTCCATTTCCTGGAAGGCGGTGCGAGAGCGCCGGGCCCAGCGCAGCGACATGCGCATGGACTGGGCCGCTTCTTCGGTCGTGGCGGGGCGCCCGTCGATCTCGTAGGGCGTGCATTCATCGAAGACCATGGCGATGTCGGAATTGAGCGCGCGCTGGATGCGCATGGATTCCTCCGGCGTCAGGAACAGCCTTGCGCCATCGATGGGCGAGGCGAACTTGACGCCTTCCTCGGTGATCTTGCGCAAGCCGTTCAGGCTGAACACCTGGAAGCCGCCTGAATCGGTCAGGATGGGCTTGTTCCATTGCATGAAGCCGTGCAGCCCGCCGTGCTTTTCCATGACCTCGGTGCCGGGACGCAGCCAAAGGTGAAACGTATTGCCCAGCACGATCTGCGCGCCGACCTCGTCCAGTTCGTGCGGCAGCATGGCTTTCACGCTGCCGTAGGTGCCCACGGGCATGAAAATGGGCGTTTCGACCACGCCGTGATTAAGGGTGATCCGGCCCCGGCGGGCAGCGCCGTCGGTGGCCAGGAGCTTGAACTGTAAACCGGTCATTGCTTGGCGGATTCTATGAACATGGCATCGCCGTAGCTGAAGAAGCGATACCGGGATTGGACGGCGTGCGCATAGGCACGCTGAATGGGCTCCATGCCTGCCAGGGCGGAAACCAGCATGAGCAGGGTGGATTGGGGCAGATGGAAGTTGGTGATCAGGGCATCCACCCAGGCGAATTTGTATCCGGGTGTAATGAACAGGCGGGTGTCGCCCTCGATGACGCCGGAAGCGCCGGCATGCGGCGCGGCGGATTCCAGCGCCCGGACGCTGGTGGTGCCCACGGCCACGATCCGGCCGCCAGCCGCCTTCGTGGCCTTTATGCGGGCGATGGTTTCGGGCTGCACGCTGTAGCGTTCGGCGTGCATGATGTGTTCGCTGAGCTTTTGCGTGCGCACCGGCTGGAAAGTGCCGGCGCCCACATGCAGCGTGACGAAGGCCTGGGCGATGCCCAACTGCGCCAAGCGCGCCAGCATGTCCTGGTCGAAATGCAAGCCCGCCGTGGGGGCCGCCACCGCGCCGGGTTCGCGTGCATACACCGTCTGGTAGCGCTCGTCATCCTCCTGGCCGGCGGCATGCTCTATGTATGGGGGCAGGGGCGTTGCGCCATGGCGGTCCAGCAAGTCCAGCACGCGCTCCGGAAATTCGATCTCGAACAATTCGCCTTGGCGCCCCGCGACGGTGGCGGCAAACGCGCCATCGGCCAGTATCAGCCGGCTGCCGGGTTTGGGCGATTTGCTGGCCTTGATATGCGCCAGCGCCGTCGTTGCCGCAGTGATGCGCTCGACCAGCACTTCGACTTTGCCGCCGCTTTCCTTTTGTCCCAGCAGTCTGGCCTTGATGACGCGGGTATTGTTGAACACCAGCAGGTCCGTGGGTTTCAGCAGGCTGGGCAGGTCGACGAATTGCCGGTCGTGCAGCGCGCCTTGCGGGTCCAGGTGGAGCAGGCGGCTGTCGACGCGCCGGGCGGCGGGCGATTGGGCAATGAGTTCCTGCGGCAGCTCGTAATTGAACTGGGAAAGTTCGAGATCAGGGTTCACGTGAAAAGTCTGCTAGGGGGCGCGGCATGCGCCCGTAATGAATTTTGTGCCGGTATTTTAAGCCGCCGCCGTGATTTTCTGCTCAAGCCCCATACAGGAAGGGCCTTCTTTGGTTATGCTGATGCTTTTTTCAGGGACGCCGCATCATGTCATTCTTGCCGCCGCCGCAGGGTTGGGCTCGTATACGGGGCGCATGGCTACGCCGCGCGATCCTGGTGTGGGCGCTGGCTTGTTTTTCCGCCGGAAGTGCGTTTGCGCAAAATTTGCCCGACGGACTGGACAAGCTATGGCGGGCGACGCGGCTTCCCGGCAACTCGATGTCGCTTTATGTGCAGGAGATAGGCGGTCCGCCGTTGATTTCCGTCAATGCCGCGGAACCGCGCAATCCGGCGTCCGTCATGAAGATGGTAACAACCTGGGCCGCCTTGTCGGGACTGGGGCCCGACTACACATGGCGCACGGCTTTTTTCGCCAAGGACGGCGGGCGGGTCGACGCTTATGGCACGCTGAGCGGCCCCTTGTACCTGAAGGCCGGGGGCGATCCCTTCCTGACTGTGGAAGAATTGTGGGGCCTGTTGCGCGAGTTGCGTCTGCGCGGAATCAAGAATCTTTCCGAGGTCGTGGTGGACCGGTCCATGTTCGGCCAGGTCGCCAGCGATCCGGGCGAATTCGACGGCGCGCCCGATCGGCCCTATAACGCCAGCCCGGACACCATGATGGTGGGCCTGGGCGCCGTGCGCCTTTTGTTTCAGCCCGATCGCCAGGCCCGCAAGTGGGTCCCTATCATCGACCCTCCCGTGCAGGGCCTGCGCATCGACGGCGAGATCCGATGGAGCGATGCGGTTTGTCCCGGTTCGCCTTCGGTTTCGACGCAGATCGCCGCCTCGGGCCGCGATATTGTCGTCCGCTTGAGCGGCACGGCGGCCGGTTCCTGCGGCGAATTCAGCGTCTACCGCCTGGCGCTGTCGCAGCCCCAATATTTTTCCGCACTGTTCCAGATGCTATGGAAGGAACTGGGCGGCACCCTGGCCAAGGGCCTGCGGGACGGCAAGATGCCGGCGGGGCTGACGCCGGTGGTGTGGCGTGATTCGGAAACGCTGGCCGACACCATCCGCCAGATCAACAAGCAAAGCAACAATGTCATGGCGCGCACCTTGCTGTTGACCCTGGGCGCCGAAAAGCGGGGCGCCGGGGCCACCACGCAGACCGGCGGCGCCGCCTTGCTGGAGGTGCTAAAAAGCCAGGGCGTCGATACCCGGGGATGGGTCATCGATAACGGCGCGGGGCTGTCGCGCACGGGCCGGCTGACGGCACAGGGGCTGGCTGGCATGCTGGAAGCCGCCTGGCGCTCGCCCCTGATGCCCGAGTTCATTTCCTCGTTGGCCATTTCGGGCGTCGACGGCACCATGCGGCGTCGGCTGCGCGACGACGAAACCAAGGGGATGGCGCATCTTAAATCAGGTACCTTGCGCGACGTCCGGGGACTGGCCGGCTACGTTCTGGGTGCCAGCGGCAAGCGCTATATTCTGGTCAGCTTCGTCAACGATGACCGCTCGGCGGCCGTGCGCGCTTTCGACGATGCCCTGGTTGCCTGGCTCGCCGCGCGCTAGCGCTCCGTTATCATCTTATGCAAGGTTTATGTAAAGGAAGCACCATGCCCACACACGAAATCCGCCATCCGCTCATACGCCACAAACTGGGCCTGATGCGCCGCGCCGACCTGAGCACCAAGAATTTCCGCGAAATGGCCCAGGAGATCGCCGCTTTGCTTACCTACGAAGCGTCGAAAGACTTGCCTTTGGAGCCGGCCAGCATCGAAGGCTGGTCGGGGTCCCTGAACGTCGAAAAACTGGCCGGCAAGAAAGTGACCGTCGTCCCGATATTGCGGGCCGGCATAGGCATGCTGGATGGGGTGCTCAGCCTGATACCCGGGGCCAAGGTCAGTGCGGTGGGCATTGCCCGAAACGAAGAAACCCTGGAAGCTCAAACGTATCTGGAGCGCCTGGTGGGGCAGTTGGACCAGCGCCTGGCGCTGATCGTCGATCCGATGCTGGCCACGGGAGGCTCCATGGTGGCGACCATAGACCTATTGAAGAAGGCGGGCTGCCGGAACATCCGGGCGCTGGTGCTAGTGGCGGCTCCAGAGGGCATAAGCGCCGTCGAGAAACACCATCCGGACGTGCACATCTATACGGCGTCGATAGACAGCCACCTGAACGAGGACGGCTATATCATTCCCGGCCTGGGCGATGCCGGCGACCGTATTTTCGGCACGCGGCAAAAAGTCGTCTAGCAATCCGCCGGCTTTGATCGAATCAGATTCGGATGTAACCCACGTACATGATTTCTAACGTTTCATCGTCAAATGCCCAGAGCGTTGCGTGCAAATAAGGTAGTATGAAAGCTCGGCATGTTACTCAGGCGATGTCTATGCGTTGTGCACATTGGTATTGGGGTCTTGCGGGATTGCTGCTGGGCTTGGCGGGAAGCCCGGCCATGGCGGGCCTGTGCCAGGCGCCATTCATGCATGATGGCGGCCGGGCGCAGCTTACCGGCTCGGGCGGCATGCAATTGGGCGCCGACCTAGCCTTTTCCGAAGTCAGCAAGAAGGGCGATGATTGCCAAGCGCGGGTGCGGGGCACGGCCACGTTCGGGCTGGCAGGCTTGCCGCCCGGCAAGTCCTCGATCGATTACTGGATGGCTGTCAAGAACGGCAAGGCGACCTTCGAGCGGCGCGACGCCCAGGGCAAGCGCGAGCCGGTGAACGGCAAGTTCGATCTGCGCATGCTGGGGCTATTCGCTTATGGCGAGCCCATTACGCGGGCTGGCCAGACTTTCCCGGCCCTTCGCTTTCAGATCAATCTTGACAAGAAGGCCGTCCAGACGCAGCCTATCGTTGTCCATACCGGGCAAAAAACCGTGGGCGAACGCCAGGCCATGCAAACGGCGGCCGGCGAGCAGTCATGCTGGCCGGTGCGTTATACGCGCCGGACCGAGCCCACGCAGGCTTCATTCAACGGGCTGGTCTTGCCTGTGCCTGGCATGACCTCGTCGGTCACCGATTGGTTCTGTCCCGATGTGCATATGGTGATGAAGCAAGAAAGCCAGCAAAGCGGCGTGACGTCGCTGGTCGAGGTAACCCGGCTTGAATAGCCGCATCCGGATTGCAGGTTTTTAGTTGTGCCGTAGTATTGTGTTAACCGACTCTTGATTTAGGAGCTGATCATGGCAACAAAGAAAAACGTTCAAGCAAGCGAAGAGGAATTCATCGAAAGCGTCAAGGAAAGCCTGGACGATGCCGAGAAGCTTCTGCGGGAAGCCGCTGAAGCGACGGGCGACAAGGCGGCGGAGCTGCGTGAAAGCGCCATGCGTTCGCTCAAGCGCACGCGCGAGGCGCTGTACGATACTCAGGACGCCTTGTTGGAGCGCGGCCGCCGGGCGGCGCGGGCAACCGACGACTATGTCCATGACAATCCCTGGCAAGCCATCGGTATGGCAGGCTTGGCAGGGGTGCTGATTGGCGCCTTGATTTGCCGCCGCTAGGCGGGCAACCCCTCACGACCCATCCATCGTAAAGGGCGATCTATGGCGCTTCGACAATCGGTAGGCGATCTGGCCTGCACGCTGCTTTCCATCGTGCGCACGCGCCTCGAACTGTTCTCGCTCGAGGCCTCCGAGCAGAAATCGAATCTGATTGCCATCCTGGGCATGGCCTTCGGGGCGCTGCTGTTTCTCACCTTGGCCGTACTGGTCTTTTCGATAGCGGTGGCGCTGTATTTCTGGCCGACGGATCAGCGCTATCTGGCGCTGGGTTTCCTGGCCTTGCTATATGCGGTGCTGGGGGTGGGCTTGTTTTGGGCTGTGCGCCGCAAGCTGCTGTTCTCACCCATGCCTTTTTCGGCGACCGTCGATGAACTGCGCCGCGACCTGGCTTTGGTGGAGCGCCTGCGCGATCCCTCGCCGTCGGCTCCCGATTGGCCCGCCAACAAGGATCTGCCATGAAGCCAAGCCAGCCGGCCCGGGAACGCGCCCTGAAAATCGAGCTTCTGCGCGCTCGCGCCGCTCTGGAGCGGCAAAGCATGGCGCGCGGCGTCCGGAGTCTGGGCGAGGCGCTGACGCCGCGCGCCATGCTGCGCAGCGCCTTTCCCAAAGCCTCAAGCAAGTCGCCGACCGATTGGATATTCCAGGCGCTTACGCTGACGAGGCGCTACCCCCTGCTTGCGTCCAGCGTATCCGCCGTCCTGGGCGGGATGGGCAAGCGCCGTCGCTGGTGGCGTATCGGCGCGGGCCTGCTGCTTAGCTGGCAGGTGGCTCGCAGCATGAACCGCAAAGAGGGCTGAGCGTCCCTGAATGGACGGCCTGCGCGGAAAGCGCCTGCCGCCTGTCTGAAGGCTACAGGCCCAACTCGCCCCAGATGGCGTCTATGCGCGTCTTGACCGCGGCGTCCATTTCAATGGGCGTGCCCCATTCGCGCTGGGTTTCGCCCGGCCATTTGTTGGTGGCGTCCAGGCCCATTTTGCCGCCCAGGCCCGAAACCGGCGAAGCGAAGTCCAGATAGTCGATAGGGGTGTTTTCGACCAGGACCGTATCCCGGACGGGATCCATGCGGGTGGTCATTGCCCATACGACTTCCTTCCAGTCGCGTGGGTTGATGTCGTGATCGACCACGACAATGAACTTGGTGTACATGAACTGGCGCAATACGCTCCATAGGCCGAACATCACGCGCTTTGCATGGCCGGGATATTGCTTGCGCATGGAAACCACCGCCAGGCGGTAGCTGCATCCTTCAGGGGGCAGGTAGAAGTCCACGATTTCGGGCAACTGCCGTTTCAGCAGCGGCACGAATACTTCGTTCAGGGCCACGCCAAGGACGGCCGGCTCATCGGGAGGCTTGCCGGTGTAGGTGCTGTGGTAAATGGGATTGCGGCGCATCGTGATGCGCTCCACGGTAAAGACCGGAAACCAATCCTGTTCGTTGTAGTAGCCGGTATGGTCGCCGTAAGGGCCTTCCAGCGCCATTTCGTATCCGGTGTCGGCGGGTGCGGCGACGCCTTCGGGCGGCACGGGCTCGATGGCGCGGCTGTCGGACGACGGCAGTATGTGTCCTTCCAGGACGATTTCGGCAAAGGCCGGCACAGACAGATCACTGCCCAGCGCCTTGGTCACTTCCGTGCGCGAGCCGCGCAGCAAGCCCGCGAACTGGTATTCGGACAGGCTATCGGGTACCGGCGTGACCGCGCCCAGTATGGTGGCGGGGTCGGCGCCCAGCGCAACGGCGATGGGAAAAGGCTTGCCGGGATGGGCCAGGGCGTGGTCCCGGAAATCCAGGGCGCCGCCGCGATGCGACAGCCAACGCATGATGAGCTTGTTGCGGCCGATGAGTTGCTGGCGGTAGATGCCCAGGTTCTGGCGCTTGGCGTTGGGCCCGCGCGTTATGACCAGGCCCCAGGTCAGCAGGGGGGCGACGTCGCCCGGCCAGCAGCGTTGCAAGGGAATCCGGTCCAGGTCCACGTCGTCGCCTTCCAGCACGACTTCCTGGCAGGCGGCGCCCTTGATGGTTTTTGGGCTCATGTCCCACAGCGCGGCTTTAAGCATCGATACGGTGGCCAGGGCATCGCGCAGTCCGCGCGGAGGCTCGGGTTCGCGCAGGGACGCCAGCAGCTCGCCCGTCTGGCGCAGTGCGCCGACGTCCTCAGCCCCCATGCCCCAGGCCACCCGCCGGGGCGTCCCGAACAGATTGGTCAACACAGGCACTTGCGCCGCCTGGCCCTTGTGCATGACCTGCTCGAAGAGCAGGGCGGGGCCTTCGGCACGCAGCACACGGTCGCTGATCTCGGTCATTTCCAGATCGGTGGAAACCGGATGCGCCACGCGCTTGAGCTCGCCTTTGGCTTCGAGTTGGGCGATGAAGTCTCTTAGATCACGATATTTCACAGGATTAGGCCAGTCAGGTTACAGTCGGGTTACATCATTCCGACCAGAGAAGGTTAACATCGACGTTCTCTATTTTATTGGGAAGGGGCGCAATGGCGGTCATTGGTTCCGATAGCATGGTCAGTCGTTCCATGCGCACAGCCGGTTACCAGCTTGGCGAATTCGTGCATGTCTGCGCCATTTACCTTGGGATCGCCGTGCTGGTCACCGTGGTGCTGAGCGCGGCCGTGCCTTCTTTGCGCGAACAGGCAAGGCAGATACACGAGGCATTGATCATAGCCTTGCGCCCGGATGGGCTCAAGCAGGACATGCTGGCCTCGTTCGCCGACGACGACTCATTTGCCGCGGCCGGCGCCGCCGAGGCGGCAGCGGCGGCGCCGGCCGCAACTGGCCTGCTCAACTTCAGCAATGCCCTAAAGGCTTCGCTGGCTGGCCGGCATGCGGCCGGCATGACCGGCAGCCAGGCGCAGGCCCTGCGCAGTTATATTGCCCGCAAATACAAGATCGCCCACAGCGTTGCGGGCGCGCTCGTCAATACGGCTTTTGTGGTGGGCAAGGAAAAGGCCCTGGACCCGCAACTGATCCTGGCGGTCATTGCCATCGAGTCCCGCTACAACCCGTTTGCGGAAAGCCATGTGGGGGCGCAGGGGCTGATGCAGGTGATGACCAGCGTGCATAAAGACAAGTTCGAATCCTTCAGCGACGGGACCATGGCCGCCCTGAATCCCATTGCAAACATGCGGGTGGGCGTCCAAATTCTGTACGACTGCATCAAGCGGCGCGGTTCGGTGGAAGGCGGCCTGGCCTGTTACGTGGGCGCCACAGGTCCCGGCGACGGCGGCTACGGGGCCAAGGTCATCGCCGAATGGCGGCGCATCGCCCTGGCCTCGGGCATTCCTGTGCGGCGCTAGCGCGCATTTCAGCCGCGTCTTTTGCGGTTTTTTTGATCAGGCCAGGAAGCGCTCCATGCGGCTTACGGCTTCCTTAAGGCGATCCAGCCCCGTCGCATACGAAAAACGCATGCTGTGCGCGGCGTGAGCCGGCCCAAAATCCAGACCCGGCACCGCCGCCACACCCGCTTCATGCAGCAGCCTGTGCGAAAAATCGCTGCTGTCCCGGCTGTGCGCCCGGATATCGGCGTAGATGTAGAACGCGCCGTCGGGCGCCACCGGAACATGCAGGCCCAGGCGTTCGAATTCGGGCAATAGATAGTCCCTTCTTTCCTTGAATGACAGGCGCCGGTTTTCGTAGATGCGCATGACCTCGGGCTCGAAACAGGTCAAGGCCGCATGCTGGGCCAGAGCGGGCGCGCAGATCGCCAAGCTGGCCGCCAGCTTCTCGATCGCCGCAACCATGGACTCGGGGACGATCAGCCAGCCCAGGCGCCAGCCCGTCATGTGGAAGTATTTGGAGAAGCTGTTGATGATGACGATGTCGTCATCCAGCGTAAGCGCGCTTTGCGGCGCATCGCCATAGTAAAGACCCAGATAGATCTCGTCCATGATGATGAAGCCGTCGCGCTGCCTGACTTCGGCGATCAGCGCCTTCAGGTCTTCCCGGGCGATGGTCGTTCCGGTGGGATTGCTGGGCGATGCGATCAGCACGCCGCGGGTTGCCGGGCCCCAATGCTTGCGTATGTCGTCGGCGCCGAGCTGGAAGCGCTGGTCGGCCGAGCAGGGAATCAGCCTTGGTATGCCGCCTGATCCGGTAACGAAGTTCTGGTTGGCCGGATAGGAAGGATCCGGCATGAGTACTTCGTCGCCGGGATTGATCAGCGCCATGCCGGCCAGCAGCAGCGCTCCCGACGCGCCCGACGTGACGATCACGCGGGCGGGATCGACGGCCGCGCCGAACTGTTGCGCATAGTAGTGGGCAATCGCGTCGCGCAGCGTTGCAATGCCGGCCGGGGGCGTGTATCCGCTTAGCCCGGCCTGGGCGGCGCGATTCAGGGTTTCAACGACTTGCGCAGGGGCCGTAAAATCGGGTTCGCCGATTCCCAGGCTGATGATGTCGCGGCCCTGTGCGTTCAGGGCGCTGGCCTGTTTGAATAGCTCCACAGCGTAGAATGGCATCACTTGTTCGGTACGCTTGGCAAGACGGGACATAAGGCGAAAATCTCAGGCAAAAGCAGCAATTGTAATGGGTGGGCCTCTCCGTGGGCTTTTATTTGAAGTAGGTACAAAGGAATCCAGACATGCAGTCTTCGTCCCGCCGCGCTTTCCTGACCGGCCGACGCACCTCCCAAACCCCCTGGGAGGCTTTTTGCCAACGCGTGCGCAATGTGGTGTCCGGTACATTTTTCGAATTCGACAAGGGCGACGGCCCCGGCAGCGCCCGCCTGGTGCCCAAGCAGGCATCCGATGTTCACAAGGCCCTGGCCTTGTGCGCCGAATATCAGGTGGTGCTGGCTCTGGACGGGGTGCCTCATGCCGCCCGGCTGAACGACCAGCCTGTGTTGTGGGTCGAACCGGGCCGCGACCTGGGCAACTGCCAGCGGCTGGAGCCGGGCAGCAGCAAATGGTTCGTCCAGCCCGGCTGCCTGTTGGGCGAACTGGAGGCGGCCGGGCTGGCCCAGTTTGCCGACCTGCCTTGCCACATCACGGTGGCGGCCTGGCTGGCCGATCGCAGCCTGTGCGATTGGCCCGTGGGCGAAACCGGCAGGTCGGGAGTGGTGCATGCGTCCGTCATGCTGGCCGACGGCTCCAACGTCAGTCTCGGACCTTTCGGGGAAAACAACCGGAAGCCGCTGCAGGGGGCTCGCTTGCAGCGGCTTGTTCCGTCGCTGTTCCAACTGGCGGCCGGGGCCGACGCCCAGGCTTGCCGGCAGAATCGTCTATGGCCTGCGCGCTATCGGCTGGATGCCTTGTCGCCTGGACCCGGGCAGGCCGTCAACCTGGCGCAGCTGCTGCTGGGCCACGGAGGAGACCTGGGCTGGGTGGAGTGGGTAGTCATCGACGAGCAATCGGCCCGGCCAGGCTCTGAGCCGGCTTACGCCGACCGTTACTCGTCGGCCAGGGCGGCCGCTTGCGACCTGGCCGCGCAAGCCGGCGAACTGGACACTCAGGTGAAGTCGCTTTTCGACCCCTCCGATCTTTTTCCCTATCCGGGACAGGACATATAAAAAACGGCGCCGCCCCTGCCTTTTTCATGCATGGCCCCATGTTCCAAACGGTGGCAAGGGACTAGAATGAGCGTCTATTTCACTTCAGACATTCGAATTCGCCATGGAAGAAACCCTTCGCAAAGCCGCTCTGGAATACCATGAACACGGCCGCCCCGGAAAAATATCCGTCACGCCGACCAAGCAGTTGTCCAATCAACGGGACCTGGCCCTGGCCTATTCCCCCGGCGTAGCGGCCGCTTGCGAAGAAATCGTTTCCAATGAACAGAATGCCTTCCGCTACACCGGGCGCGGCAATCTGGTTGGCGTCATCACCAACGGCACGGCGGTGCTGGGCCTGGGCAATATCGGCCCGCTGGCCTCCAAGCCGGTCATGGAAGGCAAGGCGGTGCTGTTCAAGAAGTTCGCCGGCATTGACGTTTTCGACATCGAGATCAACGAAACCGATCCGGACAAGCTGGTGGAGATCATCGCGGGGCTGGAGCCCACCTTTGGCGGCATCAACCTGGAAGACATCAAGGCGCCGGAGTGCTTTACCGTCGAACGCAAGCTGCGCGAACGCCTGAACATTCCGGTGTTCCATGACGACCAGCACGGCACGGCCATTTGCGTTTCATCCGCTTTCCTGAACGGCCTGCAGGTGGTCGGCAAAGAAGTGGCCAAGGTCAAGGTGGTTGTCTCGGGCGCCGGTGCGGCCGCGCTGTCCTGTCTGGACCTTATGGTCGACCTGGGCCTGCCGCTGGAAAACATCTGGGTCTCGGATATCGAAGGCGTGGTCTACAAAGGCCGCACGGTGCTCATGGACCCGGACAAGCAGCGTTTCGCGCAGGAAACGTCTGCACGGACTCTGGGCGACATTATCGACGGCGCCGACGTATTCCTGGGCCTGTCGGCCGGGGGCGTCCTTAAGCCGGACATGGTCGCCCGCATGGCCGCTCGTCCTTTGATCCTGGCGCTGGCTAATCCCAACCCCGAAATCCTGCCCGAGGACGCGCATGCGGCGCGCGATGACGTGGTCATGGCCACCGGCCGCTCCGACTACCCCAACCAGGTCAATAATGTCCTGTGCTTTCCCTATATCTTTCGCGGCGCGCTGGATGTCGGCGCCACCACAATCACGCGCGGCATGGAGAAGGCCGCCGTGCTGGCCATCTGCAAGCTGGCCCAGGAAGAGCAGAACGATGTCGTGGCGGCGGCCTACGGCACCTACGGCGTGTCATTCGGCCGCGAATACTTCATTCCCAAGCCTTTCGATCCGCGCCTGATCGTGCGCATCGCGGTGGCCGTGGCCCAGGCCGCCATGGATGACGGCGTGGCGACGCGCCCGTTGGCCGACATAGAAAGCTATGCCGAGCAGCTGCAGCAGTTTGTGTACCGCTCGGGCTCCTTCATGAAGCCCTTGTTCTCGACGGCCAAGAAGCTGGTGCGCGACGGCGGCAAGACGCGCATCGTGTTCACGGAGGGCGAAGAAGAGCGCGTGCTGCGCGCGGTACAGATCATCGTCGACGAGAAGCTCGCCCGCCCCATCCTTGTGGGCCGTCCCGCCGTGCTGGCCGACCGCATCAAGAAGTTCGGATTGCGCATCCGGCTGGGCGAGGATGTCGAAGTCACCAATCCGGATTACGACGAGCGCTTTCATCAGTACTGGACGACGTATTGGGAAATCATGTGCCGTCGCGGCATCAGCAAGGAAATGGCGCGCGTCGAGATGCGCCGCCGGCTGACCCTGATCGGCGCCATGATGCTGCGCCTGGGAGATGCCGATGGCCTGGTGTGCGGCACCGTCGGAGCGTATGCGGATCACCTGCGCTTCATCGATGAGGTCATCGGCAAGGTTCCGGGCGTAAAAACCTACGCCGCCATGAATATCCTGCTGTTGGCCGAGCGCACCATCGCGCTGGCCGATACCCACATCAACGACAATCCCAACGCCGAGCAAGTGGCCGAAATCACCATCGCGGCCGCGGCGGAAATGCGGCGCCTTAACATGGAGCCCAAGGTGGCTCTGCTGTCGCGGTCCAATTTCGGCACGGGAAGCTCCGCGTCGGGAGCCAAAATGCAGGAAGCCCTGGCCATCATCCGCGAACGCGAGCCCGAACTGGAAATCGACGGCGAAATGCATGGCGACTGCGCACTCGACGAGTCGCTGCGCCGGCGCATACTTCCGACAACCCGCCTGCATGGCGAGGCCAACCTGCTTATCTGCCCCAATGTCGATTCGGGCAACATCGCGTACAACCTGCTCAAGACCGCGGCGGGCGGCAATGTGGCGGTAGGCCCTTTCCTGCTGGGCGTCAATGCGCCGGTTCACATCCTTACGTCCAGCTCCACAGTGCGCCGCATCGTCAACATGGCGGCGCTGACCGTGCTCGATGCCAACACCCCGCGCATTACCTGAGCGCATGGGTGCCGGCAGCAGCCATCCCGTTGGCCTGGTCCTGACGGGCGGCGGGGCGCGGGCGGCCTACCAGGTGGGAGTGCTTGCGGGCATTCTGGACGTTCTCGACCCCGAGCGCTCGCCGGATTTCGTCAACCCCTTCGAGATCATTTGCGGGACCTCCGCCGGCGCAATCAACGCCGGCGCATTGGCATGCCACGCACAGGACCCCCATGTGGCCATGGACAAGCTGGAGGCCTTGTGGGGCAACCTGCAAACAGGCATGGTGTATCACGCCGATGCGGCCCGTCTGCTGCGCACGGGCTTGCGCTGGTTCGCCATGCTGGCCGTCGGTTGGCTGATGCCCGACTTGCGCAGCCGGCAACCGCGTTCATTGCTGGATAATCAACCGCTGGGCGAGCTTCTGGCCGCAACGCTGGATTTCGAGCAGTTGGAGCGCAATCTGTCGGAAGGGGCGTTGCGGGCGCTGGCCATCACGGCCACGGCATATACCACCGGCGAACACATCACTTTTTATCAATCCAAAGGCACGATCAAACCGTGGCAGCGGTCGCTGCGCCAGGCGGTGTCGTCGAAGATAGGCGTGGACCACCTGCTGGCTTCGAGTTCTTTGCCCTTCATCTTTCCGGCGCAGTCCATGCTGATCAGGGGGCAGACGCAATGGTGCGGCGATGGTTCCATGCGGCAACTGGCGCCCATGAGCCCGGCGATACATTTGGGGGCGAAAAAAATATTCGTGATCGGCACGGGCTATAAGGACGATACGCATCCGGAAAAGAAGGAAATCAACCCCAATTACCCGACGCTTGCGCAAATCGGCGGCCATGCCTTGTCCAATATTTTCCTGGATAGCTTGTCCATGGATGTGGAACGCATGCAACGCATCAACGAGTTGCTTGCGCAATTGCCGGTAAATGTATTAAAAAGCCAGTCGCTGCGTCCGGTAAGCACTTTTGTCGTGACTCCCAGCCGTTCTCTGGACGAGATGGCGCTTGCGCATCTGGATCAGATGCCGCGCGCCGCTCGTACCCTTTTTCGCGTCCTTGGTGTATCGTCGGCTTCCGGACCCAAAATGGGCGGCGGCGGTGCATTGATTTCTTATCTGTTGTTCGAGGCTGGCTATACCCGGGAACTGATCCGCCTGGGGCGGGCCGATGGCATGAGCCGTGCTGAAGAAGTAAAAGCGTTTTTCAAGGAGGCGCCCCCATGAGCCAAGCGCAGTCATTGCAAAAGAAATTGCAAAAAGGCGGTTTGATCGATGCGTCCGTCGTCTCTAAGGACGAGGCGTTCAATGCCGCCCGGGCAGCGGGTATCAGCGCCTTCGTTGTCGATTGCGATCGCGCCCGCAGCCGGTCCGCCGTCTTGCGCGCCGTGGTGAAAGCCGTGGATTTTCCAGAGTATTTCGGCGGCAACCTGGATGCCTTGTATGACTGCCTGTGCGATACGGTGCTGGATCACAAGAACGGCCTGTTTCTGTGGTTCCATAAGCTGCATTCGGGGGATCCCGCGCTGGCGGAAGATTCGGACGCCATTCTTGGAGTGTGCGCCGATGTGGTCGAATTTGCTTCGAATAACGACAGGCGCTTCGCCTTTGCCGTCGAGCATGCGGGCAAGCATCCCGATCCCGAGCCCGGTGTCGAGCCCACGCCCTATTCGGGCGGCCGCGAAGACTAGCTCCAGCCGCGCAGGGCGCTGACCGCCGCAATCAACGCGAGTCCCGCGGTTTCGGTGCGCAATACTCGCTTGCCGAAGCTGACCGCGGTCAGCTTGTGGCGCGCCACCAGATCCTGTTCTTCGTCCGACCATCCGCCTTCGGGGCCCACCAGCAAGGTCAGTTCGGTTTGTTCCGCCTGGAGAGCCTGGGCCAGGCTTTGGGAACTGCCGGGGTGGCAAAGCAGGGTCGATGCGGCATCGATCGCGCCATCGGCCAGATAACGTTCCAGCGAGAGGGGATCGGCAATGTCCATGATGCGGTTGCGGCCGCTTTGCTCGCTGGCGGCCTGGGCGATGCGGCGCCAGTGTTCCAGGCGCTTGCGCAGGCGTTCGCCGGTCAGTTGCAGCACGCTGCGGCGGGCTGCGATGGGAACGAGGCGAATGGCGCCCAGTTCAACGGCTTTTTCTATGATCCAGTCCATCTTGTCGCCGGAAGGTATGCCCTGGACCAGGGTGATGCGGCCGTCGAGCTCGGCTTCGATGGGATCGTGGTCTCCCAAGGCGGCGTGGCCGCGTTTCCCGTCAATGATTAGCTTCGCGGCGTACTGGCCGCCCTGGCCGTCGAAGAGGACGATGTCCGAATCCGGTTTCAGGCGCAGGACGCGTATGGCGTGATGGGCAAGCGCTTCCGGGAGCTCAATGGTGGTGTGAGCAGTCAGGGGCTTGGAGCAGAAGAATCTGGGGGTAGCCATATGTGATTGAGGTTGCTGTCTGCGGATGACTGTGAGGCATCATACTTTATGGCGCGATGCTTGATGCACCCGGCAGCCATGATGTTGTGCTTCCGCAGGCTGTCTGTTTAGCGGTTTGACCCTTCGCTGGTATTGAGTTGTGCTTTTTTGTTGAACGGCCCGGGTGGCATGGCCTGGTGCCGGCTAGACGTGCAAGGTCCCGGCTGCGCCGTGACTGCCCGCGCCGGCAAAGGAAACGGGGCGTGCGCGGAACTCGCCCGAATGGACGGCCCCCAGCCGTCCATAAGCCCGGGCTCAGACAGCCGCGCACTTGCCTCCCCATTTCCTTTGCCCGCGCGGCTTGCCCGTAACCGCCAGCCCCAGGCCATGCCACCCGGGCCTTGAAGCAGAAATGGCATCGAGTCGCACGCGGGTGGGGTTGAAATGGCTTGCCACGGTCTGTGCGGGCTCGCGGGGGGTAAGGGCTGTGCCGGGCGGTTTGCGCAGCGCCGCGCGGGCGAACGGCACGGGGGATGCAAGGCCGCGCTGTCCGGCTGCGCGGGGAGCCCTGGCACAGCCAGGGCCGCTGGCGCGTTAGCCCGGCGCAGCCCTTACCCCCCGCGAGCCTTTACTTCTCTTGGCACAAAACCCTTTGCAAACGGGCGTATTCCGGGCAAAAACCACCCCCACCCCCCGGTGGTAAAATCAGAGGCTTTGTAAACCTTCAATGACGAGGATCGGCCCGCCATGCGGCCCGTTATCCTCTTGCGAGTCTTAAATGAGCCTTACGCCTGCCCAAGATTCGTCCATGGCCAACGCTATCCGCGCGCTGGCCATGGATGCGGTTCAACAAGCCAATTCGGGTCATCCCGGCGCCCCCATGGGCATGGCGGATATCGCCGAGGCCTTATGGACGCGGCACTTGCGCCATAACCCCGCCGATCCGACCTGGGCCAACCGCGATCGCTTCGTGCTGTCCAACGGGCACGGCTCCATGCTGCTTTATGCCTTGCTGCACCTGACCGGCTACGACCTGCCCATCGAAGAGCTCAAGAACTTCCGGCAACTGCATTCCCGCACGCCCGGACACCCCGAAGTGGGCATTACCTCCGGCGTCGAAACCACCACCGGCCCCCTGGGCCAGGGACTGGCCAATTCCGTGGGCATGGCGCTGGCCGAAGCCTTGCTGGCCCAGGAATTCAATCGCGAAGGCCATGCCGTCGTCGACCACTACACCTATGCCTTCGTGGGCGACGGCTGCCTCATGGAAGGCATCTCGCACGAGGCCTGCTCGCTGGCCGGCACGCTGAAGCTGTCCAAGCTTATCGTTTTCTACGACGACAACGGAATCTCCATCGATGGGCGTGTCGAGAACTGGTTTGGCGACAACACCCCGCAGCGCTTTGAAAGCTATGGCTGGAATGTGTTGCGCGATGTCGACGGCCATGATATCGAGGCCGTCGATGCCGCCATCGTCCAGGCGCAGAAGCTGGCCGGGCAGGGCAAGGGTCCCACACTGATTTGCTGCCGGACCATCATCGGCAAGGGCGCTCCGAACGCCGCCGGCACCGAGAAGGTGCATGGCGCGCCCCTGGGCGCGAACGAAATCGAGGCTACCCGCGAAGCGCTGAACTGGCCCTACCCCGCTTTCGATATACCCGCCGAAATCTATGCTTATTGGGACGGCAAGAAAAATGGGCAACAGCAGCAGGGCGAATGGCAAAAGCGTTTCGATGCGTATGCCAAGGCCTATCCCGCCGAAGCCGCCGAATTGCAGCGCCGCATGCTAAGCGAGCTGCCCGGCGACTTCGCCGAGCGCGCCCGCGCCTTTGTCGAAGCCACCAACCAGAAAGCCGAAACGGTCGCCACGCGCAAGGCCTCGCAATTGGCCATTACCGCCCTTGTCGAGATGCTGCCCGAGATGCTGGGCGGCTCCGCCGACCTGACCGGTTCCAACCTGACCGACTGGAAGGGCGCCGAGCCGGTACGCGCCGGAGAGCTGCATTTGCGCTTTGGGCGCCACATCAATTACGGCGTGCGCGAGTTCGGCATGGCCGCCATCATGAATGGCGTGGCTTTGCATGGCGGCTACCTGCCTTTCGGCGGCACCTTCCTGACGTTTTCCGACTACTCGCGCAATGCGCTGCGCATGGCCGCCCTGATGAAGCAGCGGGTGGTGCATGTGTTCACGCACGATTCCATCGGCCTGGGCGAGGACGGCCCCACGCACCAGTCGGTGGAGCATGCCGCCAGCCTGCGGCTGATCCCGAATCTGCATGTCTGGCGCCCTTGCGACACGACTGAAACGGCGGCCGCGTGGGCCTATGCCATTCAGCGTCCAAGCAGCGTGGGCATGACTGTGCGCGACGGCGGTCCCAGCGCCTTGCTGTTGTCCCGCCAGAACCTGCCCTTCGTGCCTCGCGACGCGCAGGCCATTGCCGGCATAAGCCGGGGCGGCTATGTGCTGCGCGATGCGCAGGACGCCCGCGCGGTTATCATTGCGACAGGATCCGAAGTGGCGCTGGCGCTGGGTGCGCAAGAGCAGCTGGCCGCCAAGGGGATTGCGGTCCGTGTGGTTTCCATGCCTTGCACCAACGTATTCGATGCGCAAGACCGGCAATGGCGCGAATCGGTGCTGCCCAAGGGCTTGCCGCGCGTCGCCGTCGAGGCGGGCGTTACATCGGGCTGGTACAAGTATGTCGGTCTGGACGGTGCCGTGGTGGGTCTTGATACCTACGGCGAATCCGCGCCGGCCGGTGCCTTGTTCAAGTTTTTTGGCTTGACCGCCGAGCACGTCGCTGCGGCCGTCGAACAGGTTTTATAAACAGGAGAGCAATAATGACGATACGCGTGGCGATCAACGGCTATGGCCGTATTGGGCGCAATATTTTGCGGGCGCACTACGAAAGCGGCAAGAAGCACGATATTCAAATCGTGGCCATCAACGATTTGGGCGATCCCAAGACCAATGCCCATCTGACTCGTTTCGACACCGCCCATGGCAAGTTTCCCGGCACGGTGACGGTCGATGGCGATTACATGGTCGTCAACGGCGACAAGATCCGTGTACTGGCCAACCGCGATCCCTCGGCCCTGCCTTGGGGCGAACTGGGCGTGGACGTCGTGCTTGAATGCACGGGCTTTTTCACCAGCAAGGAAAAGGCCGGCGCGCACCTGAAAGGCGGCGCCAAGAAAGTCATTATCTCGGCCCCCGGCGGCAAAGACGTCGATGCCACCATCGTTTACGGCGTCAACCACGGCGTGCTGAAGGCCAGCGATACGGTCATCTCGAACGCGTCGTGCACCACCAACTGCCTGGCCCCGCTGGTCCAGCCTTTGCACCAGAAGCTTGGCATCGTCAATGGCCTCATGACGACCATTCATGCCTACACCAACGACCAGGTCCTTACCGACGTCTATCACGAAGACCTGCGCCGCGCCCGTTCCGCCACGCACAGCATGATCCCGACCAAGACCGGCGCCGCTTCGGCCGTGGGCCTGGTCCTGCCTGAATTGAACGGCAAGCTGGACGGCTACGCCATTCGCGTTCCCACCATCAATGTGTCCATCGTCGATCTGTCCTTCGTGGCGGCGCGCGAGACCACTGTGGAAGAAGTCAACGGCATCCTGAAGGCGGCCTCGGAAAGCGGCCCTCTGAAGGGCATCCTGCAATACAACGACGAACCGCTGGTGTCGGTGGACTACAACCACGATCCCGCTTCCAGCACGGTCGATGCGGGCCTGACGAAAGTGTCGGGTTCCCTGGTCAAGGTGTCTTCCTGGTATGACAACGAATGGGGTTTCTCCAATCGCATGCTCGATACCACGGTTGCGCTGATGTCGGCCAAATAAGCCGGGTTTTTTCATGGGCAAGGGCGGGGCAACCCGCCCTTGCCGTGTCTGTCCTATCCCCTAAGGGCCGTTCGCATTATGTCTACCATTAAAACTCTTTCTTCCCTGGCCTCGTCGGGCGCGCTTTCAGGCAAACGCGTATTCATCCGTTCGGATCTGAATGTGCCCTTGAAGGACGGTGAAATCACCGAAGACACCCGCATTCGCGCCTCCGTGCCCGCCATACGCATGGCGCTCGATGGCGGGGCCGCCGTCATGGTGACCTCGCATTTGGGCCGCCCCACGGAAGGCACGGTGGCTCCGGCCGATACGCTGGCCCCGGTCGCGCGCAGGCTTTCGGAATTGCTGGGCCTGCCGGTCACGCTGCTGGCCGACTGGGTGGACGGCGTCCAGGTCGGACCCGGCCAAGTGGTGCTGCTGGAGAACTGCCGCTGCAATGTGGGCGAGAAAAAGAACGATACGGATCTGGCGCGCAAGATGGCGGCGTTATGCGATGTGTATGTCAACGACGCCTTCGGCACCGCCCATCGCGCCGAGGCGACCACGCAAGGCATGGCGCGCTTTGCGCCGGTGGCCTGCGCCGGGCCTTTGCTGGAGGCCGAGCTGGACGCGTTGGGCCGTGCGCTTGAAAATCCCAAGCGCCCCTTGGTGGCTATCGTGGGCGGTTCCAAGGTTTCGACCAAGCTGTCCATTCTGCAAGCCTTGGCCGGCAAGGTCGACCAGTTGGTGGTGGGCGGCGGCATCGCCAATACCTTCATGCTGGCGGCGGGCCTGTCCATAGGCAAGTCGCTGGCGGAGCCGGATCAGATGGACCAGGCCAGCGCCGTCATCGACATGATGAAACAGCGCGGCGCCGATGTGCCGATTCCTTCCGATGTGGTTTGCGCCAAGGAATTCAGCGCGACGGCGGCCGCGACGGTCAAGGCGGCGGCTGATGTCGCCGGCGATGACCAGATCCTGGATATCGGCCCCGACACCGCCCAGCAACTGGCCGCCATCCTGAAGCAGGCCGGAACCATAGTCTGGAACGGCCCGGTGGGCGTGTTCGAATTCGATGCGTTCGCCAACGGCACCAAGGTGGTGGCCCAGGCTATCGCCGATTCCCAAGGCTTTTCGATCGCCGGCGGCGGCGACACGCTGGCGGCGATCGCCAAATACGGCATCGAGGACAAGGTGGGTTATATCTCCACCGGCGGCGGCGCCTTCCTGGAATTCCTGGAAGGCCGGACGCTGCCGGCCGTGGAAATCCTGCAGCAGCGCGCGCAAGGATAGGCCGGTCAAACCCTGATCAGGGCCCGATAGCCTTCGATAGCGTCGGGCCAGTCCAGCGCGAAGCCGCTGGCTTTCAAGCGCGCGTTGTTCAGGCGCTTGCCGCCGGCTTCGGTCGGCGCGGCGCCGGCCCTGGCGGGGCGCGGCGCGCCCAGCATGTCGGCCAGCGCGTCGTACAGCTGCGCCATGGGCATAGGCCTGTCATCGCTGCCGACATAGCGGGACTGCGCCTGATCCAGCATCAGCAAGTGGGCACAGGCGCGCGCCGCATCCTCGATGTGGAAGCGATTCGTCCAGTGAACCGGATCTTCGGTGACGGCGGCCCGGCCTTGGCGCAGCTTGTCCAGCAACTGTGTGCGGCCCGGTCCATACAGTCCCGACAGGCGCAGCGCCACAGCCTTGCCGCCCAGGTGCTGTTGCAGGCGATTCTCGGCCTCCAATAGTATTTCGCCGTTATAGCCCTGCGGATGGGCCGGCGTGTCCTCGTCGACCCAGTCCTGGCTGGCGCCATACACGGCGGACGAGGAAACGAACACGAAACGGCGCAAGGCCCCGGGGTCCAGCGCCGCCAGCAGGTTGGCGGCGCCATCCACGAACGCCGAGCGATAGGCTTGCGGGCTGCGTTCTCCGGGGCTTACGGCGTAAAGCACATGGCTGATGCCACGCGGCAGGCGCAGCGTGGAGGCATCGGCCAGGTCGGCGCTCAGCCATTGCAGGCCGGCCGTGCCCTGCGCGGTTGGACGGCGGCGCAAGGCCCAGACATCATGTCCCTGCGCAAGCAGGATGCGGCCCGCGCGGCGGCACAGGTCGCCGCCGCCGGCCAACAATATGGTGTGTTTTTCAGTGTTCATCTTCTGTGCGCAATCAAATAGAGCCTTCATCGTAGAATAACAATTCGGAAAGCCGGGGACCGGGCAAAGGCTCCATGCTAACCAATCACTACGGGGCAAATGCCATGATGCACAAGAACTTTATCGCCAATCAATGGGTAAGCGCGCTGGCGGGACAAACCGTGCCGGTCATCGATCCTTCCAACGGCCAGCTTTACGCCGAAATCGCCCGGTCGGGCGAAGCCGACATCGATGTGGCCGTCAGGGCAGCCCGCGCCGCCTTCGAGGGCGCATGGGGCAAGATGGCGCCGGCCGAGCGCAGCAGGCTGCTTTTGCGCGTCAGCCGCGCCCTGCAGGATCAGCACGAGGTACTGGCCCAGATCGAATCCAGGGACACGGGCAAGCCGATGCGGCAGGCTCGCTCCGACGCCGCCGCCGTGGCGCGGTATTTCGAGTTCTACGCCGGCGCGGTCGACAAGCTGCATGGCTCGACCATCCCTTACCCCAGCAATTACACCGTGCTGACCGTGCGTGAGCCGCATGGCGTGACCGGCCATATCGTTCCTTGGAATTATCCCTTGCAGATTTTCGGGCGCAGCGTCGGGGCGGCGCTGGCCGCCGGCAATGCCTGCGTGGTCAAGCCGGCCGAGGACGCCTGCCTGTCGCTGCTGAAGGTGGCTGAAATCGCCATGGAAGCCGGCCTGCCCGCCGGGGCGTTGAATATCTGCACCGGCCTGGGCATCGAGGCGGGCGCCGCCCTGTCCGCGCATCCGGGCATAGACCATATTTCATTTACCGGTTCGCCGCAGACCGGCCAGCAGGTGGCCATGGCGGCGGCGGGGCATTTTGCCCCCGTCACACTGGAGCTGGGGGGCAAGTCTCCGCAGATACTGTTTTCCGACGCCGATATCGAAGCCGCCTTGCCGGTGCTGTTGAATGCCATCATTCAGAACGCGGGGCAAACCTGCTCGGCGGGCAGCCGCTTGCTGGTGCAGCGCGCCATCTATGCCGATGTCGTCGGGCGGCTGTCCGAACTGTTCAAGGCCACGCGCACGGGGCCGGCGAGCGACGATCCGGATTGCGGGCCGCTGATCAATGCCAAACAGCAGGCGCGCGTGCGCCAATTTCTGGCAGAGGCCGAAAGCTCGGGTATTTCGCTTGCGGCGCAGGGGGCGCTCGATCCCAACGCACCCAAGGGCGGCTTCTATCAGGCGCCCGTATTGCTGGGCGATGTGCCGCCCGCGCACCGCCTGGCTCAAGAAGAGATCTTCGGCCCTGTGCTGGCCGCCATTCCCTTCGAGACCGAAGCCGACGCCTTGCGCATCGCCAATGGAACCGCCTTCGGCCTGGTGGCCGGCATCTGGACGCAGGATGGCGCAAGGCAGCTGCGTATCGCCCGCGCCATCCGTTCGGGCCAGGTGTTCATCAACAACTACGGCGCGGGCGGGGGCGTCGAGCTGCCTTTCGGCGGCACGGGCCAATCGGGCTATGGCCGCGAGAAAGGCTTCGAAGCCCTGTATGGCTTCACCACGGTCAAGACCATCGCCATCAAGCATTAACCTTTTTAATCGGAAACCTCATGTCCCTGCCGCCAGCCCTTGTACGCCAGCATCCGGATCAACTCCTGGTGGGCCTTATCTCCGTTTCCGACCGCGCAGCCGGCGGAACCTACGAAGATCAGGGCATACCCGCCTTGCAGTCCTGGCTGACGCAAGCCATCGTCCAGCCGCCGCAATATGCGGCGCGGCTGATTCCCGACGAGGCGCGGCGGATATCGGACACGATCGTGGAGCTGGTGGATGTTCTGGGCTGCGACCTGGTTTTGACCACGGGCGGCACGGGCCCGGCCCGGCGCGACGTGACGCCTGAGGCCACCCTGGCCGTCGCAACCAAGGAAATGCCCGGCTTCGGCGAGCAGATGCGCCAGATCAGCCTTAAATTCGTGCCCACCGCCATCCTGTCCCGGCAGGTAGCCGTCATACGTGAAACCGCCGATCGCGCGGCGCTTATCATCAATTTGCCGGGCCAGCCCAAGGCTATCAAGGAAACCTTGGAAGGATTGAAGGGGGCCGACGGCCAGGTGCTGACGGCTGGGATTTTCGCGGCGGTCCCATATTGCATCGATCTGATCGGCGGTCCCTATATCGAAACGCGCGACGAGATCGTCAAGGCCTTCCGGCCCAAATCCGCCATTCGGCCGGCTGCCCGTACAGATTAAGAAGGGATCTGTATCGTATCGATACCAGCGGCGGCAAGCGGGCCTGTACATTCGGGTAAAATGGCTGGAACCCTTATTAATTGATTTCAGGAGTCTTTTCATGGCCCTTGTTTCCATGCGCCAGCTGCTCGACCACGCAGCCGAGAATGGCTATGGCATACCAGCGTTCAACGTCAACAACCTTGAGCAAGTTCAAGCGATCATGGAAGCCGCCGCTGAAACCGATAGCCCGGTCATCATGCAGGCATCCGCCGGCGCCCGCAAATACGCCGGCGAAGGCTTCCTGAAGTACCTGATCCAGGCCGCGGTCGAGACCTATCCCAACATTCCCGTCGTCATGCACCAGGATCACGGTCAGTCGCCCGCCGTGTGCCAGGGCGCCATCGACCTGGGCTTTTCCAGCGTCATGATGGACGGCTCCCTGCAGGCCGACGGCAAGACCATCGCCGAATACGAATACAACCTGGATGTCACCCGCAAAGTGGTCGAAATGGCTCATAAGCTGGGCGTGACCGTCGAGGGCGAACTGGGCTGTCTGGGCTCGCTTGAAACCATGAAGGGCGACAAGGAAGACGGCCACGGCGCGGAAGGCACCATGACCATGGAGCAGCTGCTTACCGATCCCGAGCAGGCCGCCGACTTCGTCCGCCATACCCAGCTGGACGCCTTGGCCATCGCCATCGGCACCAGCCATGGCGCCTACAAGTTCACGCGCAAGCCCACGGGCGACATCCTGTCGATTTCCCGCATCAAGGAAATCCACCGCCGCCTGCCCAACACCCATCTTGTCATGCACGGCAGTTCCAGCGTGCCGCAAGACCTGTTGGCCGAGATCCGCGAATTCGGCGGCGACATGAAGGAAACCTACGGCGTGCCGGTCGAGGAAATCCAGGAAGCCATCAAGTTCGGCGTCCGCAAGGTCAATATCGACACCGACATCCGGCTGGCCATGACGGGCGCCATCCGCCGTTTCATGGCAGAGAACCCCGGCAAGTTCGATCCGCGCGAATACCTGAAGCCGGCCCGCGAAGCCGCCAAGAAAATCTGCAAACAGCGCTACGAGCAATTCGGCACCGCCGGCAATGCCAGCAAGATCAAGCCGGTATCGCTGTCCGAAATGGCCAAGCGCTACGCCGCCGGCGAGTTGGCCCAAGTCGTTCAGTAATTCAATCAATGCGCTTGTCGCAGATCTAGCTCTGATCCCGTCCGGCAGGATGCCGGCGGGATTTTTTGCCGCCGGGCCGCCCCAAGGCAAAAAGCGCCCCCCTCGGGGGGGCAGCGCGCCGAAGGTGCAGCGTGGGGGGCATTTTTGCCGCCGGGCCGCCCCAAGGCAAAAAGCGCCCCCCTCGGGGGGCAGCGCGCCGAAGGTGCAGCGTGGGGGGCATTGTTGCCGCCGGGCCGCCCCAAGGCAAAAATCCCCGGCTAGGGGTATCGATTCTTTTTCAAGGATACATCGTGGTTCAGGCTCTACATCAATCAAGCATCAAATCGCTGCCTCTGCTCGCTCGCGGCAAAGTGCGCGACATGTACGCGGTAGGCGATGACAAGTTGCTGATCGTGGCGTCCGACCGCATTTCCGCCTTCGATGTCATTCTTGACGACCCCATTCCCGGCAAGGGGCAGGTGCTGACCGAGCTCACCGAGTTCTGGCTGAAGAAGCTGGCCCACATTCTTCCCAATCACTCCACCGGCATCGATCCGGCCGAGGTGGTCGCCGCCGACGAGCGGGACCAGGTCGCGGGCCGCGCCGTGGTGGTCAAGCGCCTGAAGCCCATATTGGTGGAAGCGGTGGCGCGGGGCTACCTGATCGGTTCGGGCTGGAAAGACTACCAGGCCACGGGCAGCATTTGCGGCGTTGCCTTGCCGCCGGGCTTGCAGCAGGCCAGCCGCCTGCCCGAGCCTATCTTCACACCAGCCGCCAAGGCGGAATTCGGCTCGCACGACGAGAACGTGGATTTCGATTATGTGGTGGGCCAGATCGGGCAAGAACTGGCCGAAAAAATCCGCGCCGTCACCCTGAAGCTGTATTCCGAAGCGGCGCAGTTCGCGGCCGGCAAGGGCATCATCATCGCCGATACCAAGTTCGAGTTCGGGCTTGACGAACAGGGCCAACTGCATTTGATGGACGAAGTCCTGACCCCCGATTCTTCGCGCTTCTGGCCGGCCTCGGGCTATGCGGTCGGTGTCAGCCCGCCGTCCTTCGACAAGCAGTTCGTGCGCGACTGGCTGGAAACCCAGACCTGGGATAAAACGCCGCCCGCGCCCAAGCTGCCGGCCGAAGTCCTCGAAAAAACAGCGGCCAAATACCGCGAGGCGGCCGACCGCCTGATGGCATAAGCGCCGCGCGCATTGCGCGGCAGCCCGTACAATAAAGAGTCCATTGGGGGCTCTTTGCATTTATATGGCTGGATTTCACATGACTGATCCGAAGCAAGGCAATGACGGCGCGGCGCCGGTGGTGGGCATCATCATGGGCTCGTCCAGTGACTGGGATGTCATGAAGCATGCCGACGCCATCCTGGAGGAATTCGGCATCGCCCACGAAATGCGGGTGGTGTCGGCGCACCGCATGCCGCTCGATATGGTGGACTACGGCGCCCATGCCGCCGAGCGCGGCCTGCGCGCGATCATCGCCGGCGCCGGCGGGGCGGCGCATTTGCCGGGCATGATGGCGGCGCTGACCCCCGTGCCGGTATTCGGCGTGCCGGTGCCTTCCAAGTATCTGCGCGGCGAAGATTCCCTGTTGTCCATTGTGCAGATGCCCAAGGGCGTGCCGGTCGCCACCTTCGCCATCGGTGAAGCGGGAGCCGCCAACGCGGCCCTGCATGTCATTGCCTGCCTGGCCACGACCGATCCGGCCTTGCAGCAGAAGCTGGTGGCGTTTCGCGCCAGGCAGACCGAGGCGGCCAGGGCCATGGTGGTTCCCCCCCATGTCACGATGTAGCGCGGTCTTCCGTATTTTTGTTTCTTGTTTTTGACGACAGGTTGTCACCCATGAATGAAGCTTCTGATTCCTTTACTATCGTGCCGGGAGACTGGCTGGGCATGATAGGAGGGGGGCAGTTGGGCCGCATGTTCTGCCATGCGGCGCAAAGCATGGGCTACAAAGTGGCGGTGCTGGATCCCGACGAGCACAGTCCAGCGGGCGCCGTTGCCGAACTGCATATCCGGGCCGGCTACGAAGACTCCGCCGGGCTTGAACAACTGTCCAAGCGCTGCAAGGCCATCACCACCGAATTCGAGAACGTGCCCGCGCAAAGCCTGCGGACCTTGGCGCTGCGCTCCGCCGTAAGCCCTTCAGGCGATGCGGTGGCCGTGGTCCAGGACCGCATACAGGAAAAGGCCTTCATCAAGGGCACGGGCGTGCCCGTTGCTCCTTATGCGCCCGTCCGGAATCGGGCCGATATCGCCGCGGCGTCCACGGAGCTTTTCCCGGGTATTCTTAAAGTCGCTCGCCTGGGCTACGACGGCAAGGGACAGGCCCGGGTCAAAAGCCGCGAGGAAGCGCAGGCGGCGTTTGCGGAATTCAAGGAAGCCGAATGCGTGCTGGAGGCCATGCTGCCGCTGGCCAGTGAGCTGTCGGTGGTGATGGCGCGCGGCGCCGACGGCCGGACCGTGATTTACCCGTCGGCGCAGAACGAGCACCGCGACGGCATTCTGGCGGTTTCCACGGTCGATGCGTCCTTGCTGGCCCCCGGGCTGGCGGACAAGGCGGCCGATGCGGCACGGCGCATTGCGCAGGCGCTGGACTATGTTGGCGTGCTCTGTGTGGAATTCTTCGTGCTCAGCGATGGCAGCCTGGTGGCCAATGAAATCGCGCCGCGTCCCCACAACAGCGGGCACTACACCATGAACGCCTGCGTCACCAGTCAATTCGAACAACAGGCCCGCGCCATGGCCGGTTTGCCTCTGGGCAGCACCGAGACTCTATGTCCGGTCGTCATGCTGAATATTCTGGGTGATGTCTGGTTCGATCCGGCCAGCGGCGTAAAGCGCGAGCCCGATTGGGCGCGGGTTCTGGAAGTGCCCGGCGCCAAACTGCACCTGTACGGCAAGGCCGAGGCGCGGCGGGGGCGCAAGATGGGGCACATCAATGTGCTGGGCCAGACCTTGGCGCAGGCCCGGGAAGGCGCGGCGCGGGTGGCGCGCATTCTGGGCATTGAATTTCAAGCATGAATACGCCCGCAACGCCGGCGCCGTCCGATATGGCCCTGTTGCTGGCCAAGGCCGCGCGGCGCCTGGAGGCTGGACGCCTGGTGGCTTTTCCCACCGAAACGGTCTACGGTCTGGGCGCCGATGCCGAGAATCCGGCAGCCATCGCCCGCATCTATCAGGCCAAGGGCCGGCCTTCGAATCACCCGGTCATCGTTCATGTGGCGCCCGAGGCCGACATCGGCTATTGGACGGCTTCGGTCCCTGCCGAAGGGCGCGCGCTGATACAGGCATTCTGGCCCGGACCGCTGACGCTCATTCTTCCCCGGGCCGCGCACATTCCCGCCGCCGTCAGCGGCGGGCAGGACAGCGTGGGCCTGCGCTGTCCGTCGCATCCGGTCGCGCAAGCACTCCTAAGGGAGTTTGCGCGCCTGAAGCCCAATGGGCAGGGCGGCGTCGCCGCGCCGTCCGCAAACAAGTTCGGACAGGTGTCGCCCACCCATGCCGCCCATGTGTCCTCCGAGTTTCCCGATCTGGGGCCGGAGGAACTGATGGTGCTGGAAGGCGGGCCGTCGCAGGTGGGCATTGAGTCCACCATTGTCGATGTGTCGCGCACGGAGCGCGGCATCGGTCCCGTGCTGCTGCGTCCCGGCCATATATCGGCCGCCCAGATTGCCGAGGTATTGGGCGCGGAGCCGGCGCGTCCGGATGCGGCCGCGCCGCAGGTTTCGGGTTCGCTGAAGGCGCACTACGCGCCGCACACACCCTTGCTGCTGCGACCGCTGGAGCGCTTGCTGGAGGACGCTTCCCGGCCCGCCGAAGGACGCACGGCGGCGGTGGTTTTCCCGGGCCACGCGGGGCATCCCATGGAGCAGGTCGACTGGCTGGAGTGCCCGGATGACCCGGCTTCGTATGCGCGCGACCTGTATTCCCTGCTACGCCGCCTGGACCAGCAGGGCTATGCCCGCATCCTGATGGAACAGCCGCCCCGCAGCGCCGCCTGGCAAGCTGTGAACGACCGCATAGGCCGCGCCGCCGCGGCATTCGACCCGCGCTAAACGCCCAGGTAGCGCATCAGCACTTCGGGCCGGCCGGCCAGCGCCGCACTGTCCCGGGCTTCGACCAGGCAGCCTTTTTCCAGCACCACGCAGCGATCGGTGTGGGCCAGAACCTTGCGGTAGTTGCGGTCGACGATCAGGGTCGACATGCCGGTGCCCCGCACGGCGGCGATGATCCGCCATATCTCCGCAATGATCAGCGGCGCCAGCCCTTCGGTGGCCTCGTCCAGTATCAATACATCGGGATTGGTCATGAGCGCGCGGCCGATGGCAAGCATCTGCTGCTCGCCGCCCGACAACTGCTGTCCGCCGTGATCCAGGCGCTCGGACAAGCGCGGAAAGGTTTCGAGCACGCGTTCGTAGGTCCAGTCGTTGCGGCCGTCATAACCCGGGCGGGCGGCCACTTGCAGGTTTTCGCGCACATTCAGATTGGGAAATATCCCCCGTCCTTCCGGCACATAGGCCACACCCAGCCGCGACACCTGGTAGGGCGCCGACCGCGTGCAGTCCTTTCCGCGCACAGTGACGGTGCCGCCGCTGGCGGGCACGTGGCCCATGATGGTTCGTATCAGGGTGCTTTTTCCCATGCCGTTGCGCCCAAGCAGGCCTATGGATTCGCCTGGGTCTATCCGCAGGCTGACGCCTTGCAGCACATGGCTTTCGCCGTAGTGGGCATGCAGGGCGTCGGCCATGACCAGGGGGCTCATTCGCCGTCTCCCAGATACGCCGTCTGCACGTCGGGGTTGTCGCGTATGGCTTGGGGCTGGCCATGGGCGATGACCTTGCCGTTGACCATGACGGTGATCTCGTCGGCCACCTTGAACACCGCGTCCATGTCGTGCTCGATCAGCAGCACTGCATGCTCCGCTTTCAGCGATGCCAGCAGATCCAGCATTCTCTCGGTTTCCTCGGGTCCCATGCCGGCCAGCGGTTCATCCAGCAGCAGTACGCTGGGCCGCGTGGCCAAGCTCATGGCGATTTCGAGCTGCCGCTTGCGCCCATGCGAAAGCAGGCCGGCCAGTTGGAGCACGTCCGGCTCCAGCCCCACAAGGGAAATGGCCTGGTCCGCCGCTTCGTTGCTGTAGCGGCAGCGGCTGGCGGGGGCGGCCCAGTTCCAGAAGGCCTGATGGCCGGCCTGCGCGGCAAGGCGGCAGTTCTCGTGCACGGTCAGCGACGGAAAAATGGTGCTGCGCTGATAGCTGCGCCCCAGGCCGGCGCGTGCGCGGCGCGGCTGCGACCACGAGGTGACTTCCTGGCGATGCAGGAAGATGCTGCCTTCGTTGGGCGCGAGCTCGCCCGCCAGCACGCTGACCAGGGTGGATTTTCCGGCGCCATTCGTGCCGATGACGGCATGCACGGTTCCGCGGGCAAGGGATAAGGAAACCTGGTCGAGGGCGGTCAAGCCGCGGAATCGGCGGCTTATGTTTTGCGCGGACAGAAGAACGTCTGTCATGGTTTGGTCCTTGGGAGGGGGGCAATCGGCGCGGTCTCGCGCCGATTGCGCCGGCCTCGCCATTGCGCCTGGAGGCCGATCAGGCCGTTGGGCATGAGGGCCACCAGGGCGATGATGCTAAGGCCGAAGGTCAGGTGCCAATGGGCGGACCAGTCGCCGAACAAGGTCTGCGACTGAAAAGCCTCTTGCAGCAGTGTCAGGCCGGCCGCGCCCAGGATGGCTCCCCATAAACGGCCGCTGCCGCCCAGGATCACCATCAGCAGCACCAGGCCCGATTGTTCCCATGCAAGCAGCTCGGGATTGACGAAGCCGTCTTTGGCGGCATACAGCAAGCCGCTTGCGCCGGCCAGCGCGCCGGCAAGGCCGTAGGCGACCAGCTTGTAATTGAAGGTGGAGTAGCCCGCGCTGCGCATGCGCTGCTCGTTGACCCGGATGCCGGTCAGTGCCGCGCCGAAGCGCGAACGCATCAGCATGGCCAGGAAGGCCCAGACCAGCAATAGGCAGGCCAGGGTAAACAGGAAGAAGCTGTAGGGGCTGTCGATATTGATCAGCACCGACTCGCCCAGGCGCAGCTCGGGCCGGAAGTACAGATAGATACCGTCGCTGCCGCCGCCCACATCGGTGTCATGGAAGACGTAATAGGCCATCTGGGAAAAGGCCAGCGTCACCATGATGAAGTAGACGCCGCGGGTGCGCAGCGCCAGGGCGCCGGTCAGCAGGGCATACGCCAGCGCGCAAAGCATGGCGGCGGGCAGCATCCACAGCAGATTGCCCGGCCCGGATTCAGGCGAGAGCAGCGTGGTAACGTAGGCCGCGATGCCGAAGAACGCCGCGTGGCCCAGGCTGACCAGGCCGGCGCCGCCCACCAGCAGTTGCAGGCTGAGCGCGAAGATGGAATAGATCATGATCTTGATCGCCAGGCTGATGTAGTAGTCATTGGCGATCAGGGGGAACAAGGCAAACAGGCACAACAGCCCGGCCATGCAAAAGAGGCGCAACATAGCTTGCATGAGTCAGCCTTGCTTGAAAAGCCCTTCGGGCCTGAACAGAAGAATGCCCGCCATCAGCACGTACACCAGCACGCCCGCGACGCTGGGGAAGAAAACCTGGCCGAATGTGTCGACGAAGCCCACCAGCATGGCGGCCAGGAAGGCGCCCTTGATGGATCCGATGCCGCCGATGACGACCACGACGAAACAGATGATGAGGACGCTGTTGCCCATGCCGGGGTATACCGATGAGATGGGTGCGGCGATGGCGCCAGCCAGCGCCGCCAGCGCGACCCCGATGGCGAACACGATGCGGTACAGGCGGTTGATGTCTATGCCCAGGGAACTGATCATTTCGCGGTTGCTGGCCCCGGCCCGTATCATCATGCCCAGCCGGGTCCGGCCCAGCACCCAGTACAGCAGGCCTGCGACCACCAGGCAGACGATGGAGATGAACAGCCGGTAGACCGGATAGGTCATGACATCGCCCAGCGCGATGGAGCCGGCCAGCCAGTCGGGCGGCGCGACGCCATGCACATCGTTGCCGACGGCCAGGCTGCGCAACTCTTCGAATACCAGGATCAGCCCGTATGTCATGAGGACTTGCTGCAAGTGATCGCGGCGGTACAGGAAACTGAAGAAGGCCCATTCAAGAAAATAGCCCAGAATGGTTGCCAGCAGCAGGCAGAGCAGTACGGTGACCAGAAAGCCTCCGCCCGCGTACTGGGCGACAACCGGCTGCAGGGCGAAAGCCATGTAGGCCCCGATCATATAGAAGCTGCCATGGGCCAGATTGATGATGCCCATGATGCCGAAGATCAGTGTCAGGCCGCTGGCGACCAGGAACAGCAACAGGCCGTACTGCACCGCGTTCAGGCACTGAATCAGGAATATGACCGGGTCCACGAAGGCTCCTTGGGCTTACAGGCGGCAGCCGCGGGCCGGATCGGCCAGCGCCTTGATGGCGACGCCCTGGCTGAGGTTCTGGTCGCCCTTGACCTGACGCAAGTAGATATCCTGGATGGGATTGTTGGCCTTGGACAGGGTGAACTTGCCGCGCGGGCTGTCGATGGTGGCGGCGCTCATGGCGCTGCGCATGGCGTCCTTCTTGGATACATCGCCCTTGACGGCGGCCAGGCCGGCGGCCAGCAACTGGGCGGCGTCATAGCCCTGCACGGCATAGACGTCGGGTTGCATCTTGGGGTAGTTCTTGGAATAGTTTGCACGGAAGGCATTGTCGCGCGGTGTGTTCAGCCCATCGGCATAGTGCAGCGTGGTGAACAGGCCTTGCGCCGATTCGCCCTGCGCCTTCAGCGTGCCGTCCGTCATGAAGCCGCTGCTCAGCAGGGGCACTGTCTTGCCCAGGCCGGATGCGGCGTAATCCTGCACGAATTTCACCGCGCCGCCGCCCGCGAAAAAGGTAAAGACCGCGTCGGGCTTGATCGAGGCGACTTCCGTCAACAGGGGCTGGAATTCCACGTTCGGGAAGGGCAGGGTCAGTTCCTTCACGACCTTGCCGCCGTGCTTCTCGAAGGATTCCTTGAAGCCGGCGATGGCTTCCTTGCCCGCCGCATAGTTCCAGGTGATGGTGACGGCCGTCTTGTAGCCCTTTTCGGCGGCAACCGGACCCATGGCATAGGATGGCTGCCAATTGGAAAACGAGGTGCGGAAGATATTCTTGCTGCACAGCGGTCCGGTGATGGCGTCGGCGCCGGCGTTGGGAATGATCAGGGTGGTATCGGAATCTTTGGCGGCCTTGGCCAAGGCCATGGCGACCCCCGAGTGCACCGTGCCGACCAGGATGTCGACCTGGTCGCGCTTGATCAGGCGGTTGGCGTTGTCGGGACCCTTGGACGGGTTGGACTCGTCGTCCACCTGGAAGTATTCAAGTTCCTGGCCGGCCAGCTTGCCGCCTTGTTCCTTCACGTACAGCTTGAAGCCGTTTTCGATGGCTTGGCCCAGGGCGGCGTAGGTGCCGCTGTAGGGCAGCATGAAGCCCACCTTGACGCTGGCCAGGGCATTGCCCCCCGTCAATGCGAGGGCCGTCGCCATGGCGGCGCCTGTCAATACATGTTTCATTTGTCTGCTCCTTTGGCTTTTTATGGAATGACTGCATTATGCGCAATGCGCGGTGTGGCGGTAAATCAGGGATGGCGTGAATTGAGTTTATTCAGGAAGGCGCTTACCGCGCCGATGACCGTGGCGGGCTGATCGCGATGCGGCGAGTGGCCGCAGTCCGGAATGATGCAAAGTTCCGTCTGCGGAGCCAGGCGCTGTATGCCGCGTATCTGCTCCAGCGTGCCGTATTCGTCGCCTTCGCCTTGAATGGCCAATACCGGGCATTCGATCTTGTCCAGATAGGATTCGATGTTCCAGGCGCGGAATTCGGGATTCAGCCAGATATCGTTCCAGCCCCAGAAGGCGGAATCCGGATCCTGGTGGTAGCGGCCCAGTTTTTGCGGCAAGTCGGTTTTCAGATAGGCGTCGCGCGCCTGCTCGATATTCGAAATGGTGATGTCTTCCACGAAAATGTGGGGGGCCGCCACGGCGATGGCTTTTACCTTGTCCGGATACATGGCGGCATACAGCAAGGCAATGGAGCCGCCATCGCTGTGGCCGAACAGGACGGGACGCTCGTCCGCAAGGCCCAGCGCCTGGAATAAGGCGGGCAGGGCATCCCGCGCCTGTACATGCATGAAGCTTACCGGCCACTTTTCTTCACGGGGCCGCGGCGTGCTGCCGCCGTACCCATAGCGCGAAAAAACCAGGCCACGGCAACGGGCGGCCGCACAGACCTGGGCGGGCCAGTCCTTCCACATGGAAACCGACCCAAGCCCTTCGTGCAGGAACACCAGAAGGTCGCTGCCGGTTCTCTCGGGCGCTATCCATTGACATTCTATCGTCATGTCGCGCCCCATGGCGTCTACCGGGACAAGCTGGGTGGCGGGGGCGGCAATGGCTTGATTCATGGGCCTGTTCTATTTGTTCAGTTGGCGAAGGCGGAAACGCTGGATTTTTCCGGTGGCGGTTTTGGGCAGGTCGTCGATGAAATAAATACTGCGAGGATACTTGAAAGGGGCCAGATGTTGTTTTACATAGGCCTGAAGCTCGTGTTCGATGCCGGGGTCGCCCATCTGGCCGTTGCGCAGCACGACGTAAGCCGTGGTTTTCATCAGGCCGTCGCTGTCAGCCACGCCTATGACCGCCGCTTCCAGCACGGCATCGTGCTGGGCCAGCGCGTTCTCGACCTCGATGGGCGACACATACTGGCCGCTGACCTTGATCATGTCGTCGCTGCGTCCCGCATAGGTGTAGTAGCCGTCGGCGTCGCGAGTGTATTTGTCGCCGCTTTTCAACCATGGGCCCTGGAAGGTTTCCAGTGATTTTGAGCGGTTGTGCCAGTACATCAGGGCGGCGCTGGGGCCTTTGATATACAGATCGCCGATGGTGTCCACGGGAACGCTGCGGCCGTGGTCGTCGCGCAGGTCGACTTCATAGCCGGGCACGGGCTGGCCGGTCGTGCCATAGCGTATCCGGCCCGGCTGGTTGGACAGGAAGATATGCAGCATTTCGGTGGACCCGATGCCATCCAGGATGTCGCAGCCGAAATGCTGTTGAAAGCGGTTGCCCAGGTCCTTGGGCAGCGCTTCGCCGGCCGAGGCGCAAACGCGCATGGAAACGCTGTCCCGGGCGGGCAGCGAGGGCGAGGCCAGCATGCTGGCGTACAAGGTGGGTACGCCGCAGAATACGGTGGGGCGATGTTCCGTCAGGCGCTTGAACACCGCATCGGGCGTGGGACGTTCGGCCATCAGGACCGTGGTGGCGCCTACGGATAGTGGAAAGGTCAATCCATTGCCCAGGCCATAGGCGAAGAACAGCTTGGCCGCGGAAAATACCGTATCGCTTTCTTTTACGCCCAGCACGGGCTTGCCGTAGAGCTCGGCCGTGTACCACAGGTTGGCATGCGTATGGATGACACCCTTGGGTTGCCCGGTGGAGCCCGACGAGTAAAGCCAGAAGGCGACTTCATCGGCCGCCGTGGGACAGGCGGCTGTTTCGTCGGCTTGCGCCATCTGCTGTTCAAATTCATGGACGTCCGAAGGCAGCGCGCCGTCGGCCTGCGACACCACGGTATGCTTGACGTCATGCCCGCCCGACATGGCCTGCCGCAATGTGGGCAGCAGCGCGCCCGATACGAATACCGCCTGGCTGCGGCTATGGCGCAGCATGTAGGCATAATCGTCGGCCGTCAGCAGCGTATTGGCGGCCACCGGCACGACGCCGGCATGCAGGGCGCCCAGGAAGGCCACGGGCCAATCGACGGTATCGTGCATCAACAGCAAAATGCGTTCTTCGCGCCTTAGTCCCAGGTTCCGCAGCACGCCGGCGAACCGGGCGATCTTTCCGGCCAGCTCGCCATAGGTCAGCGTGCGTTGGTCATCGATATACGCCGGCTTGTCCGCCCTGGCGGAATTAAGTTGCACAAGATGAGCGGCGTAGTTCAGCTCGGTAGGGCAGGCTTGCATCGGGTGTCTCCGGAATTTTTTATCGTGTTCTTGCCTATACGGGCGGCGTTGGAGCTTGCGCTTTGAACGCGTCAATATCTTGATGCGAATCAACTTCCACCGCTACAGAATGCAAATTAGGGCTTTTGTTCTGTCAAGTCAAGCACTATAATGCATGTTCATCGATAGCTTAGGGTTTTTCTGGGTGAAAAAGAAACTACTAGACCGGAAAGCAGCCGTGGCCCTGCTTGATTCCAGCAGCGGCACGGACCCCTATCTGAGCTCCCTGGGCGAACGGGTCCGGCGCATGCGGGCCATGCGCGGCATGACGCGCAAAGAGCTGGCGCGGGCGGCCGGGGTTTCCGAACGCCACCTGGCGAACCTGGAGCTGGGCGTCGGCAACGTGTCCGTCCTGGTGCTGAGGCAGATTGCCCACGCCTTCAATTGCGCGATGGCCGAACTTGTCGGCGACGTCACCACGGCCAGCCCCGAATGGCTGCTGATCCGCGAAGTGCTTGACAAGCGGTCCGAGCAGGAATTGCAAAAGGCGCGTGAAGCGCTGATTCAGCTTTTTGACGATCCCGTTTCCTCCGGGCGCCGCAACCGCATGCGGCAGATTGCCCTGGTCGGCCTGCGCGGCGCCGGAAAATCCACATTGGGCCGCATGCTGGCCGCCGATATCGGCTACCCCTTTGTCGAGCTCAGCGCCGAGATCGAACGCGTGGCGGGTTGCGGCATTCTTGAAATCCACAGCTTGTACGGACCGACGGCTTATCGCCGCTACGAGCGGCGCGCTCTGGAAGAGACTTTGCAGCTCTACCCGGAAATGGTCCTCGCCACGCCGGGCGGCCTGGTGTCGGAGCCGGCCGCCCTGAACCTGATGCTGTCGCATTGCTATACGGTCTGGGTCAAGGCCAGCCCCGAAGAGCATATGGAACGCGTCATGGCGCAGGGCGATTTCCGGCCCATGGCCGGCAATAACGAAGCCATGGCCGACCTGAAGCGCATCCTGGCCGGCCGCGAAGCCTTTTATTCCAAGGCCGACTGGGTGTGTTCGACCAGCCATGTCACGTTGGAGCAGTGCTTTGAAGGCTTGCGCGCGCACATCCGCGAGGCGGCCGGCCTGGAGGCTTGATAGGCGGGCGGAACGCTGCTGGGCAAAGGCCTCTTGCGGCCGGGCGAGGCGGTTTGGATTAGAAGTGCATTTTCATGCATGTTTTGTTGACACTGAATTTTATCTGCAATATTATGCATGCAAGGCCTTACGGCAGGCATTATCTTTCAGTTTCCAAAATCAGGAACCCTCTCATGACTGAAGCCAGCACTCAAGTGGATTTCCGCACCGACCCTTCCCAGTACAGGCATTGGGTTCTTACCTTCGATGGCGCCGTTGCGACGCTGGCCATGGATGTGGCGGAAGACGGCGGCATCCGGCCCGGCTACAAGCTCAAGCTGAACTCCTACGACCTGGGCGTCGACATCGAATTGCACGATGCCCTGCAACGCATACGCTTCGAGCATCCCGAGGTCCGCACAGTGGTGGTCACCAGCCTGAAAGACCGCATTTTCTGTTCGGGCGCGAACATCTTCATGCTGGGCTTGTCCACGCATGCGTGGAAGGTCAACTTTTGCAAGTTCACCAATGAAACCCGCAACGGCATGGAGGACTCCAGCCGGTTCAGCGGCCTGAAGTTCGTGGCTGCCTTGAATGGCGCCTGCGCGGGCGGCGGCTACGAGCTGGCCCTGGCCTGCGACGAAATCCTGCTGATCGACGACCGGTCTTCGTCGGTATCCTTGCCGGAAGTGCCGCTGCTGGGCGTGCTGCCGGGCACCGGCGGCCTGACCCGCGTGACCGACAAGCGCAAAGTGCGCCATGACCATGCCGATATTTTCTGCACACTGGTCGAAGGCGTGCGCGGCCAGCGCGCAAAGGATTGGCGCCTGGTCGATCAGGTGATCAAGCCGGGGCAGTTCCAGGAAGAGGTCGCGCGGCGGGCCGCCGAACTGGCCGCGCAAAGCGACCGCCCGGCGGATGCGCAAGGCATCCGCCTGACGCCTTTGCAGCGGCTGCATGCCGACAGCGGCATCGAATACAAATATGTGCAGGTGCAGATAGACCGCGAAAAGCGCCTTGCCACCTGGACCGTGCGGGCGCCCGAAACGGCCGGGCCCCAGGATGCCGTCGGCATCATGGCCCAGGGCGATGCGTGGTGGCCCTTGCAGCTCGCGCGCGAGCTGGACGACGCCATCTTGCACATGCGCAGCAATGAACTGGATATCGGCACCTGGGTATTCAAGACCCGCGGGGATCCCGCCCTGGTTATGGACATCGACCAAGTTCTGCAGCGCCATGCCCATCACTGGCTGGTCCGCGAAACGCTGGGCATGCTGCGCCGCACGCTGGCCAGGCTGGATGTCAGTTCGCGCTCGATGTTCGCCTTGATCGATGAAGGCTCCTGCTTTGTGGGCACCCTGTTCGAACTGGCGCTGGCCTGCGACCGTTCCTACATGCTGGACGATCCCGATGCCGAACAGCCGGCCCGGATTGCCGTTGACGAATTGAATCTTGGCCACTATCCCATGGTCAACGGACAAAGCAGGCTGAATCGGCGTTTCTATGAAGAATCCGGGCCCATCGATGCCGTTCGCGCCGCCATGGGCGAAATGATTTCCGCGGACCAGGCCGAAGCCCTGGGCCTGGTCACGTTCTCGCCCGACAGCATAGACTGGGACGATGAAATCCGCATTGCGCTCGAAGAGCGCAGGGCGCTTTCACCCGATGCGCTGACCGGGCTGGAAGCCAACCTGCGCTTCGGCGGCCGGGAAACCATGGAAACCCGCATATTCGGACGCTTGACGGCATGGCAGAACTGGATCTTCAACCGTCCCAACGCCGCTGGCGAGAAAGGGGCGCTAAAGCTGTACGGCAAGGGCGAACAGGCCAGTTTCGACTGGAATCGCGTCTAGCCCCGCTGATCATAACGACCGGAATATCCCTAGGAGAGCAGACATGTCGGGCATCAATTACTCGGAAAAAATACCCAATAACGTCAATCTGTCGGGCGACCGCGCCTTGCAGCGCGCATTGGAGCACTGGCAGCCCAACTACCTTCAATGGTGGCGGGAGATGGGCCCCGAGGCCACCCAGAATTTCGACGTCTACCTGCGCACGGCTGTCAGCGTGCAGCCGGACGGCTGGGCTCACTTCGATCATGTAAAGATGCCGGACTATCGCTGGGGCATCTTCCTGGCGCCGCAGGATGGCAATCGCAAAATACACTTTGGCGAAAACATCGGCCGCGACGTATGGCAGGACGCGCCCGGCGAGCATCGGGCCAATCTGCGCCGCATCATCGTGACGCAGGGCGACACCGAGCCCGCCTCGGTCGAACAGCAGCGCCATCTGGGCCTGACCGCGCCGTCGCAGTATGACTTGCGCAACCTATTCCAGGTCAACGTCGAAGAAGGGCGCCACCTGTGGGCCATGGTCTATCTGCTGCACCGCTATTTCGGCCGCGACGGCCGCGAAGAAGCCGATGCCCTGCTGCAGCGCAATTCCGGCGACGAGGACAGCCCGCGCATCCTGGGCGCCTTCAACGAAAAAACGCCCGACTGGCTGGCGTTCTACATGTTCACGTATTTCACCGACCGCGACGGCAAGTTCCAGTTGTGCGCCCTGGCCGAATCCAGTTTCGATCCCCTGGCGCGCACCACCAAGTTCATGCTTACCGAAGAGGCCCATCACATGTTCGTGGGCGAATCCGGGGTGTCGCGCGTTTTGCAACGCACCGCCGAGGTCATGAACGAATTGAAGACCGAGGACCCGGCCGCATTGCGCGCCGCGGGCGTCATCGACCTGCCGACCATACAGCGTTACCTGAACTTCCATTACAGCGTGACCATAGACCTGTTCGGCGCCGACCAGTCCTCCAATGCCGCCATCTTTTATAGCTCCGGCCTGAAGGGCCGGTACGAAGAGGGCAAGCGCACGGACGACCACGTCCTGAAGAACGATACCTATCGCGTGCTGGAAGTGGTCAATGGGCAACTGCGCGAGACGGAAGTGCCCATGCTCAATGCCTTGAACGAAGTGCTGCGCGACGATTTCATCAAGGACTCCATGGCGGGCGTGGGGCGCTGGAACAAGGTGCTGGAAAAGAACGGCATTGCCTTCCGCCTGCAGGTGCCGCACAAGGCCTTCAATCGCCGCATAGGCACATTGGCCGGCATCCGCGTCTCGCCGGAAGGAACCGTGCTGAGCGAGGAACAATGGAAAATGCACGAGCATGAATGGCTGCCCACGCCCGAAGACCGCGAGTTCGTCGCATCGCTGATGGGGCGCGTGGTCGAACCGGGCAAGTTCGCCAATTGGATCGCTCCTCCCGTCATCGGCGTGAACCGCCAGCCCATCAATTTCGAGTACATCCGCTTCAACTGACATGAGCGCGCCCATACCGTCCAGGGTGCTGAACCAGCACCTGATCGACCCCGAAATCTGCATACGGTGCAACACCTGCGAGGAAACCTGTCCCATCGATGCGATCACGCACGACGGAAACAACTACGTGGTCGATCCCGGTATCTGCAATCACTGCATGGCCTGCGTGCCGCCTTGTCCCACGGGTGCGATCGACAATTGGCTGAAGGTGTTGTCCGACCAGGCCTATTCCATGGAGGAGCAGTTCGGCTGGGACGTCCTGCCGGCGGCGCGGGACATTCCCGAAGACGGCCCCGAAGGCGAAACGGCGGCCGGCGTCGCGGACGAAAACGCTCCGGCGGGCCCGCCGGATGAATTGTCGGCGCTGGAAGGCAGTCCCTCCACCGCTGCGGGCGCCGCCATACCGCCCTGGTCCGCGGCCCACCCCTACGTCAATATGTACACCCACAAGAACCCCATCGTGGCGACGGTGGTGGGAAATTACCGGGTGACGGGGGACGATACCGAAAGCGACATCCGGCACATCGTCCTGGACTTCGGCACAGCATCCTTTCCCGTGCTGGAGGGCCAGTCCATCGCCATTTTCCCGCCGGGTACAGATAGCGCGGGGCGTCCTCATCATGCCCGGCAGTACTCCATTGCCAGCCCCCGCGACGGCGAACGCCCACGCTACAACAATCTGTCGCTGACCGTGAAGCGGGTTACCGCGGATTACGATGGCAAGGCCGCGGCGGGCGTGTGTTCCAACTATCTGTGCGATCTCAAGAAGAACGATACGGTGAAGGTCATAGGGCCTTTCGGCAACACCTTCCTGATGCCCAACCACCCAGACGCCAACATCATCATGATCTGCACGGGTACGGGATCGGCGCCCATGCGGGCCATGACCGAGCGCTGTCGGCGCATGCTCAAGGAAACGGCATTCACGGGCAGGCTCATGCTGTTCTTCGGTGCGCGGACCGAGCGCGAACTGCCTTATTTCGGACCGCTAATGAATCTGCCCAAGGACTTCATCGATATCAACCTGGCGCTGTCGCGCGAGCAGGGACGGCCCAAGCGCTATGTCCAGGACCTTATCCGCGAACGGGCCGCCGATGTGCTGGCGCTGCTGGACAGCGAAAATACCTGTATCTATGTCTGCGGCCTGAAAGGCATGGAAGACGGCGTGTTGCAGGCGCTTGAATCGGTGGCGTCGGATGCGGGCCGCTCGTGGCCGGACCTGCATGCGCAATTGAAATCGCAAGGCAGGCTGCACTTCGAGACCTACTGAGGGCAAGGGCGGGGCAAACCCCATATTGCCTTTAGGGTTAAACTGCCTCGCTTACCAGTCAGGGAAATGCTCAGGTTTTGCCATGAAATTTAGCGAGTTCAAAGTTGGGATGGTCATCAAGCACGGGCCGGTCGTCGTCGAACAGGATCAGATGCTGGATTTTGCCAAATCGTACGACCCTCAGTGGTTTCACGTCGATGTGGAGCGTGCGAAAGAAGGGCGCTGGGGCGGCCTGATCGCAAGCGGCTGGCTGACTTGTAGCCTGGCCATGCGCATGGCGGTGGATGCGGCCTTGCACGACTCCGAGTCGTTCGGATCGCCAGGCCTGGAGCGGCTGCGCTGGCTGTTGCCGGTGCGCCCGGGCGACGCGATAAGGCTGGAAGCCACGGTCGACTCCGTGCGCACCTCATCCACGCGCGACGACCTGGGCATCATGCGCTGGTCGTGGCGGATATTCAACCAGCGCGACGAGCAGGTGCTCGAGGTCGAGGCAACCAGCCTGTTCGACCTGGGATCGCCGGCCGCATAGCCTTTCGGACAAAAACAAGGGCCGCCTTTTGGGCGGCCCTTGTTGCATAAGCGCTGTTCAAGACGGCGTCGGGTATTTAGAAAAACGCCTGCAAGCCGGTCTGGGCGCGGCCCAGGATCAAGGCATGGACGTCGTGGGTGCCCTCGTAGGTGTTCACGACTTCCAGGTTGACCAGGTGGCGGGCCACGCCGAATTCGTCCGAGATGCCGTTGCCGCCCAGCATGTCGCGCGCCAGACGGGCGATGTCCAGCGCCTTGCCGCAGGAATTGCGCTTCATGATGGACGTGATTTCCACAGCGGCCGTGCCCTCGTCCTTCATGCGGCCCAGGCGCAGGCAGCCTTGCAGGGCCAGGGTGATCTCGGTCTGCATATCGGCCAGCTTCTTCTGGATAAGCTGGTTGGCGGCCAGGGGGCGGCCGAACTGCTTGCGGTCCAGGGTGTATTGGCGGGCGGTGTGCCAGCAGGCCTCGGCCGCGCCCAGCGCGCCCCAGGCGATGCCGTAGCGTGCGGAGTTCAGGCAGGTAAAGGGGCCGCGTAGGCCGCTGACCTTGGGCAGCATCTGGTCCGCGCCGATCTCGACGTCGTCCATGACGATTTCGCCGGTAATGGACGAGCGCAGGCCGACTTTGCCGTGGATCGCGGGGGCGGACAGGCCCTTCATGCCTTTATCCAGGATGAAGCCGCGGATCTTGCCATCGTCGTCGCCGCCGACCACTTTGGCCCACACGACGAAAACGTCGGCGATGGGCGAGTTGGTGATCCACATCTTGTTGCCGCTGACGCGGTAGCCGTCGCTGGTTTTCACGGCGCGGGTTTCCATCGCGCCCGGATCCGAACCGTGATTGGGCTCGGTCAGGCCGAAGCAGCCTATCCACTGGCCGCTGGCCAGCTTGGGCAGGTATTTGCGTTTCTGCTCTTCGCTGCCGAATTCATTGATGGGCACCATCACCAGCGACGACTGCACGCTCATCATGGAGCGGTAGCCCGAGTCGATGCGTTCGACTTCGCGGGCGATCAGACCGTAGCTGACGTAGTTCAGCCCGGCGCCGCCGTATTCTTCGGGAATGGTGGCGCCCAGCAGGCCCAGTTCGCCCATTTCGGAAAAGATGGCGGGGTCCGTTTTTTCGTGACGGAAGGCTTCAAGTACGCGGGTGGCAAGCTTGTCCTGGGCGTAGGCCTGGGCGGCATCGCGCACCATGCGCTCTTCCTCGGTAAGCTGCGTATCCAGCAAAAGAGGGTCTTGCCAATGAAAAGAGGGGGCTGCCGACATAAGGGGCTCCGATTAAGTAGGTTCTAAGGTTCAGGTATCTTGGTTGTGACGGGCCGGATTCCGGCTCCGCCAGCGCATTACGACTGGGCCGCCAGGGCCTGTTCGCGGATTTTCTGTAAGGTGGTCGAAGGCGAAATGGTTTCGGGATCGATCAGGCAATGCAGTATGGCCGGCTTGCCGCTGGCCAGGGCGCGCTCGAAGGCGGGCGCGAACTGCTCTGTCGTTTCGACCCGTTCTCCGTGGCCGCCGAAGGCCTGTGCGTAGGCGGCGAAGTCGGGGTTCTGCAATGTGGTGGCCGACAGCCGCGCTGGGTAGTGGCGCTCCTGGTGCATGCGTATGGTGCCGTACATGCCGTTATCGATCAGCAGCACGATGATGGGCAACCGGTATTGCACAGCGGTGGCGAACTCCTGGCCGTGCATCATGAAGCAGCCGTCGCCGGCGAAGCACACTACGGTTTTCGAGGGATCGATGCGCTTTGCGCCCACGGCCGCCGGCAGGCCGTAGCCCATGGAGCCCGAAGTGGGCGCCAACTGAGTGCCGTAGCGCTGGAAAGGATGGAAGCGATGCAGCCAGGTGGCGTAGTTGCCCGCGCCGTTGCACATGATGGCGTCGTCGGGCAGGGCGGTGCGCAGGTAGCTCATGACCTGGCCCATCTGCAAGGCGCCGGGATGCGTGATTTTTTGCGGATCGGTCCATGCCAGGTAGCTGGACCGCATGCGGTCCAGTTCGCCCGCCCAGGCCGGCTGGCCGGCGGGCTGAAGGGCGGCGAGGGATTGCGCGAACGATATCGGCGACACATTGATGGCCAGGTCGGCGCGGTAGACGCGGTTCAATTCCAGCGCGTCCGGATGCACATGGACCAGGGTTTGCGCCGGCACGGGGATGTCCAGCAGGGTGTAGCTCTGGCTGGCGATCTCCGACATGCGTCCGCCCACCAGCAGGATCAGGTCGGCGTCCTTGATGTATTGCATGAGCGCGGGGTTGCCTCCCAGGCCCACGTCGCCCACAAAGCAAGGGTGGCTGGTGGAAAACAGCATCTGGCGGCGGAACTGCACGGCCACCGGCAATTGCCGCTGCTCGGCGAAGGCGGCAAACCGGTCCACGGCTTCCTGGTCCCAGCGCGTGCCGCCCAGGATGGCAATGGGCTTGCTGGCCCGCGCCAATTGGGCGGCCAGCGCATCCATCTGTTGCGCGGTGGGCGCGCTTTCAAGGACTTCGTAATGCGGCGCGTCGGCCACTTCGGCATATTCGACCAGCATGTCCTCAGGCAGGGCGATGACCACCGGACCCGGGCGCCCCGAGGTTGCCACATGGAAGGCGCGCGAGATGATTTCCGGTATGCGTTCGACCTGGTCGATTTCGGTGACCCATTTGGCCTGCGTGCCGAACACGGCACGGTAGTCCATTTCCTGGAAAGCCTCGCGCTCGCGCATGCCGCGTTCGATCTGGCCGACGAACAGGATGAGCGGCGTGGAGTCCTGCATGGCGATATGCACGCCCGCCATGGCATTCGAAGCCCCGGGGCCGCGTGTCACCATGCAAATGCCGGGCTGCCCGGTAAGCTTGCCGTGGGCGTCGGCCATCATCGCCGCGCCGCCTTCCTGGCGGCATACGGTGACCTGGATGGAGGCGTCGTGCAGGCCGTCCAGCACGGCCAGGTAGCTTTCTCCGGGAACGCAGAAAACGTGTTTTACGCCTTGCACGGCCAGTTGGTCGACAAGAATGTGTCCGCCCAGGCGAGGGCGCGATATGGGGGATGAGCTTGCTTTCATAAGGTTCGAGAGTAATGTGCGTTGACTGCACAACGCAATTGATAAAATTGCACAATGTCTTGCCTATTATGCAAGACTCCGATCAACATCCGTCGCCGTCGATTCTACCGCCGGCGCGGGCATTGCACTAAGATCAGGCTAATGAGAAACGGCATACCCAATCTGGGAGCGCTCCAAGCTTTCGAGGCCACCGCCCGCCTGGGGTCTTTTTCCAGGGCGGCGGAAGAGCTGTCGCTGACGCATAGCGCGGTCTATCGGCAGGTGACGGGCCTTGAGGAGAGGCTGGGGGTCCAGCTCCTGACGCGTGTGCGTCGGCGAGTCGCCGTGACCGAGGCTGGCGCGGAATACGCCGCGCGCGTGCGCCATCACCTTGAGCAACTGGAAAAAGACACTTTCGGGCTGGTCTCGCGTTCCGGCATGGGCCGCAGCCTGCACGTGGCCGTGCTGCCCACCCTGGCCACCACCTGGCTGGTGCCGCGCTTGCCCGACTTCCAGCGCCTGCACGGCGATATCGCCGTCAGCCTGTCTGTCAGGACACTGCCCTTTCAGTTCAACGATTACCCCTTCGATGCCGCCATCTATCATGCGCCGCAGATCTGGCCGCAGACGGTGGGCATAAAGTTGTTCAACGAGGGAGAACTGCTGCCCGTCTGCATTCCGGAGCTTCTGAAGCCCGGTGCCGATGCCGGCCGCGCCCTGGACGGCCTGACCCATTTGCACATGCTGTCGCGTCCCGACGCCTGGCGCCAGTGGTATCAGGCACAGGGCAGGGAATACCTGCCGTCGATGAACGCCGGCCCGCGCTATGAATTGTTCACCATGACCCTGGCGGCCGTGCGGGCCGGGCTGGGGGTGGCCCTGGTGCCGCGCTTCCTGGTGCAGGACGAGCTGGCCAGGGGCAGCCTGCTGTCCCCCTGTGACGGCGTGCTGGCCGTCAGCGACGCCTATTTCTTCAGTTACCCGGAGTCCAGCGAACGCAGCGAAGCCTTGCTTTCCTTCGAATCGTGGCTGGCCGGGATCACTCAACCATGATGGAGACCGTGCATGATGGCTAAGCCCCTGGTTCGGCCCAAAAACGGATTGGCTGCCATCGGGCATGCGGCCGTGCGCGGCGGCGTGGCCCTGCTGCTGTCCGCCGCCTGCGCTTGGCCGGCCTTCGCGGCCGCCCCCCTCGACGCCGGTCGGGACCGGCCCGCTCAGGCCAAAGAGGACATACAGCCCGAAGCGGGCACCGGCCTGTCGCAGCGCCGGATTGTACGGGCCCGCGACTACATGATCAGCAGCGCCAACCCCTTGGCCAGCCGGGCGGGCGCCCGCATCCTGGATCAAGGCGGAAGCGCGACCGACGCCCTGATCGCGGCGCAGATGGTGCTTAACCTGGTCGAGCCGCAATCTTCGGGGATAGGCGGCGGCGCCTTCATCGTCCGCTACGATGCGAAGCAGGGGGTGGTGCAGTCCTATGACGGCCGCGAAACGGCGCCAGCGGCTGCGCGCAGCGATCGTTTCATGAAGGACGGTAAGGCCATGCCTTTTTGGGAGGCCGTCAATAGCGGCCGCTCTGTGGGAGTGCCTGGAGTCGTGGCGGCTCTTGGGCTGATGCACCAGCAGCACGGCCGGACAAGCTGGGCCAGCCTGTTCCAGCCGGCCATCGATCTGGCCGAGAAAGGCTTCGCGGTTTCGCCGCGCCTGCATGCCTTGCTGCAAGACAATCAGGCTTTGCGGCGGCAAGCCGCGGCGGCCGCCTATTTTTATGATGCGCGGGGCGAGCCATGGCCGGTGGGCCACGTCCTGAAGAATCCCGCGTTCGCGGCCTTGCTGCGCCGCATTGCCCAAGGCGGGCCGCGGGCCTTCTATGAAGGCGAGGTGGCGCGGAACATCGTCGACGCGGTTGCCTCGCACGCCGTGCCGGGCGATCTAAGCCTGGCGGACATGTCTTCCTACCGGGCCAAAGCGCGCGCGCCGCTGTGCGCGCCCTACAAGGCCTATAGCCTGTGCGGCATGCCGCCGCCCAGTTCCGGTCCGTTGGCCGTGATCCAGATGCTGGAAATCCTGTCGCACACCCCTATCGCCGATCTGCCGCCCACTTCGCTCCAGGCGGTCCATTATTTCTCCGAAGCGGGCAAGCTGGCCTTTGCGGATCGCGACATCTACCTGGCCGATCCGGATTTCATCGACGTGCCCGTAAAAGGCCTGCTGGACAAGCGCTACCTGGCCTTGCGGGCCGGGCTGATAAAGCCGGACGCCACCATAGGGCGGGCGCCTGCGGGCGACCCGGTGGGCTTGAAGGCGGTCCGCGGCCAGGACGATTCCCCCGAGCTGCCTTCCACCAGCCATGTGGTCGCGGTGGACCGCGGGGGCAATGTCGTGTCCATGACCAGCTCGATAGAAACGGCGTTTGGCAGCAAGATCCTTGTGGATGGCTTTCTGCTGAACAACCAGTTGACGGACTTCTCGCTGTCTGACGTGGATGCGCAAGGCAAGCCTGTGGCCAACCGGCTGGAGCCCCTGAAGCGGCCGCGCAGTTCGATGGCGCCCATGCTGGTGCTCAAGGATGGCAAGCCTTATATGGCCATCGGCTCGCCGGGCGGCGCGGCCATCATCAACTATGTGGCAAAAACCTTGTTGGGCGTGCTGGACTGGGGCCTGGACATACAGCAGGCGATCGACCTGCCCAATTACGGCAGCCGCAATCGCTTTACCGAGCTGGAAAAAGGCAGGCTGCATGGCTTGGCCGCGCCCCTGAGGGCCATGGGCCACGAAGTGCGCGAGGTCGAGTTTCCCAGCGGACTGCAGGGCATCGTGCTGACGCCCGACGGCCTGGAAGGGGGAGCGGACCCGCGGCGCGAAGGCGTCGCGGCAGGAGGCTAACGGAAGACCACCGTGCGCTGGCCGTTCAACAAGATGCGGTGCTCCACATGCGAGCGCACCGCGCGTGCCAGCACCAGGGATTCCACATCGCTGCCCACCTGGGTCAGGTCGTTGGCGCTCATGGCGTGATCCACCCGCTCGATATCCTGTTCGATGATGGGGCCTTCGTCCAGGTCGGCGGTCACGTAGTGGGCCGTCGCGCCTATGATTTTCACGCCGCGCGTGTGGGCCTGATGGTAGGGGCGGGCGCCCTTGAAGCTGGGCAGAAAGCTATGGTGGATATTGATGGCCTTCCCCGACAGCGCCCTGCACAGCGTATCCGTCAGTATTTGCATGTAGCGTGCCAGCACGACCAGGTCGACGTTCTCCCGCGCCACGATGTTCAGTATCTGCTGCTCCTGGTCGGCGCGCGTATCCGCATTCACCGGCAGGTGGTGGAACGGTATGCCGTAGGCGTGAGCCATCCCGGCGAAGTCCGGATGGTTGGACACGATGCCGGCAATCTCCACCGGCAACTGCCCGCTGTGGGTGCGGAACAGCAGGTCGTTCAGGCAATGGCCCTGGCGGCTGACAAGAATCAGCAGGCGGCTTTTTCGCTGGGCATCGTAAATCTTGGCCTGCATGCCGAACCTGGCCGCCACGGACGAAAAGGAGGCTTCCAGGTCCGGGACGGCGGCCGGCTCGGGCAGCACGAAATGGACGCGCAGAAAAAAGCGCTGGGTTTCCAGGTCGCCGAATTGCTGTGCGTCGATGATGTTGCCATGCAGGTCAAGCAGCCAGCTGGTGACGCTGTGCACGATGCCGGTGCGATCCGGGCAGGAAAGGGTCAGGATGTAGTCGTTCATGTGTGATACAGCTGGCGATGCGCTAAGCGGGTGACTGGAGCGAGGCTTTGACTTTCTGTGCAATGGCCAGGCATGCCGTCAGTGCGGGCGATTCCAGGCCGAACAGGTTTACCAATTGCGGGATTCCATGGGACGAGGGGCCGGCAATGATGAAATCGGCGGCCGGCGAGCCCGGGCCGACGATCTTGGGGCGGATGCCGGTGTAGCCAGGGTTCAGCGCGCCGTCGGGCAAGGCCGGCCAATAGCTGCGCACCGCTTCGTAGAAGGTATCGGCCCGCCGGGCATCCAGCGTGTAGTCCTCATGGTCCACCCATTCCGTATCCGGGCCGAACTTGGCCTGCCCGCCCATGTCCAAAGTCAGGTGCACACCCAGGCCGGCGTCGTTGGGCATGGGATAGATCAGCCGGCCAAAGGGTGAACGGCCGGCCAATGTGAAATAGTTGCCTTTGCAGAAATAGGCGGTCGGTATCAGCCCTTCGGGCTGGCCGCGCAGCTTGCGAGCCGTCATGGGCGCCGACAATCCGGTGGAATTGATGACGCAGTTGGCGGTCAGTTCCATGGGTTCGTCGCCCTTGAATTCCAGATGGAATTCACCGGAGTCCAAAATGCGGCCGGCGCTGAACTCGGTGTGGAAGACGCATTGGGCGCCCTGGTTCTCAGCATCGCCCTGCAAGGCCAGCATAAGCGCATGGCTGTCGACGATGCCGGTCGAGGGCGATACCAGCGCGGCATCGCAGACCAGGGCGGGCTCAAGCTCGCGCGCTTCGGCGCCGCTGATGCGGTACAGGTCGTTGACGCCATTAAGGCTGGCCTGTTCGGCAATGTGCTGGAGCTTTGCGCTTTGCTCCGGCGTTGCGGCCACGATAAGCTTGCCCAGCCGCTTGTGCGGTATGCCGCGTTCCGCGCAATAGGCATAAAGCATTTCCTTGCCGCTGACGCATAGTTGCGCTTTCAGGCTGCCCGGCGCGTAGTAGATGCCCGCATGGATGACTTCGGAGTTGCGCGAACTGGTGCCGGTGCCAATGGCCTCGGCGGCTTCCACCACCAGAACCTCCCGTCCGGACAAGGCCAGTTCGCGCGCGACGGCGAGTCCAACAACGCCTGCTCCCAGGACGACACAATCTATATCTGCCATAAGTTTCTACATCAAAAAACCACCGGCCTGCCTCAATTGCTGGAAAGCGGCTCGGTCGAAGGGGTTAGATCAAAGTCGCCAGCATGGTAAACCAAAGGCTGGCCGAAGTTGCGGTGGCAATGCTCCACCTGTCCGATGAAAATCGTATGGTCCCCCGCATCGTGCTGTGTCAGGTTGTAGCATTCGAACCAGGCGGCGCATTCGGGCGCATCCAGCATCAGCGTTCCGCCGGGCGCGCGCGTCAGCGCCAAGCCCTTGAAGCGGTCCGCCTGGGCGCCCTGCGCGAAGCGTTTCGCCAGAGATAGCTGGGGCGCGGCCAGCACATGGACCACATACCGGCGCGCTTGCAGAAAATGCGCCAGCGACGACGCTTTTTTCGACAAGGTCCACAAGACCATGGGCGGTTCCAGGGACACCGAATTGAACGAGCTTATCGTCAATCCCACGGGGCCGCCGCCTTGGCTGGCTTCAGTCGTGATGACCGTTACCCCGGTGGCAAAACGGCCTAATGCTGATCGGAAGAAGCGGGAATCGAAGTCGGGAGGAGTCGCTGTCATACAAGGACGGGGCCGGCAGCCGCGATCAGGGCGCCAGGCGCAGGCGCGACCATTGCCGATCCGCGCCGCGCTGGAAAACCAGGCGGTCATGCAGGCGAGACGGGCGCCCCTGCCAGAACTCGACATAGTCGGGCGTAAGCCGGTAGCCGCCCCAATGCTCGGGGCGGGGCGGTTCGGCGCCCAGCGATTCGGTCAGCGCGGCGTTGCGGGCTTCCAGCTCGGCGCGCGTGATGGGCTGGCTTTGGGGAGACACCCAGGCGCCTATGCGTGAACCCAGCGGGCGGCTGTGGAAATATTCGTCGGACTCGGCCGCCGAGACTTTCTCAACGGTGCCCTCCAGGCGCACTTGGCGCTCAAGCGCGGGCCAGAAGAAAAGCAGGCTGGCGTGGGGGTTCCGGGCCAGCTCATCGCCCTTGCGCGAAGTGTAATTGGTAAAGAACACCAGTCCGCGCTCGTCGAACCCCTTGAGCAGGACGATACGGGCCGACGGCCGGCCGGCCGGCGTGGCGGTGGCCAGCGTCATCGCATTGGGTTCGGGCACCCCGGCCTTCAGGGCCTCGCCGAACCACAGGGTGAACTGCTCGATCGGCGTGGCCGCCAGGGACGCTTCAAGCAGCTCGAACTTTTCATACTTCTGGCGGATATCGGCAACAGACATGGCAGCGCAATAAAAGTGGTGAAGCAATAGTTTACCCGGTTGCGGATAGCGGCTAGGCGTTGCCGGCCAGCGACAGGCGCAGTTCGCCCACCAGCGCCTGCAGGCGCTTGTCATGGATATTGGACCGTTTCAGGGCCTGTGCCGTTTCCAGTACATACTCTACGCAAGGTCCGTAGCTGCCGTGCGCATTGCGCACGATATGGATGAGCCGGTCGGTGGGCAGGCCGCGCACATAAGCGTCCGTATTGCGGTTCATGGTAAAGACCAGGGCCGTCACCGGACCGTCATCGGTCCGGCAACTGAGCCATTTGGGCAGGTAGGCGCCGCTGGGCATCTCGCGCCGCCACAGCGCTTCCATGGTCGTTGGTACATCCCGGGCGGGAATGCGGTAGGCCATGCCCCGGCAGGATCCGCCCGCATCCAGGCCGAAAACCAGACCCGGCTGATCTGGAGTGCCCCGGTTGACGCGGGACCACAGGCACAGCGCGCGGTGGTAGCCGTGGAGCAGCGCATCGCGTTTTTCGGTGAACTCGAATTCCGGCCGCCAAATCAAAGAACCGTAACCATAAACCCAGATATCCTGATCGGCCTTCCAGTGGGCCAGGGACTGTTGCAAGGAGGCGTGTCGTTCAGCTTCGGTAAGCAGGCGGAAACTGCCGGGTGCGGGGATGGGATGCGGATCAGGCGAGAAAACGGTGTTCACTTTGTGGGCGGCTCCAGGTGCGAGTGGATAAGCTATTTTAAGGCAGTCCGCGCCCAGCGCCGGTTCCTGTTGATCAAGTGTCGCTTTTTGGCAGTGCACGCCAGTCCGGCTTATTGGAGCGGCGCGTGTAAACTTCCTTCCTGGCCGTCAGGTACGCGATCTTGCGCCGACGATCCGACATTTTGATTCCCGAGCCCGCCATGCCTGATGCCTATTCCTCTATCGATACTCAACGCCGTTTCGCCGGCCTGGAGCGCTTGTACGGACCCGGCAGCCTTTCGCGCTTGAGTGCGGCCCGGGTGACGGTGGCGGGCATAGGCGGTGTGGGATCCTGGTGCGCGGAGGCGCTTGCACGCTCGGGGGTCGGCGCACTTGGCCTGATCGATCTGGATCATATTGCCGAATCCAACATCAACCGGCAGTTGCACGCCTTGAGCGAAACCCTGGGGCAGGCCAAAGTCGTGGCCATGGCTCAGCGCGTGCATGGCATCAACCCCGCATGCCGGGTGGACATGATCGACGATTTCGTCAGCCCGGAAAACGTGGTGGACCTCATTCCGGCCGATACTCAGCTTATTGTCGACTGCACCGACCAGGCCGCGGCCAAGATCGCAATGATTCTGGAGGCCCGGCGGCGGGCGATTCCCATCGTGGTGTGCGGCGGCGCGGGTGGCAAGACCAACCCGCTGGCCTTGCGCGCCGGCGATCTGTCGGCGGCCGTCAATGATGCGCTGCTGTCCAAGCTGCGCAATACCTTAAGACGCCAGCACCGTTATCCCAAGGCGTCGGATCATGCCGGCAAGGTGCGCAAGCGGGTGCCCAAGATGGGCGTGCATGCTCTGTGGTTCGATCAGCCCGTCCTGTTGCCGACGCAGTGGCTGCAGTCGGAAAGCGATGCCGTGGCGGGAGGCGATGCGCTGGCCGGAATTGCCGATGGCAGGCAGGAACTGGGTCAGATGGCGGTCCATGCCCCGCAGGCCGCGGCCCTGCAAGGCCTGTCCTGCGCCGGCTACGGCTCCGGCGTGACCATCACCGCCGCCATGGGCATGGCGGCGGCCAACGAAGCGATACAGTGGCTGCTGGCCGGGCGATTCACGCAATGATCGTGCCTTCCAGGTACTGCACGCAAGCGCCCGCGACGTAGACGCGGTCGCCTTCCACCCGGCAATTCAGCACCCCCGTCCGGCGCGAGGCCTGCAAGGCCACCAATTCGGAGCGGCCCAGGCGCTGCGCCCAGTACGGCGCCAGCCCGGCGTGAATGGAGCCCGTCACAGGGTCTTCTTCGCCGCCGTTGGCCGGCCAAAAATAGCGCGACGCAAAATCGTGCCGGTCGCCCGGCGCCGTTACCGCGACATCCAATGGAGCCAGTTTCTTCAGTTCCTGCAGATCGGGCACCACGTTGACGACCTCGTCCTGGTTTTCATACACGGCTAGATAGGCCTGCTGGTTCTTCAGCACCTGTGCAGGTCGGATGGACAGGCCTTGAAGCAATGCCGGCGGAATATCCGTGACCGGCGTGGGCGCGCGATTCGGGAAATTCATTTCGATCAGGCCGTCTTTCTGTTGCGAGACCGCGATGTCCCCCACCGCCTTCGCCCAGAATGTGATGGGCGAGCTTGCCATATCGTGCTTGAACATGACATAAGCGCTGGCCAGCGTGGCATGTCCGCAAAAGGCGATTTCGGTCATGGGCGAAAACCACCGGATCAGGAACTTGCCGTCGGCGTCGCGCACGAAGAATGCCGTCTCCGACAGATTGTTCTCGGTCGCGATGGCCTGCATATCGGCTTCGGGCAGCCAGGTATTCAGCGGCACCACCGCGGCGGGATTGCCCTTGAATGGTTCGTCGGTGAACGCGTCGATATAGAAAATGGAAAGCTTCATGATGGAAACCCTGGGTGGAACAAGGGATCAGGCCGCGGCCAGGCCGCTTAGCCGCCGCGGTCCGGAGGGTGTCTGGATGTGAGCGATCAGGTGCGCGGGCGTGCCGGGGCCGGCGGGCAGGACGTCCAGCGGGCCTTCGAACCCGATTTTTTCAAGCAGGTCGTCGGCCGTCTGGGCGTCGGAATGAAACGCTTCCACGCGGATCAGGGAGCACCCGGCATCGTGCAGCCCGCTGGCGGGATGCGGGTCGGTTTCCCATTGTATGAGTGACGGCGCAATGCCTTGCATGACAAGGCCGCCGTCAGCCGGGATGCTTATCTTCCACTGCAGCGGCCCGCGCGTCATGGCTTCGATATGGCCCAGGGGAATGGGCGATGCGGCGCACGCGTCGTGGATATTCCCGCTGCGGGCGACCCAGGTCGCAAGCCTGGCCGGCTGGCCGGCGATGCCGTCCAGCCCGAACCAGCGTGGCCGGTCCGGCGGCAGCGCCTTTGGATTGATGGCGATGACTTCCAGATAGACCTCGTCGCCCAGCTTCAGCAGCAGGTTATGCGTGCCCATGCGCGAATGTTCGCCCCCCGGCTGCGGGGCCACGCCCAAGGCGCTTTCCACGTAGGCCGCGCCCTCGGCCAGCGATGGCGCTGTAATGACAATATGGTCGATGCAGGAACGAAGCATGGCCGACTGCGGCCTCCCGATGTGATCTGTGCAGCTACTAGCATAGCGCACGCGAAGGAGGGGTGCAGCAGGAGAAAGGGGAATAACACGCTGGAATCGAGCTCCCTGGCAGCGGGTCCGAAACTTGCTGGCGCATTGACGCCCGCCGGGCGATCCGCAAGGCGTTCGCCTTGCCTAGGAGAAGGAAATGAAAATACGGGTTTTGCTATCCATGATTCTTTTGGCGGCGCTTGCGGCCGGATGCAGCAATACATTTCGCGGCGCGGGGCAGGACATCGAGCGCGGAGGAGAAAAGATCCAGGAGAAAGCGGGCTAGCCGGACCCGCGTAACGCAGCGGAGGCTCGCGGGTTGCCTATGTACGGTGCGTCTTGCCGCCGATCACACTTTCTTGACGAACTCCGACTTCAGGCTCATGGCGCCAAAGCCATCGATCTTGCAGTCGATATCGTGATCGCTGTCGACCAGACGTATATTCTTGACCTTGGTGCCGATTTTCACCGTTCCAGCCGATCCTTTCAGCTTCAAGTCCTTGATGACCGTGACGGTGTCCCCGTCCTGCAAGACGTTCCCCGCTGAATCGCGATAGGTTCTTTCGGCCGCGGCAGCCGGCGCGCTTGCCTGCGTCGGCCACTCATGCGCGCACTCCGGGCAGATATAGGCGCCTTCATCCTCGTAGGTGAATTCGGAATTGCATTTTGGGCAGGGCGGAAATGTACTCATGTTTGATCCTTGATGCCTGAAGAAGGCTGTAAAAGCGCGAAAGTATAGGATATCCGACTCTGCTATAGTCCTTGGGCTACCGGGGCCGCATCCTGTTGATGTATCCGCCCGGATTCGACACACTTACCAAGGAAGGACCATGACCAGCCCGATGTATATCCACTCCGTTCCGGTCTTCAAGCAGATGCTGACCGCCCTGAAAGCCATCGTGGCGCAGGCCGATGCGCACGCAGCCGCCAAATCGATAGAGCCCGATGCGCTGCTGCGGGCGCGCTTGTATCCGGATATGTTCCCCCTGATTAAACAGGTGCAGGTCGCGGCCGACTTTGCGCGCGGAATCTCGGCGCGGCTGGCCGGCCTGGAAGTGCCCAGCTATGAGGGCAAAGAGGCGACCTTCGCCGACCTTGATGCGCTGCTGACCAAGACACTGGCTTTTCTGGATAGCGTGGATGCGTCCAAATTCGAAGGCGGGGAAACCCGGGACATCGTGCTGCGCCCCGGCACGCCGAAAGAAAGAAAATTGAGCGGCCGGACGTATCTGGCCAACTACGGCTTGCCTCAATTTTTCTTCCATGTCACCACAGCCTACGATATCTTGCGCCACAATGGCCTGGCGATCGGCAAACGCGATTACATGGGCGCGTATTGATCGGCCCTTCCGATGGACAGGCTCATCTCGGCCGCGGCGCATGCGCTGGCGGGGGGCGACCCTCTCGGCGCGCTTAATCGGATCGCTTTGCGCGACGATGCGCCGGCGCTTGCGCTTCGCGGCGTAGCCATGGCGCAGCTTGGCGATTTCGTCCGCGCCAGAATACTCGTGCGAAAGGCGGCGCGCGCCTTTGGCTCGCAGCAGGCCGTGGCCCGCGCCAGATGTGTCGTGGCCGAGGCCGAGATTGCGCTGGCGTCGCGCGACTTGGGATGGCCCGCGAAATCGCTGGACGCGGCGCGGGACACGCTTGAAGTGCACGGCGATAAGGCTAACGCCGCGCACGCGCGGTACCTTGAAATTCGCCGCCTCCTTCTTCTTGGATTCCTGGATCAGGCCGAACGTAAACTCGCCGACCTGGATCCCGCTCCTTTCCCGCCTTCCTCCCTGGCTGCCCACGAATTGGTCGTCGCAGGCATCGCGTTGCGGCGCCTGCGGCCCGCCGTGGCGCGCGCCGCACTGATCCGGGCCCGGGAGGCGGCGCAACGCGCGGGCATTCCTGCGCTGGCGGCCGAGGTCGACGACGCATTCCTTGTTTTGAGCACGCCCGCGGCGCGCTTGATTGCACGTGGCGGCGATCGGCCCCTATTGCTCGACGAGGTGGAAGCGCTAATGGCTTCCGATGCACTCATCGTGGACGCATGCCGCCATGTTGTGCGCGGCGCGGAATCGACGGTTTCGCTTGCGCGGCGTCCTGTGCTGTTCGCGCTGGCGCGCGCGCTGGGCGAAGCATGGCCTGATGACATGTCCCGCGATGCCTTGGTCGCGGTGGCGTTCCGCGCAAAGGCCGCCGACGACTCGTACCGCGCGCGCTTGCGGGTCGAGATAGGGCGGCTGCGTACGGAGCTTCGGCCTTTGGCCGACGTCAGCGCGACCGATAAAGGGTTTGTGCTGGCGCCGCGCCGGCAATGCCGGGTTGTTGTGCTGGCCCGGCCTGTCGAAGAGAAGCACGCGACGATCCTCGCCTTCCTGGCGGATGGCGAGGCATGGTCCAGTTCGGCCCTGGCGCTCGCTCTTGGGGCCAGCCAGCGCACCGTGCAGCGGGCGCTGGACTTGCTGGCCGCAACGGGCAAGGTGGAGTCGTTTGGCAAGGGCCGAGCCCGGCGTTGGACCACCGTATCCGTTCCTGGATTCACGACAACTTTGTTACTCCCGGCCGCGCTGGCAATCGATTAATGTGTGTTTAGCGGGTTTGTGTTTAAGCCCGCTAAACGACACATCAATACATTAGGATGGGAAGCATGAATAGATCAAACGCCGAAATTCTCCGCGAATATGAGCCCCTTCCCGATATCGATGGCATACACGGTGTCACCTATGATGGGCGGCAAGTCTGGTTTGCTTCAGACGGGCGGGTGAATGCGCTCGATCCCGAGAGCGGAAGAGTATTACGTTCCATCGAAGTTCCCGCAGAGGCGGGAACCGCCTTTGACGGCCGTCACCTGTTTCAGATGGCCAAGGGCCACATCAGAAAGATCGACCCCGCGACGGGCCGCGTGCTTGCCACGATACCGTCTCCGGGAGGTCAGGACTCCGGCCTGGCCTGGGCCGAAGGCACATTATGGGTGGGGCAGTATCGGGAACGCAAGATCCATCAGATCGATCCCGAGACGGGAGCCATACTGCGGACCATCGAATCCAACCGCTACGTCACCGGCGTAAGCTGGGTCGATGGAGAGCTTTGGCATGGAACCTGGGAAGACGATGCCAGCGAACTAAGGCGGCTCGATCCATCATCGGGAAAGGTGCTGGAGATACTGGACATGCCGTCCGGAACGGGCATATCGGGCCTTGAGTCCGATGGCGACGGTTTGTTTTTTTGCGGAGGAGGGGACAGTCGGGTGCTGAGGGCGGTTCGCCGGCCGCGGTCTGTAAAGTAGACGCGGCCGATTCGACCTCCAGAACGGCAACTCCTTTGTTGCTTGCTGTCGGCAGACCCTAGCGCTTTTCCGCTTGCGGTTCTGCCAGGTAAGGCGCCATCACCTGCGCCAGCCAATTCAGGATGGCTTGTACGCGGGGTGCAATCTGGCGCCGCTGCGGATAGAGCAGTGACACCGGCATCGGCGCGGCCGTGAAATCGGGCATGACGATGGCCAGCCGGCCTTCATCGACCAAGTGCATCGCGCCAAGGATCGGCACCTGGATCAGGCCCAACCCTGCCAGACACGCTGCCTGATAGGCATCTGTGCCATTGACGACGACTGCGCTGCGCATGGGATGGATGCGGACTTTGTTTCCGTCCTGCCACTCCCAACCGGCGCCTTGTGTTCCCAGCGTGGCGGCATAGTGGACAAGCCGGTGCCGCGACAGATCGGCCAGGGTCTTGGGCGTGCCATAGGTTTGCAGGTAGGAAGGGCTGGCCAGATTGCACATCCGCATCGCGCCCAGCGGGCGCGCAACCAGGTCGGTATCGGCCAGTCGACCGACACGCAGCACACAGTCGAATCCCTCTTGCAGCACATCCACATGGCGGTCCGTCGTGCTTATTCCGAGTTCAAGCAGAGGATGCCTGGACAAGAATTCGGGCAGCTTGGGAATGATCAGCTTGCGCGCCAGCGTATTCGGCAGGTCGATGCGCAATCGGCCTTGCAAGCCGCTGTCGGCGGGCTGGAACATCCCTTGCAATTGTTCCGCGTCGGCGATCAGGTCCTTGCATCGCGTCAGGAATTGTTCCCCATCCGAGGTAAGCCGTACGTGGCGTGTGCTTCGCTGCAGCAGTCGGGCGCCCACCAGCAGTTCCAGCTGTTGTACCGCTGTGGAGACCCGGCCTTTCGTCAGTCCCAATTGATCGGCGGCTTGCGTAAAGCTGTTGAGTTCGGCAACCCTGGAAAAAATCCGCAGTGTATTGAGATCCATGGAATTATTGTACTTTTTTAATAAACAGATAGTGTGTTTATTGGCTATTTATCCAATATATAAGAACGATTAAAGTTTATCAACGTTCATTCATTGGCCATCAAGGAGAGCAACATGGCAGAGTCAAACACACGAATCGCACTTATCACCGGCGCAAGCCGGGGCCTGGGCCGCAGCGCGGCGCTGAAGCTTGCGGAGCAGGGGATGGATATCATCCTTACCTACAAGGACAACGGGAACAAGGCACAGGAGGTTGTGCATCAAATTACGGCGCTGGGCCGCAAAGCCGTGTCGCTTCAGTTGGACGTAGGCGACAGCGGCGGCTTTTCCGCCTTTGCGGGGCGTGTGAAAGGCGCGTTGTTGGACACTTGGCAGCGTGATCAATTTGATTGTCTCGTCAATAACGCCGGCACCGGGCTTCAGGCGCCGTTTGCCGAAACGACGGAAGAGCAGTTCGACATGCTCGTCGATATCCACCTGAAAGGCACATTTTTCCTGACCCAGAAGCTGCTGCCCTTGATCAGGGATGGCGGCCGCATCGTCAACATTTCGTCGGGCCTGGCACGCTTCTCGTTTCCCGGGTATGCGGCATACGCCGTCATGAAAGGCGGCATAGAAGTGATGACCCGCTATATGGCGAAAGAGCTGGGACCGCGAGGCATAAGCGTGAATACCATCGCGCCCGGCGCCATTGAGACGGATTTCGGCGGGGGGGCGGTGCGCGACAACGCACAAGTCAATGCGCAGATCGCAAGCATCACCGCAATGGGCCGCGTCGGACTGCCGGACGATGTGGGCGGCGCGGTGGCGGCGTTGCTTGCCGATGGCACACACTGGATCAGCGGCCAGCGCATCGAGGTTTCCGGCGGCATGGTGCTTTGATTCGGGCCGCCGGCGGCCGTGTTCGCCCGCCGGCGGAACCCTACAGCAAGCGAAAGGCCAGGACCGCCACCAGGGTCGGCGGCAGCGCTCCGATCAATAGGCCCAAGGGCTGGATGGCGTTGTGCGAGAACTTTTCTTTCAGGATCGCCGCGCCGGCCGGATTGGGGGCGTTTGCAATCAAGGTCAAGCCGCCGCCGGTAACGGCTCCCGCCACAAGAGCCGTCTTGAAGTCCAGGCTCAAGCCTTCCACCAAAGAGCCCAGATAAGTCAGTGCCGCGTTGTCGGTAATGGCGGTCAAGGCCGTGGCGCCGAAGAAAACCGCGTTCGCGTCCATGCCCATCAGCAGGGGCTCCAGCCACCACTGCTGCAAGCCGCCCAGGACGACCAGGCCGGCCAGGAAGAAGGCGACCAATAACGCTTCGCGAAGGATCAGGGGATTCTGGTGCCGCTGGTAGGCGGTTGCGAATCCCAGGAAAAACAACAGCAGGCCCATGAATACCGGTGGGTGATGCGCGAACACCACGACCAGGATCAGGAAAGCCAAGTGGATCAGAATGACCGCGGCTGGCACCGCTGCGGCTTGATCTTTCGGCTTGGCCGCCATATGCCCCAATTCGCGCCGGAACAGCAGCATGGCCGAGCCGGCGTTGAACAGCACTGCGATGGCGGCCTTCCATCCGAAGTTGGCTATCATGAACCAGATGTCCCAGTTCCATTTGGCCGCAACCATCAGCACGGGCGGCGCCGCGAACGGCGTCAGGGTGCCGCCGATGGATATATTGACAAACAGGACACCCAGCGTCGCATACTTCAGTTTGGTGGAAACCTCGCGCGAGAACAAGGTGTCGCGCAGCATCAGCGCGGCCAAGGTCATGGCGGCGGGTTCGGTAATGAAGGATCCCAGCAAGGGTACGAAAGCCATGACCAGGAAATAAAGCGCCATGCCCTGGGGCAGGGGCAGGTAGCGGGCGATGAATCGCACGGCGGAGCCCGCCAATTGCAGGATGGGCCGCGTGCCCGCAACCACCATGATGGCGAACACGAACATCGGTTCGGTGAAGTTCCTGGATTCCAGGTAGGAGATCGCCTCTGGCTTGCCGCTGATGCCGAACATGAAAAGCATCAGCACCATGGCCCAGAAGCCGAAAACCACCTCGACTTCGCCAAGCAGATGCCAGATGCCGGCGTGGCGAGGCTGGGTATGAGCCAGGCGCTCGAAGTATTTGGTGGAGAAGGTATGCAGGACGGCCAAGCCGAACAGGGTGGCGCCAATGATCTGGATAAGAGTGGGTGCGTTCATGAGTCGTGTAAAAACCGCGTGGCGGCCCGACCATCGCATAAACCTGCCACACCCCAATGTGTGAACACCCGCATTGGAGTATAGCGTATGAATCGTTGAAGAAGGCCGTCGCCTTCTTATCCGCGCTTCGGTATGTCCAGGCCTCTGGCAACAGCGGGGCGGCTCAGGAAGCTGTCAAGCACGCGCGTGACATTGCTGAAGTCCTGGATGCCCACCAGCTCGCCCGCGGCGTAGAAGCCGATAAGATTGCGCACCCAAGGAAAGACGGCGATGTCGGCGATGGTATAGGCGTCGCCCATGATCCAGTCCCGGCCGGCCAGTCGTTCATCGAGCACGCGCAGCAGCCGCTTCGATTCGGCGACGTAGCGATCGCGCGGACGCTTGTCCTCGTAATCCTTGCCGGCGAATTTATGGAAGAAACCCAATTGGCCGAACATGGGGCCTATCCCGCCCATTTGGAACATCAGCCACTGTATGGCTTGGTAGCGCTCGGCGGGGTCTTGCGGCATGAAGCGGCCGGCCTTGTCGGCCAGGTAAATAAGGATGGCGCCGGACTCGAACAGGGGCAGGGGCTGCCCGCCCGGGCCATCCGGATCCAGTATGGCCGGGATCTTGTTGTTGGGACTCAGCGAAAGGAATTCCGGCGATGTCTGGTCGTTCGTATCGAAGCTGACCAGATGGGGCTCGTAGGGCAGGCCGGTTTCTTCCAGCATGATCGATGCCTTTACGCCGTTGGGCGTGGGCAGCGAATAAAGCTGGATGCGCTCGGGGTGTTGGGCTGGCCATTTCTTTGTGATGGGAAAGACAGACAGGTCGGACATGTGTTTCCTTGCGGTAGGTACGAATTGCATCAATATAGCCCAGGGCCGCGCTAGCGCATCTCCTGCGCGTATCGCAGGCGCGCCTCTTCCTCCAGGCGCGCGTCTTCCAGATCGTCCATCAGGCTGTCCATGTCGACGGGGCTGTTGTCCGTCTCGACATGGCCGGTAAGCGGGGTATCGATGGTCAGCGCGCCTGCTTCGAACAGCGCCCAGATTTCCTGGCCGTAATTCGATTCAAGAAGCCGCGGCGCATACTGGCCGAAGAAAACCGCCAGGTTGTCGACGTCGCGCTTGAGCATGGCGGGAGCTTCGCTGTTGCCGGCCGCATCCACCGCCTGGGGAAGATCTATGATGACCGGGCCGTCGGCGGCCAGCAGGATGTTGTATTCCGACAAGTCGCCATGTATCATCCCGGCGCCCAGCATGCGGACGACCTGCGTCAGCAACTGCCCGTGCAGTTCCAGGGCCTGCGCTTCGGTGAACGCGACATCGTTCAGGCGCGGCGCCACGTCGCCGGCCTGGTCGACGACCAACTCCATCAGCAGGACGCCATCGGTGCAGATATACGGCTGGGGCACGCGCACGCCCGCGTTGGCCAGGCGAAACAGCGCATCGACTTCGGCGTTCTGCCATAGCTCTTCCTGCATCTGCCTGCCGTAGCGTGTGCCTTTTTCCATGGCGCGCGCCTGCCGGCTGTTCTGCACCTTGCGGCCATCCCGGTAGGAGGCGGCCTGCCTGAAGCTGCGCTGCTTGGCATCCTTGTAGACCTTGGCGCAGCGCGTCGAGTCTCCGCTGCGCACGATATACACCGTAGCCTCCTTGCCGCTCATCAACTGGCCCAGCACCTCGTCGATGAGTCCTTCTTCAAGCAGGGGAGTGAGTCTTTTGGGCGTTTTCAGATGACCGCCTTGTGCAAAGGGAAGGCGATCCGTTGGCTGCGCGGCGGCGTTGCCGCAGGCGATGCGCCGGCGTGACGGGAAAATGGAATCATGCCTGATTATACGGGTTCGAAAGGCGGTATCGCCGCATCCAGCCATCCGCGCAAAGCGTTGGACACGCGCAGGGCCGGCGCGTTCAGCAGGTCGCCGCGGGCCAGCACCGCCACGCGGGCCAGGCCGGCATCCAGCAGAGCCTGCCGCTGTACGCCGGGCAGCAGCCCGCAAGCGTCGGGCGGTGTCAGCCAATTTTCCGAGCCGTCCCAGACGTAGATATTGCTGCGGCTGCCTTCGCAGACTTCATCCTTGTCGTTGCAGTACACGATATCGAAGTACCCGGGATGCCGCTCCAGCCAGGCCTGGGCTTGTGCATACCAGGGCCGCCTTGTCGTCTTGTGCCGCAGCCATAAGGCTTCGGCTTGCAGCGGCGTGGCGCACACGCGCAGTTGGACGGGGGTGGGCGTAGGCGGAAGCGGATTGGCTTGCAGCGATAGCTTGCCGTCTACGCTGACCAGCAGTCGCAGGCGGTGGACGGACTCCGCGTCCAATCCGGCAAGGCATTCATGGATGGCGGCGTCCAGGTGTTCGCCGGGCCAGGCGTAGCCCAGCGCCAGGCACGAGGCCCGCAGCCGTCGGCGATGGCCGGCCAGCAAGGGGATGCGGCGCCCGGTTTCGACGCGCATGGTTTCAATCAACTGAATATTCTGCAAGTCCATGGCATGCCTGGCTGGTGGTTGATGCGGTTTGGGGTTTGTCCGGGTTTGAAGCGGAACCGGTCTCCAGGATGCGCGCCTTCCACAGGCATTCCTGCCATTCCAGTTCGGCCTGGGAATCGTGGACAATGCCGCCGCCCACGCCAAAGATGCCGCTACGCCCGTCCGTCATTTCTATCGTCCGTATGGCCACGTTCAGCGAGCAGTCGCCATTCGGCGCCAGCCAGCCGACGCTGCCGCAGTAGATGCCGCGCGCCGAAGTTTCCAGCGCCCTGATCTTGCTCATCGCCGCGATCTTCGGCGCGCCGGTGATCGAGCCGCAGGGGAACAGCGCGCGCAGCAAGTCCTCCAGGCCGGCATGCGGGGCCTGGGCGGTCACGGTAGAGGTCAGGGTCCAGACCGAGGGATAGCGCTCCAGCGCGAACATGTCCGTTACCTTGACCGATCCCGGCGTGGCCAGGCGTCCCAGGTCGTTGCGCAGCAGGTCGACGATCATCAGGTTTTCGGCGCGGTTCTTTTCGCTGCGCAGCAGATCTTGAGCAGCCCGCTGGTCTTGCGCGGGGTCGGCATGGCGCGGCGCGGTGCCTTTCATGGGGCGCACGGTCAGCGCGGCGCCCTGGCGGGATACGAACAATTCGGGAGAGAACGACAGGATGCTGCGCGCGCCGTCTTCGATGTAGGCGCCATGCGCGGCGGGGTGCCTGGCCGCAATATGCCGGTACAGATCGCGCGGCGTTGCGGAACTTTCCACGGCAATAGGGAAGGTGTAATTGGCCTGGTACAGCTCGCCGCGCCCTATGCTGGCGCGCAGGCGGGCAATGTTTTCAAGATAGAGCCTCTTGTCGATCCGGGGGCGGATTTGCAGGGAAATCGGATCTTCGGATTCGGGCGCGTTCCAAACCGGCACCGTGTGCGCCCGCTCGAACACCAGCGCGGTCAGGCGCGGCCGACCCGATGCCTCGGTGGCCGGGCCCGCAGCTGAAAAGGCCGGCTCCAGCCATTCGCCCAATTCATAGTCCAGCAGCAGCGCGGTCCAGAGACCCTGTTCCCGCGCTGCCTCGATTTCCCGGAAAGCCATGGGCAACTGCTCCGCCGTATGCGCAACGATGCGGCGCAGGAAACCGTCCAATTCCAGCGCCTGTCCCGACAGGCGATTCTCGTAGCGGCAAAGCATAAGCAGGCCCTAACCGGCGGCTTCCAGGAAATCGTGCAGGACCGCGCCGGTGTGCGATTTTGCCCTTAGGTCGATGATATGCTCCGGTGCGCCTTGCGCCACCAGTCGTCCGCCGCCGCTGCCGCCTTCCGGGCCCAGATCCAGCACCCAGTCGGCCTCGGCGATGATGTCCAGGTTGTGCTCGATGACGACGACGGTATTGTCGGCCTCGACCAGCCTGTGCAGCACATGGATCAGCTTTTCCACATCGGCGATGGACAGGCCCACGGTGGGTTCGTCCAGCACGTACAGGGTATGCGGTATGCGCGAGACCCGGCCGGTTTTGATGACGCCGTCGGTCAGCCTGGCCTTGGCCAGCTCGGTGACCAGTTTGATGCGCTGCGCCTCGCCGCCCGACAAGGTGGGCGAGGGCTGGCCCAGCGTCAAATAGCCCAGCCCGACATCCTGCATCAACTGCAGTATGCGGGAGATCCTGGAATGCGCGGCGAAGAATTCAACCGCCTCGTCGACTTCCATCTTCAGGACTTCGCCGGCGCTCTTGCCGCGCCAGGTCACATTCAACGTGTCGCGGTTGAAGCGTTCGCCGTTGCAGCCATCGCACAACACCTTCACATCGGGCAGGAAACTCATTTCTATGGTGCGCATGCCCTGGCCTTCGCATACCGGGCAGCGGCCCTCGCCGGTGTTGAACGAGAAGCGGGCCGCGGTCCACCCGCGCACACGCGCGTCGCGCGTATCGGCGAACAGCTTGCGCACATCGTCCCAGAAGCCGACATAGGTGGCGGGGCAGGAGCGGGGCGTCTTTCCTATCGGGGTCTGGTCGACCTCCAGCACCCGGTCGATGTGCTCCCATCCGGAAATGCCGACGCAGCCATGCCATGCGGGCGCCTTGCGCTGCGACACGGCCTGAGCGAGATTGTCCAGCAGTACGTCTCGCGCCAGTGTGGATTTGCCCGAGCCCGATACGCCCGTGACCACGCTAAGGCGGCCTATGGGCAGGCTGGCGGCGACGTTGCGCAGATTATGCAGGTGCGCGCCCTCGACCCGTATCATGCCGGTGCCGCCGTCGATGGGACGGCGCGCTTGCAGCGGATGCGGCAAGGGTTTCTTCAAGTAGCGTCCGGTGACCGAGGCCGGATTGTCCATCAGGTCCTGCGCGGTGCCTTGCGCCACCACCATGCCGCCTCGCGTGCCGGCGCCGGGGCCGATGTCGATGATGTGCGAGGCGCGCCGTATGGTGTCCTCGTCGTGCTCGACGACCACCAGCGTATTGCCGTTGCCTTCCAGCGCGGCCAGTGCATCGAGCAGTATGCGGTTGTCCCGCGCGTGCAGCCCTATCGTGGGTTCATCGAGCACATAGCAGACGCCCTGAAGGTTCGAGCCCAACTGGGCCGCCAGCCGTATGCGTTGCGCTTCGCCGCCAGAAAGCGTCGGGGCGGCGCGATCCAGGGCCAGGTAGCCCAGGCCGACCTGTTGCATGAAGTTCAGCCGGCCCTGGATTTCGGCAAGGATGTCGCGGGCTATCTCGCCTTCGCGGCCGCGGCTGACCAGTCCTGTAAAGAAGGCTTGCGCGTCGGACACGGGCAGGGCGGCCAGTTCGGCAATGGATCGGTCGCGCCAGCGGAATGCGCGGGATACAGGGTTCAGCCGTTCGCCATGGCAGGCGCCGCAGGCTTCGGTATTGCCCTCGTACCAGGCGTTCCATGCGGTCTCTTCACCGGTCTGTTCGGCGTCGAAGCCAGCCAGTTGCAGGCCGGTGCCGAAGCAGGCGGTGCACCAGCCATGCTTGGAGTTGTACGAGAACATGCGCGGATCGGGCTCCGGAAAGCTGGTGCCGCAGCTGGGGCAGGCGCGCTTGACCGAGAAGTGCTTCTGTTCAGGGGCGGCGCGCGGCCCGGCATTGCGCCGCTCATCCAGCGAGGCGGCGCCATCCGGCGTCAGGTCGAGCAGCACGCTGAAGCTGCCCTGGCCATGCTCCAGCGCGCTGCGTACGGCTTCGCGCAATTCGGGTTCGTGACGCGGGTCGACCAGCAGATCGGCCACCGGCAGTTCTATGGTGTGTTCCTTGTAGCGGTCCAGCCTGGGCCAGGGCGCAACGGGAATGAATTCGCCGTCGACGCGCAAGTGCGTGTGGCCCTTGCCCGCCGCCCATTTGGCCAGGTCGGTGTAATAACCCTTGCGAGCACTGACCAGCGGAGCCACGATGCCGATGTGGCGGCCTCGATAATCCGTCAATATCTGCGCCACGATCTGCTCGGCCTTTTGCGGCTCGACCGGAACCTTGCAGGTGGGGCACATCTGCGTGCCCAGCTTTACGTACAGCAGGCGCAGGAAATGATGGATTTCCGTCATGGTGGCGACGGTGGACTTGCGGCCCCCGCGGCTGGTGCGCTGCTCGATCGCGACGGTGGGCGGTATCCCGTATATGGCATCGACATCGGGCTTGCCGGCCGGCTGGACGATGGCGCGCGCATAGGCGTTCAGCGATTCCAGGTAGCGGCGCTGGCCTTCGTTGAACAGGATGTCGAACGCCAGCGTGGATTTGCCCGAGCCCGATACGCCCGTGATGACGGTGAAGGTATCGCGCGGAATGCTGACATTGACACCCTTCAGGTTGTGTTCGCGCGCATTGAGTATGTCTATGCTGCGCGCGGCGCCGCGCCGGCGCTTGAGCACGCTTTGCAGCGGAGTTCCCGCTACGCCATATTCACTGGTCGGCTCGGCCAGCAGTCGTGCCTGCTGCGACTTATCTTCATAGACGATGGCGCTGGTGTAGTCGGCCAGCGCCCGGCCGGTATGCGATGCCGGAATACGGGTCAGTTCCTCGGGGGTTCCGATGCCGACAACCTGGCCGCCGGCGTCGCCGCCTTCCGGCCCCAGGTCGATCAGCCAGTCGGCCGCCCGTATCACATCCAGGTTGTGCTCGATGATAAGCAGCGAGTGGCCGGCGGCCAGCAGCTTGCGGAAGGCTCGCATCAGGCGTGCCACATCATCGAAGTGCAAGCCGGTGGTGGGCTCGTCGAACAGGAAGAGGCTGCCCTTCCTGGCGACCTTGGCGGTGGATATCCCGTCGCGCGCGGCGCTGGCCAGGTGGCCGGCCAGCTTCAGCCGTTGCGCTTCGCCGCCCGATAGCGTCGGCACCGGCTGGCCCAGGCGCACGTATTCCAGGCCGACGTCGGCCAGCGGCGCCAGACCCCATTGCACATCGCGCAGGCCGCTGAAGAAATCCAGGGCTTCGCTGATGGTCATTTCCAGAACTTCGTCAATCGAGGCGCTGCGGCCCAGGTGTTCCACCCTGACTTCCAGTATTTCAGGCCGGAAGCGCTTGCCGTCGCAATCCGGGCAGCGCAGATAGACGTCCGACAGGAACTGCATTTCGACATGTTCGAAACCGGTGCCGCCGCAGGTCGGGCAGCGCCCGTCGCCGGTGTTGAAGCTGAAGGTGCCGGCGGTATAGCCGCGTTCCCGGGATAGCGTGGCTTGCGCAAAGAGCTTGCGTATGGCGTCGAAGGCGCCCACATAGCTGGCGGGATTGGACCGCGCCGTCTTGCCGATGGGCGTCTGGTCGACCATGACGACCTCGGCCAGTTGCTCCGCGCCCAGCAGCCGGTCATGGTCTCCGGGCGACTCGGTGGGCTTGCCCTGGTGCTTGAGTATGGCCGGATACAGCACATCCTGTATCAAGGTTGATTTGCCGGATCCCGACACCCCGGTAACGCATACCAGGCGCCCCAGCGGAATGGATATGGAAACGTTTTTCAGGTTGTTGGCCCGGGCGCCTTCCAGCAGCAGGCGGGGCGTGTTGGCGGCCACCGGCATGGGCCGGGGCGCCTCGACGCGCAGGCGGCTGCCCAGGTAGTTGCCGGTAAGGGTGTCGGCATTGCGCAATTGCGCCGGCGTGCCGTCGAAAACAATTTGCCCGCCGCGTTCGCCGGGCCCCGGGCCAATGTCCAGGATCCGGTCGGCGGCGATCATGACTTGCGGATCGTGCTCGACGACCACCAGCGTGTTGCCGTTGGCGCGCAAGCGGTGCATGACCTCCACCACGCGATGCATGTCGCGCGGGTGCAGGCCGATGGATGGCTCATCCAGTACGAACAGGGTGTTCACCAGCGAGGTGCCCAGGGCGGTGGTCAGGTTGATGCGCTGGACTTCGCCGCCGGACAGTGTGCGGCTTTGCCGATCCAGCGACAAATAGCCAAGGCCGACGTCGCACAGGAACTTCAAGCGGGTGCGCACTTCATTGAGCAGCAGGTCGATGGCCGCGTCCAGGCTCGCGCCGAAGCTGATGTCAATGAAATAATCGCGCACGCGTTCAATGGGCAGCCGCATCAGGTCGTGTATGCCCAGGCCGGGCAAGGAGTCCAGCAGTTCGCGGCTCCAATTGACATGTACCGGCATGAAGCGCGGATAGTGTCCGTCGCCGTTGGCATGGATATCGCTGCCCAGGCGCCAGAGCGTCGCCTCGGGCTTTAGCCGCGCGCCGCCGCAGGCCGGGCAGGGCGTATAGCTGCGGTACTTCGACAGCAGAACGCGCACATGCATCTTGTAGGCGCGCGATTCCAGCCAGTCGAAGAAGCGCTGCGCGCCGTACCACTGAGTTTTCCAGGCGTTCGCGCCGCCTTTCCAGTCCGGCGTACCGTCGATGACCCAGCGCTTCTCGCGTTCGTCCAGGGCTTCCCATGGCGTGTCCAGCCGCACATTCGCCGCGCCGGCGTATTGCTCCATTTCTGTCTGGCATTCCTTGTAGCTATTGGTTTGCCAGGGTTTGACGGCGCCGCCCCGCAAGGTTTTTTTCTCGTCCGGCACCACCAGGCCGTAGTCTATGCCCATGACCCGTCCGAAGCCGCGGCAGGATTCGCAGGCGCCCAGCGGTGAATTGAAGGAAAAAGTGCTGGGCAAAGGCGTGCTGTATTCGATGTCGCAAGCCGCGCAGTGCAAGCGATTGCTGAAGCGCCATGCGGTTTCAGCGCCGTTCTCGTCGGACGACTCCGGCATTGCGTAGACCGTGACATGGCCATCGCCTTGCTTGAGCGCCGCGTCCAGCGCCTCCATGACGCGTTGCGGCTCGGCCGCCGCGAAACGGAAGCGATCCTGCACGACATGCAGGACACGCAGCTTTTCCGCCTTGGCCGCGCGCTTGGTCTTTCCTTTGGGAGCGGGCGGCGTGTGCAGGCGGGTTTCCTCGTGGTGAATGCGCGTATAGCCTTGCTGATCCAGGAAGCCGCGGACTTCGTCCTCGGTGTAGTTCGAGGGGATCACGATGGGAAAGGTGATCACCAGCCGGGGGTCGCCGGGTTGAGAACGCACGGCCAGTTGCTGCTGTATGGATTCGGCGCTGTCGCGCTCTACGCGCTGGCCGCAACACTGGCAGTAAAGGCGGCCCAGACGGGCGAACAGCAGCTTCAGATGATCGTTCAGCTCGGTCATGGTGCCCACCGTGCTGCGCGAGTTGCGCACCGGATTCACCTGGTCGATGGCAATGGCGGGCAAAATTCCTTCGATGCGCTCGACCTTGGGCTTGTCCATGCGGTCCAGGAACTGGCGCGCGTAGGGGGAAAAGGTTTCCACGTAGCGCCGCTGGCCTTCGGCATACAGCGTGTCGAAGGCCAGCGAGCTTTTGCCCGAGCCGGAGACGCCGGTAACGACCAGCAGTTCACCGGTATTGATGTCGACATCAAGGTTTTTAAGGTTGTTCTGGCGTGCGCCGAAGATGCGGATTTGTGAGCTCATGCCGATATGATAATCGTTCTGTTTGACGTGCCCGTGCATCCCCTTTTTTGCCGCCGGGCCGCCCCAAGGCAAAAGGCGCCCCCCTCGGGGATGAGCCCGGACACAGGAGAGTCCTAATGGACTGTCCTGTGCCTGGCGAATCCGAGCGGCATGCAAGCCGCGAGGTGGATAGCAAGCCGAAGGTGCAGCGTGGGGGCATTTTTTTGTGTCCGGGGATGGTTTTGGGGTAGAATCGTGGGTTAACTGAATTTTTAGGGCCGCGTGTTTGCGAGCCTTGCATGCAAAGATCGGAGATCATCATGGCAGAAATCAAACGTACGCGTCGCAATACCCTGGAACGCCGTTGCCTTGGCAAAGCGTTCAAGCGCCTTTTCGTGCGCGCGCCCAAGGGCGTTTTCAAGATGCTGGAAAAAGTAAAACGCGCTTAAAAAACAAGGACAATGCGCGTCCGATGGGCGCGCATCAAGCCCTTTTTGTATCAAAAAGTTAGTATGGCAAGAAAACCGCAGATACCAGGTCTGCGGTTTTTTTTTGGCCTATGATGACGGCCATAGTCAAAATACGTAAAGAAAACGACATGTCCACCTGGCGCCATCTTTTTACGGTTGTGACGCCCACGTATAACCGGGCGCACACGCTGGAAAGAGTGTATTCATCCTTGCGCGAACAGTCTTTCCAGGATTTCGAATGGGTGATCGTCGACGACGGCTCCACGGATAACACCCGTGCCATGGTCATGGGCTGGCAGCAAGAAGCCAGTTTTCCCATCCACTATATGTGGCAAAGAAACCAGCACAAAAAGACAGCCTTCAATCGCGGCGTCCGCAAGGCCAGCGGCGAACTGGTGGTCGCCCTGGACAGCGACGACAGCCTGGACACCAATGCCTTGTACACCATGGCCGTGGTCTGGGGCGAGATCCCGCCGCGGGATCGTTCCCGCTTTGTCGCCATCACCGGCTTGTGCGCGCAGCCCGACGGCCATATCGTGGGCGATATGTTTCCGCGCGACATCATAGACGCCACGGCGCTGGACATGACCTTCAAGTACCATGTGAAAGGCGAGAAGTTCGGCTGCCTGCGCACGGATGTGCTGCTGCAGTTTCCGTTTCCTGAAGAGATCGCCGGCTTCGTTCCGGAAAGCCTGGTCTGGCGCGCCATTGCGCGGGCGGGCTACCTGACCCGCTTCGTGAACCAGGTATTCAGGGTGTATCACGACAGCTCCGATTCCTTGTCCAAGCAAGGCAAGGAAAGCCAGCAGCACGCCCTGGGCTTGTGGCTGCTGGCGCAGGATACGGTGGTGGAATGCCTGCCCTGGTTCCGCTACCAGCCGCAGGCCTTTCTGATGGCGGCGGCGCGCTACACGCGATTCTCGCTGCATCTGAGGCACAGCAGGCAGGCGCTGCCCAAAGGGCGCAAGCTTAGGGGTATGGCGTCCTGCACCTTGGTCGGATTGATGTGGCCGGTGGGCGCAATGCTGTATGTGCGCGATCGCGTCAGGGCCTAGCGCCTTGAAGTTGCCTTAGTGCAGCGTGCGGGGCGGATCGATGTCGTCGGGACCGTATAGGTCGTCATCCTGATCATCGTCGGGATCGTAGCCCTCGTCGTCGTCCAGGCCGCCGTCGGCGGCCAACTCGTCGGTCATGATGAAGGGCAGGATGTCTTGCAGGTTTTCCGTCCAGGCGATTTCCTCGCCTTCCTGGTTCACCTTGATGAAACGCACGCCTTCCAGGTCGGACAATTGGATGGCCCATAGGTATTCGCAATCGAATACGTCGCCGTCGGCAATCGTCATGCCTCCGGTATTGCCGATGAGCTTGGCGCCGTTGCCTCCGATCTGCACGACCACGTGGTCGCTGGGGTCATCCTGGATGTCCAGCGGCACGGCGAAGATCACCCATTCGAAGCCGGTTTCCTCGGCGTCCATGACCTCGGCCAGAACGGGCTTGCCCATGTAGGCGCTCAGCGCATCGGCGCTGCGGCCCAGAAGGTCGAGTTCGTCGGCGGTGAAGACAAGTTGAGGTTCTTGGTGGCTGGGCATGGCGAAGAAGGCTGAAAAAAACGTACTTGATATTCTAAGGCATCCGGCCTCGCGTCCAAAGCGCTTTCGAATTGCGCTGCGCCGCCATGCTTTCCATATAGCGCCTACAATCGGGCCTTTATCCATTCTTTGATTTGCTTGTTATGGCTCAATATGTATACACGATGAATCGGGTCGGCAAGATCGTGCCGCCGAAGCGGCAGATACTGCGCGACATCTCCCTGTCGTTTTTTCCCGGCGCCAAGATCGGCGTGCTGGGCCTGAACGGCTCCGGCAAGTCGACCTTGCTGAAGATCATGGCGGGCATAGACCGGGATATCGAAGGCGAAGCCATTCCGATGCCCGGCATCAAGATCGGCTACCTTCCCCAGGAGCCGGTGCTGGATCCCGAGCACACCGTGCGCCAGTCGGTCGAAGAGGGCCTGGGCGAGCTTTTTTCCGCCCGCAAGCGACTCGACGAGGTGTATACCGCCTATTCCGAACCCGATGCGGATTTCGACAAGCTGGCGACGGAGCAGGCTGAGCTCGAGGCCATCATCGCCGCGGCCGCCACCACCGGCGCCGACGATATCGAGCATCAAATGGAAATCGCCGCCGATGCGCTGCGCCTGCCTCCCTGGGATGCCGTCATCGGCAAGTTGTCCGGCGGCGAGAAGCGCCGCGTCGCCCTGTGCCGCCTGCTGCTGTCCAAGCCCGACATGCTGCTGCTTGACGAACCGACCAACCACCTGGATGCCGAGAGCGTTGAATGGCTGGAGCAGTTCCTGCGCAAGTTCCCGGGCACCGTCGTCGGCGTGACCCACGACCGCTATTTCCTGGACAACGCGGCGGAATGGATACTCGAACTCGATCGCGGCTACGGAATCCCCTGGAAGGGCAACTACAGTTCATGGCTTGAGCAGAAAGACGACCGGCTGAAGCAGGAAGAAGCCTCCGAGTCGGCGCGTCAGCGCACCATCAAGAAAGAGCTCGAGTGGGTGCGGCAGAATCCGAAGGGCAGGCAGGCCAAGGCCAAGGCGCGTCTGGCGCGCTTCGAAGAGCTTTCCTCGCATGAATATCAGAAGCGCAACGAGACTCAGGAAATCTTCATACCGGTGGCCGAGCGCCTGGGCAACGATGTGATCGAATTCGAGAACGTCAGCAAGGCCTACGGCGACCGCCTGCTGATCGACAATCTGAGCTTCAAGGTTCCCGCGGGCGCCATCGTCGGCATCATCGGTCCTAACGGCGCGGGCAAGTCCACACTGTTCCGCATGATTGCGGGCAAAGAGCAGCCCGATTCGGGCACGGTCAATATCGGCAAGACCGTCAAGCTGGCTTTTGTGGACCAATCCCGCGAATCCCTGCCCGACGACAAAACGGTGTTCGATGCCGTGTCCGACGGCGCCGATCTTCTTACGGTGGGCCGCTTCGAAATGCCGTCGCGCGCCTACCTGGGCCGCTTCAATTTCAAGGGCGCCGACCAGAACAAGGTGGTGGGCAAGCTGTCGGGCGGCGAACGCGGCCGCCTGCACCTGGCCAAGACCCTGATCGCCGGCGGGAATGTGCTGCTCCTCGACGAACCGTCCAACGATCTCGACGTCGAGACCCTGCGTGCCCTGGAAGACGCCTTGCTGGAATTTGCCGGCAGCGTCATGGTCATCAGCCACGACCGGTGGTTCCTGGACCGCATCGCTACGCACATCCTGGCTTTCGAGGGCGAGTCGCAGGTAGTGTTCTTCGACGGCAACTATCAGGAATACGAGGCCGACAAGAAGCAACGGCTGGGTGAGGAAGGTGCCAAGCCGCGTCGTTTGCGGTATAAAGCTCTGAAATAACCCGCCGTCCGGACGGTATCTTCATGCCTATCCTGAGTTCGCACGATTCGATGGTGCTGCTGGTCGATATGCAGGCATCCTTGCTGCCCGCCATCGACCGGCACGAGCCTTTGCTGCAATGCGCGTTGCGCCTGGTCAAGGCAGCGCAACTGCTGGGAGTCCCCGTGGTCGCCACGGAGCATTGCGCCGCAAAAATCGGCGCGACCAGCCCGCTCTTGCGGCCGTGGGTCGACCACGTTATTCACAAGACCCATTTCGATGCCACGCGCGAACGGCACTTCCTTCAGGAATTGCCCAAGCGGCGCAGCAATGTGTTGTTAATAGGCACCGAAGCCCATGTGTGCGTGTTACAAACGGGTTTGGGCCTGGCGCGACAGGGGCTTACGCCCATACTGGTTGGCGATTGCGTCGGTTCGCGCCGCGCCGCCGATCTCCTGGCGGCGCAAAGTCGCTGGAATCATCATCGCCTGGAGCAAATAAGCGCTGAAATGGCGATGTTCGAGTGGCTGGAAACGCCCGAACATCCCCAGTTCAAAGAGGTTCTGGCCCTGATCAAATCCGCCTGAGCCCGTCCTGATACAACTGTTTCGGACGTTCACAAGCCTATATGCGCAAAAGTTGCCTTGGGCGCCGACTATCGGCTACTTTAGCGTGTCGCTCGCATTATTTGGAGATCAAAAATGAAATCAGCAACTCTCGGTAAATTGACCGCCGTCGGAATTCTTGCCCTGGCTTTGGGTGGTTGTTCCTCGTGGGACAACATGAGCCATCGCCAGAAAAGCACCGTTACCGGCGCAGGCCTGGGCGGTGTCGCTGGCGCCGTCATCACCGGAGGCGGCATCCTGGGTACCGTGGGCGGCGCAGCCATAGGCGGTGTCATCGGCGATCAGGTCGGAAAGAACCGCTAAGCACACCCGGATAAAAAAACCGCTGCATCGCGCAGCGGTTTTTTTATGGGTTTTCCCTAGGGAGATGAACCGGTCCGGCCAAGGCCGGGCCCGTGTTCAGCCAAAACGGGATCAGCTCTGGCTTGCTTCCACCTGGGGCATTTCTATCTTGACCTCCAGGATTTCCAGGGAATCCTGGCGCTCCAGATTGACCTTGATGTCGTTAGGGTTGATCTTGACGTAGCGCGAGATGACTTCGACCAGCTCTTTTTGCAGGCGCGGCAGGTAGTCGGGTGTAACGCCGTCGCCCCGTTCGTTGATAAGAATCAGTTGCAGACGGTCTCGGGCCACGCTGGCAGAGGTTTTTTTCTGGCCGCGCAGAAAGGAAAGAAAGGACATATTATTTCCCTCCGAACAGGCGCTTGAACAGACCTGGTTTTTCGTAATCGACGAAGCGCAGCGGCTTTTCTTCGCCCAGATAGCGCGCCACCACGTCCTGGTAGGCCAGGGCGACGTCGCTGTCGCGTATATGGATGGCGGGAATGCCCTGGTTCGAGGCCTGCAGCACGGACTCGGATTCAGGAACAACCCCGATCAGCTTGATGCGCAGAATGTCTTCGATGTCTTTGAGCGAAAGCATTTCACCCTCGGCGACACGTTTGGGGTTGTAGCGGGTCAGCAGCAGGTATTCCTTGATGGGCTCTTCGCCTTTTTCGGCGCGCCGCGACTTGGCCGATAAAATGCCCAGGATGCGATCGGAATCGCGCACCGACGAGACCTCGGGGTTGGTCACCACCAGCGCGTCATCGGCGAAGTACGAGGCCATGAGAGCGCCTGTCTCGATCCCGGCGGGCGAGTCGCAGACGATATATTCGAAGCCCATGTCGGCCAGGTCTTTCAGCGCCTTTTCCACGCCTTCGCGGGTCAAGGCGTCTTTGTCGCGCGTTTGGGAGGCGGGCAGGATAAACAGGTTTTCAAGCTGTTTGTCGCGGATCAGCGCCTGGTTCAGCGTGGCTTCACCCTGGATGACATTGACGAAATCGTAAACCACGCGGCGTTCGCAGCCCATGATCAGGTCCAGGTTGCGCAAGCCGACGTCGAAATCGATAACCACGGTTTTATGGCCTTTCATCGCCAGCCCGGAGGAGAAGCTTGCACTGGTGGTCGTTTTGCCCACCCCGCCTTTGCCGGAAGTCACCACAACAATTCGCGCCATGACGTTTGAATTCCTTTAGGTTTTTGTAAATCACGTAATCGTAATGCAAAATTGCATCAAAACCGCCTAAGCCAACGCTAATTCGCGCTTTGCTTGGCAACAAAAAATATCCGTCACTGACCCAGGGGCGTCATGCGCAAGATGTCGCCGTCCAGATGGACGATGGTGGGCTGATTGCGCAGCGACTTGTCCAACTGGGTCTCGATGACCCGGTATACGCCGGCAATGGCCAGCAGCTCGGGGTCCAACTGCGTCGTGAAGATGCGCGCGTTGGCATCCCCGCGGGCGCCGGCCATGGCCTTGCCGCGCAACGGCCCGTAAACATGGATGTTGCCGTCCGCAATGACCTCGGCGCCCTGGCTGACCACGCCGATGACGATCAGGTCGGTGTTGCGTGCGTAGATGCGCTGTCCCGAGCGCAAGGGACGGGTGATCACCATGGCGGCGGGCGGGATGTCGGCGGGGCCAGGCGCCGCCGGCTCCTGGGTCTTGGGCGCGGCGTCGGCGGAATCCGAATTCGCGGCGGCGGGCGGCGCGACAACCGGCACTTCCTGGTCCGGGGCGGGCGTGCTGGCCGGGCGCGGGACGGGATTGGCCAGATCCACCGACGCCAGCCCCTGCGCCTGGGCGGCCTTCAGGTTGGCCCCCTGGGCCACGATGCCGACCGGGTGCAGGCTGTGCCCGCGCAGCGCCTTCAGAAGGGCGGCCCAGTTTATGTCTTGCTCGATCTGGCTGGCATCGACGACCACCGGCTCGTTCTCGAAAAACGAGCCCGCGTCCTTCATGCGTTGCCGCAGCGCCGCGGTCAATTCGGCGGCGTCATGGCTATGCAGCACGACACGCAGGGCATACAGCGTGGCACTTTTGAAATCCAGTGCCAACTGGCCTTTTCGGTTGGAGGAAGAGTCGCTCACTTCGTTATCCGCTAATAAAAAATTACAAATCCAGCGCCGGACGCGCCTTATTTTTGCTGCGCCCAGGAATCTTTAAGAGTGATTGCGCGATTGATGATCGGCTTTTCAATGGTGGACGTTACGCGGTCGGCAACGAAATAGCCCAGGCGTTCGAATTGCCAGCGTGTTTCGGGAGCGGCCTGCGCCCCTGGTTCCAGCCAGGCTTGCACGGTGGTGCAGGAGGCGGGATTCAGGGCATCCAGAAAATTCTTGTCGCCGGCGTCGGGATGCGGATCGGAAAAGAGACGATCATACAGCCGGACCTCGGCGGGCACGGCATGCGCCGCGCTGACCCAGGTGATGTTGCCCTTGACCTTGACCGAATCCGAGCCCGGCGTGCCGCTTTTCGTGTCGGGCAGGTATTCCGCATGGACTTCGGTGATGTTGCCGTCCGCATCCTTGACGCAGCCGGTGCAGCGGACGATATAGCCGTATTTGAGCCGCACGGTGTTGCCGGGAAAGAGACGGAAATATTTCTTGGGCGGTTCCTCGCGGAAATCGTCGCGTTCGATCAGGAGTTCGCGCGCGAAGGGGAATTCGCGCATCCCGGCCTCCGGGTCATGCGGATTGCGCGGCGCATGGCACAGCTCGGTCTGGCCTTCCGGGTAATTGGTGACGACCAGCTTGACGGGATCGAGCACCGCCACCAGGCGTCCCGCCTTGGGGTCCAGGTCGTCGCGCAAGGCCTGCTCCAGAATGCTGTAATCGATGCGGGAATCGGCCTTGGACACGCCCAGGCGTTCGCAGAACAGGCGTATGGACGAGGGCGTGTAGCCGCGGCGCCGCAGGCCCGCCAAGGTAGGCATGCGCGGATCGTCCCAGCCGTCCACATGGCCTTCGCGCACCAGTTCCAGCAATTTGCGCTTGCTGGTCACGACATAGCTAAGATGCAATCGCGCGAATTCGTGCTGCCGGGGCAGGGGGCGGGCCAATTGCCCGAGGTCGGCCAACTGGTTCAGTATCCAGTCGTAGAAAGGGCGCTGATCTTCGAATTCCAGGGTGCAGATGCTGTGGGTGATGCCTTCCAGCGCATCTTCCACGGGATGGGCCCAGGAATACATGGGGTAGATGCACCAATCCGTGCCCGTGCGGTGATGGGCCACGTGGCGGATGCGGTACATCACCGGGTCGCGCAGATTGATGTTGGGCGAGCCCATGTCGATCTTGGCGCGCAGCGCCATGCTGCCGTCCGGATGCTTGCCGTCGCGCATTTCGCGCAACAAGGTCAGGGATTCCTGCACGGGCCTGTCGCGCCAGGGCGAATTCGTGCCTTTTTCAGTCAGGGTGCCGCGCGTGGCGCGCATCTGATCGGCGCTTTGCTCGTCGACATAAGCCAGTCCGGCTTGCACCAGGGCCTCGGCGAATTGATACATATAGCCGAAATAGTCGCTGGCAAAGTAGCCGTTATGCTCTTCTTGGTAATTCCAGTCGAAGCCCAGCCATTTCACCATATCGATGATGGCGTGTACGTACTCGTCCTCTTCCTTTTCGGGATTGGTGTCGTCGAAACGCAGGTGGCAGGCGCCCTGGTAATCCCGCGCCAGGCCGAAGTTCAGGCATATGCTCTTGGCGTGGCCGATATGCAGATAGCCATTGGGCTCGGGCGGAAAGCGGGTGCGGATGCGGGCGGAATCGATTTCGCCCCGCTCCTGCACGGACGCCGGACCCGGTTTGCCCGCCCAGCGCTTGCCCGCATAGCGGCCTTGCTCCAGGTCGTTATCGATAATAGTGCGCAGGAAGTTGGATACAGGAGCGGTCACGGGTACAGAAGTCATACGGGATAAGCAAGGAATTGTCGAGCGAAGTAAGCATTTTGCCACGTTCAGCGCTATTTGCCCGCCTATCGGGTTTACAAATGGCGAACTGGCTCTAAACTAGCGCTCATTATGACCTACTCGACACTGTGGCTGACGCAGATCCAGTTCTTTTCAAGCCTGGGATTCATGTTGCTGTTTCTTGTCATCGAGCTGGGCCTGGCCTGGGTTTTGCTGTATTTCAAGCTACGCTCGTTCGGGCCGGATCATGCTGCCTGGATCGCGGCCTACCGCTTCTGGGTGCGGGTTTTTGCGCTGGCCTTCATCCTGAGCTTCGCGTCCAGCCTGCCCGTGCTGATACAGTTCGGCAGTCTTTGGCCCAAGCTCATGGACAAGATCGGCAACGTCGCCGGCCCCTTGCTGGCCGCCGGAATACTGTCCGCCTTTATCTTCAAGTCCTGCTTCCTGGGCGCCATGCTGTTCGGGCAACGGCATGTGTCCGAAAAAGCCCATGCCCTCATCGTTTTCATGGTGGCGCTAGGGGTGGCCGTGTCGTCCTTCTGGCTGATCGTCCTGCTTTCCTGGATGCATACTCCCGCTGGAGCGGTGCTGGTCGACGCCCGTTACCAAGTCATGGCCTGGTCCGATGTCTTGTTCAATCCGGCGCTTCCCTGGTATGCGGGATTGTTCGTGCTGGCCAGCGCTTTGACGGTGGGCTTCCTTATGCTGGGAATCGTGACGGCGCAAACCTTGCGCCGCCCCATCGATGAAAGCGGCAGGCTGGTATTCAAGACGGCGATCTGGATCGCCGCGGCCGGCATCCTGCTGCAGGGCGTCATGGTGGCTGGAACCGGCAGCATGACGGCGCAATACCAGCCGGCCAAGGCGGCGGCCACGGCGGCCTATTGGCGCAGCGGCGAACAGCCCGATCTTGTACTGTTCGCCTGGCCTGACGCGGCCCGCGCCGAGAACCGGGCCGCCTGGCTATGGCGCCATGCCGGCGATGCATGGCTCGGGCGGGATGGCAAAGGCAAGCTGCGCGGCCTGGACCAGTTCGCGGGAATGTCGCCGCCAGTGGCGCTGACCTTCTGGTCCTTCAGGCTCGCGGCGGCGGTCGGCCTATGCATGGCCCTGGTCGCCTGGCTTACCTTGTGGCGCGCACGGCGCGTCCACTACGATCCGGGCGCCTTGTCGACGGCTTGGCGGCACGTGCTTGTGGGCATGACGTTCTCGGGCTGGATCATGCTGCTGGCCGGCCTGGCCTATGTGCTGCTGGGGGCCTTTCCCTATGCGGTCAACGGCACCGTGACGGTCAGCGAGATCGCGGGTGATACAGCATTTGATGTATTGCTGGGCGGTTATCTGGCCTATATGGCTTTTTACCTTTTATTTTTGGCCGGATTCTTCCAGATGCTGCGGCATATTGCCCGCTACGGCGTCGTGCCAATAGCCAGAAGACGGGGGCGGGCATGATCGATTCGCTTGCGGTGGCACTGGGGCTGGGCGCCCAGGACCCCTCTTTCTGGATGCCCCTGATTTTCATGGGCCTGTTCTTCGCCATTATCGTTGCGGGGACGGTGCTTGACGGCTTCGACGTCGGCGTGGGCTGTCTGGCTTTATTCGCGCCGGCCGATTTGCGTCCGCGCATGCTGTCGTTGCTGAGCCCTTGGCGCGATGCCAACGAGTTCTGGCTGTTTCTGGGCCTGGGGCTTTTCGTCGCCGCCTTCCCCAATGCCTGGGGCAGCGTCATGGGCGAGCTCTACCTGCCGCTGTGTGTGCTGGCCCTGGGCGTCCTGTTGCGTTCGGTATCGTTTGAAATGCGCTTGCGCGCGCCGCAGGAATTGCAGTCGCGCTGGCTGTTGGGCTTCGCTTTCGGTTCGCTGCTTACCGCGCTGGCGCACGGCTTCCTGCTGGCTCAAGTGGTGGTGTCGTACCAGACCCAATCGGGCTACCTGTGGTTTTCCGTATTCATCGGGCTGTGCGCTATCGCCGCCTACTGCCTGCTGGGGGCGGCCTGGCTGATCATGCGCGTGGCGGGCGAGCTCAGGGCGCGCGCCGTCATGTGGGGCCGGCGGGCCGTTCGCTGGTCCGCGGCGGGGGCCGTCGGGGTGTCGGTCGTGCTGGCATTCGCCAACACCGGTGTCTTTCTTAAATGGAGCGATGGCCCGCATTGGCCGGTGGTGGTGGCCTTATGGGGATTCCTGCTGATTTGTTTCGTTTCAATCGAAATGTGCTTGCAGCGCATGATCAACAGCAGCTATCGGACCACGGCGCTGCCATTCGCGATGACGCTGCTTATTTTCCTGGCGGTGCTGGGTGGACTCGGATACAGCTTTTTCCCCTACCTGGTTCTGGATGACATCACTATTTGGGATGCCGCCGCATCGGTCGATTCATTGCGGCTGATTCTGGCGGGCACCATCATAGCCTTGCCGGTGGCGTTGATCTTCAATATATGGGTGTATTGGCGCATGTTCGGCCTGTCGATACCGCCGACGCCGCCTGAGTTCGACGGCTAGGACCTTTTTTTCCCGTCGGTTGCGGCTGTCTCGGCCGGCTTTAGGGGCAGGCGGATGCGTACGGCCAATCCGCCGCCCGCCGCTTCGTCCAGCGCCAGGCTGCCGCCGTGGGCGCGGGCAATGGCATCGGCCAGGGCCAGGCCCAGCCCCACCGAACCGGTGCGCGTGCGCGCATCGTCCAGACGGGAAAACGGCCGCAAAGCCTCGGCGCGCCGTTCCGGGCTGATGCCGGGGCCGTGGTCCGCCACGGTGATGACGGCCATGTCCGACTCGGCCTCCAGCGTGATTTCGACGGGCGGCGCCGCGTGATTGAGCGCATTGGTGATCAGGTTGTCCAGCAAGCGGCCCAGTGCGACTTTATCGGCTTTCAGGTTCAGGGGCCGGCGGCTCATGCCTGCAAGTGTTACCGGGCTGCCCGCGCTTTCCCAGGCCGAAACCTGTTCTTCCAGCCAGGCGCCCAGCTCCAATGGCGAGAACTGGTAAGAGCCGGGATCGGAGCCGCGTACAAAGCCGATGAATTGATTCACCATGCGCTGCATGTCCTGCACGTCCTTGCGCATTCCTTCCTGGAAGGTGGGGTCATCGACCATTTCGATGCGCAGCCACATGCGCGACAAAGGTCCTTTCAGATCGTGCGGCAGGCCGGCCAACAAGGTACGCTGGACCGCGCTGGATTCAGCCAGAGTGTCCAGCATGGCATTGAAGCGTTCGCCAAGCAGGCGGGTTTCGCTGGGCCCCGATGGCACCACACGCTGGGGCTGTCCGGCCGCCAACTGGTCGGCCGCCTTGGCCAGCCGCGTCAAGGGCCGGGTGATATGCCATGAAAACGCCGCGGCAAGCAGCAGGAACAGGCCCATGCCGGTCAGCCACACCAGTACCATGGGCGTGGCCACCGGCGGCGCGATGCGATCCAGCGGGATGACCAGCCATTCGCGATTGGCGCGGGTGCTTTCCAGGTCGGAGTCGGGCAGCAGCGAGATATAAAGCTTGGGTTCGGGGCCGCGCGACAGGGCCACGCGCGTTCCATCGCTCAAGCGCATGTTCAGCGCCTTGACGAAGCCCCTAAGGTTGTTCCGTATGTCGCCGCTCGGCGGCGGAGGCGGCGGGTGCCGATGCGCTCGCTGTATTCTTGCCTGTCCGGGCTTGCCTTCCAGGCTGGCATCGGAGGGCAGGCTGCGCGACCACAAATGCCATTCGTTCTGGGACGCTCCGCGTACGAAATCGGCCCGCTCATCGGAAGGAATTTCCGCCAGCGACGCGCGCAGGGTGCGTATCGTCGTGGCCGTGAATTCGACGGCGACCTCTTCGGTGAATTTCTTTCGGTAGTAGGAAAGCGAGGCGAAGGTCGCGGCCTGCACCAGCAGGATGGTGCCCAGCGTGAAAAGCAGCAGGCGAGCGCGCAGCGAACGGGGCAGCAATGAACGAAGCATGGGTGTCGTGCTCAGGGCGAGAACCGATAGCCCACGCCCCATACGGTTTGTATCCATCGCGGTTGTTTGGGGTCGTCCTCGATGGCGCGGCGCAGCCGCAGGATGGCGATGTCGATGGCACGGTCGTTGCGCTCGCCCTCGTCGTCATCGCGCGCCAAGGCCAGCAACCGGTCTCTGGACAAGGGTTTTCCGGGGTTGCTGACCAGCGCTTCCAGCAGGTTCACTTCGCCGCCGGTCAACCGGATGATTTCCTTGTCTTTCGAAAGCTGGCGGGTGACCGGGTCGAAAACGAAAGGTCCGAATGAAACCGGCTTGTCCTTGTTCAGGGCCGACGCGCCTTTCTTGCGGCGCAGCACGGCTTCGATGCGCGCCAACAGCTCGCGCGGATCGAAAGGCTTGCCCAGGTAGTCGTCGGCGCCCGCCTCCAGGCCTATGACGCGGTCCACGGTCTCGTCGCGCGCAGTCAGTAAAATAACGGGAATGTCTTCGCCTTGCTGGCGCAGGCGGCGACAGGCCTCGGCGCCGTCGCCGTCGGGCATCATGCGATCAAGTACGATCAGGTCGGGCGAATACCGCTGAATCCGCGTCGCCAGATCGCTGGCATCGGGAGCCAGCAGGGTATCGTATTGATGGCGGTTAAGATAATCGGCCAGCAGATGGCGCAGGGCGGGATCGTCGTCGACAACCAGTACTTTTACTAGAGGGGTTTCCATAGGATGCCAGTTTGCCCGCTGGCATGGCGGCTGGCAAGCGCCTGGAAATGGATTGAAACGGATATGAGGCTTGTACTATGGTTCACGATACACCCGATACAGGACATGCATGATTAGAAACCCCGTGCAGTCGATGCGCCGTCGCCTTGCCGGCTATTCCTGGCTGTCAGACCTGCCCGCGATGCTTTGCTGGGCCGTGCTGGTCGGCATCCTGGGAGCGTTCGCCACCATCGCCTTCCATGAGGCCATGCACTTCATACAACACGTGGTCACCGGCGAGAGCGGATCCATCGTTGGCGTAATGCGGGGCCTGCCGTGGTACGGGCGCCTGCTTTTCCCTCTGTGCGGCGGCATTGTGGCGGGAGCCTTGCTGTGGGGCTCCAAGAAGATCAAAGCCCGCGCCAATTCCGATTACATGGAAGCGGTGGCCATCGGCGACGGCCGCCTGTCCATACGTCAGGGATTGCTGCGATCGCTGTCCTCGTTGTGCACGGTGGCGTCTGGCGGCTCCATCGGGCGCGAGGGCGCCATGGTGCACCTGGCGTCGCTGGCCGCCTCGGCGATAGGGCGCTTCACCTATTTCGGGACGGCGCGCTTGCGGCTGCTGGTGGCTTGCGGCGCGGCGGCCGGTGTTGCCTCGGCCTATGGGGCTCCGATCGCGGGAGCCCTGTTCGTGGCGGAGATCGTCATAGGCACCATGAGCATGCAAAGTTTCGGGCCGCTGCTGGTTGCGGCGGCATCGGCCAATATCGTCATGCGCATGACCGGGCACTATCAAACGACCTACGCCATGACCGGCATGCCGCAGATTCCAGGTCCCGAGGTATTGCCCTTCATTCTGCTGGGCGCCATAGCGGGCATAGGCGCGCCGCTCTTTCTGAAGTTTCTGGACTATTCCAAACGGCAGTTCCAGCGGACCGGGCTGCCGCTGCCGCTGCGCCTGGGCCTGGGCGGGCTGTTGCTGGGCCTGCTGCTGATCGCCATCCCCGAGGTGGCCGGCAATGGCTACAGCGTGGTGCATTCGCTGCTGCATTCATCATGGACCTGGCAGGCCGTCGTGCTCTTTCTGGTTTGCAAGGTGGTGGCCACGGCGCTGACGGCGGGCTCCGGGGCCGTGGGCGGCGTGTTCACCCCGGCCTTGTTTGTCGGCGCGGCCCTGGGCACCTTGTATGGCATGGTGGTGGCGTATTTCTGGCCCGGCATGCAGGCCCAGGTCTATATGTATACGCTGGTCGGCATGGGCAGCTTCCTGGGAGCGGCAACCAGCGCGCCCTTGATGGCGATACTGATGATATTCGAGATGACCCTGAGCTACCAGATAGTCCTGCCGTTGATGCTGGCGGGCGTTGTGGCCTATTTCGTATCGCGGGCAGTGGCCGAAGTCGCCATGTACGACGTGACGACGGTTAGGGAGCGGGACGTCACGCTGCGCAATCAATTAAGGCATACCGTGATCCGCGATCTGGTCAGGCCGGCCGACACGGTGGTGTCCACCGAATCGCCCGTGCGGGAAGCCTTGCAGCAGTTTCTGGAATACCCGGTGAAGTATCTGTATGTCGTAGACGTAAACAATGTTTACCAAGGCGTGATTGCCCAGCAGGACCTGACTAGTTTATTGTTGAGCGAAAGCGATATCCGGGAAAAGCGCGCCGGAGACGTTGTACGCCTGGATTTCGTCAAGACGCTGCATCCGGACATGACGCTGGATCAGGCGCAAGATTATTTCATCCAGTTCCGGGGCGAACGCCTGCCGGTGGTCAGCCGTGAAGAACAGCCCAGGCTGCTTGGCGTGGTGTACAAGTCGGCGCTGCTGGAAAAGTACAGCGCCATCAAGAGATCCCTTGATGCCAGCGGTGAAGCCATGCTGGATTTTTCAGCGGACAGGCGTCCGCGCTGAGGCTTTTTTGCTTCGATCGGATTGGACGGTTGGTATTGTCGATGGTTTTTTGGTTCCTGGATCGTACACGGATCGCCGCGCTGCTCTGGGGCGCGGGCCTGGCGTGTGCTCCCGCATGGCATCCGGCGTCCGCCGCGGGTCCGCAGTTGCGCGACCTTGCGCCCGTCCAGGTGTATGCCGCCCCTCAGATTTCCGTCGATCCGCCGCGGCCTCTCCCCGATACGCCGGGCACGGAACCGATGTTCTCGGGCATGCCGTATTCCAGTCCGGAAGCCGCCACGCCCGATATCCCCTATGACTTCTTCTGGGGCAAGGAAGACGCGGGCAGTTGGCGTCGGCATCGGCTGTCCGGCGCATCGCCCGGTTTGCGCGGTACGCGGGGCTGGCAGCGGCCGGCGCGCCGGTCCCGCGCGCCCTGGCTGGCCCGCCAGGGCGACAAATCCTGGACCCTGGGCGCCAGCAACTGGCGTTATTCCACCAAGGAAGGTCTGGATGTGACGCTGGGCAATGAAGAAATTGTCGTTCCCGCCTGGGGTAATTCCACCAAGCTGGGCGGTGTCAGCATTTCGCAATCATCGCTTGCCGGTTCCGGCGATTCCCAAAGCTGGCAGTACTCCATGTCGATCGGGGCGCTGGATTATTCCTCGGATGGAAACCCGAACGATCTGACCTATGGACCGACCGCCAGCAATACGGTGCTGCGTTATGGCGTATCGCCCGAATTTACCCTGGAGTCGCAACTGGAAGTCGCTCCCGACCTGGTCACTTCCGGCCTGGGCGGAAATTACCATACGCGCTGGGGCGTCTGGAGCGCCGGCGTGGCTCGCGCCAGCTACGGTCTTTACAAGGGCTGGCGCTATCAGGCGGCCTATACGGTCGACGTGCTGGACGATTTGCAGGTCACCTGGCTGAATGAGCGGCATACCGAAGGTTTCAGCGACCTTAGCCGCTATCGCGATGGCCAGGCATCCCCGGGAGGCATACGCCAGAAATGGACCGCGACGGTGCCGCTGGGGCGTTGGGGCGATGTCAGCGGCAACTATGAAAACGAATACTCGTCGACCGGCAATATACGGCGCAGTTTCGGCGTGGGCCAGCAGTTCTGGTACAGCCCGAATCTGCGTATCGGGTTGAAGGCGGAGCGGGAACTGATCAGCGGCGACTATGATATAGGTATTCGTTTCTCCGTCCCGATTTATTGAGCATGACCATTTCTCCACTGGAAACACTGCAGCGCGTCTTTGGCTACGAGTCCTTTCGCGGCGATCAACAAGCCATTATCGAGCATGTGGTGCAGGGGGGCGACGCCTTGGTCCTTATGCCCACCGGCGGCGGAAAATCGTTGTGCTATCAGATTCCCGCCCTGGTCCGGCCTGGCACGGGCATTGTCATTTCGCCGCTTATCGCCCTCATGCAGGATCAGGTCGATGCCTTGCTGGAACTGGGCGTGCGCGCGGCTTACCTGAATTCTTCCCAGGACTGGCGCACATCCCGCGATGTCGAGCAGGCCTTCCTGGCCGGCGAGCTCGATCTGCTGTACGTGGCGCCCGAACGCCTGTTGACCGACCGCTGCCTGGACCTGTTGTCTCAGGGCAGGGTATCGCTGTTCGCCATCGACGAAGCGCATTGCGTATCCCAGTGGGGCCACGATTTTCGGCCCGAGTACCTGGGCCTGTCCCTGCTGCACGAGCGATGGCCTCACGTGCCGCGCCTGGCCCTGACCGCCACGGCCACCTCGGCGACGCGGCGCGAGATCGCCGATCGCCTGGAGCTGAACGGAGCGCCGCATTTCGTGGCCAGCTTCGACCGGCCCAATATCCGCTACCGCATCATCGAAAAAAATGAAGTCCGGCGCCAGTTGCTGTCCTTCATCAAGGCCGAGCATGAGGGCGATTGCGGCATCGTTTATTGCCTGTCGCGTGCAAGGGTGGAGGAAACCGCGGAATTCCTCTGCGAGAACGGCATCCCGGCCTTGCCCTACCATGCGGGCCTGGGCGCGGCCGTGCGTTCCGCGAATCAGGCGCGCTTCCTGCGCGAGGAAGGCGTGGTGATGGTGGCAACCATCGCTTTCGGCATGGGGGTGAACAAGCCCGATGTGCGTTTCGTCGCGCATATCGACCTGCCGAAATCGGTCGAAGGCTATTACCAGGAAACAGGACGCGCGGGGCGCGACGGCCAGCCGGCGACGGCCTGGCTGGCCTATGGCTTGCAGGACGTCGTGCAGCAGCGGCGCATGATCAACGAGTCGCCCGGCGACGATGCCTTCAGAAGGCGTCTGGGCGCCCAGCTCGATGCCATGCTGGGCTTGTGTGAAACCGTGAACTGCCGGCGTCAGCGCCTGCTGGCCTATTTCGATCAGGAAATAGCGCCTTGCGGCAATTGCGATACTTGCCTGGAGCCGCCGCAGGCATGGGACGGCACGGTGGCCGCCCAAAAAATCCTTTCCGCCGTCTATCGCCTATGGCGCGAGCGCGGCCAGCGTTTCGGCGCGGGACATCTTATCGACATACTGCGGGGCAAGCCGACCGACCGGGTCAAGCAGTACGAGCACGAAAACCTGACGGTCTACGGCATAGGCGCCGATCTGTCGGAACAAGCCTGGCGCGGCGTATTGCGCCAGTTGCTGGCTCAGAGCCTGCTGGCGGTCGACCACGAGGGCTATGGCACGCTGGCGCTGACCGACAGCAGCCGCGATGTGCTCAAGGGCGAGCGCACGCTGATGTTCCGCCGCGAACCCGAGAAAAAGGCCCGCAGCACACGGTCGGCCAGCGCCCGTGGCAAGGATGCGGGCATCGTTCTGCCGCCGGATGCCCAGCAGCGTTTCGAGAATCTGCGTGTCTGGCGCTCCGAGGTCGCGCGCGGCCACGGTGTGCCCGCCTATGTGATCTTCCACGACGCGACCTTGCGCGAAATCGCCATGAATCCTCCGGCGTCCATGGATGACCTGGGCGGCATCAGCGGCGTCGGCGTGCGCAAGCTGGAAGCCTACGGCGAAGAAATCCTGCGTTGCGTGCGGGAGTAAAAGCGGCCGCGCCTTCAGGAAAACAGGTCCGGCGTTGCGCCCGCCGGCTTGGGCGGGGTCAGGCCCAGGTGTTTCCAGGTGGTCTGTGTGGCCATGCGGCCGCGCGGGGTGCGCTGCAGATACCCTTGCTGAATCAGGAAGGGCTCGATCACGTCCTCGATGGTGTCCCGTTCCTCGCCGATCGCCGCCGCCAGGCTGTCCACCCCCACCGGTCCGCCATCGAACTTGTGGATGATGGCCTCCAGCAGCTTCCTGTCCATCAGGTCCAGGCCTTGCGGATCCACCTCGAGCATGGCAAGCGCGGCCCCCGCGACCTGGGCGTCGATGCGCCCATCCGCCTTGACCTCGGCATAGTCGCGCACCCTGCGCAGCAGGCGGTTGGCGATACGCGGCGTACCCCGTGCCCGCCGGGCGATTTCAACGGCGCCTTCGGGTGTGGTATGGGCATTGAGCAGGCTGGAACTGCGCGTGACGATGTGCGTCAGGTCGTCGGCGCTGTAGAACTCCAGGCGCGATACGATGCCGAAACGGTCGCGCAAGGGATTGGTCAGCATGCCCGCCCGGGTGGTCGCTCCCACCAGGGTGAAAGGCTGTAAATCGATCTTGACGCTGCGCGCTGCCGGGCCCTCGCCGATCAGTATGTCGATCTGAAAGTCCTCCAGGGCCGGGTACAGGATTTCTTCCACCACCGGCGAAAGGCGATGTATCTCGTCGATGAACAGCACGTCGTTTTTTTCGAGGTTGGTCAGCAGGGCGGCCAGGTCGCCGGCCCGCTCCAGCACCGGTCCGGATGTTTGCCGCAACTGGACGCCCATTTCGTGGGCGACGATATGAGCCAGCGTGGTTTTTCCCAGGCCGGGAGGGCCGAACAGCAGGACATGATCCAGCGCCTCGTTGCGATTGCGCGCCGCCTGTATGAAGATTTCAAGTTGCTCGCGCACGCGATGCTGGCCGATATATTCCTTGAGCTCGCGCGGACGCAATGCACGCTCGATGGATTCTTCGTTCGGCGAAGCGCTTTGCGGCGCGACAATGCGCTCCACGGGGGAAAGGCTGGTCAGGGAATCGGAATGTATGGCCATGGATGTCGTGCTGATTATATTTACAGTGCTTATCGTACTCTACCCTGTGGTCCAGGGGATGCATCCGGTGCGATTGCAGCATAATTGAGCTTGCGGATTCATCCCGCGTTTCCCAATTTTATATAACGGACGGACTATGAGCGCCAGGCTACCCACCTACGAGGATGTCATCAAGGCCAGCACCACCCTGGATGCCGCGGCCTACCGCAGCCCTGTGCTGACTTCGCAAACCATAGACGCACGCCTCGGCGCCCAGGTGTTCTTCAAGTGCGAGAATTTCCAGCGCATCGGGGCCTTCAAGTTTCGCGGCGGCTACAACGCCGTGGCCAACTTGTCGGCGGCCCAGCGCAAGGCGGGCGTGGTTGCGTTCTCGTCGGGCAATCATGCCCAGGCCATCGCCCTGGCTTCGAAGCTGCTGGGCGTTGCCGCCACCATTGTCATGCCCAACGATGCGCCAGCGGCCAAAAAAGCGGCCACGGTGGGCTATGGAGCACGCGTGGTCGGCTACGATCGCCTGACCCAGGATCGCGAGCAGGTGGCGGGCGACTTGGTCGAGCGGCAGGGCCTGACCCTGATTCCTCCCTTCGATCATCCTGATGTCATTGCCGGACAGGGTACCGCGGTAAAGGAATTGCTGGAGGACGTCGGCGGCCTGGATGCGTTGTTCATTCCTTTGGGCGGCGGCGGCTTGCTGTCGGGGTCGCTGCTGGCAGCACACGCCATCAGCCCTGACTGCGAAGTCTATGGCGTGGAACCCGAAGCCGGCGACGATGGCCGGCAATCCTTGCGATCGGGCGCCATTGTTCGGATAGCTCCGCCCACCTCCATCGCCGACGGGGCGTTGACTCTGGCACTGGGCCGGCTGACCTTTCCCATTATCCAGCAGCATGTCCGCGATATCCTGGCGGTCAGCGATCGACAGCTCGTGGGGGCCATGCAGTTCTTTGCCGAGCGCATGAAAATGGTGGTCGAGCCCACCGGCTGCCTGGGTGCGGCGGCTCTGTTCAACGAATTGGTTGCCGTCAAGGGCAAGCGGGTAGGGGTATTGTTGAGTGGCGGCAATGTCGATTTATCGGCCTATGCCGCCTATTTGCAAGCCAAGGTCTAATTCGATTTTTAGCGCGTTTTTTGGTTGGGGTGTTTACACGCTTTATGGCTGGTAAGAGTGTAGCTCTGCTCTAGCTTATAAAGCCGGCGCAGCCGGTAGGCAGCGCCTTGGCAGCATAGTTGGCGAGGGACGCCGTTAGCGATGGATCATCCGTTGTTCAATAACGTGTACTTTATCGGGATTTGATCTGCGGCGTATAGCCGGCTTCCCGGATCGTCCGTTCAACCAAAGCCGCATCAGCGGCCCCATCGACGCGGACCGAATGGCTGGGCAGGTCGATTTCTATCGTGGCATCGGGTGCCGTTTTCTGAACGGCCGCGGTTATGGTGCCGGCGCAATGTCCGCAGGTCATGTCTTTTACTTCGAATTCAATCATTTCAATCTCTCGCAAAGGCTCTAAAAACCACACCATAAACCTTGCTACGGTTGGAAGGTCAAGCGGGGGGCGTCATCTTCCTAGGCGCGTGCCAGCGACTTGAGCGCCAGGCGTATGCCTTCGGCCACTTCGACGCCTTCGGGCAGGCCTTTCAGGGCGGCCTGTGTTTCATTATGGGAATAGCCCAGCGACAGCAAGGCGTTCAATATGTCGTCCCGCCCGGCGGACGGCGTGCCCGGGGCATGGGCGATATCGGCACCCAGTTTCCCGCGCAGTTCCAGCAGCAGGCGTTCCGCGGTTTTCTTGCCGATCCCGGGCACTCGCGTCAGCAGGCCGGTCTCCTGCTGGGTGATGGCGTTGGCCAGCTCGTCGACCGTCATTCCCGATAGCACGGCCAGGGCGGTGCGCGCGCCGATGCCGGTGACCTTGATCAATGCGCGGAAGGCGCTGCGCTCGCTGGTCGATGAAAACCCATAAAGCGTATGCGCGTCCTCGCGCACCGCCAGGTGGGTGTACAGGCTGACCTTGGCGCCGTTTTCGGGCAGCTTGTACAGGGTGCTCATGGGCACGTCGATTTCATAGCCGACACCACCCACATCGATGCAGACCACAGGGGGCGTTTTTTCCAGAAGAATGCCGGTAATGCGACCGATCATGGTGTTGTCCTTTTAGCGTTGACGGGCTTTAGCCCAGCAGGCGGCCGCCGCGCACGCGGCTGCCTCGGCCCGCGGCGAGCTGGCCGCTGGCTTGCAGGCGCTGGGTCAGCGGATGGAAGTGGGCGTGGCAGATGGCGCAGGCCAGGGCGTCGGCGGAGTCGGCGGCCGGCAGGCCATTGAGCCCCAGCAAATGCTGCACCATTTTCTGCACCTGCTCCTTGGCGGCGTGGCCGTTGCCTACCACCGATTTTTTTATCTGCAACGCGGTGTATTCATGCACATCCAGCAGGCTGTCGGCCAGTGCGCACATGGCCGCGCCGCGCGCCTGGCCCAGCAGCAGGGTGGAAGAGGGGTTGGTGTTGACGAAGACCTTTTCCAGCGCCGATACCGACGGTCCGGTGGCCTGAACGATCTCGCGGATGTTGTCCAGTATCACTTTCAGGCGCTGCGCCAACGCTTGGTCGGCGGGCACCACAATGGTGCCGCTGGCGACGTAGGTCAGGCGGGAGCCCTGGACATCGATCACGCCGTAGCCGGTGCGCCGCAATCCCGGATCGATGCCCAGGATACGCATCAGTGGCGGAAGTGGCGGGCGCCGGTCAGCACCATGGCGATGCCACGCTCGTCGGCGGCCGCGATGACTTCGTCGTCGCGCATGCTGCCGCCGGGCTGGATCACGCAGGTTGCACCGGCCTCGGCCACGACATCAAGGCCGTCGCGGAAGGGGAAGAAGGCATCCGAGGCGACGGCCGAGCCGGTCAGGCTCAGGCCGGCGTTTTCCGCCTTGATGGATGCGATACGCGCGGAATCGATGCGGCTCATTTGGCCCGCGCCCACGCCCAGCGTCATGCCATTGCCCACAAAGACAATGGCATTGGACTTGACGTACTTGGCCACTTTCCAGGCGAACATCAGGTCTCGCATCTGCTGCTCGGTCGGAGCCAGCTTGGTGGCAACCTTGAAGTTCGATTCGGGCACTTGGTAGTCATCGGGGTTCTGCACCAGCCAGCCGCCGCCGACGCGCTTGATGTCGAAGGCATTGCGGGCATCCCCCTGGGGTACTTGCAGTACGCGCACATTCTTCTTGGCGGCGAACACGGCCAGCGCTTCGGATGAATACTCGGGCGCCAGCAATACTTCGACGAACTGCGCGCTGATGGCCTCGGCCGTGGCCGCGTCCACCGGCCGATTGAAGGCGATGATGCCGCCAAAGGCCGAGGTGGGGTCGGTCTTGAAAGCCTGCTGGTAGGCTTGCAGCGGGCCCTCGCCCAATGCCACGCCGCAAGGATTGGCGTGCTTGACGATGACGCAGGCGCTGGCCTGGAAGCTGCGCACGCATTCCCAGGCCGCGTCGGCATCGGCGATGTTGTTGTAGGACAGTTCTTTGCCCTGCAGCTGGCGATAGCTGCCCAGCAGTCCGGCGCCCACCGGCTGATCCACATAGAACGCGGCGGACTGATGCGGATTCTCGCCGTAACGCAGCACTTGCTGCTGGCGTACCTGCACCGTCAGCGTGCGCGGCCAGGAGTCGCGCGCGGGTTCTTTGTCCTGTTCAGGCTCGGCAACGGCCAGGCTGCTCAGGTAGGCGGCGATGGCCCCGTCGTAGGCGGCGGTATGGGCGTAGGTCTTGGTGGCAAGCTCCAGCCGCAGGCCATAGGACGGCCGGCCTTGCGGGCCGTCCATGTCGGCCAGTACCCGGGAGTAGTCGGCCGGATCGATGACCACCGTTACGCCGCCTTCGGGCGTCCCGTGGTTCTTGGCGGCGGCGCGCAGCATGGCGGGACCGCCGATATCGATGTTTTCCACCGCGTCGGCGAAGGTGCATCCGGGCTTTGCGATGGTTTCGCGGAACGGGTATAGATTCACGACCAGCAGGTCGATGCGGTCTATGCCGTGTTGTTCCAGCGTCTTCAGATGCTCGGCGCTGTCGCGGCGCGCCAGCAGGCCGCCATGTATCTTGGGATGCAGTGTCTTGACGCGGCCGTCAAGGATTTCCGGGCTGCCGGTATGGCTGGCCACTTCGGTTACGGCAAGGCCGGCCTGGGCCAGCAGCTTGGCGGTGCCGCCGGTGGACAGCAGATGCACGCCGCGCTGGCTAAGGGCCTGGGCGAATTCAACGATACCGGTTTTGTCGGAAACCGAAATAAGGGCAGTCTGGATTTTCATGAAGATAAGGTCTAGGGTTTTGAATTAGGGTTGCAAGTTATGCGCCATCAGCTTCTTGCGCAAGGTGCTGCGGGTAATGCCGAGCATTTCGGCCGCCTTGGATTGATTACCTTTTGATTGCTCAAGAGCAACTTGTAAAACAGGTCGCTCGACGCAGGAAATCACCATGGCAAGCATGTCGCGCGGCTCCGAGTCGCCCAAGTCCGTAAAGTAGCGTTCAAGTTGGTCGCGTACCGATTGTTCCAGGGGGTTAGTTTTACTCATGATCCTAAGGTGTTGATGTTTTGTGGCGTACCGGCGCTGTCGGCTCCGGCCGCCCTGGCCATGATTGGCTCGTTGGATGGATGGCGATCAAACCATTGCTCTATGGCCCGGGCCTGATCGCGGGTGGTGCCGATTTCATTTATGCGCGGCAGGAACTCCCCGGCGTCGGGCATGTCGGCCAGATACCAGCCTATATGCTTGCGGGCGGACCGCACACCGGTGAATTCCCCGTAAAACCCATAATGGTCTTCCAGGTGATCCAGCAGGCAGTCGCGCAGCTCGCCATAGGTGGGTGCCGGCAAATGCTCCCCGCTGGCAAGGTAATGGCTGATCTCCCGAAAAATCCAGGGACGGCCCTGCGCGGCCCTTCCGACCATGACCGCATCGGCCCCCGTATACTCTAGTACGGATTTGGCTTTTTCGGGACTATCGATATCCCCATTGGCGACGACCGGAATCCTCAAAGCCTGCTTTACCTCGCGTATCGTATCGTACTCCGCCTGCCCTTGATACAGATCGCAGCGGGTCCGGCCATGCAGGGTAAGTGCGGCGATGCCTATGTCTTCGGCCATTTTTGCAATGCGCACGGCATTGCGCGACTCGCGGTCCCAGCCGGTGCGCGTTTTCAAGGTAACCGGCACGCCCAGGGGCGCGCAGGCATCGACCACGCTGCGCAGAATGCGGGCAACCTGGTTTTCGTCGCGCAGCAGCGCCGAGCCGGACGCCACGTTGCAGACTTTCTTGACCGGGCAACCCATGTTGATGTCGATAATGCGGGCGCCCTTGCGGACATTGAATACGGCGGCTTCGGCCATCATTTCCGGATCCGATCCGGCAATCTGCACGGCGATGGGATCGATTTCCCCATCGTGGTCCAGCCTTCTGGATGTCTTTACGCTGTTCCACAGCCGCGGGTTGCTGGCAGCCATCTCGGACACGGCATAGCCCGCCCCCAGCGCTTTGCATAGCTTGCGGTAGGGGCGATCGGTCACGCCCGCCATGGGCGCGACGAAAACAGGGTTGGGTAGGGACCAGGAGCCGATGCGCATCGGGGGATTTTAACCCCCCGCCGGTCCGGCGGGCCGGAAGCTTAGTTACGCAGGCCCTGCAACAGGTGCCGGGCCAGAGGATCGCGCAAGGCGGGAAGGATATCGAGCGTCAGCAGGGCCAGGCCGCCCGCATGGTCGACCAGGGGGTTGCCCGTGGCGAATACCCTGGGCAGGAAATCGGTGATGCCGGCGGTCAGCCAGCGGTCCGGCCTTCGCTGTCGGGCAAATTGCGCCAGCAGGCCGGCCGGGTCGGCTTCAGGCCGCGCCAGCCAGGGTGCCAGCACATGCGTCAGCTGGGCCACGTCGCGCAAGCCCAGGTTCAGGCCCTGTCCCGCCACCGGGTGCAGGGTTTGGGCTGCGTTGCCAATGGCCACGCAGCGGGCATTGATCAGCGACGGGCCGGCATGCATGCTCAAGGGAAACACATGCCGGTCGCCCACGGGCTGAAATCGCCCCAGCCGGCTGCCGAACATGCCGTAAAGGGCTTCGGCGAAGTCCTTGTCATCCAGGGCACGGATGCGCCCAGCCTCCGCCGGCGGGCAGCACCACACCACGCCGTACAGATCGTCTCCGTGGGGATGCGGCAAAATCGCCAGGGGGCCGTTGCGGGTGAAGCGCTCGAATGCCCAGCCCGGTCTGGGCCGGGCGGAGCGGACGGTGGCCAGTACCGCGTCCTGGCGGTACTGGCGTTCAATCCCTTGCGGCCGGATGCCGTCCGATTGGACGGCCAGCGCGCTGCGAATCCGGCTTGCGCCCAAGTCGAGTTCAACCTGTCCGGCCGCCAGGGTCAGCGTGGGCGATGCCTCGATCAGGGCCACGCCGCTGTCCAGCAGCGCCCGATGCAGGCTGGATAGCAAGTCGTCGTAGCCGACCACGCTTCCCAGCCGGGGGACTTCCAGTTCGTCGTGCCTGATCAGGGTGCGTCCAAGCCGGCCGCGTTGGGACACATGAACGGTGGCGATATCCGCCGATGCCGAAGGCCAGGCGGCCAACTGTTCCAGCAGTACGCGGCTGCCATGGTTCAGGGCCAGAGTGCGCGGGTCTATCGCCGCATTTGGTTCGGTCGCCGGACCGCGGGAAACGGCAAAGCGCGGGCCGACCAGCGCAATCCGCCGGGGCCGGGGCGATTTTCTGGCCAGGGCCAGGGCCAGCGCGCTGCCCGCCGGTCCGGCGCCGCTGATGGCGATATCGTATGTGGGCGTATCCATGCGTATTCCCCGCTCTACTACAATGCGCAAGATTGTACGGTTTCGAGGCCTGCAGTCCCGAAATATTCAACAAGGCAGCTCATGACGCAATTTACCACTCCGGTCCGCCATCGAAGCAAGGCCGCCGCCGCTTGGCTGGCCTGCCTGCTGGGCGTGTTCGGCGCCCATTGGTGGTATGTGGGCCGGCCCAAGGCCTGGATGTTCACGGCATTTTCCGTGGCGATGCTCGTGTTGGCCCAGTTCTACCCGGTATGGTGGGACAATCCCGCCTTTCTGATATTGATCGTGCCCATCACGGAAGGTTATATCGAAGCCCTGGTGTTTGCCTTGAAGCCGGACGAATGGTTCGACGCCAAGTACAACCAGGGTTCCGGCCGCAGCACCCGCACGGGCTGGAACGCCGTCCTGGCCGCCATCGCAACCACTTTCCTGGGCGGCACGGTCCTGATGTTCGGCATCGCCCTGATCGTGATGCATGTCTATACCGCGATGGGCTGGCTGGACGGCTACGTTTTCTAGCCGGCGTCGACGGCCTTTATGTGTTGTTTGCCGTATTCGTCATGCTGCGTTTTGTACGCTAAGGGTTGTCCCTAGTGGTCTTGGACGTTACAATGCAAGTTGTTCATTTTATAGGAGCTGTGCGGTGAATTCCGACCCCGGCGATAGTAGCGGCCGATCTTGTATCGGCTCATCCATCACCAGGCGCGTCTAGGCAGCTAGCAGGCTACACCAAGCACAGCTTCCGCCACGCCCTGGTTTTTCAAGGGCGTGGCAGTCGAATTGAATGCATGGCATTCAGACTCCCGTCGTTTTTCAAGTGTTGAATCCGTCGCTCGCGTAGCGGGGGCTTCCTGCGCCGCGTTCGCGGCGCGCATGAATGCATTGGGGGTTTTTATGCGTCTATTCAATTTGTTTTTGCGTCGTGCCGGCGTCCAGTCGGCTCCCATCCGCAGCCCCAGCCGCGTATCGCGGCTTACGGTGGTTTGCCCGCATAACGTGCTGGCCGACGTCCGCAAGCAGATCTATCTTGATTTCGAGGCGGCCGGCCTGCGGGTTGCGGCAATGTCGGTCGACGGGGCTCAGCAACAGGGGCTGGCCCGAGCCTGCGTTACCGTCAATTGCCCGCCCGAGCTGCGCCCGGTGCTGATGTCACAGGCGCGCCAGCTCAGTTCGTTTCCGGGCGTGCATCAGGTGCAATGGGGTGATCGCCGCCATATTGCTTTAAACTAACGGCGTTCGCGCTTACTGGATTTTGCCCCATGAATTTGATCGATTGGCTTACGCCTTGGGAATTTTCTCCAACGCTGCTGCTGATGTTCTTCGTGGGCATTTGCCTGTTCGTGCGCGGAACCCGGGTTCATCGCGTCAGCAAGGCGCGCCAGTTTTTTTTCTGGACGGGCCTGGTGTTTCTGTACCTGTCGCTGCATACCCGCATCGACTACTACGCCGAGCGCATGTTCTTCATCCATAGGCTCCAGCACCTGGTGCTGCATCACCTTGGGCCGCTGCTGATCATGGGCGCCTATCCAGGGCAGGTCTTGCGGGCCGGCCTGCCCATGTCCTGGCGCTTGCGCTTGCGCGATTTCCGCGCCAGCGCCCCGGGCCGGGGCCTGATAGCGGTTCTGACCAACAAGTTTCTGGTGCCTTTCCTGTTCGTGGTGCTGGTGATAGGCTTTCTGATTCCCACGGTGCAGTTTTATTCCATGCTTGACTGGCGCCTGTACCGCTTCATGAACTGGTCGGTGGTCATCAGCGGCTTCATGTACTGGAACCTGATCCTGGATCGCCGGCCCAGCCCGCCCGCCGTGTTGTCTCCAGGCGGCCGCATCATCTCGCCTGTGGTGACCATGGTTCCGCAAATGGTGGTCGGCGCCATCATCACTTTCACCGAGCACGACCTTTATCCCATCTTCGACCTTTGCGGCCGCGCCATACCCGGCATGACGGCCGTGACCGACCAGGCCATAGGCGGGCTCACCATGTGGGTGCTGGCGGGCTTCGTCGAGGTGTTCGGCCTGCTATTCGCGCTGGCTACGCTCATGCGCTTGTCGGCCCGCAACCGTTTACCCAACAAGCAGGACCTCCGGCGGGCCAAACAGGCCGCCATTATTTCCGCCACCTGATTTCCTTCGTTCCGGACACATGACCGCCGCAAGACATTCATTCCGAAACATGCTCCGCTCCCGTATCCTGTGCGCCGGACTGGCCGCATCCATGGTGGTCTGGCCGCTGCGGGCGGGGGCGCAGCCCATAGGAATTCCCAGCATGGGCTCCGCATCGTCCGCCGAGCTCTCGCCAGCGCTGGAGCGCACCCTGGGCGACGCGATCATGGAGCAGGGTCGGCGCGATCCCACCTATATCGCCGATCCCGACGTCAGCCAGTACCTAACCGCCATGGGACGGCGGCTGGCGGCGCATGCTCCGGGCGGAACCCCTCAGCCCATAACGGTATTCGGCGTGCGCGATGCACAGATCAATGCCTTCGCGCTGCCGGGCGGCTATATCGGCGTCAATAGCGGTTTGGTGGTGTCCGCCCAAAGTGAATCCGAATTGGCGTCGGTGGTTGCGCACGAAATCGGGCACGTCGTCCAGCGGCATATCGCCCGTGGCATGACGCAGCGCTCGCAAAGCAGCGGCGTCATGATGGCGGCTCTTGCGGCAGCCTTGCTGGCAGCTTTGTCGGGCAGCGGCGACCTGGCCATGGGCGTGGCCGCTTTTGGCCAGGCCGCGGCCGTCGACCGGCAATTGGGCTTTTCCCGCCAGGCCGAGCAGGAAGCCGACCGGGCCGGATTCGAAATGATGCGCAAGACCGGTTTCGACCCGGGCGGCATGGTGCGCATGTTCAATCAGCTGAGCAATGCATCAAGGCTGAACGAAGGCACGGGCGGCGGTGGCTACACCAGCACCCATCCCCTGTCCATACAGCGCATGTCCGATATACAGAATCGCGTCAGCGAGCTGCCCGCCACGCATCATCAGGATACCGATACCTTCTGGTACGTGCGTGCCAAGCTGCGCGTGGCGCAGGCGCGCGATGGGCAGGCATTGCGCCTGGCCGTGGAGAAGCTGCAGCTGGATACGCGGCAAACCAGCGGCGTGGAGCAATCGGCTGCGTGGTATGGCCTGGCCTATGCCGATAGTCAGAAGAAAGATTTTGCGTCGGCGCAGCGGGCGCTGGAAAAGGCCCGGGAAGGCGGCCGCAACTCGCCCGAAATCGCCGCTTTATCCGTTGCGCTGGCCCTGGGGCAGGGCGACCAGGCACAGGCTTTGGCGCTGGCCCAGTCCGCCTGGGATCGTTGGCCCGACAGCCAGGGCATCGCCCTGGCCCGCGCCGATGCCATGCAGAAAACCGGGCGGGATTCGGACGCCGTGGCTTTCCTGGCGGAGCGGATCAAGCAGTGGCCGGAATTGCCGCGCCTATATCAATTGCAGGCGCAAAGCCAGGAGCGCCTGGGGCGGAAGGTTGCGGCACGGCGCACCATGGCTTCTTATTACGAATTGACCGGCGCCTTGCCGACGGCGGTTGAGCAACTGCAGCAGGCGCGCGGCATGAGCAAGGATTTCTACGTGCAATCCGAGCTCGATGTGCAGATTCGCACACTGAAGGAACGCCTGAAAGCGGATCGCGAACTGCTGGAACGCTTCAAGTCTTCCTAGGCCATGGGTCCAGGGCCTGGCCCATTTATCTATGTTCCCATTTCGAAGAAGCGCGCCAGCCGCATAGGCAGCCAGCCTATATGGCCCGGAAACGGGCTGGTCACGAATCCGACATGGCCGCCTTCCGCCGGCTGGTGCAGCAAGACGGAAGATGAACAGTCTTGCGATCCGGGCAGCGATGGCTCGGGAATGAAGGGATCGTTGCGCGCATTGAGCAGCAAGGTGGGTATGGCGATGGTTTTCAGATGCGGCTTGCTGGAGGCCCTGGTCCAGTAGTCCAGCGCGTTCTTGTAGCCATGCATGGGGGCGGTATACAGGTCGTCGAACTCGCGCAGGCTTCTGGCCAGGTTGATGCGCAGCACATCGATATTGCCCGGAAATCGCTTGGCTTTTTCCTGCATCTTGATCTTCATCGTCTTCAGGAAGTAGCGTGAATACAGCTTTTTCCCCAGCCATGATTCCGACAGACAGGTCCCGCAGGCGACCAGATCCAGCGGAACGGAGACCGCGGCGCAGGCCGCAAGCCATGATAATTCCGTCGCCTGTTCACCGATGTATTTCAGCATGGCGTTGCCGCCCATGGAAACGCCCACGGCGTGCCAGCGCGCGTCCGGCACACGCTGCCGCACTGTGCGCAGGATGAAATCGATGTCCGCCGAGTCCCCGGAATAATAGGCGCGCGCCATGCGGTTGGGAAAACCCGAGCACCCGCGGAAATGCGCAATGACGACGATCCAGCCGCGGGCCCGGAAATGCTGGGCGATGGCCTGGGCGTAATGGCTATGGCTGCTGCCTTCCAGGCCATGGAACATTACCAGCGCGTTTGTGCCGGCATCGCTGGGCGTGCCCGCCCAGTCGTCATCCTGCATCCAGCGCCTGGCCGCGGTCCGGGCAAGCCTGGTGTCGGGCTTCGCCGCCTGGCCGTTCGCCAGGCGGTCGGAGAACAGCCCAGGGCCCGTCCAGTCGAAGTCCAGGAAATCACCGTCCGGCGTATCGACGCGCTCGCGCACGAAGGCGATGCGGTGGTAACGCGCCGCCAGCGCGCCATACAAGGTTTGCAGGTGGCCTCCAGGCAGCCAGGCGGGCGTGGGGCAGGGAGAGGTATCGAACTTTGCTGTCACGGCCCGCCTTCAGTGTAGGGTGTCGGGCCGGTCTTGCAAGTCGAACAGTCCGGCGTCCTGCGGTGCGTGCGAAGCATGGTGCAGGATCATTTTCCAGCCGGCGGGACCCTTGCTGAAGATATTGGTCGTATAGCAGTGCGCGGACTTTTCGCCCTGCGCGGTGGCGACGGTGATTTGTTCGATCAATACATGTATCGAGTTCATGACGCTGGTCATGATCATGGGCCGTATGGGATGGATCGTCACCGGGCCGTTGGCGAAGATCTGCTGCCAGGCGCTTTGCATGGCGTCGTGTCCAATGGTGCGCATGCCTCCGGGATGGATGCAGACGACTTCCTCGTCGTCCGACCAGACGCGCATCATCAGGTTCAGATCGGCTTGTCGCAGCGCTTCGTAGAACGCTTGCTCGGCCTCTTGTGGCGTTGTAAACATAGACGGGAAACCATAGGGAAGTTGCGGCGCGATGCCGCGGCTAGAGGTGCTTGGAGGGCCTGGCGCCGCCAGGCCTTAATGCCCGTGGACCTTTTCGCCTTCTTTCAACTGATAGGAGGCGCCGCAATACTGGCAGACTGCCTTGCCCGTCTTGACCACTTCAATGTAGATGCGCGGGTGCATGCTCCATAAAGGGGCTTTGGGCCCGGGGCAGTACAGGGGCAAATCCTTGGCTTCAACAAAAATGGTCTCGTCCTTGGGGACGGCGGATGTCGGGGCGCTGCTCATGGTTGGGTCCTGGAAAAGAGTCTGTTCGCGGGATGGTCGATGGTTCTAGGCTTGGGTCAGCCAGTGATGGTACTTGGCATTCTTGCCGTTGACGACGTCGAAGAACGCTTTCTGCAATTTTTCGGTGATGGGGCCGCGGCTGCCCGACCCTATGCTGCGGCGGTCGATTTCGCGGATGGGCGTGACCTCGGCGGCGGTGCCGGTGAAGAAGGCTTCGTCCGCAATGTACAGATCGTCGCGCGTCAGGCGCTTGGTCTGCAAGGGTATGCCCAGGTCGGCGGCCAGCGCATGGATGGTCGAGCGGGTGATGCCGGTCAGGGCCGAGGCGATTTCAGGCTCGCACAGGACGCCGTCCTTGACGATGAAGATGTTCTCGCCGGAGCCCTCGGCCACGAAGCCCTCGGTATCCAGCAAGATGGCCTCATCGTAGCCGTGTTCCAGCGCCTCGTTGTTGGCCAGGATGGAGTTGGCGTAGGTGCTGGCCAGCTTGGCCCGCGGCATGGTCACGTTGACATGCTGGCGCGCATAGGAAGAGATCTTTACCCGTATGCCCTGTTGCAGGGCTTCTTCGCCCAGATAGGCGCCCCAGGGCCAGGCGGCTATGGCCACATGAACCGTTGCGCCTTTGGGCGAGACCCCCATTTTTTCGGAGCCGTAGAAGGCCAGGGGGCGGATGTAGCAGGACTCCAGCGCGTTCTCGCGCACCACCTGCAACTGGGCGGCATTGATGGCGTCCTGGTCGTAGGGAATGTCCATTTGGTAGATGTGCGCCGAATTGAACAGGCGCCGGGTGTGGTCCTGAAGGCGGAAGATAGCGGTGCCGATATCGGTGTGATAGGCGCGCACTCCTTCGAAGACCGCCAGGCCATAATGCAGGGAGTGGGTCAGCACGTGTGTCGTCGCATCGCGCCAAGGCACGAGCTTGCCGTCATACCAGATAAAACCATCGCGATCGGACATCGACATAACGCTCTCCCAAAGATGTGGCTTCGATTGTACCAAGGGCGACGGCCTTACAATACCCGCTTTTCTTGCAAGGCGGCAGGGTGGTGGCGCAGTACAGAATTCCTTCGTGGTGGCCGGATGCCTCCAGGAGACACAGCTTCAGCGCAGGCTTCGTCGATGTTATTCCCGCACTGATCGCGACCTCCACCTGGGGTTTCGTGACGGGCATTGCCCTGGTCAAGTCGGGGCTCACCGAAAGCATGGCCACCTTGATGACGCTGACCGTTTTTGCCGGGTCGGCGCAATTGACATCCTTGCCGCTGATCGAGTCATCGGCGCCGCTCTGGCTGATTTTCGCCGCCGGCATGGTGGTGAATGTCCGTTTCCTTATCTTCGGCGCGGCGCTGCATCCTTATTTCCGCCATATGCGGTGGCCCAGGCGCCTGGTGCTGGGCTACCTGTCCAGCGATATTTCGTTTGTGTTGTTCATGGCCCGCTACGGCGACAGCAAGATAAAGGGCAGCTCCGAGCAACTTTGGTATTTTCTGGGCATCATCATTCCTGGCTGGGTGGGATGGAACGCGTTTTCATTGCTGGGCGTTTTCCTCGGCTCCTTCGTTCCGGCCAGCTGGTCCCTGGAGTTCGCCGCGATCCTGGCGCTCATGGCCATCATCATCCCGCTGGTCAAGACGCGCCCCATGGCGATGTGCCTGATCGTGGCGGGCGTCATTGCCTGGCTGGGCCAGCCCCTGCCCTTGCGGATGGGCCTGGCCGCCGCCGTGGTCGGCGGAGTGGCCGCGGGCGTGCTGACCGAAAAAAGAATGGCGCGCAAGGCACGCAGGAGAGGCGCATGACGGGCGACCTGGACTACGACTTGTACATCCTGGGAGTCATCGGACTGCTGACCCTGTGCAGTTTTCTGACGCGCGCCGGCTATTTTCTGTTCGGCGATTATTTCCCCCTGAGCGAATCGGTCAGGCGCGCCTTGCGTTATGCGCCGACGGCCGCGCTGATCGCCATCGTCGTGCCCGAACTGTTGCCCTGGCGGGCGGGTGTCGGCCCCGTGCTGGACATCAAGGTGGTTGCCGCACTGATCGCCATCCTGATCTTCTGGCGTACGCGCAGCACCGTGCTCATCATCGTGGGCGGAATGATGGCCTACTGGCTGTTGAAAGCCCTTTTTTAGGACTGTGGCCGGGCCGGCTTGGGACAGCTTGCGCAATAGCCCGCAAATCGTATGCTTTTAACGACACTTTGATGCTTTTATGCCCGCCATGGGCTGGGCCGGGGCCGTCAACCGGGGCATGCACCCCATGCTGCGCTAAAATACCCCGGTTACAAGAGCCGCGGACGGGGTTTTCCCGATTCGGGCGCAAACCATTTTCAATGACAGACACTACACCCACACATACCGATACCCCTGCCGTCACTTTCTCCAGCTTCGGCCTGCATCCCAGCATTCTTTTGGCGGTCGCCGAAACCGGATACACCACCCCTACGCCAATCCAGGCCCAGGCCATGCCCATCGTCATGGACGGCCGCGATGTCATGGGGGCCGCGCAAACGGGCACGGGCAAGACGGCGGCGTTCACGCTGCCCATTCTTCATCGGCTGATGCAGTTCGCCAATACCAGCGCCTCTCCGGCGCGCCATCCTGTGCGCGCCCTGATCCTGACGCCGACGCGCGAACTTGCCGACCAGGTAGCGGCTAGTGTCTCCACCTATAGCAAGTCGACGCCCTTGCGTTCGGCCGTCGTGTTCGGCGGCGTGGATATCGGTCCTCAGCGCGATGCCTTGCGGCGCGGATGCGAAATCCTGATCGCCACCCCGGGCCGCCTGCTCGATCACATCGAGCAGAAGAATGTGAACCTGAGCCAGGTGGGCATACTGGTGCTGGATGAAGCCGACCGCATGCTGGACATGGGCTTCCTGCCCGATCTGGACCGCATCGTGCGCCTGCTCCCGGCCAAGCGCCAGGGCCTGCTTTTTTCGGCCACGTTCAGCAACGAGATCCGCAAGCTGGCACGCAGCTTCCTGACGAATCCGGTCGAAATCGAAGTGGCCGCGCGCAACGCCACGGCGGATACCGTGACGCAAATCGCCTATCCGCTGGCCGGCAATGAAAAACGCGCCGCGGTTGTGCATCTGGTGAAATCGCGCGGCTTCAACCAGGTCATCGTTTTTTCGAACACCAAGATAGGCACGGGCCGACTGGCGCGTGAACTGGTGCGCGATGGCGTGAAGGCTGAATCGATACATGGCGATAAAAGCCAGCTGGACCGCATGAAGGCGCTGGATGCGTTCAAGGCCGGCGAGCTTGAAGTCCTGGTCGCGACCGACGTGGCCGCGCGCGGCCTGGATGTGGCCGGCGTGCCTTGCGTCATCAATTACGACCTTCCCTATAACGCGGAAGATTACGTGCACCGCATCGGCCGCACCGGCCGGGCGGGCAATAAGGGCGAGGCGATCGCGTTTTTCACACCCGAGGAAGAGCGTTATCTGCTCGATATCGAAAAGCTCATTAAAGCCAAGATTCCCCGTGGCCAACTGGCGCTGCCGGCCATGCCGCGCCGCGCCGCGCCCGCATCCGGGCGGGGAGAGCGTCGCGGCTACACGCCGGGCGGCGCTGCCTCCAAGCCGGTGGATGATTTTTTCTTCAAGCCTTACGTCCCATCCGCCTCGTCCGGCATGGCCGAGACCGCCAAACCCAAGGCGGCCTCCACCAGCGGCAAGAGGTCGGTGGGCGTGCTATTGGGCGGCGGACGCTAGCAGCTCATGCAGCGGCCCGGGTCCGTTCGCGGAAACGGGCGAATCTCCTTCAAGGCTGCGTATCAAGCGATCCAGATGGCCGATGTGAGGCAGCATCGTGCCAAAAAACAGATTCCCTTCAGGATTCTGAATCAGGATGGTCGGAAAATTTTCGACATCCTCGTCGCCGAGCAGATCGGGACTCTCTTCAATATCTATCCATATAAACACATGTGCCGGCCATTTGTCGGCCAGCGCCTGGAATTGCGGGCGGTATTCCGAGCAGGTATCGCACCATGCGGCGCAATAGCAGGCCACGGCAAGGCCGCCGCCTTGCCGCAGGCGGTCCAGCAAAGTGTGTTTATCATGTATGGGGTCGAACACTGGCATAGAGACAAATGGCATCCGGTTTGACTATGATAGTCGTGTCGTTATTTCAAGGTTACTTATGAGCGATTCCAAGCTTGCATTGCGCCCACTATCGTCGGGGCCGACAGGACTGTCGGCTGTAGGCCTGGCCTTCAAGCGCGCCCTGGTTTCACAGTGCCATCCCAAAATGCTGGCGGCGCTGTTCCTGCCTTTCATCATTGCGCTGCTGGGGGCCATTATATTGCTTTGGGCATTCTGGACTCCCCTGACCGGCTGGCTGAACATGCAGGCCGCCGATTGGGAAATCGTCAACGAAGTCGATCAGTGGTTGTTGGCGGTGGGCCTGTTCTCGATCAAGCTTTATCTCATTCCCCTGCTGGCCGTGGCCATACTGTTGCCGCTGTCCGGCATACTTGGACTGATCATTGCGGCCGTCTTCGTCATGCCCATCGTGTTGCGGCACCTGGAAAAGCGCGAATACCAGGGCATTTCGCGCCAGGGCCAGTTTTCCACGACGGTGGGCGCCTGGAACGCGATATGGGTAGGCGGGCTGTTCGCCATCGGCTGGCTCGCAACCATGCCCTTGTGGCTGGTGCCTCCGATGCCGGTGCTGCTCCCCATTTTCTGGTGGACGTTCGCGTTCACCCGCATGCTGCGGGTCGATGCGGTCATCGAGCACGCCAGCGCCCAGGAAAGGCGCATGATATGGCGCAGGCATAATCGGCAGCTCTGGCTGATCGGCTTCGTCCTGTCGCTGATCAATCTGTTTCCCCCCGCCTGGCTGGTACTGCCGGTATTCTCCGCGCTGGTGTACGCTCATTTCAGCCTGGAAGCGCTGCGGCAGTTGCGGGCGCATAATGTCATCGATCCCAAAACGGAATAATAAGCAAAGGACGTGAAAATGAGTGTAGCGACAGCACCCAGACTGCGGTTGATCATTGTTGGCGACGAAATCCTGTCGGGTCGCCGCCAGGACAAGCATTTTTCAAAAATGGTCGAACTGCTGTCCCAGCGGGGCATGCAGCTGGGCGGCGCGGAATTCATTTCCGACGAACGCGAGACCATTGCCGCGACCCTGGCGCGCAGCTTCGCCACCGACGACGTGGTGTTCTGCTGCGGCGGCATAGGCGCCACGCCCGATGACCAGACCCGCCAGGCCGCCGCGCAGGCTTTGGGTGTCGAACTGGAGCTCCACCCCGAAGCGGCCCGCCTTATCGCCGAGCGCTGCGCCGACAACGAACGCCGCGGCCAAGGCAGCGGCGATATGTCCTTGCCCGAGAATCAGCAGCGCTTGCAAATGGGCGTGTTTCCGGTTGGCGCCGAAATCGTGCCAAATCCCTATAACAAGATTCCGGGCTTTTTCATCAGGAATCATACTTTCATGCCGGGCTTTCCAGTCATGGCCTGGCCCATGATGGAGTGGACGCTGGATACGCGCTATCGCCAGTTCCATCACGCGGTGACCCGCATCGAGCATTCCTTCCTGGCTTTCAAGCTGCCTGAATCGCGTATTACGCCGGCCCTCGAGGAACTGGAGAAGCGTTGGCCGGGCATCAAGGCGTTCAGCCTGCCCAGCATGGGCGAGACCGGCCATCCGCATATCGACCTGGGTGTAAAGGGCGAGCCCAAGGCCGCCGCTGAGGCCCTGGCTTATCTTCGCGCCGAAGTCGTCCGGGTCGGAGGCCAGCTCAATCCCCCGGAAAAATAAGGCTTGCCAAGCCGACGGTTTTTTTCATATTATGGAATTGTTGCGTTGCGTCAAAATTAAGACTATGCCACGATCCTCCTTGCTCCCCTCCGGCTTCAACGGCACTCCAGCCATCCACGATTCACCCATTGCCATCCAGGTGCTCGAGCGCGCCATGTCGCTGCTCGACGTATTGGCAAAACGGTCCGATCCGGTGCCGCTGAAGGATCTGGCCGCCGCCACGGGCCTGCACACCTCGACCACCCACCGCATATTGAACGATCTCGTCGTGGGCCGCTATGTCGAGCGGGTCGATAGCGGCTTGTATCAGTTGGGCATGCGTCTGCTGGAGCTCGGATCGTTGGTCAAGGGTCGGCTCAATGTGCGGGAAGTGGCCCTGGAGCCCATGCGCGAACTCCACAAGCTGACGGGCCAGACCATCAATCTATCGCTGCAGCAGGGCGATGAAATCGTCTACATAGAACGGGCATGGAGCGAGCGCTCGGGCATGCAAGTGGTCCGCGCGATAGGGGGGCGGGCGCCTTTGCATCTTACATCCACCGGAAAATTATTCCTGTCCGTCAGCGATCCGCGCCAAGTCAAGGCCTATGCCATGCGTACGGGCCTTGCGGGCACCACCCGCAACAGCATCACGCAAACAGACCAGCTTGAGCGCGACCTGGCTCAGGTTCGCCGCCACGGCTACTCGCGCGATAACGAAGAGCTGGAATTGGGCGTGCGCTGCATTGCGGCCGGCGTATACGATGACAGCGGCAAGCTGCAGGCGGGCTTGTCGATATCCGCTCCGGCCGAACGCATGCGCGATGAATGGATACCCATTTTGCTGCGCACAGCGGCGCAGATATCCGAAGCGCTGGGCTACGAAGCCGATCACTAAGGGCCGCAGCGGCCGCGGGGTTTAATTGTGCGCGTATCACTGCTGACGTGCTTGACCATGCTGGCCTTTGCCGGCAATTCCATACTCTGCCGCCTGGCGCTAAAGGAAGGGCATATCGATCCCCTGGCCTTCACCGTGCTGAGGCTGGCCAGCGGAGCCCTGGTATTGGCTTTGCTTGCCTGGTTCCGCAGCACTCCGGCTCAACGGGCCGGCAATTGGCCGGGAAGCATCGCCTTGTTCCTGTACGCGGTCGCCTTCTCCCTGGCCTATGTCGGCATGGAGGCAGGCACCGGCGCATTATTGCTGTTCGCCGCGGTGCAACTGACCATGCTGCTTTACGGCATGGCGAAAGGCGAGCGGCTGACGGCGCTGTCCCTGTTGGGCTTGCTTATCAGCATTGGAGGGCTTGTTTACCTGTTGCTGCCCGGCAGCGCCGCGCCGCCGCTCGGTAGCGCCACGCTCATGGTCGTCGCGGGTATTGCATGGGGCGCGTATTCCCTCTTGGGCAAGAACGCCGCAAGCCCGCTTGCAACAACCGCCGGCAATTTTGCACGGGCCGTCCCCTTGAGCCTGATCTGCGCCGCGCCGTTCATCGCCACCCTGCAATGGGATGCGCTGGGCGTGCTGTACGCCGTATTGTCGGGCGCGGTGGCTTCCGGCCTGGGCTACGCCATCTGGTACGACGTCATGAAGCATCTGTCGGTATTGAAGGCCAGCACGGTGCAATTGACCGTGCCGATACTCAGCGCGCTGGCCGGCGTGGCTTTCTTGAACGAGGCCATGACGCTGCGTCTTATGCTTGCCTGCGCGGCCGTGCTGGGCGGCATTGGCCTGGTTTTGGCGAGCAGGCAGCGCTTGCGGAGCTGATAGCCTTTCAGGGTCGATAGGGCGAAATTCCGCCAAGATCCTCCGAAAGCTCGAAGGCGGTACGTTTCATTTCCGGAACCAGCTCTTCGACCATGCTTTCATTGAAGCGATACAGCGGAATCACGACTGAGATGGCTCCCAGCAGCCCGGTGCCTCTGGAAAAGACGGGACATGCAATCGCTGCGCTTTCCGGGTCACGCTCGCCCTTAGTCACCGCATAGCCCAGCCGGCGAATCGTCTCGTAGCGTTCCCCCGGAGCCGCCTCGCCAATTGCGCGGATAACATGGCCCGCGGCCCCGACATCAAGCGAAAACTGCTTCCCTTCGACGACGTGCAGGCGTACCGCTCTATGCGGTTGTACGTGATGCAGGCAGACCCGCTGATCGCCCTCTCTTACATACAATCCGGCGCATTCGCCTGAAACAGACACCAATTGTCTTAAGCGCGGCAGCACGTAATCGGCCAGGTTGAAAGACCTGCGGTACATCTCGCTAAGAATCAACACCCGGGGTCCGACGACATACCGTCCATCCGCCAGGCGCTTGACGAAGCCGGCCAATATCAGCGATTCCAGCAAGCGAAGGATAGTGCTTTCATATAGCCCGGTTTCGGTCGCCAGCATGGAAAGAGTAAGGCCGTCTTCCGATGATTCAAACGCCCCGAGAATTTGCAGGGCTCGATTCACAGCCGCCACACCTTCTTTTTTGGCGGGTTCAGCAAGGGTTTTCCCTTGTATTTTTTCTTTTTTCATAATAATAGAATTCGTTTCTGAAATATTTATTTAATAGAAATAGATTCTATTAAATCCGCAAGATTGCCTGTTGGCAACAAGAATAATCTGGAACTTCATTCATGGCCAATAGCCACCGGAACAAGGCCTGCATTATCGGCGCTTACGAGCATCCGACGCGCCACGCACCGCATACGACCGTTGCACGGTTGCACGCGGACGTGGCGATAGGGGCGATAGAAGACGCGGGGATAGGCAAAAACGACATTGACGGGTTTTTCTGTTCGGGCGATGCGCCGGGAATGGGGCCGACCTCTCTGGTCGAATATCTGAACCTCCAGACAAAATATGTCGATTCGACCGATGTCGGAGGAGCATCCTATCTGAATCTGGTCAATCATGCGGTCCGGGCCATTCAACAGGGAAAATGTTCCGTGGCCTTGGTGACCCTGGCCGGCCGGCCCTTGAGCGAAGGCGTTGCCACGGGGCTCAGGCCCAAGGTGCGGAACCCGAACCAGCCGGATTACCCGTGGGAGCAGCCTTATGGCATGGCCAACGTGGCGGGCTATGCCATGTGTGCGATGCGGCACATGCACGAATACGGCACCACCAGAGAGCAGCTTGCAATGATCAAGGTCGCTGCGTCCCATCATGCGCAACATAATCCCAACGCGAAGCTGCGCAAGAGGCTCAGCGTGGAGGATGTGCTGGGTTCGCCCGTGATCGCCGATCCTTTGACCCGGTCGGATTGCTGCGTCATAACCGATGGCGGGGGAGCGGTGATTGTCGCCCGGCCAGAGATCGCCCGCGGCCTGAACAGGCCGGTCGTGCGTGTCAGGGCTGCGGGAGAAACGGTAAAGCATCAGAGCGGAGGTTACATCGACCTGACTTATTCAGGCGCCGCCTGGTCCGGCGCGGCCGCCTTCGAGGAAGCCGGCGTTGCGCCTTGCGATATCCAATATGCGTCGATATACGACAGTTTCACCATCACTGTGCTGATGCTGCTTGAAGACCTTGGCTTTTGCAAAAAGGGAGAGGGCGGACGCTTCGTGCAGGACGGCAACCTGATTTCGGGCATAGGAAAACTTCCTTTCAATACCGACGGCGGCGGCCTTTGCAACAACCATCCCGCCAATCGCGGCGGCATGACCAAAATCATAGAGGCCGTAAGGCAGTTGCGGGGCGAAGCGCACCCCGCCGTGCAAGTACCTGGCTGCGAGCTCGCGCTGGTGCAGGGAATAGGGGGGATGCTGGCGACGCGGCATGGAAGCAGCACATTAATCCTTGAGCGGGAGTAAGAGCATGAGTCTGATCGAAAGAGAATATGCGGCGCCTATCGTCGACGAGGATTCAGGTCCTTTTTGGCAAGCCGCCAGCCAGGGCAGGTTCCTTCTCAAATACTGCAATGCTTGCGAAAAGCCGCATTGGTATCCGCGGCCCAGATGCCCATTCTGCCTGAGCGACGACACCGTGTGGAGAGAAGCCGCCGGTACGGGCGTGATCTATTCATACAGCGTCGTAAGGCGAGCCGCCCAGCCTTATGTCGTGGCGTTCGTGTCGGTCGACGAAGGTCCCAGCATTTTGACAAATATCGTGGATTGCGATGTTGATACGGTTCATATCGGCATGAAGGTCGCAGCGGCGTTTCGCCCAACCGATGGTGAGGCGATTCTTGTTTTTCGGCCAGTGGAAAAAGGATAGCAGGGACATGATGGATAAAACGATCTCTTCATTTGCTAAAGCAGTGGAGGATATACATGACGGAGCATCGATGATGATTTCCGGATTCGGGGGGGCTGGCCTGCCTTTCCACCTTATTGAAGCCGTGCTGGAAACAGGCGTGAAAGAGTTGACGGTCATCAGCAATAACGCCGGCAGCAAAGGCCTGGGTATTGCAAAGCTCGTCAAGGCGGGCCGGGTTCGAAAAGTGGTTTGCTCCTTTCCGCGCCAGCCTGGTTCGGATGATTTCGACCAAATATACAGGCAAGGAAAGCTTGAGCTCGAACTGGTTCCTCAAGGAACGCTGGCCGAACGCATCCGCGCCGGCGGCGCCGGAATTGGCGGGTTCTTTACGCCGACCGGTGTGGGAACAGAGCTTACGGCGGGAAAAGAGATCCGGATCATCAATGGCGTCGAACAGGTCCTGGAATACGGCCTGACTGCCGACTTTGCGTTGATCAAGGGCAATCTGGCGGATCGGTGGGGCAATCTGACCTATCGGGGTACCGCCCGAAATTTCGGACCTGTCATGGCGACAGCGGCACGATGCACCATTGCGCAGGTCAGCCATGTCGTTCCCCTGGGCGATATTTCGCCTGAGCATGTTGTTACGCCGGGTATTTTTGTTGACCGGGTTGTGGTTTCAGGAAGGTGATGCATGACAAAAAATTATGTACCGAGGACGCCCGAGCAGGTGGCCAGGCGGGTTGTTGAAGATATACACGACGGAGCGTACGTGAACCTGGGCATTGGCCGTCCCATGCTTGTGTCGAACTGCCTGCCGCCGGATAAGGAAATTATCCTGCACAGCGAAAACGGCGTCTTGGGGATGGGTGAGATCGCCAAGGGGAACGACGTCGATCCCGACTACGTCAATGCGGGAAAGCAATCCATCCTGCTCAGAAAAGGGGCGGCGCTATTCCACCATGCCGATTCGTTTTCGATGATACGGGGCGGCCACATCGATATTTGCATACTCGGTGCGTTCCAGGTGTCTGAAAGGGGTGATCTGGCGAACTGGCGGACCATGGACGCGACCGCGATTCCCGCCGTCGGTGGAGCCATGGATCTGGCCAAAGGCGCGAAGCAGGTATTCATCATGATGGAGCACTTGACCAAGGATGGGCAATCAAAACTGGTCAAGAATTGCTCCTACCCGCTCACGGCGGCGGGAGTGGTAAAGAGGGTTTACACCGACCTTGCAACATTGGAAATCGGTAAAAACGGTTTCAAGGTCATCGACAAAGTGGCAGGACTTTCACATAACGAACTGGAGACTATCTCCGGCTTGACCATACAGGAGACGTAATTTCATGCAATCTTGGACTACCAAAAAGATAATCGCGGCGATTTCGCTCGGGCTTGCGGGGAGCATCGCATCCGCGGCTTATCCCGAGAGGCCCATAACCATGGTCGTGGGCTTTTCGCCGGGCGGAACGGGTGATAGCACAGCAAGGATATTGGCGGAATCGATGGGGCCATTGCTTGGTCAGTCGATCGTTGTTGAAAATAAAGCCGGAGCCAATGGAAATATCGCCACATCATTCGTATCGCGCGCCGCTCCGGATGGGTACACGCTATTTGTGACGTCGATCGGGCACGCCGTGAATCCCGCCATGTACAAAAACGTCACCTACGATCCCGTCAAGGACTTCACCCCCATCGGGAAGGTGCTGACCGCGCCTAACGTCATGGTGGTTCCCAAAAGCTCACCATTCAATAACGTTAAAGAGCTGATCGACTATGCGAAAAAGAATCCCGGCATGTTGAATGTCGCCTCATCGGGAATCGGCACGTCGGTGCATTTGTCGGCGGAGCTCTTCAAGCAGCTGGCGGGTGTGGATGTCACGCATGTTCCTTACAAGGGTACCGGAACAGCCATGCCCGACCTGCTTGCGGGCACCACGCAACTGATGTTTCCGAATCTGCCCAGCGCCTTGCCGCACGTCAAACGGGGCGATCTGAAGGCGTTCGGCGTTACAACGAAGCAGCGCTCGAGCGCGGCGCAGGATATTCCCACCCTTGCCGAGGCAGGTGTTCCCAACTACGACATGTCGACCTGGTACGGGATGATCGGGCCCGCCGGCATGGACAAGGATGTCGTCGCGCGCTTGAATGAGGTATTGCAGAAAGTGCTGAACGACCCATCGGTTCGGGCAAGGCTGAATTCGCAAGGGGCCGATCCCGCGCCCGGCAGCCCTGAAGAGTTCGGTGCCTTTGTGGCCCAGGAGACCGAAAAGTGGGCCAAGCTCGTCAAGGAATCGAAGCTGGAGATCAATTGATATAGAGGAACCACGTTGCGGGGCATTGCATAGTGCCCCAGCGCGGTCCAAATGGAAAAACCGCCCGGACTTCAGATGGAAGCCGGGCGGTTTTTTGTTGATGGCGGATTATTGAGGCTGCAGCCCGGCCTTCTTGAACAGCGCGGCCCATTGCGGTACCTGCTGGTCCACTTTCTTGGTGAGCGATTCCGGATTGGCTTCCGCGGTCAGCACGGTGGCGCCCAGGCCGGCCATGCGTTTCTGGAAGTCGGGATTGGCCAAGCCGGCCTGCAATGCCGAAACCAGCTTGTCGACGACGGGCTTGGGTGTGCCCTTGGGTACCCACATGCCGTGCCAGATGCCGACTTCAAAGTCCTTGAAGCCCGATTCCTGCATGGTGGGCAGGTCGGGAAGCGTCGGTACGCGCTGTTTGCTGGTGACCGCATAGGCCTTCACCGTGCCGGCCTTGATATGCTGGGTGGTGTTGGTGGTTTGGTCGCACATGACATCCACTTGCTTGCCGAGCAGGTCGTTCATGGCCGGGCCCGTACCCTTGTAGGGAATGGTCAGCAGATCGACGCCGATGGCGTTGGTGAACATGGTGCCGCAAAGATGGCTGGCGGCCCCGATGCCGGCATTGGCCAACGACACCTTGTCTTTATTGGCCTTCAGGTATTCGACCAGTTCCTTGATGTTGTTGGGCGGGAAATCGGCACGCGCAATGATGGTCATGGGCACGTCGACAACCAGGCCAATGGGCTGGAAGCTGGTATTGGGATTGTAGCCGGGGTCCTTGTACAGGGAAGGGGCGGTCGAGAAGCCGATGTGCATCAACAAGAAGTTATAGCCGTCCGGCTTGGCGCGCGCCACCTGGCTGGTGCCAATGGTGCCGCCGGCGCCGGCCTTGTTTTCCACCACTACGGTTTGGCCCAGGGTGGGGCGCATGGCCTCGGCCAGCGAACGCGCCACGTTGTCGGTGGGGCCGCCCGCGGAGAACGGTACAACCATGTTTATGGTGTGGTCCGGATAGTCGGCAGCCTGCGCGGCCCCCGCGCTAAGCAGAGTACTAAGGAACAGGGCCGAGCCGATCTTCAGGGTGGAATGCTTCATTGAATCTCCCTTCGCTTTTGGCAAAGTAAAAAAGTGGTTAGCAAATGTGTGGATAGAAACGCATACTAGGCCAAAAGAAATAGCTTGTCGCCTAGGTTTACCCCTTATAAGTAACCCTGTCCCCTATGCAGGCTTTCCTTTTTCCCTGTAATTGAAGCTGATTGTTGCGTTGCAGCAAAAAATGCTTGACTCCCCCTTTCAATCAGGTAGAATTTGTTTTGTGCAGTGCAGCATAGAAGGTTTTCACAGGTGTGTGGTGATTTGCTTAGCCTTCTTTATTTTTACGCCCGGGTGACCCCCGGATATTACGAATCGCGTCAACGGTTCACTTATAAAGGAAACATCATGAGCGCAATCCCCCAACACGTTCTGGCCGGCCAAAAAGCCTCGCTGGACAACCTGCTTGCCATTCAAGGCACCTTTTTCGGCGGTTTTGAAAAGCTGGTGGACCTGAACCTGAAGGTCATCAAGGCCACACTGGACGAAGTCGCCCAGAAATCGCAGCAAGCCATCGAGGTCAAGGACGCCCAGGAAGCATTGGCATTCACCTCCGGTCTGGTGCAGCCGAACGCTGAAAAAGCCTTGGCCTACAGCAAGCACGTCTACGATATCGTATCCGGTGTGCAGGTCGACCTGTCCAAGCTGACCGAAGAGCAGATCGCTCAGGGCCAGCAACAGGTATCCGACGCCATCGATCAGATTTCCAAGAATGCGCCCACGGGCTCCGAAGGCGCCGTCGCCTTGCTGAAGTCTTCATTGGCTACCGCCAACAGCGCCTACGAATCGGTTTCCAAGGCCACCCGCCAGGCGGTCGACGCAGCCGAGTCCAACCTGAACGCCGCCACCAATGCGACATTCAAGGCCGCTACCGACGCCGCCGAGGCCGCCACCAAGTCGGCTCCTCGCGCGCGCCGCGCCACCGCCGCCTGATTGCAGGCCGGTCGGCATGAGCCGATAAGGCTGCCGGCTTCGGCGATACGCCGCCGGCGGTCCGGCCGGATGCGGTAAAAACAAAGCCCCGGGGATCCTTCCCTGGGGCTTTTCTTTGTGCGGCGCCGCTGATTATCCCAGCGCGCGCACGCATTCCCCGATAAGGGCGGGGCCTCGGTAGATCAGGCCGGTATACAACTGGATGGCATTCGCGCCCGCGGCGGTCTTCTCTTGGGCCTGCTTGCCCGACACCACGCCGCCCACGCCGATGATGGGAAAGGCAATGCCCAATTGTCCGCGCAGGCGCTCGATCACCCGTAGCGACAGTGCATGCACGGGCGGCCCCGACAAGCCGCCTGTTTCGCCGGCGTGAGGCAGGCCGCGAACGGATTCGCGCGAAAGTGTCGTGTTCGTGGCGATAACGCCATCCACCCCGTAGCGCGGCAATAAGGCGGCGATGATGTCGATCTGCTCGATATCCAGGTCGGGCGCTATCTTGACGACCATGGGCACGTGCCGGCCATGCAGGTCGGCCAAGGCCTTGCGTTTTTCCTGCAGCGGCGCCAGCAGGCCGGTCAGCTCTTCCTGGCCTTGCAGCGCGCGCAGGTTCTGCGTATTGGGCGACGAGATATTGACCGTGACGTAGTCGGCGTGGGGGTACACCCCTTCCAGGCCGATCAGGTAATCGTCCACAGCCCGCTCGATAGGCGTGGCGGCGTTCTTGCCGATATTCAGTCCAAGTATGCCGCCGTGGTTGCGCCATTCGCTTTTGCGCACGTTAGCGATGAAGGCATCCAGCCCCTTGTTGTTGAAGCCCAGGCGATTGATCAGGGCCTCGGCGCGCGGCAGACGGAACATGCGTGGCTTGGGGTTGCCCGGCTGGGGTTTTGGGGTGACCGTGCCCACTTCCACAAAGCCGAAGCCCAAATTGCCCAGCGCGTCGATGTGCGCGCCGTTCTTGTCCAGGCCGGCTGCCAGTCCGATGGGATTGCGAAACGATAAGCCCATGAGGCGGCATGGCTTTTCCGGCCGCGAGGCCATAAGGCCACGGGTCAGGCGGCAGTCGTAGGCCTTTTGCAGGGACGAAAGCGTCAATTCGTGGGCGGTTTCGGCATCCAGCGAAAACAGCGCGGAGCGGGCCAGCGGATAGGAGTTGAATAAAAGAGACATGATGGGGTCAGGGGATGGTGCCTTCGGGCTCGGCCCAGATGCCGTTACGCAATATCTGGAAGGGTTTGTAGGACGACTTATAGGACATTTTACGGCTTTGCCGGATCCAGTAGCCCAGGTAAAGCCAGGGCAGGTCCAACTGGCGGCACTGCTCCAGTTGCCACAGGATGCCGTAGGTTCCCAAGCTGCCGTGGGCCTCTGGGTCGAAGAAGGTGTACACCGACGAAAATCCGCTATCCAGAATGTCGATCATGGAGATCATCTGCAATGCGCCCGACGGCAGGCGAAACTCGACCAGCCGGGAATCGACTCGGCTGGTAAGCAGGAATTGCGTGTATTGGGCCTGGCTGTCTTCGTCCATGCCCGCGCCGGGATGGCGGGCCAGTTGATAGCGCTGATAAAGCTCGAAGTGCTCGGCGCTCCAGTGCAGCGGCAGGGTGTGCGTAATCAGCCCGTTGTGCCGGTTCCAGGTTTTGCGCTGGGTGCGATTGCGCTGGAAGCGCTGCGTGTCTATGCGTATGGGAAGGCAGGCTTGGCAGGCATCGCAATGGGGGCGATAGGTGAACAGGCCGCTGCGGCGAAAGCCCTGTTCCACCAGCTCGGAATACGTTTCGGCATCGATAAGATGGGTGGGGGCGGCAACCTGCGATCTGGCATCCAGCTCCGGCAGATAGCTGCAGGGATACGCGGCAGTGGAGTAGAACTGCAGTGTCTTGAATCCCGGCTCGGTCGGATGGCTCATGGCTTAACTCGATGACGCTATGCAGGTCATTATTGCTTCATTTGTTCCAGAGGTGCAAGCTGGCCGGATCCCAGGATCTGTCCAGGCGGCCAGTCGGGCGCCTCGTGGCGCAGCGCGGCATCCAGCAGGGCCAGAAAATCCCGGCGGGTCATAGCCCGCGCGCCCAGGCTGGACAAATGGCCGGTTTGCTGTTGGCAATCGATGTGCCTGATGCCGCGCATCAGCAGGAAATTGGCCAGGTAGGCCAATGCCAGCTTGCTGGCATCGCTGGCCAGGCTGAACATCGACTCGCCAAAAAAGAAATGGCCCAGGCAGACTCCGTACAATCCGCCGGCCAGGCGGCCGTCTATCCATGTCTCGATGCTATGCGCCGCACCAGCCTTGTGCCAGGCGGTATAGGCGGCCTGTATGGCTGGCGATATCCAGGTGGCATGCCGACCGCCGCGAACCGCGGCGCACGCGGCGATGACCTGGGGAAATGCCATGTCGGTGGTGATGCGTATCCGGGCATCGGGGCTCTGTTCGGCACGGGCCGTCTGGCGCAGCTTCTTTCTGAGTGAATGCGACGCCTTGAAATCTTCGCAGGCAAGGACCATGCGCGGATCCGGGCTCCACCACAAGACGGGCTCGCCCTGGTTGAACCACGGAAAAATACCTTGGCTGTACGCTTCGGTCAGGCGCGGGATGGACAGACGGCCGCCCGCCGCCAGCAAGCCTTCGGGCAGTGCCGAGTCGGGGTGGGGAAAGGGCGCGGCATCATCCAGCCAGATCAAGCTTGCCACGGGGATACCTGCTTATTTCGGGAACGGATCGGGAATGTCGTAATGGTGGAAGGGGAACACGCCGGTCTTGCAGTCGGCGACATAATGCTCCAGGGTGGTAATGATCGTGCGGAAAGCCAATTCGGACCAGGGGATATCGTCCACGCTGAAGAAAGCGGCTTCGAGGCTTTCAGGGCCGGGATACAGTTCTTCGCTAAGCACTTGGGCAAGATAGAAGAAATGCACCTGCTCCGCGTGCGGCACGTCGATCACGGTGTATAGCTGGCCAAGCTCAATCTGCGCACCCGCCTCTTCCTGCGTTTCCCGCATGGCGCCCTGGGCGGTAGTTTCGCCCAGTTCCATGAAGCCCGCCGGCAGAGTCCATGTGTTGTACCTGGGCTCTATGGCGCGGCGGCACAGCAGGATCTTGCCTTCCCATACAGGCAGCACACCCACTACATTGCGTGGATTCTGATAATGCACCGCTCCGCAGCTGTTGCACACGGCCCGCATGCGGTTGTCGTCGGGGGGAATGCAAAGGGCGATGGGCGTGCCGCACTGGCTGCAGAATTTCTGCGTGCGCGGAGCGGGAAAATAGAAATTGGGGGCGTGCGATGTCATGGAGTGATTCTAACCAAATCACGCATCCATGTCGGCGCGGCACGGCACCTTCAGGTTTCACGCGGCACGCGGACGGGGTACGAAACCCAGGATGTCCGGAATGGCCTCGGCCGGGCAGAAACGCAGCTCGACCGGCGGACCATGGGCATCAATCCATTTCACCAGCAAGGCTTCGCCGCCGGCCCCGCCCTGCGCTTCGAGCCGCTCCAGCATGGCCTTGCCATCCGGCGTGAACAGCGACGCCAAGACCGGCTCCAGGTCGCGTCCGGCGATCAGCGCGGGTCCGTGCTCGGTTTGCGCGTACAGTTTTCCATCATCATCCAGCCACCAGCCCCGCGGCTCATCGACGGTCAGGCCGTTATGGGTGCGCAAGCGCGGACCGCCCGCGCCTTCCTGTGTCGTGTGCAGGATGTAGGGGGCGGCATCGAGCCGCACATAAACCCGTTGCGGGCCGTTCTGGAAATACCATTGCCCCGCTTCATCGGCGGCATAGTTCCGGCCGATGAAGGCAAGGATGGGAGGACTGCTTATGACTTCGCCCGGGCGCAAGCCATTGCCCGCGGCATCGAGCGGAACAAGCGCATCGCCTTGCGGGTGCAGTCGCCATTCGCCGCGTTCGGTAAGGGACAGCCACCCGAAAACATCGGGCACATCGGGCCAGCGCGCCATCGCGGCTATTACGTTTTCATCCATGCTTTCTTTTGCCGAGCTTTACGGTACAAGAAGTATAGGGCGCCAGCGGGGCGGGTGCGCAAGAGGACCGGCCCGCGAATCCGCGCCGGCCGCAATGGCCGCCCCGGCGCTAGCGGCGGTCCAGATGCTGCGCCAGGGCATTGCCCAGCGAATGCGCCGCTTCGGCCAGTATCACCAGGGCCAGCACAACCAGCAGCATGGCCTCGGGCAGGAATTCCCGGTAGCCATAACGAATGCCCAGGTCGCCCAGGCCCACGCCGCCGATTGCTCCCGCCATGGCGGAATAACCGACCAGGCTGGCCAGGGCCAGGCCCAGCGCCGCCGCGATACCCGCCGATGCCTCGGGCAGCAAGATCCTGCAAATGATCTGCCAGGGCCGGGCGCCCAGAGTCAGGGCGGACTCCAGGAGACTGCGATCCACGCCGCGCAAGGCGGTTTCCACGCGTCGCGCGACAAGCGGGGCGGCAATGATGGACAACGGAATAATGCTTGCGCCCAGTCCTATCGCCTGGCCAAACAGTTCGTGGACCAGCGGGATGGCAATGACCAGAAGAATAATGGAAGGGACGCTGCGCAGGCCGTCCAGCGCCAGCCCGACGGCGCCGGGCAGCCGCAACAGGGGCAGGGGGCTGCCGCGGCCGGCCAGGTAAAGCGCAAGCCCCAGGGGTATGCCGATTGACGATGCCGCAAGGCCGGATGCGACGACCATCACCAGCGTTTCGCCGAACGACGTAACGAATAGCTCCATCATGGCCGACGACATGGCTGTGCTCCTTTCAACATCCCCGCAAATTGTAAGAGCGGTCCTCGTACATCCGAAGTACATTTTCGGCTGAGCGACATAGCTGAAAGTAATATTGCCCGCCGCCTCGGCATGTATCATGTCGCCATCTCATGCAGCCGCTGACAGTTTTAGTTTCGAGGGTCTTTTGAGCCATTCTCCCAATACGCGCCCGGATGCGAGCCTCTTCAGCAACCGCAAAGTGGTGATCTTGCTGGCCACCCTGTGTTGCATGTTGTGGGGCAGTGCGTATCCCGCCATCAAGAATGGCTACGAACTTTTCGACATCGCGACGGACGATATAGCGGGCAAGATGGTGTTTGCAGGCTATCGCTTTCTTTGCGCCGGACTGGTGCTGCTGGCCATGGGCCGTTTTGGAGGACGCCCCATTGCGGGCTTGGGCGGCCGGCGCATCGGCCAGCTGACTTTGTTGGGCCTGGCCCAGACGGCATTGCAATACGTGTTTTTCTACGTCGGCCTCAGCTACACCACAGGTGTCAAGGCCTCCATTCTGAATGCGACCGGCACCTTCTTCAGCGTATTGCTGGCGCATTTCATCTACAAGAACGATCGCCTGAGCCACAACCGGATTCTGGGTTGCCTGACCGGTTTCGTAGGCGTCATGGTCGTCAACCTGGACACGCGCGGGCTGGATTTCCAGTTCACCCTTCTGGGCGAGGGCTGCATCGTGATCGCCGCTCTCGTTCTGTCCGCCGCCTCCATCTATGGCAAGAAAATCTCGCAGACGATGGATGCCGTGGTCATGACAGGCTATCAACTTGCCATAGGCGGCTTCGCGCTGCTTCTATTCGGATACGGCACCGGTGGAACATTGACGGGCTTCACATGGGCCTCATCGGCCATGCTGGCCTATCTGGTGGTCCTGTCGGCCGCCGCTTTTTCCCTATGGAGCATTTTGCTCAAGTACAACCCGGTGGGCGTGGTCACCATTTTCAATTTCCTGATTCCGATATTCGGCGCGGTGTTGTCGGCTGTGTTCCTGGACGAAAGCATTCTGGAATGGAAGAACGCGATTGCGCTGGCGCTGGTTTGCATCGGCATATGGAGAGTCACGGCGGAGAATCCTTCCATCAGGAATGGATAATGCGGCGGGCGGGAGCGTTGCCTTTCCGCCCGGCGGCCGCAATACGCTGCTCGATTCGCGAAGAATGGGTTTGCAGCACGGCCAGCAATTCGGGCAGGCGTTCCGGCGTAATCCGTTCCTTGATGGCTGCCAGGCTAAGAGCCGCCACGACCCGTCCCTGGGAATCGCGTATCGGTACGCCCAAACCTCGCACCTCGGGCAGTACAAAGCCGTTGCTCAGCGCATAGCGGGCTTTCCGCGCCTTGTCCACTGCCTGTCGAATAGCCGCCAGGGTGGAGGCATGATAGGCGCTCAAGCTGTGCTTGATCGCCTCGTATACCGTCTGTTGTTCAGCTTCGTCGAGCGAGGCCAGCAAAACGACGCCTCCGGCTCCTACGCCCAGAGGCCTGCGGTTGCCGACATCTATCGTGAAAGCCTTGACCGGATAAGAGCCTGACTGACGGTCCAGGCAAATGACGTCGTAGCCCGACCGGACACTGAGAAAGCTCGTGTCGCCCGTCCGTTGGGCGACCTCCACCATGTGGTCGCTGCATAGTTCACGCAAGTCATAAGCCTGGTGCCCCGCGGACCATCCCAGTACCGATATCTCCTGGCCCAAGGTATAGCGCTTGTCGTCGTCCTGGGCCACGAAGCCATGCTGGCGAAGGGTATCGAGTATGCGATGGACGGTCGGCTTTGTCAGGCCCGATTCCCGTTGAAGGTCGATCAGGCGTTTGCCCTGGGCGCTGGAACCGACCAGGCGTAACAGTTCGATCGCGCGGCTAATGGATTGTGTCATGGATTCAGGTCTTCACAATGGTCTGTAATGTGGAACATTATGCCAATAAATTGACTGGTGGTTAGCAACTAAATAGTATTTGCTATGTTTCAGATATCGTAATGTGGACCATTTTGATATCTGTCTGGCAAGCACCCCACCTTTTTCCCGGCAAGGATCCCACTACATGTTTAAGGTTTTCGATTTGTTGAACGGAGCGAAGATGACGGCGGAATACGCCGAGGCGTCGCTGAAACAGGGAGTTGCGGCGGTTCATATAACGCTGAACAATTATCGGGGGATCAATCCGGTTCCCGACCTCAGGCATTCCCTTAACGAGCTGGCCGCTTATCGTCGGCATCTGGCAAGCTTGAGCGATCTTGTTTATCCCATAGAGACTTTCAATGATTTCGCTCACGCCGAGAAAGTAGGCAAGCTGGGAGTGGTGCTGGGCTACCAGAACGTGCCTGGCGTCGAGCGCGATCTGGCGCTGATGGAGCTTTTCCACGGCTTGGGCGTGCGCGTCATCCAGATTGCCCATAACATCCGCAACTTGTATGGCGACGGCTGCGCCGAGCCGGCCAATGCGGGCCTGTCGTCGCTTGGCCGGGATATGGTTGCCGTTCTTAACGATTTGGGTATCGTCATAGACCTGTCGCATGTCGGCGACCGGAGTTCGCTCGATATCCTGGATTTGTCCTCCCAGCCGGTGGCCATAACTCATGCGAACGCCTATTCACTATGCGCAAACGCGCGCAATAAAAGCGACGCCGTTCTGGATGGCTTGAAGGCAAACGGCGGGGTGCTGGGCGTGACCTACCTTCCACCGCTCGTGCTGTTGCCCGGGCAGAAGAAGCCTGCCGCCGCCGATGTGGCCGCGCATATCGCCTATGCGGTCAAGCGCATGGGCGCCGGCCATGTGGGCATCGGTTCCGACTTCATTACCGGCCAGCCCCCCGAGCGCTATCAGGAATTCATGCGCAAGCCGGAGGTATACGGAACCTGGCCCTGGCTCTACCCCATCAACGATCTCAAGGAACAGCAGGACTTCCTGGCGTCACTGACGGATATCGGCCTTTCGAAAGCGGAGATCGAAGGGATGGCCTGCGGCAACTTCCTTCGCCTGTTCCAGGCTGTCATGAAGTGATGGCCGATATGCGAAGCCTGTACCTGATTTATGCCGAGGATGTTTCCGAAAGCGAAGCCATCCGAGCGCCATTGCGCGAAGAGCACATCAAGCGCCGAGCGCTTTTGCACGAGGCGGGCCGGGTCGTCGTTTCGGGGCCTCTTGTGAGCAGTGATGCCGACGCCGCGTATTCCGGCAGTCTGATGGTGGCGGAGTTTGCTTCTCTGGACGAGGCTCGCCAGTGGGCGATGGGCGATCCCTACGTGCAAGGCGGCGTTTACAAGAACATTGTCGTTAAACGGATCAATACCCATTTCCTGAAATGAAAATACTTAAACTCATTGCGTGCGCCGCGATTGCGGTCTCGGCCATTTCAGGGCCGGTTTACGCGGCTTATCCGGACAGGCCTGTCAAGATCGTCGTGGGATTCGCCGCCGGCGGCCCCGCGGATATTACGGCTCGGCTGGCGGCGAAGATTCTGTCCGGCAAGTTGGGTCAGCAGTTCGTCATCGAGAACAAGGCGGGTGCCGGCGGTGGCATCGCAACGGCTCAGGTCCTGAAGGCGGCACCAGACGGATACACCTTGCTGCTGGCCGCATTCGCCGATGTGCTCAACCCGATCATGAATACCCGGCTTCCGTATCGCTTGTCCCGGGACTTTACGCCTGTCACCCGAATTACCGGAGTAGGAAATGTCCTGGTAATCCATCCCAGCTTGCCGGTAAGCAGCGTTGCGGAACTGATCGCGTATGGAAAAGCGCATCCCGCGGAGCTCAATTACGGATCCGCCGGTGTCGGGTCGGCCAGCCACCTTGCCGGGGAATTATTCGCTTCGCTTGCTGGAGTCAAGGCCACTCATATTCCCTATCGGGGTACGGCCCAGGCCCAGGTAGCCTCTCAGCAAGGCTCCGTGCAGTTCATGTTCGATAGCCTGATCAGTGCGTTGCCCAATTACAAGGCGGGCAAGGTACGCGCATTGGCGGTAACCACCTCGCAGCGTTCGCCCGGCGCACCGGAGATCCCGACTGTCGCGGAACAGGGTCTGCCGACTTATGACTTGACTTCGTGGTTTGGCCTGGCCGCCCCGGCGGGAACGCCCCAAGTTGTCGTCGACACGCTGGCGCAGGCATTGCGCGAAGGCTTGAAGGACCAAGAAGCCAAGCAGGCGCTGCTTACCTTGGGAGGCCTGCCCGACGACATGTCGCCCGGCGACTTTGGCCGCTATATCCGGGCGGAGGAAGACAGATGGGCCGCATTGTTTGATCAGGGCCTCATCAAGATCGAAAAATGATTCCGCTCGACGTCCTCCCCTGACTTCATCATATTTGCAGGAGCCGCCTTGATAGTCGAAGAACGCCGATATACGTTTTTTCCCGGCAAGCTGCAGGTATTCCTGCACCTGTATGCGCAGGAAGGCATGAAGGTGCAAAGAAGGTATTTGCGGCATCTTTTGGGGTACTACGTTTCGGAGATCGGCCAGCTTAATCAGATTACCGCCTTGTGGGGCTACCCATCGCTAAGGGAGCGCGAGGAGTGGCGTGAGGCGCTGTTCGCCGATCCAGCCTGGATTGCCTTTGTGGACAAAGTCCGGCCGCTGATGACGAACCAGGAGTGCCGGCTGCTGAAACCGGCGCCATTTTTCAAGGACGATCTGTCAGCTTTTTTGTCCGCACAAAATTCAAATGGAGGAAACAACAATGTCTTGTAAATTTCAATATGAAACGCCTGCGCGGCGTGCGTCGGGCCTCTTGTGCCGCAGCCTGTTGACGCTAATGCTCGGCTTGGGTTTGCCGGCAATCGGTACCGCGGCTGAAAGCGTCGACGCATTTCCCAGCAAGCCCATCAAACTGGTTGTGCCATTCTCCGCCGGCGGCGGCATAGACATGATGGCGCGCATTGCCGCGCAGAAAATGAGCGAGTATCTGGGGCAGAACATAGTCGTCCAGAATCAGGGCGGAGGGGGCGGGGTCGTAGCCTCCCGCGGCGCCGTGCAGGCTCCACCCGACGGCTACAACCTGATTTTCCATTCGGTTTCATCGGCCGTGGTGAACGCCACGGTGGACAGGAATCTGGGTTACGACCCAATAGGCGGATTTACCCCCGTTTCGCTGGTCGCGCAGTTTCCCCTGGTCATGATCATAGATCCCAATCTGCCCGCCAAGAACATGGCGGAATTCATTGCGCTGCTCAAGGCCAATCCCAAGCAATACAGCTATGGTTCTTCGGGCATAGGCAGCGGGATCCATCTGGCCGCCGAGCTGTTTCGCAAGCTTGCCGGCGTCGAAATCCAGCATGTGCCCTATAAAGGCACCTCGTCGGCCTTGGCGGACGTCCTGGGCGGCCGCCTGGCCATGCTCATCGATGGCGTTCCGCCCGAGATGGGAAATATCCGCGCAGGCAAAGTCAGGGCGCTGGCCGTCACGACCACCGAGCGATCCGAGGTGCTGCCCGACGTGCCCACCATGGCCGAAGCGGGGCTTGCCGGCTATGACATTCCGTTTTGGGTAGCCATATATGCGCCTGCGGGCACACCCAAGCCCATTGTCGACAAGCTCTCCAAAGCGGTGTCGTATGCGATGCACGATCCCGAGGCGGTTGCCCGCCTGAAGGCGGCGGGCGCTGTCGGGGTCGGCTCCTCTCCCGAGGAGCTCGACGCCTTCTGGAAAAAGCAGCTGGCGCTGTACAGCGACTTGGTGAAGTCGTCGGGAATAGACCTCGACAGCAATAGATAGTTCAGGGCTGCACCGTCCCCGGCAATGCCGGCGCAGCTCCATGGCCTCCATCAGGACTGTGGAATGAAACCTTCCTTTTTACCTTTAATTTTGAACTCAATTGAACTGAAATGATGGAAAAGAAACTTACCGGAAAGATTGCGCGCGAACGCATACGCCTTATGGAAACACCCCGGCCTCAGCCTGGCCTGATAGAAGGATTCAAGGCCCTGGGCGACGCCACCGGCATCGTCTCCGACATTATGGACAGTCTTGGAATTACGGGCGCTATTGGAGCATCGGTGTTGAAGCCCACTATCTCGGGCACCAGCATCGTAGGGCCGGCGCTTACGGTACGCAATATCGTCCAGCGCGAGCATCCCTATGAAACGGGCAAGGCCAACGTCAATAAAATGGCCGAATTCGAGGCGCATAATTTGGCGTCAGGCGGCGATGTGGTCGTGATCCAGGGCGTCGCGGGAGTGTCCAATATGGGCGGCATATCCGCTCAGACCGGAAAAAGACAGGGAGAGGCGGGCGCCATTGTCTCGGGCGGAATTCGCGATGTGCCGCATTCGCGCAGCGTGGGCTATCCGCTATGGGCCAGTGAAATTACGCCGCTTACAGGAAAATCGCGACTTGAAACTGTGGAAATCAACGGCGACATCGAAATCTGCGGAGTGCGTGTTTCGCCGGGAGATATCGTCATAGCGGACGACACCGGCGTGTGTTTCGTGCCGCGCGGCCGGGCTGAAGAAGTGTTGAAGCTGGCGGCCGTAAAGCATGCCCAGGAAACCAAAAAATGCGCGGCCCTGGATGCGGGAACGCCGGTTGCCGATCTGCCCAAGAATGCTTGAGATTATGCTGGGTCGCCCATGTTGCGCTTGGCGGGGCCGAACCCTTGACTTCAACGCGATGGATTGCATATGCCTCACATCATTGTCGAATACTCCCGAAACATCGAGGCTATTCAGCCCATGGAAGGATTGCTAAGGGCGATCCATGAAGCGGCGATCGTATCAGGGGTATTCGAGACCCAGGCGATCAGAACGCGCGGTGAGCCCCGCGATGCCTTTCTGATTGCCGATCTGAAAAACCCGCATGCCGGCTTTGTGCATATCACGGCTAGGATACGTCCCGGCAGGAGCCGGGACATGCAGCAGCGGTTGGGGGAAGGGTTGCTGAAGGCGGCGGAGGAATATTTTCGCGGCGCCGCCTACGTCCATCCATTGGCCTTGAATGTTGAAATTCACGAGCTGCCGCCGATAAGGTTCGGTTCTCGCCTTAATCAGGCCGATCAGATGGGCTGAGCGGCTCCGGCTATACCGGTTCGAACATGGTGTCCGCACCGCAAGAACTGGTGTGCCGCAGCCAGGCCGCACCGCATGCCGTGCAGCGGTAGCGCCGCTCGAGTATGCCCTCCCAGTGGACAGGAGGGTGTACTTTTTCCAGCAACATCAGGGCATGCGGTTGTCTTGGTCCCGCACTCAAGGAAAGCTTACGGCAAATTGCGCAAAGAGGGATGGATTCCGCGAAGTGCATGCAAGCAGGGTATTGCATGCCGGGCGGGCCATCTATAGTGCAATTGGTCTACGCTCATTTCCGCAGGGCAAGCGACAGGGCGATCCCGATGGCTATGCCAATGCCGATTCCGCCCACGATATTGTCCATGGCGGTGCCTATGGCAACGCCTATGGCGACTCCGATGGCTATCGTTGATCCTGATTTCACGAAACCACGATAACACCTGGGGGCGGGCGTCGTAAACGCTGCGATTGGCCCCGCCCGGGAACGCTGTTATTGGGTTTCGCTGTATGGGGCAAAACGCCCGGTGATCGGATCGCGAATAAAAAGCACGCCGGTGCCAACGCCAAAATAAGCGCCATGCAAGGTCAGCGATCCCTCTTCAACGGCATCGCGGACCGCGGGGAAAGTCATCAGGTTCTCCAGGCTGTAGTCGACCACCGCCCATTCCAGCTGCCTGATCCAGCTTTGCCGGTCTTCGGTGGGAGGCCCCACGCGTTGGGCCACCGGTGCGATTTGCGACATCCATTTGCCGATGAAATCGCGCTTGGTCAGTGGGGCGGCATTGTTGGCATAGGCCGCAACGCCGCCACAGCTGGCATGGCCAAGCACAACGATATGCTTGACCTTCAGCGCATTGACGCCGAACTCGATGGCGGCGCTGGTGCCGTGAAACGAAGTTTCGGTGTCGGATTCGCAGGGTGGGACAAGGTTGGCAATATTGCGTATTACAAATATCTCGCCGGGGTCCGCGTCAAAGATGGTTTCGGGGGCAACGCGGGAATCGCCGCAGCCAATGACCATGATTTCCGGGTGCTGCCCAGATTTGGCGAGTTCTTCGTAGCGTTCCCGCTCACGGGCGAGGCGGCCGTTTAAAAATGATTGATATCCGGAGGTTAGCCTGGATGGAAACACGTATAGTTCCTTTTGTTATTTGAGGCTCATGAATTTTACGCCTATACGGCGGCAAGGCAACGCCCGGGACAAATGAAAAGCAAGGCGGAGAATGCAAAAAGCCCGCGCGATGGCGGGCTGACAGGCTTTTTTTCGTAGCGGAAAATTGTTATGAATTAGCCTGGGACTTGTTCAAATACTGGAGGCGCAACTCGGAATCGAACCGGGGTACACGGATTTGCAATCCGCTGCATAACCACTCTGCCATTGCGCCGTATCAGCTGTAGCTAAGCCCATAAGTATACCATGTGTTTCCTTTGCCCTAGGGGGCCGGGGTTCTGGGCAATTGACTGACGATTATCATGGTGACTATGGCGGTGGCGGCCATGACGCCCAGCAGCATGGTGAAGCCCGCCTGCTTGACGATAGGTCCGATCAGCCACACCGCAAGCGAACTGGCCCCAAGGGAAACTGCCAGGCGCATGCCCGAAACCCGTGAGCGCATGCTGTCGTCGACGAAGCGCACGATCATGGCATCGATGAAAGGAATGGCGCCGAACACGGCCGCCATGAACAGGAACTGCAGGAAATAGAAAGCCCAGCCGTCCAGGGCTATGGACGCCGCAAGCAACACCGCTTGCGTGGCAATGATGGATAGATACAGCTTCTTGAGCGCGATCTTGTCGAGCAGGTGGCCGACGATCAATTGCGCCGCGGATGCAACGGCATAGATGATGGCCAGCAGCAGGCCGATCTGGGCGGGATCCTGGGAAATCCGCTGCAGGCGATCAGCCAGCAGTTCGTAATTGCTATTGGTCGAGAAGTTGAACAGCAGGCTGCTGCTGGTGGCCGCCATGGTCATGATCAGGAACAGCTTGGCCATGGAAATGCCGGGCAGGGCTACGGTGGTGGTTTTCTTCTTGGCGGGGGGCGTGGTTTCGCGCGACGCGAGCCATGCAAAAAGCACCCCGCAGACCAGGCTGACGATGCCAGGCACCAGGAAGGCCATGCGCCATCCAAAGTATTTCACCAGCAGGCCCGTGATCATCGCCGCAAGCGCGACGCCCAGATTGCCGGCCAAGCCATTGACCCCGATGATCCATCCAGGCCGCGTGGCTCCCTGGACCAGCATCGGAATGCCCACCGGATGGTAGATGGAGGCGAAGCACCCCAGCAGAGCCAGCGCCAGTGCCATCTGTACGGGAGACCCGGCGGCGCTGACCAGGATGGCCGAAGCCCCCATGCCGAAGAAGAAAAGGATCATCATCGGCCGGCGTCCCCAGTGGTCGCCCAGCTTGCCTGCGGGCAGCGATCCGATTCCGAAGAAAAAGAAGGCCGCCACGCTGTAAGGCATGAGATCCTCCCAGCGCTGCGCGCCGAAATCCGCCGCAATGCTGGTGACGGCGGTGGCGAATATAAGCAGGAACATATGGTCGATGGCGTGACCGATGTTCAGCAGAAGTTGTGTTGGCCGATTGTTCATGCCCGGATTATCCGCTAGGATGGCCAAATCATCTTGCTCCAGACTGTCAATAATGAGTCCAAAACCGCCAACATCGAAAACGGCATCAGGCGCGCCTTCTAAAAATGCGCACAGCCGGAATGCCAGCGCCAGTATTGCCAATCGGGTGCCCCGCGCCGTGGCCGCCCTGGCCCGATCCGATCCCGCCGGCTGCGTCATCGCCCCCCATCATCATTTGCGCGATCAACTGATCTATGCCATTGAGGGCGTCATGACGATACGGGCGAACGGCTCCATATGGACGATACCGCCCAGTCACGGAATGTGGATGCCGGCGCACATGGAACACGGGATACGGATGGACGTCGCTGTCGAGATGCGCACCCTGTATTTTCAGCCCGGCGTGGTCCGGGGCAGGACGGACGCATGTTGTGTGCTGGCGATCACGCCCTTGCTGCGGGAACTGGTCCTGCGTGCGATGGCTATTACTCCGCGCTACGATCCCGACAGCGCCGAAGGGCGGATGATGCAGGTCCTGGTGGACGAGGTCGGCCTGCTTGCGCAGCAGCCTTTGTCGCTGAAGCTGCCGGCGGACAAGCGTCTGCTCAGGCTATGCGAAGCGCTCCTGGCCGATGTGTCCAGCGCAGCTTCCATCGCCGAATTGGGAGAAAGCGTGGGTTTGTCCGAACGCAGCGTGATCAGGCTTTTTCCCAAGGAGACCGGTTTGAGCCTGCTTCGCTGGCGCCAGCAGGCGCGGTTGATGCGCGCTTTTGCTCTGGCCGAGCAAGGCATGACAATGACCCAGATCGCTTTGGAGCTTGGCTACGGCAGCGCTTCGGCTTTCAGCAAGATGTTCAGGAAGCTGTTCGGGCAGGCGCCCCGGTCGTTTTTTCGGGCCAGCCATTTGGGGGCAAGGTCGACTCCGCCTTGATGATCCGGACCTGACCATCGCATCACGTCGCCATCTATGCCTTGATGTGCTTCTCGAAACGCTGGTTCAGATCGGCATTGCTGATCACATTGGCGAAGCCGTCGAAATTGCCGTCCCGGGCTATGTCCTGTGCAACGCGCAGGAAGGCATCCATGGCGACGCGCGCCAACGAGCCGCCGACGCTGATGCGCCGCACGCCCATGCCTGCCAGGTCTTCAACCGTATAGCCGAGCGCGGTGGGGTTAAGGAAATTGACGGCGCGGCCGCCGGCCGCCTGAACGATGGCGGCTATGTGTTCCCTGCTCTTGATGCCGGGCGCGTAAAGGCAATCCGCCCCCGCGTCCGCAAACGCCTTCATGCGGCGGACGCTTTCATCGATATCGGGGGCGCCGCGTATGAAGCCTTCGGTCCGGGCGGTAAGCAATACGCGTTCACCGGTCTGGTCGATGGCCCTGCGCGCCGCCTTGATCCGGGTCACCGCGGTATCAAAGTCGTACAGGCCGGTGGCTTCGCCTTGGGGCGCATCCTCGATCGACAGGCCGGCCACCCCGGCCGCAACGCAGCGGACGATGTTTTGCTGCATCTTATCGATATCGTCGGAAAATCCATTCTCGAAATCCGCGTTTAGCGGAATATCCACGGAGTCGGCCAGCTCTTTCAGATGGGCCAGCACGGTATCCAGATCTTGCGCGCCATCCGGCAGGCCGTTGGCATGCGCGTGGCCCGAGCTGGTGGAGGCAATGGCCTTGAAGCCCAGGTCTTCCAGGCAGCGTGCGGTGCCGACGTTCCAGGGGTTGGGAATGACGAAGCATCCGTCTTTATGCAGCTTGGCAAACTCTTCACGCTTTTCAGCGGCAGTACGCAATCCGGTCATACGACACCTCGTGGGGGTAAGCTGCCGGTCATCTACCGGCCGAACCTTGGGAAGGTTAAACGCAGGAGCGGATTCCATGCAAGCTTCTCGGACGCCGGCCCGTCCGCTGAAGGTTCAATCGGTCTCGGGCAGTTTGGCGATCACCTTGATCTCGAACTGGAAGCCATAGAGCCAGGTTACGCCGACGGCCGTCAGTGTCGGGTGGGGTGCCTGACCCCAATATTCCGGCACGATATTCCAAATGGTCTCGAACTTGGACTCCGGATCGACGATGAATACCGTGACGTCCACCACATCGTCGAATGAACTGCCCGCGGCCTTCAGGATTGCGTTCAGATTGTCGAATGCCTGCCGGACCTGTGTTTCCAAGTCGGGCTCGGGTGAGCCGTCTTCGCGGCTGCCGACTTGTCCCGAGACGAACAGAAAGCCGTTCGATTTGATCGCGGGCGAATAGTGATTTCGTTCATAAAGGGCTTGGCGTCCGGGTGGGAAAACGACGTTGCGGGTTGCCATGGGATATCTCCATCATTGGGTCGAAGCCGACCCGGGGTTTGACGATGGAGGGACTGTAAAGGTTTAAGTGCGCCGAATAAACCGGCGAATCGCGTCATCACTATTCGTAAAATCCAAACAGTTGCGATTCAATATTTTTAAAAGGCGGGCGCTTGGGGCTTGCCGCCGACCTGCCTGGCTACGCGGTCTAAGGATGCAAATTACTACAGTGATCCGGCCGCCGCGCGGCTAGAATCCAGTATCCGTTCCATTACAGGAGGATCAAAATGCCCAGCAAGAATACAGTCTGCCTCTGGTATGACGGCGCCGCATTGGACGCCGCGAATTTCTATGCCGAAACGTTTCCGGACAGCGCGGTGGTGGCGGTCCATCACGCTCCCGGAGATTATCCTTCGGGCAAGCAGGGCGATGTCCTGACGGTCGAGTTCACCGTGATGGGTATTCCCTGCCTAGGCTTGAACGGCGGACCGGCCTTCAAGCATAACGAAGCGTTTTCCTTCCAGGTCGCCACCGACGATCAGATCGAAACGGACCGATTGTGGAATGCGATTGTCGGAAACGATGGACAGGAAAGCGCTTGCGGCTGGTGCAAGGACAAGTGGGGACTGTCGTGGCAAATCACGCCACGCGCCCTGACGGATGCGATCACCGATCCTGACCCGGCGGCGGCCAAGCGTGCGTTCGACGCCATGATGGACATGCGAAAGATCGACATCGCCACCATAGAGGCGGCTCGGCGCGGCTGATTCCGAAATGCGGGCTCAGCCCGCCAGCATTTATTTAATGACGCCGCAAGCCATGCGGGCTCCGCCGCCGCCCAGCGGTTGCGGATGGTCGGAATAGTTGTCGCCGCCTTGATGGACCATTAGTGACCGCTCCTTTACGTCCGCCAATTTGAGCCGTGGCGCCAATACGGGATTGCCCGCGGTTCCATCCTCATTGACGTAAAGCGCGGGAAGGTCTCCCAGGTGGCCCTTGCCCCAGGGTAGGCCGTGCTTGCCTGTTTTCTTGGGATCCAGGTGTCCGCCGGCGGCTTGGGCTGGCGTCATTTTCCCGTCTTTCTCGGCGGCGTCGCAACTGGGATTTTCATGGACATGAAAGCCGTGAACGCCGGTTGCAAGGCCGGATAGTTTGGGCGTGAACACCAGGCCATATTGCGACTCTGAAATAGTGACCGTGCCGACAGCCTTCCCCGCCCCCTTGTCGGTGGCTTCGTGCATTTCTACCGTGACATCCGCATGGGCCAACCCCGCCGCGCACGCCAAGGTGCCTGTGGCAATACATACGAGCAGTTTCTTCATGGGTTTCTCCTTGGAAAAGGAGAAAGATAGCAATCGCCATGCCTGACCGCCGGGAATGCCATTGGAGGCACTTGGGCCTACAAGTGTGGAACCTATTGCCGTGCCGTCCATTGCCGGTAGCCCTGAGCGCGCAGGACGCAGGCAGGACATTCGCCGCAGCCATATCCCCACGCGTGCAGAGTACTGCGGTCGTTCAGATAGCAACTATGGGTTTCTTTGCGGATCAGGTCCACCAAGGGCATGCCGCCCAGTTCTTGAGCCAGCTCCCAGGTATCGGCCTTGTCCAGCCACATCAATGGGGTTTCCAAAACCAGCGGGCGATCCACGCCCAGGCTAAGCGCCACTTGCAAAGCCTTCAGCGTATTGTCGCGGCAGTCCGGATAGCCCGAATAGTCGGTCTGCGACATGCCGCCCACCAGCACGTCCAGCCCCCGCCGGTAAGCCAGTGCGGCGGCCAAGGTGAAGAACAGCAGGTTGCGGCCGGGCACGAAGGTGTTGGGCAGTCCGTCCGCCTGCATGGCAATGGCCATGTCGTCCGTCATGGCCGAAGCGCCCAATTGCCTTAGCACATCTACATTAAGCAGATGGTCGCTACCCAGCCGGGTAGCCCAGTCCGGATGCAGTTCGGCCAGGCGCCGGCGCAGCGTGGCGCGGCAGTCCAGTTCCACCCGATGGCGCTGGCCGTAATCGAAACCGATGGTCTCGACATGGCCGTAACGCGCCAGCGCCCAAGCCAGGCAGGCGGTGGAATCCTGGCCGCCGGAAAATAAGACCAGGGCGCGCCGGTGAGCTTGCCCGGAGGTGATCATATGGCGGCTGAAAGCGCGTCGCGCCGTTTCATGACGCGGGTTATGGCGTTAAGGGCCACTCCATACATCGGAACGAAAAGCAGCAGGCTGACCGCCAGCTTGATGACGTAGTCCACCATGGCAATCTCCCCCCAGTTCTCGGCCATGAAGGGGTTGCTGCTGCGCCAGAAGGCGATACCGAAGAAGGCAACTGTGTCCAGCGCCTGTCCAAACACGGAAGCCGCCGCGGGCGCCACCCACCATTGCACGTAGCCGCGGCGCATGCGGTCGAACACCTGTACGTCCAGCAATTGGCCCAGGACGTAGGCGGCGAAGCTGGCGAAGGCGATACGGAATACGAAACTGTTGAAATCGCCCAGTGCATCCACGCCGTTGAAGCGTCCTTCATGGAACAGGACCGACACGATATAGGAAGCGATCAGCGCCGGCACCATGGCCCGCGTGATCACGCTGCGCGCTTCAGTTTTGCCTATCAGCCGCACGGTCAGATCGGTGGCCAGGAAAATAAAGGGAAAGCTGAAAGCGCCCCAGGTGCTGTGAAACCCAAACAGGTCGATGGGCAACTGCACGAGATAGTTGCTGGCGATGATGATAAGGACGTGGAACGCTACCAGCAGGGCAAGGTAGAACGATACCCGCGATGGCGGGACGGAGGCGGAAGTCATGTTGAGCCTTTTTGATGGATGGGGTTAGGGAACCCATGGAGGAAATGCTAGCGCGCATTATACGCCGAGTTTTGCGAACCATTGGCTGGGCGGGGCCGCGTCTATGAGTGATGGAGGGGCCGAAACACGTTTCCATGTTTTTACACGAGTGACGAATTTTTCAACAGTATGTATTGACATTAATGTCTATAAAATTTACCATAGTGTCAAAATCATGGTTACTAGCTATCCACAGGAGACAAAATGATCAAAGGCATCTATGGGCTGAACATCGCCGTGGCCGACCTCGACACCGCCACCAAAAAATACGAAAACATTCTCGGGGTGTCCGGCAAATTCATTACCGAAGAGAACTTCGCTTTTCCCGGCTTGAAGGGCACCAGCTTCGATGTCAATGGGTTTCATCTGAATCTTATTGCCTCGACATCGCCAGACACTTCTGTAGCAAAGTTCATCGAGAAAAAAGGGGAAGGGGTTTTTCTGCTATCGCTTGAGGTCGGCGACATGGACCAGGCGCTCGGCGACATGCGGGGCCAGGGATTGACCCCGCTCCTGAAGGAATCGGCAAAAGGCGTGTTTGGCGAAGTCAACTTCATACATCCCAAAGAGATGAACGGGGTCCAACTGGAAATCTTCAAGCCTGCGAAATAGCAGCACGCAACCAGCAGCGGCTGCTTCTCAAGGAGGTCTTATGGTTGACGACGTTGAGCAGGATATTGTTGATGTTGTGGTAATCGGTGCAGGCGTAGCCGGTTTGTTCGCCGCCGTTGAGGCCGCCGAAATGGATGCGTCCGTCATGCTGCTGGAAAGCCAACCGGAAATCGGCGGCAGCTCCCGCTTGTCGGGCGGCTATGTCGCGCTATGCGAAACGGAGCTCGAGCAGGCCAGCCGTGACGAGCTGCTCGCGGATCTTGATGAGGCTCATCACCATGACAGCCAATTTGAGCTGTCGCGCATTTATACCGAAAACAGCGCGGATACCTATCTTCGTCTGAAAGACCTGGGCGTGGAGTTCGTCAGCACCATGCGGTTTTCCCACATGAGCAAACCATGGGCCCATGAACCCGGAGGCATAGGCGGCGGCGCGGAGTTGGTGCTGAAGCTGGAAAAGGCAGCCCGGCGCCGCGGCGTAAAGATTCTGACGTCCACCCGTGCGCGCGGCCTGCTGCGTAATGAAAAAGGGCGGGTCGTCGGCGTTGAAGTATCCCGGGATGGCCGCAGGACCGTGCTGCGCGCGCGCCGGGCCGTTGTCCTGACCTGCGGCGGTTTTACGCGTAACCCCGAACTCATCGAACAGTACGGAAGGGCGGGCGCAGAGAAAATCACGCCATTGACGGGGGCCGGCTCATTGGGCGACGGCCTATTGATGGGCAAGGACATCAACGCGGACACGGCATATCTCGAGATTGGCGTCGCGCCCACCGGCCCGGTGGATCCCGTCATGAATGCCATGTCGCTGGTCAACTACAAGGGCGCCATTCTGGTTAACAAGAACGGGCAGCGTTTCTGTCGAGAGTCGGACGTTTATCTGGATCTGTCGTGGGCCGGGTTAAAGCAGCCCGATACCCTGATGATCCAGGTCTATGACGCGGAAATTCGCGAAGACTATATGCGATGGAAACTCGCCCACGTATTGGGCTTGTGTCGAGAAATCAAGGCCGACACCATCGAAGGGCTTGGCGCGGAACTGAATGCGTCGCACGATGTGGACGCCGAAGGCCTGCTCCGGACCATAGCCGCTTATAACGGCTATGCGGAAAGCGGCCATGATCCGGATTTCGGGCGAGTCCACTGCGTCGGCATCGCAGGCAAGCTGCGCCGAATATCCAAGCCTCCCTTCTATGCGGCGGTGCTGGTTCCCGGCACCACGCACTTCAATGGCGGCTTGCGGGTAAGCCGCAACATGCAGGTAGTCGACACGGAAGGGGACGTGATCCTGGGCTTGTATGCCGCCGGCGAAGTTATAGGCGGCTTTCACGGCGCTGGCTATATGTCGGGATCCTTTCTGGGAAGCTCTTTGATTTTTGGCCGGATCGCCGGCAAAAACGCAGCAGATGAAGTAAAGCGCGCGGTCTGAATCATCGCCGCGCAGTGATTCAAGGAAACGGAAACCCCAGGTAGTGCAAGCCTGCAACCGGGTGGTCCGGATGTTAACCAAATTGACGGCTGATCGATATGAGCAAAGCAAAACAAAAGATGCTTGGAATCAAGGAAAAGCGAGAGCTGCAACGGCGCACGGTTGTCGAAGCGGCAGCCAAGCTTTTCAGCCAGAAAGGGTATGCGGGAACCAGCATGCTGGACGTTGCCCGCGCCTTGGAAATCAGCAGGCCGGCGCTCTATCACTACTTCGTCAGCAAAGAGGATGTGCTGACGACCTTGGTGAAAGAGGTAACCCTCTATCTGGAGAACGTAGGCGATTCCTTGACGGCGGACGGGTCGCGGGATCCCGCCGAAACTCTGTATGAGATGACGCGAAAGAATGTGCTGTTCATCTTGAATAACACCGTCATGTTCAGAGTCGTGGAGCGTTCCGAAAACGATCTCCCCGAAGATATCCGGCGGCTGAACGACCGGGCCAAGCGAGGCATATACGATCGCTTTCGCATTGCCATTGAACGGGGCATTGAAACGGGACACTTCAGAAAAGTGGATCCGGCCGTCGCGGCGTTCTCCATTATTGGCTTGTGCAGCTGGTCGGCCTGGTGGTACAGCCCGGATGGCCGGCTGATCCCGGAGGAAATCGCGGATCAAGTTGCGATGATGGGGCTGGAGTCGGTACGGGCGTCGGACGGCAAGTCGATCAATCTGGACGAGTTGCGGCCGGCCATTGCCGATGCGCGTAAATCCCTCGAACGATTATCCAATCTGTTCGGAAAGAATTAAGGCTGGCGGCTGACGGCAAGCTGGCAACAAACCGTAGTCAGGCATGACGATAAAGCCATGGAGACGATGTAAATGAGTAATGCCATACCCTATTATTTCAGGTCGCTGGATTGGGACAAGCTGATAGCGGATTATCCTCCGCCTCCCAATTACAACGGCACAGTGGGTGCGATGTCCGACGAGCAAATCCATGATCTCCAGAACGAGCGATTTCTGGCGCGCGTGGAAGAGGCCTGGAAACTGCCGTTTTATACGCGCCGCTGGTCGGCCGTGGGTCTTGAGCCCGGCGATATCCAGAGCCTGGAGGACATCGAGAAGATTCCTACCTTCAACAGCGACGATCTTAAATCCGCAATCGAGTCGGCGCCGCCGTTTGGAGATCACCACCCTTACCGCCGCGAAGACTTCGGCGACGTTCCGATCAAGATTCAAACCAGCGGCGGCACCACAGGTATGCCGCGCGTTACGCTGTTCGACGCGCTTGCCTGGGAGGTTCAGGGAATCCAGACGGCTCGCGGCCTGTATGCGCAAGGAGCCCGGCCTGGCGATGTCATCCAGATACCGTTCACGACATCGCTGGCCAACGCCGGCTGGTCGGCCTACAACGCTGTTTTCAACTGGCTGGGCTGCGTGCCTGTCACAACCGGCTCGGGCAAGGTAACGCCGAGCGAGCGGCAGCTGGAGTTTGCCAAAGCCTGGGGAACGAATGGTTGGTACTGCTATGGCGACTACCTCGGCCGGCTCACTCAGGTGGCCGAGCAAATGGGCTTTGATTTGCACCAGCTCCCCACCAAGTATCTCTTTACCTTCCTTGGGCCGGACAGCGATGGCGCATTGCGCCGAGGACTCGAAGAAGCCTGGGGCGCGCCCGTCTACGACAACTATGGCTCTCATGAAGTAGGTCTGGTGGCGTGGGAGTGCCAGCACAAGAAAAACAAGCATATCAATGAGGACACGGCATTTATCGAGGTTTGCGATGCCCAGGGCCGACGCCTGGCCGACGGTGAAACAGGCAGCGTCGTTGTCACCAGCCTGCATCGCAGCGTTCCCCCTTTCATACGTTACGACCATCGCGACATGATGGCCCTGTATCCACGGGAAAAGTGCGAATGCGGCGTGTGCTCAAGAAAGCTCTCGAGCTTGTTTGGCCGCATGGATGACATGGTCAAGCTGCGGGGCACAAACATCTATCCCTTGAGCTGCCAAGGAGCGATCAAAAAAGATCCGCGCACCACGGGCGAGTTTTTGTGTGTGGTATCGCATGTGGGCGAAGGCGTGGCGCGCCAGGATGAAATGGTTATCAGGGTCGAGCGCAAATCGACAACGGTGAACAAACAAGCGCTGCGCGATGATCTGACCGCAACGCTTACGGCCGAACTCGGCGCGCGCATTCAGGTCGAGATTGTCGAGTCCGACGAGCTCGACGAGTACACCAAATCAGGCGAAAAGCCCAAGCGCTTGCTTGATCTGAGAAAACGATAACAAGCAGTCGATGTGGCTGTCCATTTAACCGAGGAGACAATGATGTTTCAAATATTCAATAAAACAATTCTTGCAGCAGCGATGGGCGTTCTGACTTCACTTGTGGGGCCCGCATCCGCGCAAGCGGCCGACAAGGCCAAAGGCGAGCCTGTCGTTATCGGCGTGATCGAAGATCGTTCCGGTTCGGCCACGTTCTATTCGCAAGAGTCGGTGAAGGCGATCAAGCTGTTTGCCGAATCCATCAACAAGGGCGAGCTTGCCTACATGGGCGGTACGGCCGGCAGCGAGCCCGGTATTCAGGGCCGTTCCATCGAACTCATTTTCGAGGACGATGAGAACAACGCCAACTTGACAGTCGTCAAGTCGCGCCGCTTGATTGAGCGCGGTGCCGATGTATTGTTTTTTCTGTCCGGATCAGGCGCCACCATGCAGGGTCGCGTGGTCTGCGCGGAACAGAAGATCCTGTGCATGGCGCCGACCAACGTCAGTTCACGGCTGGTCAGTCCGCCCAACAATGAATACATCTTCACGATGGCGCCTATCAGCGAGCTCAGCGGAGGCGCCTACATTGACGCATGGAAAAAACTCAACTTCAAGCGCGTTGCGATTATTTCCGATAGTTCACCCACCAGCCGCGTGCTGCGAGATGCTTATAAGAAGACGTGGGAAGCGGCCGGCTTTGAAACCGTGGCGGACGAAATGATGGAGATCGGATCCACGGATGCCAACTCGCAGGTCATGCGCGTGCGTGGACAAAAACCCGATGTGGTCTTCGACTCCTTTGCTTCGGCGGCGGAATCGGCGGCGATGTACAAAAGCCTTCAGCGATTCGACGTAAGAGCGCAGCGCTGGGCTCAGAACAACTTGACGGCCACACCAAAAATATGGGAGCTGGCCGGCAACGCGGTTGATGGCGCATTGGTCGTCGATCCTATCGGTCCTGGCAATCCGAATACCGATGCCGTCAAGTCAATTTACGAGAAGGTGCACGGGGAAAGTTCGTTCGTCTGGCTGCATGCCGTCGTTTGGGACGGACTGATGTTGGTGAAAACAGCGGCAAAATCCGCTGACACGCTGGACGGCACGGCATTGCGCGACGCTATGGAAAAGGTCACCGCTTTCCCCTCGGCCTTTGGCCAAAAGGGCAACACCTTGAACTTTGCCAAGGGAGTGCATAACGGAACCTCCGAGAAAGGCTTGGTGATCGTGCAGTTCAAGGACCAAAAACCCTCTGTGCTGTGGGATGTCTATCAGCCGGCCAAATAAGGATAAGCATGTTATTTAGCATCGTTTCTTCCGGCATAGGGATAGGCGCGTTGTATGGCTTGCTGGCCTTGGGATATTTTCTGTTTTTCCAGGCCACCACCGCCATCAATTTCGCGATAGGGGCCATTGCCATGTTCGCGGGCATGGCAATGGCAGTGGTCTCTCAAGACATGAGCCTGCCGTGGGCAATCGGCATATTGGTTGCCGTGGCTCTGGCCGTTCTACTCGCGTGGATTTCGGAGGCGGCCATACTGCGCCCAATTCTTGCCAGGAGCAGCGATGAATTTGGCGCTGTGGTGGCAATCGTGGCGCTGATGTTTGTCATCGAACAGTTGGCCGGCGTCATCTTTGGCCGGCGGCCCATTCAGGGTAGGCAACTGTTCGATGCCGTTCATTTTGTCGGCGACGGAATTATTGAAAGCCGTTTCCTCTGGAATACCGTGATTTCGGTGATCGTCTTCGCGGTGGTCGTCGCTTGGCTCAAGCATGGAAGCTATGGCCGGATGCTGCGCGCGGCGGGCGACAATGAAACGGCCGCGCGCGTGCTGGGCCTACCCATTCGCCGCATCAAATTTGCCGCCGTGTTTGCCACGGGCCTGGTCTGCGCCGTAGCCGGCGTGCTCTACGTATCGCAGGCGCCGCTGAACTTCCACTCCCACCTTGCGTTCGCTATTGCGGGCTTCATTGCCTTTGTTATTGGAGGCACAGGAAGCGCATGGGCGCCGTTGGTGGGTGGGATTCTGCTGGGGCTGATCGAAGCGTTCACTATCTGGTTCCTCGGCGGGGGCGCACGCGACTATATGTTGCTGCTGCTGGTGCTTGTGGTGTTTTCGGTCAGGCCGGAAGGCATATTCACCGTTCGAGTAAGAACGTAAGTCGAGGAGCAAGGATTCATCATGAGCACGATACGGTCTCATCAACATAAGCTTTCGCGATCCTTGCGAAAGGAAAGCCTTCTGGGTCTGCTTGGCACGCTGGTATTCATTGTTTTTGTGGGCAACCAGGTATATCGGCAGGATCTTGGCATTCTGGTCATCGTTTACGCCTTGCTCGCGCTGGGCATGTATTTGCCGCTAGCCCTGGGAGGGCGGCTCTCGCTGGCATATAACGCTTACTTCGCCATCGGCGCATACTCCGTCGCGATCACCGGTCAACAAGGAGGCGCTCTGCTGTGGCTGGCTCCCATCCTGGGTGTCGGTTTGTCCATGCTGACCGCGGCCGTTCTAGCCGTGGTAACGCGAAAATTGTCCGGTTTTCACCTGGCGGTCGCCACCATGCTGTTCGGTATTGTGGTGCACACATGGCTCATTCACTCAGGTGATTGGGCTGGCGGGCCGGAAGGCATCGGCGGTATTCCGCGCCTGTCTTTTTTTGGGTGGGAACTTGGCCGCACCCAACTGATCGCTGTCGGAGCGCTGCTGGTCTGGCTTATCGCCACAGCCATTGCCCGTTTTCGCATGTCTTTCTTTGGTATCGCGCTGCGCGCGCAACGCGAAACCGTACCCGCGGCGCAGGCCAGCGGGGTGCCTGTCGTCAGTTTACGCATTATCTCCTTGGCCCTGGGAGCTGGCATTGCCTCCATTGCCGGCATGCTGCTGGCCCTAATGAATCAATTCATTCTGCCGGAATCGTTCGGCATCAAAGTGGTGTTCCTGGTGCTGTTCATGCCCATCCTTGGGGGCATGTTTACTCCATGGGGCTCTGTGCTGGGAGCGCTCATCGTAGTGTTTTTCACGCTTGGCTTTGATTTCTTCGAGGGTCCTGGCGTGCTGACGTTCGGCATTCTTGCCTTGGTCATCCTGCTGGCATTTCCTCAGGGAGTGTTGGGTGGCTTGGCTGCGTTGCGTCAACGTTTCACGAGGCCCGGTGCAGCAGCGGGAGGCCACTGACATGAGTTATTTGCGTTGTGAAGAGGTTCTGAAGTCATATGGCGGAGTCAAGGTTTTGCTCGGGGTGAATTTCGAAGTTCGAGGCGGGCAGATTTTAGGGCTTCTCGGTACCAATGGCGCGGGAAAATCGACGCTGATCGACATCATCTCCGGCATTACGCCGCTCGATTCGGGCGCTGTTTACCTTGGCGAGCACGAAGCGCGCGGGCAAGGCAGCGAAACCCGGGCTTACCAGGGGCTGGCTCGCACCTTTCAGCATCCCCAGGTAGCCAAGGACCTGACGTTGCGGGAAAACGTGCTGATAGGCGCCAGCGTCAGCGAGCTGAAAGGCTTGCCGCGTGTTTTCAGTTCCGCGCTGGGAGGGTTCTTCAAGGGATGGGGGGCTCTAAATGAACAGGTCGAGCAGGTGTGCGCCGACGTGGCGCTGAACAATATCGACCGCCTGGCCGGTGAAGTGACCTTCGGCGAGCTGCGCCTGGTCGAAATGGCTCGTGTGTTGATGCAGAAGCCCAAAGTCGTGTTGTTGGACGAACCCTTTTCCGGCGTCGGAGACAGCGGCATACAAGGCATCATTTATTCGCTTGGCAAGCTCAAGGAGGCGGGGGCCGCCGTGCTGCTCGTCGACCACAACATCGACATTCTGGCGCCTCAGGTCGATCGCATGGCGCTTCTGGCACAGGGAAAGATTGTGGTGCAGGGCGATGTGCAATCGTGCCTGACAAGCCCAGTCTTTCGCGAGACATATATTGGAGTGAGCTGAATGAGTACCGAATCCACATTGGATGTAAGTTCCGTCACCGTCCGCTATGGTGGTGTCGAGGCAGTTACCGATGCACGGATGTTTGCTCGCCCAGGCACCATTACCGCCATCGTCGGTCCAAACGGCGCCGGCAAAAGCAGCCTCTTTCTTGCCATGATGGGGGCGTTGAAAGCCAGTGGCGGCAAGGTAAGCGTTGCAGGCAAGAGCCTGGACGCGCTTGGACCCACAGCGCGCGTCCGTAGCGGGCTGGTATTGGTGCCGCAAGGGCGTCAAATTTTCCCGCGATTGACCGTCCAGGAGAACCTGAAAGTCATGGTGGATGCGTTATCGCTTGATCAGTCACGCGTCGAGGCGGCGATCGAGCGCTTTCCCCGGCTGAAAGAACGCCGCGGTGTTGCGGCTGGAACCTTGAGCGGCGGAGAGCAGCAGATGTTGGCGCTGGCGCGCGCGCTGATGACGAATCCAAAAGTGCTATTGCTGGACGAACCGATGCTCGGCCTGGCGCCCGTCGTCGTCGAGCAGGTGATCGAATTGTGCTCCCAGTTGGCCGAAGAGGGTATTGCCGTCGTTATTGCCGAACCGTCCGTGCGCCTTGTTGGCCGCAACGTTAGCCGCGGCTACGTCATGATACGAGGCCGAATCAGTCAGGAGATCATTGGTTTGCCCATGATCGAGACGGAGTACATGCGCCTGCTTGGCATGACGTCCTGATGGCATTCGAAATGAAGTCAAGCATGCATGCTCCTCATATTTCCTCCGACATTCGCACACATCACTTCACCAATCGCGAGGGATTGCGCCTGGCGGGGGATATTGGGGGAGATCCAGGCGCTCAACCGATCGTGCTCTTGCACGGCGGCGGCCAGACCCGGCACTCCTGGCGCCAAACTCTCGATGAGCTCGTGTCGCGAGGCTATCGCGTGATCAGCCTTGACGCGCGAGGCCATGGGGACAGCGATTGGGCGGCCGATGGCGACTATCAACTGGAAACGCTGGGCCGCGATCTGCTTGACGTGATCGGGACGCTGCCTAAGAAGCCCATCATCGTTGGGGCCTCCATGGGTGGCATGACGGCCTTGTTTGCCGTTGGGCTGGCCAGAGAACAGGCCGTGCGCTCAGTCATTCTGGTTGATGTGGTCCCAGGGCTGGACCCTCAGGGCTCGCAACAGATTGTGGATTTCCTGCAAGGGCATATGGGCGGCTTTGACAGCCTTGAACAGGCGGCGGACGCCGTATCCGCCTACAACCCTCATCGGCCGCGGCCGAAGGACATCAGCGGCTTGATGAAGAACTTGCGATCCCATGACGACGGTCGCCTGTATTGGCATTGGGATCCTGCATTCTTTACTACCTCTGATCTGATCGAGCCGCTTGCCTTCCGTGATCGGCTGTACCAGATATGCACCTCCATCACTATTCCCGTGCTGTTGGTCAAGGGGATGTATAGCAACGTGGTTACCGACCAGGGAGTCCAGGAGTTCCGTCAACGTTTGCCGCAACTGCGGGTTTTTGAAGTCAGCGGAGCAGGCCACATGATCACCGGCGACCGGAACGATCTTTTCAACGAAGGCGTGCTCAAGTTCATCGAAGAGCACGTGGGTGCCGAATAGCCGGCGTCAGGCTGGATGCCATCCAAGGCTCAGCCTGTGCCAAGGGAACCGATTATGAATAACGAGAAGGACGACATGCTTTCTGAAGAGACACGCTCATTTTCACTGGATGGGAAACTTGCGCTGATAACCGGAGCGTCAAGTGGCATAGGCCGGTATCTGGCTGGTGTTCTTGGCCGTGCGGGGGCGTCGGTCGTTCTTGCCGCGCGCCGCAAGGCCGTGGTCGCCGAAGAGGCGGCCCGGCTTCGGGAGCAGGGCGGGCAAGCCGTGGGCATCGCCATGAATGTAGCCGAAACAGAATCGATCGATACCGCTTTCGATGAGATTCACAAACTGTTTGGTCGCCGTCCGGATATTCTCGTCAATTGCGCGGGGGTGGCCCTGCTCAAGCCGTTCCTTGAGCAAACACCCGAAGAACTTGATGTCGTGATAGGAACCAACCTGCGCGGCGCTTTTCTTGTGGCGCAGCGCGCGGCCCGGGCCATGGCGGAGCAAGGCGGCGGTGCAATCATCAACGTAGCCTCTACCGCCGGATTGCGGCCTGGCGGAATGCTGTCCAGCTATGGGGCCACCAAGGCCGGGCTGATCCACTTGTCCAAGGTCATGGCCTACGAGCTCGCTCGAAACAATATCCGCGTCAATGCGCTATGCCCGGGCAATATCGAAACGGAGATGCATCGCGAGTTCGAAGATGCGGGCTTTGCGCAAGCGCTGGTCAAGCGGATTCCCCAGCGCCGTTTTGGGCAGTGCAAGGACTTGGCGGGCGCCACCTTGCTGCTCGCCTCCGACGCCGGCGCCTACATGACCGGTACCGTCCTGACCGTCGATGGCGGGCAAATCGTCAACTCCATTTGATTTCAGGATCGAGGCCGATTGTGAGAGAAACACTTGAATTCATGATGTATGACTGGCTCAAGGTTGACAGCCTGAGCGAGCGGGAGCGCTATGCGGCACACACCCGGGAGACATTTCAGTCAGTGCTGGATCTGAGCGAACGCATCGCCACTGAAAAGTTCCATCCCCTGAATCGCCTGGTGGATGCGCAGGAGCCCGAGTTCGATAATGGACGAGTACGTTTGCCGGGCGGCGTCAAAGAAGCCGTCAACGCGTATGCCAATTCCGGCTTGTTGGCGGCTGGCCACGACTATGAAGTCGGCGGCATGCAGTTGCCCTATGTCGTCGATATGGCGGCCAATACCTTTTTTTCGCTGAACAGCATCGGTCTGGCCGCCTTTGGAATGCTTACTTACGCCAACGCCAATTTGCTGATGGCGCACGGCACGGAAGCGCAGAGAAGCGTTTTTGCGCTTCCGCAAATGGAAGGGCGCTACTTCGGCACAATGTGCCTTAGCGAGCCAGGCGCGGGGTCCAGTCTTGGTGATCTCACCACCAAGGCATTGCCGGACGGACAGGACTATGCGGATTGCCCTTTAGGGCCGCGCTACCGCCTAAAAGGCAGCAAAATGTGGATCTCTGGCGCCGAGCACGACTTATCAGAGAACATAGTACATCTTGTCCTGGCAAAAATTCCCGATGAAAGCGGACAACTGCCGCCCGGTCCCGGAGGCATTTCATTATTCATCGTTCCTAAGTACCTTGTCACGCCCGAGGGAGGGCTGACCGAGGCCAGGAACGATGTTGTGCTGGCCGGCCTGAATCACAAATTGGGTTATCGCGGCATACCGAACACTTTGTTGAGCTTTGGCGAGAGCGGCGGCGCCATCGGCTATCGGGTTGGCGAACCGGGACAAGGGCTGCACCTTATGTTCCATATGATGAACGAAGCCCGCATCAACATCGGCATGGGTGCGACGATGCTTGGCTTTGCGGGTTATCAGGCTTCGCTGGATTATGCGCGCGAACGCCGCCAGGGGCGCTTGCGCGGCAGTAAGGGCCGAAAATCCGATGGCCAGCAGGTCAAATTGATTGAGCACCCGGACGTTCGGCGCATGTTGTTGGCACAGAAATCCCTGAGCGAAGGCGGACTTGCCTTGGCTCTGTATTGCGCGCGTCTGGTGGATGAGAAGCGTACGGGCGACGAGGCGCAGCGGAAGCGCGCTGGCCTGATGCTGGAATTGCTGACCCCCGTGGCGAAAAGCTGGGCAAGCGAGTGGTGTCTCGAAGCGAACAGTTTGGCCATTCAAGTGTTGGGAGGCTACGGCTATACCCGGGATTTTCCGGTAGAGCAATATTGGCGGGACAACCGCCTGAACATGATTCACGAGGGTACGCACGGCATTCAAGCCCTCGATTTACTGGGCAGGAAGATTCGCCAGAACGATGGACAGGCCTACGCCTTATGGGTTGAAGGTGTGCAACAGACTCTTGAGCAGGCCAAGGCTCATGAGGAATTGGAGCCCTATGTCGACGCGCTGGCGCATTGCATGGACCGGCTGTCCGAAGCCACCCGCAAAGCGCAAGACCCGGAATGCGCCGAGCGGGCATTGGCCAACGCCACGCCCTATATGCAGGCATTTGGCCATGTTGTGGTGGCCTGGCTGTGGCTTCAGGTTCTATTGGCCGCACTCGAGTCGCCAACCGCCGGTAACGCGCTCGTTCAAGGGAAAAGGATGGCGATGCGGTATTTCTTCGCCTATGAACTCTCCAAGGTCGCGAGCTGGCTGGATGTGATCCTGAAGGGGGATGACACCGTACTGGCTATGCAGGGCGATTGGTTTTAATGAAATTAAGCGGGACGGATCTATGTCAGAGCTTGTGAGCTACACCAACGATGATGGCATCGGCATTATCACCATCGATAACCCCCCGGTCAATGCGTCGTCACAGCCTGTCCGGCAAGCATTGGCGGCGATTTTGGCCAGCATGAAGCAGGCCGGGGATGTAAAGGCCGTGTTGTTGCGATGTGCCGGTCGAACCTTCATGGCGGGCGCCGATATCCGGGAGTTCGATGGTGCCGATATTCCTCTTCCCGATCCAAATGAGATCCATGCATTATTGGAATCGCTTCCGGTTCCGGCGATTGCCGTCCTGCATGGCACGGTCCTGGGCGGTGGGCTGGAATTGGCTTTGGCGTGCCACTACCGCGTGGCTCTTCGGTCAACGCGATTGGGCATGCCCGAGGTTACGCTGGGTTTACTGCCCGGAGCTGGCGGGACCCAACGATTGCCGCGCCTGATTGGCGTGTCTGAAGCGCTGGACATGATAGCCACTGGAAAGGCGGTATCGGCCGACCGAGCGCTGCGGATGGGTTTGTTGGATGACGTGTTTGATGCGGACCTTGACGCCCAGGCACTGGCATTCGCCCGGCTTGCGGCTCATAAGGATGTAGCAGCGAGAGTTCTCAGATACCGCTCTTTTGACCTTGAACAGGGGGAAGCCCTTGTTCTGGAAAAGTGGCTGGAGAGGCTGCCGCCGGAGGACAAGGGAGGGCGCGGATCGCGCGCTTGTGTTCTAGCCATAAAAATGGCGGCGGAGCTGCCATTCGACGAAGGCCTGGAATTCGAACGTCGCTCCTTCTTGAAATGCAAGGCTTCGACTGAGTCCAAGGCCTTGCGGCATGCGTTCTTTTCGGAACGTGAAGCTTCCAGAATTCCAAACCTGCCGGACGACCTGATGCTTCGCCCGATGACGTCGGTGGGCATTGTGGGCGCCGGTACGATGGGCGTAGGAATCGCCATGAGCTTTGCGAACGCTGGAATGCCTGTCATATTGCAGGACCTCAGTGCCGAGACTCTGGCTCGCGCCACCGAGGCGATACGCACAACGTATGGCGCCGCGGTCGATAAGGGCCGCATCAGCGCGCAGGATGCCGAGAGCCGCCGCGGTTTGGTCCGCACGGCAACCGACGACATGCAATTGGCTCAATGCGATCTGATCATCGAGGCGGCCTTCGAGAGCCTTGGCATCAAACAGCGTATTTTCGAGCGACTGGGCAAGATAGCGAAGCCGGGCGCCATTCTTGCCAGCAACACTTCGTCGCTTGACGTCAATAAGCTTGCCGATGCCTCCGGGCGCCCCGCGGACGTTCTGGGCATGCACTTCTTCAGCCCGGCCAACATCATGCGTTTGCTGGAGGTGGTCCGCGCCGACCTGACGGCGCCGGATGTATTGGCTACCGTCATGCGCCTGGCCAAGCGCATTGGCAAGGTTCCGGTCGTTTCAGGCGTGTGTTTCGGATTTATTGGCAATCGCATGCTGGAAGGTTATTTGCGCGAAGCCGAGTTTCTGATTCTCGAGGGAGCGTCGCCTGCATTTATCGACGAGGCGCTGGAAGATTTCGGCATGGCGATGGGGCCTTGCCGCATGATTGACATGGCCGGCGTAGACGTGGCGGCCAAAGTGGTTATCGAGCAAAAAAAGGCCAACATCCTGCCCGAAGATCCGACGTATCGGGTCGTCGTGCAGGCATTGCATGATGCAGGCCGGTTCGGACAGAAAACCGCTTGCGGTTACTACCGCTACGAGGGCCGCAAGCCCGTGGAAGATACCGACGTGACGCCAATTTTTGTTGAATTGGCTCGCGTCCATGGCATTCAGAGACGCACGGATATTACGGCACGGGAAGTCGTGCAACGTTGTTTGTACCCGTTGATCGCCGAGGGCTACCGGATTCTGGAAGAGGGTATTGCCTACCGTCCGGGTGACATTGATGTCGTGTGGCTTAGCGGATACGGCTTTCCTGCTTATCGCGGCGGGCCGATGTTCTATGCCCAGACGCTGGGCGAAGCCGAATTGGCCGGGCGCATCGCTTCCTATGCAGAGACGCGAGGAAACTTGTTTGGTTATTGGACCGTACCCGAGTCCCTCCAAAGGGCTCGGCGCTAAAAAAGCGTACGAGGGATACGGATCACATTTTCATCATTTGATACTTTAAGGAATACAAATGGAAGAGGCGGTAATTGTTTCAACGGCCAGGACGCCGATAGGTAAATCGTTTCGAGGCGCATTCAATCATACGACGTCACCAACCCTGATGGCACACGCGCTGGAAAATGCCGTTGAGCGCGCCCGCATTGATCCCGAGCGCATCGATGATGTCATTGTCGGCACCGTGCTGGGCGCCGGCACATCAGGATGGAATGTCGCTCGCCAATCCGTGTTTGCGGCGAATCTGCCAGTGTCGGTGAGCGCGCAGACCATGGACCGGCAGTGCGCATCCGGGCTGATGGCTATTGCCACCGCGGCAAAGCAAATCATGGTGGACGGTATGGACATTGTGGTCGCGGGCGGCCAGGAAAATATTTCGATAGTGCAGAATCGATATTACGAATGGGCCAATGCCGAACAGGATGCCCTTGTGCTCAAGCATGCCCCGAACTCATACATGCCTATGCTGGATACGGCTGAGTATATTTGCCGCAAATACGACATATCGCGCGAGAGCCAGGACGAATATTCCTTGCAGTCCCAACTGCGTACGGCGAAAGCTCAGCAAGAAGGGCGCTTTGCCGACGAAATCGTGCCTATCACAGTCCAGATGCAGGTAAAGGACAAGGCTACGGGTCAAACGTCATTGAAGTCGATCACATTGGCCCAGGATGAGGGCAATCGCCCGAGCACGACGCTTGAGTCCCTTGCCGCTTTGCAGCCGGTGATACAGGGCGGAGTCATTACTGCAGGCAACGCGAGCCAACTGTCCGATGGCGCCAGCGCCTGCGTGTTGGTCAGTTCAACCTTTGCCGAACGCCAGGGCCTGGCTCCGATGGGGATTTACCGCGGCATGGCCGTCGCCGGCAATGCGCCCGAAGAAATGGGACTCGGACCGATCTACGCCGTGCCCAAGCTTTTGAAAAAGCACGGCTTGACTGTACAGGACATCGGGTTGTGGGAACTGAACGAAGCGTTCGCGTGCCAGGCACTGTATTGCCGCGACAAGCTGGGCATTGATCCAGAACTGTTCAATGTCGATGGCGGCAGTATATCCGTCGGCCATCCCTATGGCATGACAGGCTCGCGCCTGACGGGACACATATTGATCGAGGCCAAGCGCCGCGGAGCGCGTTACGCAGTGGTCACAATGTGCATAGGCGGCGGCATGGGTGCGGCGGCGCTGTTCGAGGTCGTATAGTCTGTATCGTTCAAGAAAGTGCGGTGACGGTCAAGGCGCTGTTGGATTGGACGGGCGCCGTGTCCGCCTTATCTGCCGGACATTAGGCCGGCAGATTCCCTCAAGCTCGCCATGTCATTGCGCTAGTAGAACTATCGATGCCGGGCGTTGTTTGGTACATACGGCACGTACTCGGGATCCCGCTATTTTTAACTGCGTGCTATCCACGGTTCCTCTTCAGCCAACGCGTCCGTTATGGCTTGCGCCGTTGAAATCACTTCCGCTCGCTGACGCTCATCTTCGAAGTCGGGCTCATTTACGACCAAGCTCAAACCGCCGATCACTTGTTTGCTAGCGAAGATGGGCGCCGCAATGCCTACTCGTCCCTTCGCTACTTCTGAGGTCGTGACCGCTACTCCCATCTTGCGAATCTGGACGAGATGGTCGCGAAACTCTTTCCAACTTATGCAGTGCAAGGTGCGTCTGATTTCTTCTTCGTTTTCCAGATAGATTTTCTCCAGTGTGCGATCACTCAGATGCGCAAGAATGGCTTTAGAAGTTGCGCCGACGAATAACGGCATCGCCACACCACGCTCATATGAGGTGAGCGGATAGGGGGCATTGCCCGCCTCCTGATGCACACACATGACTTGGTCCCGATAGCGACGGCTAAGTACTGTTACAGCGCGTTGAGTGGTGCGATCCAACAGCTTGCGCATTTGTGCCGCGCCCAGCCGAATCAGTGGATCACTTATTCGTACCACCCGGTCGAACTGTACGAACGCAGGGCCCAACACATAGCGCGAGCCGACGATCGGTATCAGAAAACCCGCTTGACTCAGTTCCTGTACGTCGCGGTATGCAGAACTGGTGGACGTCCCCATCTCGTGAGCGATTTCTTCTACTGACCAAGTGTGCTGCTGTTCGAATAATTGAAAGATATGCAGGATGCGATTGCGTGGACGAATTGTTGGTTTCATCGTAATACTTGCAAAATTTGCACTGATTGGTAATAATCCAAAATTCGCAAATAATGCGAATTAATTGGGGCTCTTAGATTATCATGATGACACAAAGTTCTTCTCCCGTTGATGGCCGCATACCGGTGAGCTTACTGACCGGCTTTCTCGGCAGTGGCAAAACGACATTGCTGAATACTTGGTTGCGTGATCCAGCCATGGCCGACGCTGCAGTGATCGTCAACGAGTTCGGGGAAGTGGGAATTGACCATGATCTAATCGCAAGCAGCAATGACAACACTATTGAGCTTAGTACCGGGTGTCTTTGCTGCACGGTACGTGGCGATTTGGTTGAAACACTGCGCGAGTTATATGTAAAGCGCGAACGTGGTGAAATCCCGCGGTTTTCAAGAGTTCTCGTCGAAACTACCGGTCTAGCGGATCCCGTTCCTGTAATCCAGGCGTTAATCACTTTTCCGGTGGCCCGCGCTTATGTACTTGGCCGTGTGATAACGGTGGTCGACGCCGTCAATGGCGGGCACACCCTTCACGCACATCCAGAGGCCTTGCGGCAGGTCGTTGTTGCAGACGAATTGGTCTTAAGCAAGAATGATCTGGCTGACAGTGGAGCGCTAGCAGAGCAGGTTGGCCGCCTTAATCCTGGTGCCGGACTGACTCTTTCCAGCACTGGCGCGCCGCCATCCGCCAAATTATTGGACGGTGTCAACATCTACGATCCTACTACTCGTCCAGCCGCAGTAGCCGAATGGCTTAACGCTGATCGCTATGGTGGCTTGGTCGAGGCCGAAGCCTTGGAGCAAGGGCATGCTCATAACGGCGAAAGTACTACCCATAGGCATGAAGGCCACGATCATGGCCATGACTCTCATGGAAAGCACGACGCCAGCCGCCACTCTCACGATATCGGCAGTTTCTGCCTGAGCTATAGAGAGCCGCTTCATTGGGAGCATGTCTGTGCTTGGTTGGATGCTTTGGTGCTTGCACATGGCGATCAATTGTTGCGTGTAAAAGGCATTATCAACGTAGCAGGCAGGGAGCGTCCCGTTGTTGTTCAAGCCGTACAGCGCCTGTTCCACCCCCCAGCAGCATTATCCGATTGGCCGAAAGGTAGTACAGACTCGCGCATAGTTTTTATCACCCGCGGCCTTTCGCGTGAGTTCGTGTCAGAAGTCTTCGACACATTACGCCTGCGCCAGCCCATTCATTCCTGATTTTGACACACCCCGGCTGCTAATACGCAAAGCTGCCGACCACATTTTGCATCAACCACTAAGGAGAACGTTCTATGGATACTCTTATCAAGAACGGCTTGATCGTTACCGCCGAAGGCCGCTACCTGGCCTCCATCGGTATTCGAGATGGCCAGATCGCCGGCATTTATGAGCCAGGCACCGAACCAGACGCCGTGGAAATCATCGATGCGCAAGGGCTTGCCGTGCTGCCTGGTGCGATCGATATGCATTCGCATCACCGCCAAGGTTCTGCAAAGGGGTTCGAGTATAAGGACACCATTTACACTGCAACGATGCAGTGCGCGGCGGGTGGTGTCACCACTAGCGTAGGCATGCCAAACGTTGTCCCTCCGCCAAACTCCGTCGATCTGCTTGAAAAGCAGTATGAAGTCTATCGTAGCGATGCCATTGTAGACTGGAACTTCAATCCGGCTCCGACTATCGACAGTGAGATCGCAGGCATGGCGGGCACCGGGGTAGCGGCTTTCAAGATCTTCATGGTTGTCGATACAGGTCGGGACTATCCTCATATGCCGGGGATCGGTGTCCATGACCACGGTAAGATCCTCGAGATCATGAAACGCTGTGCGGAGTTGAACGTGCCGCTGATGGTGCACCCGCATGATCAAGCGTTAATGGACGTCATCGAGCATGAATACTGGGAGCGCGGCGAGCGGGATGCTTTGGCTTATGCCAAGGCTTATGCGGCCCATGATGGGGTTATATGGGAAACCGCAATTGCCACGTTGCTGCGTCTTCAGCGAGCCGCTGGGTGCCACCTTCACATACTGCACACCCAGACTGCTGGCAGTGTGGAGCTTATCCGTCAAGCAAAGGCCGCTGGCCAGAAGGTCACCTGCGAATTGAATCCATGGGCACTCTTCTTGGGTTGCGATTGGAGCGCGATTCAACGTTTGGGCTCTTACGCACTGTCTTACTGGGTACCGGAAAAGAACGTGCCAGGCCTCTGGCAGGGTGTGCGAGACGGCACTATCGACATTATCGCCACCGATCATGCCCCGCATACGCGTGAAGAAAAGGAAATCGGCTGGACCGACGGCTGGAAAGCTCACACCGGTACCCCTTCCACACAGTTCTATCTCAGCATGTTCCTTACTGCGGCGCTGGAGGGAAAATTGCCTTTGGAGCGCGTGGTTGAGACTTGTTCGACCGCGCCGGCCCGACTGTTCAAGCTCGAGAAAAAAGGTCAAATCCGGCTGGGTTTCGATGCTGATTTGGTGCTGGTTGACCTTGAACGCGAGTATGAGGTCCGCGACGAGGATGTACTGAGCTTAGTCGGATGGAGCCCCTATGCTGGACGCAAGTTCAAGGCTAAGCCGATACGCACCTTGGTGCGCGGTCGCACCGTGTATGCGGATGGGAAGGTGGTGGGAGAAAAAGGATGGGGTAAACATGCACGAGCCGCACGGAATGGAGTGTCGTTGGAAACGGCTTAATCATGGCTCGTATGGGCCCTGCCGATGGCGTGGGCTCTCACTTATTTCGATAACGGTGGTGGCATGAAAGCTTTGCAGCTGAATCTTCCTTATGGGTGGCGCGGAAAAATCGGTCTGATTACGCCCTCCAGCAACAACATTAACGAACCGGAGTTTTACCGGCTGGCTCCGCCAGGCGTTACGGTTCATACGGCTCGAGTCCTGTTAACCGGAGAGATGGATGAAGCTTCATACCATCGCATGGCCGATGAGCTCGGCCGTGCGGCACGCGAGCTAGCGACTGCCGAAGTCGATATCGTGGCCTACGGATGTACAGCAGGCTCGGTCATCGTCCCTCTTCACCAGCTCTCCGGTGCAATGTCAGCAGAGACTGGTACGCCAGCCTTGGTCACGGCGGGCGCGGTGGTTTTGGCGCTAAGGGCATTGGGAGTGAGCAAGGTAGCGATGGGAACGCCGTATCTGGATTTCGTCAATCGTCGAGAAGTCGACTTCTTGCGCGAGCATGGCATCACCGTGACGAAGTATCTGGGATTGGAGCTCGGAAACGATCAACAGGAGCGCCGCTGCATTGGCCATGTTTCTCCGCAGGCGGTGTTTCGAATGGCGCTCGAAATTGATACGCCGGATGCGGAAGCCATTTTTATCAGTTGCGCCAACCTGGCGACGATAGATGTCATCGAAGCTATCGAAGATGCGTTGGGCAAACCGGTAATTAGCAGTAACACAGCGTGTTTCTGGGCTTGTCTTCGAACGCTTGGCATTAACACGAGCATTTCGAATTATGGCCGTCTACTACGAGATTTCACCAATCCGATCGTGGCAGATATCTAAGATTTATGACCTTGGGAAAAAAATAATGATGAATCGTCGTCGCTTCAATCAGCTTCTTGCCATTGCCACAACGGGTGGCGTGCTGGGCCCGTTGCCACTGATCGCACGGGCAGCCAACTGGCCCGCGCGGCCTGTCAGTCTAATAATTCCGTATGCTCCCGGAGGCAATACTGATTTCATGGCGAGGCTCACAGCAGAGTGGCTATCGCGTGCGATCAATAGCCCCGTAGTGCCGGAGAATCGAGCCGGCGCAGGTGGAATCATCGCTGCGGGCCACGTGGCGCGCTCAACTTCGGATGGCTATACACTGTTCTTCGCTACCATTACGCAGATTTCGCTTGCTCCCTTTCTTTACAAGATCCAGTACGATCCCTTCAAGGATTTTGTACCGATTGCCAACGTTGGAGGCAATCCGCTTGTACTGACTGTCACCAGCGCGTCGCGCTTTAAGTCGCTCGAAGATCTGATCGAGTTTGGCCGTGCCAATCCGGGAAAAATTACGGTTGGGCACGCAGGCGTTGGCTCGCTGTCCCACCTTTCCGCGTTTATCTTTCTAAAGCGCGCTGGCATTGAGGCCACGCTGGTGCCGTACAAGGGAGGAGGCCCCGCGCTGGCCGACATGCTAGGAGGTCATACAGATCTCTATTCCGCAAACATTTCTGAAATCATGGGGCACGCATCAGGTGATCGGGTTCGTTTCCTGGGGGTCTCCAGCTTGGAGCCAATTCCGCAGCTTCCTGGAGTGCCCACTATCGCTTCTATTATTCCGGGTCATCAGATCGAGACCTGGAATGGCGTAGTCGGTCCAACGGGAATGCCGGCCGATGTGGTTGATCGCTTGGCTGACGAGGTCTCCAGAATGTTGAAGGACACAATGGTCCGGGAGAAGCTGGTTGGTGCGGGAGTGCTGCCGCAAGATGGACAGGTCAAACATGCCTTTGCAGAGCGTATCCGGCGAGATGTGGAGCTCTGGCGACCGATGATGGAGCAGGCAGGAATTCAGCCAGAGTGAACACTTTAAAGTGACCATGCTGCTGCCGGGGTGGCTATACTTCCGCTCCGCAAGAGGCGTCTGACGGCAGTCAGCTTCATTGGAGGCAACGTGTGGCTGGAGAGAAAGAGCGTAGGGACAGACGCCGCAAAGGCCTGCAATTGCTCGCGGTAGCGATAGCCGGCATCGTAGCAGCCTGGTGGCTGTGGCAGTATTTCGTTGTTGCGGGCGAAATCGTTACCGACAACGCCTATGTACATGGCAACGTCGTTCTGATTACCCCTCAGATCGATGGCACCATTGCATCGCTATTGGTTGAAGAAACAGAGCATGTGAACGAAGGTGAGTTACTGGTTCGTCTGGATGCGATGGATGCCCGAAATCGATTGCGACTAAAAGAAGCTCAGTTGGCTCTTGTCGTGCGCGACACTCGCGCCCTATATCTCAAGACCGCTACGCTACAGTCGTCCTTGGCTTTGTATCGCAGTCGGATTGAACGTGCTCGCGCCGAGCTTGTGAGAGCTGGCGATAGCGCACGGCGCAGAATATCGCTACAGACTGGTGGCGCCGTTTCGACTGAGGAACTGCGCACTGCCGAAGCAGCGCTTGCGGTAGCGCGCAGCGATCTGGCGGCTGCCGAGGCCGCATTGAGTATTGCCACCGCAGAGCTCCAGGCTCATTTGGCCCTGGTTGGAGAGCATAGTCCGCAACAGCATCCCGCAATTGAGCAGGCCGCATCGGAAATGCGCGAGGCTTGGCTTGCTGTCCAACGCACGGAAATACGTGCTCCAGTGACTGGGCAAGTTGCGCGAAAACATGTCGAGGTCGGCCAGCGTGTCGCTGAGGGGGCGAATTTGATGTCTATCGTTGTCCTTGATCAGTTATGGGTTGAGGCCAACTTTAAGGAGAACCAGTTACGAGACATAAAGCTAGGTCACCCAGTACGCTTGTATGCCGATCTTTATGGTCGTCAGCTTGCCTATGACGGTTGTGTTTCGGGGATTGGCGCCGGTACCGGAGCAGCTTTTGCGTTGCTGCCCGCTCAGAATGCGACTGGCAACTGGGTAAAGATTGTGCAACGAGTGCCTGTCCACATAAAGTTGGATGCTGCTCAGTTGCGTCAGTATCCATTGCGTGTCGGGCTCTCTATGCGGGCTGTCGTAGATACCCATGCGCCAAAGGCGGCTAACAAGGACTGTCGATCATCGCCAGCGGCTCGTAGCGATAGCGTTAGCCAATTGGAGCAAGCTGCCGATGGCGCCGTGCGTGCTGTCATCGACGCACAGTTTCCCGCGGCTTCATGAGTGAGGCATCCAGTTCACAGCAGCATCTGGCTCAGGCGATTGCGCCAGCAATATGGCCATTAGAAGGCATGCGCCGGCTTGCTGGCACGGTGTCAGTGTCGCTGGCCACTTTCATGAGCGTGCTGGACATCTCCATCGCCAATGTATCGCTTCCGACGATTGCCGGCGATCTGGGTGCCAGTCCCACTCAAGGGACATGGATCATCACCAGTTTCGGCGTTGCCAATGCTATCGCGCTACCGTTGACCGGCTGGTTGGTATTGCGGTTGGGAACGTTGCGACTATTTCTTGCCAGTGTGACGCTCTTTACTCTTATGTCGGTACTGTGTGCGATAGCGCCAACGCTGGAGTCATTGGTTGTGTTTCGTGTGCTTCAGGGCTTGTTCGCCGGACCCATGGTTCCGCTCTGTCAAGCCTTGCTGTTGCGGATCTATCCTCCCCAGCAACTCGGTTTTGCACTATCAATCTTGGCAATGACCACGCTCAGTGCTCCTGTGATAGGACCGCTATTGGGAGGTTGGCTGAGTGATAACTGGTCGTGGCATTGGATATTCCTGGTAAACGTCCCGGTCGGCATAGTGTCCGTCTTGGTCGCTTGGCGTGCATTTCGAGGGCTGGAGACCCCGGTAAGGATGGTCCGCGTCGATAGTATGGGCCTCGGTTTGCTGGTTGTCTGGGTAGGCTCGCTTCAATTCCTGTTGGATATGGGGCGTCACAACGATTGGTTCGCTTCCGCAGTGATTGTTCTGTTGGCATTAACCGCGTTGATAGCGTTCGCCGCATTCATGATCTGGGAAAGCACCGAACGGCACGCTATCGTTGATTTAAATCTGTTTGGTGCTCGCAACTTCCGAATAGGAAGCTTGACGATGGCTGCTGCCTACGGACTATTTCTTGGCAATCTTGTGTTGCTGCCGCTTTGGCTTCAGCAGTATATGGGTTACAGCGCCACGCTTGCGGGGCTCGTAATGGCGCCGGTGGGCCTGACAGCGCTATTGGCTGCGCCATTGGCCGGCCGTGCGGTTTCCAGCTCTGATCCGCGCCGTCTGGTTAGCATCGCGTTCTTGATATTTGCGTTCGCGTCATGGTTGCGAGCGCAATTTAACACCGATACAGACCTTGGCTCCATGATGATAGCCAGCTTAGTGCAAGGAGCGGGCAACGCTTTGTTCTTTGTGCCATTAATGGCTATTGTCCTTAACCGCATGCCATCCGACAGGATTGCATCTGCTTCTGGCATTAGCATAGGCTTGCGTTACATTGCGGGCGCATTTGGCACCTCGCTAATGATTAGTGCATGGGATTGGCGTGCATCAGTACATCGTAATCGGTTGGTAGAGGGCATTGCCGACGGTACTTTGCCGTGGCTTGAATATGAGCGCGTCCTTGTTACGGCCGGCCTGACTCCATTGCAAAGCCTAGCCCATGCGGAGCGCATTCTGGAGCAACAAGCCCATACGTTAGCTGCAAACGACTTATTCCAGTTCTCTGCTCTTTGCTTTTTGCTGCTTTTGGCGCCGTTATGGCGAGCAAACTGGGCGCGACCTGCCAAGGCAGCAAGCGCGGCGTGCGGGGCAGCAGCAGGTCCACACAAACCGCCGCCAGGCTGATCTCCATGACCGATAGCGTTAGGCCCATATAGTGCCGGCTTGGCCATTGAGTACTGACGACGTGGCGGCGGGCGGTAGCGTATCTGTAGCGATGCCCGGTTATTCCAGGCGGGTACTCGACCTTACGGTATTTTCATGCAGGGACTCGTTGAGCTGATCCACCACCACGCCCCATCATTGCCTACCTGGTACGCCGTGACGCGCAGCATTTACCGCTCGCCGTCTTCGCGCAGCCATTGAAGATACGCGGAGCGCGTCACGGCGGATACCGAGCCCAGCACCTTCCGATGGCTGACTTGGTGCCGCAGTTTCAAGCGCGCATCGGCCACGGCGCGGGATTTGCAGAACCAGTGGCAGCTGTGCTGAAACAGATACAGCTCCGCCGAGAGATGATAGGCGCGGGTTTTCGCATCCCAGCGGTTTTCGCTGTTCACTACGTCGCGTAGGCCGGCCGCATGGATGTGCAGCAGCTTGCGAAAGTCCCGCGTCAGTGCGGGAAGAAAACGTTCGGCGTAAGGCACGCAGAACGGAAGCGTTCCCATGCCGGCGGCCAGCGCGCTTTCCTTTTGCATGGCGTCGGCCAGCGACTTTACCTGTGCTGCCACTGTGCTCTCGGTCTGGGCGAAGTTTTGCAGCACCTGGACCTGACGGGTTCCATCCTTCTCCTGGATGGCGCGGGTGTAGCCCTGCGTCAGGGTTTCCATGTGGCGCTCAAGCTGCAAATTGGCCAAATGGCGCCCCAGCAATGCAATGCGCATGCGCTGGTAGCGCATGCGCAATACCTGCCATGCCGCGACGACCATCAACAGAGTTAATGTAATTTCCATTGCCTGTATTCCTACATCGCCCAACCGAAACGCCGGCGCACAAAACAAAAAGGCCCAAACCGAAGTTTGGGCCTTTTTGTGAATTTGGAGCGGGAGACGAGTCTCGAACTCGCGACCTCAACCTTGGCAAGGTTGCGCTCTACCAACTGAGCTACTCCCGCATATTTACCGCTTGCTTCATTCGTGGCGGCTTGGACCGCTGCTGAAAGAAGCCTCGCATTATAAGCACTTTTTTCTCGCCGCGCAAATCGCCCTGTTTTGGGTTTCTTGCGCTTTCATGGCCTGCCTTTTCAAGCCGGCCGCGATAAAGCTGTACTGCCTAATGCCTTTAAGCTTGTTGCCTTTAAACCTACCGCGCTACCTACCGCGCTTCAAGCTCTTTGGGTTGAATATTTAAATGGATTAATATTCAGCCAAGACCAAGATAATAGCATGATCCTACCCATATCTGTCAAGCAATGCCTTGCGCTTTTGCATGCCAGGCTGCCTTGCCGACGAGCCGGCAGGGCAAGGTATGCTTATGCCTTCGTCCGACCTTGATCGACTCCTCATTACCGGCAGGATGAGCTTTGCTGCATATTCACGACCAGGATCTTACTTCTCTGAACACTCTGGGCCTGCATTCGCGGGCCAGGGCGCTTGTCCGTTACAGCGCTGTCGGGCAATTGCCGCTGCTTACCCAGCAGGCGGCGCGCTACGGCAAGGTAATGGTGCTGGGCGGCGGCAGCAATGTGGTGCTTGCTCCCCTATTGGATTGCCTGGTCGTCAAGGTCGAGTCGCAAGGGATCCGGGTCCTGGATGAAAGCGATGATGCATGGATAATCGAGGCCCAGGCGGGCGAAGTCTGGCACGATCTTGTGGCCCATTGCGTAGGCCGTGGCTGGAACGGTCTGGAAAATCTTGCGCTCATTCCCGGCACGGTCGGGGCGGCGCCGGTGCAGAATATAGGCGCCTACGGGGTCGAGCTGGATCAGCGTTTCCATAGCCTGACCGCCTGGGATCTGCTCAATGGGCGCCAGCTTGAAATGGGCCCGGAGGATTGCCGGTTCTCGTACAGAAACAGTTTCTTCAAGCAGTCGGAGCCCGGCCGGTGGCTGATTACGGCGCTGCGCCTGCGCCTGCCCAAGGCGTGGCGCCCGGCGCTGGACTATCCGGATTTGCGCGATCATCCCATGTTGCAGGCCGGTGGCGCGGCGGTAAGCGCCCGGCGGATATTCGATGCGGTCTGCGAAGTCCGCCGGCGCAAGCTTCCGGATCCGGCGGTATTGGGCAATGCCGGCAGCTTTTTCAAGAACCCCATCGTTGATGCCGCGGCGTTCGATGCCGTCAGGAAGATGCATCCCGACGTGGTGGCCTATGCGCAGGACGACGGCCGTGCCTACAAGCTGGCGGCGGGTTGGTTGATCGACCGCGCGGGCTGGAAGGGAAGGCGCATGGGGCGGGTGGGCGTGCACGACCGCCAGGCGCTGGTGCTGGTGAATTACGGCGGCGCGGACGCCCGGGACATCGCGCAGTTGGCCGGCGCAATCAAGGCCGACATCCAGGCTCGTTTCGGCGTGATGCTGGAGCAGGAACCCGTGCAGGTCTGCTAAAAAAACAAGGCCCGCGCGGGCGGACCTTGAAAAGTTATGTGCTTCGCGGAAGTTGCAAGCATCCTGCCGCAGACAAAAATACTAAGTCGCCAGCACGTCCTGCATGTCGAACAGTCCGAATTCCTTGCGGGCAAGATAGCGGGCCGCGCGCAGGCTGCCTTGCGCGTATGTGGCGCGGCTGCTGGACCGGTGCGTGATTTCGATGCGTTCGCCTGTGCCGCAAAAATACACGGTGTGATCGCCGACGATGTCCCCGCCGCGCAAAACGGAAAAGCCGATCTTGCCGTTTTCCCGCGCACCGGTTTCGCCGTGGCGCGCCCAATCGGCAATATCGTTCAGTTTCTTGCCCCAGGCCGATGCCACGGCCTCGCCCATGGCCAGGGCCGTGCCGGATGGGGCATCGACCTTGTTGCGGTGGTGGGCTTCGAATACTTCGACGTCGTAGCCGCTATTCAGCAGCTTGGCGGCCATTTCCAGCAGCCTCAGGGTGGCATTGACGCCGACGCTCATGTTGGGGGCGAATACGATGGCGATTTTCTGGCTGGCGGCCTGGATGGCCAATTTGCCTTTGTCATCGAATCCCGTTGTGCCGATGACGCACTTGGTGCCATGCTTGATGCATGCCTGCAGATGCGCCAGGGTTCCTTCGGGCCGGGTAAAGTCGATCAGGCAATCGGCATCGGCCAAGGTGTCCAGATCGTCGGTGATCACGGCCCCGGTGTCCTGGCCCAGGAAGGCGCCGGCGTCCTGGCCGATGGCGGCCGAGCCCACCCGGTCCAAGGCCACGGTCAGTTTCAGGTCGGGACTTTGAAGCACGGCTTCGACAAGCATGCGGCCCATGCGGCCGTCGGCCCCTGCAATAGCGATACGCATAGTTCTCCCTTTTGTCAGCGCAGTGGTTCGGCGGTGTTTCGGCCGGCGTTGGGAGCGCCGGGATTGGCCGTGCGCGGTTCGCTGGCATTGATCAATGGCCGGCGCGGCTGCTGGGCCGGGACGGCTTCCTGAGGCTGGGCGCTCTGCGCATCGGCATCCGTGGCTGTTTTGCCGTCGGTGGGTGAATTCATTTCCGGAGCGGATCCGCCGACGACGGGGCTGGGTTGCGCCTGTTCGGGCATGGCCTCGGAACCTGCCGTATCGGAACTGATCTTGCCGGTGCCGCCCTGCGCGTCACCGTTCTCGCTTGCGCCGGTGTCCGCTTTCTGGAAAGGTTGCCGGTCCGGCTGCTGGTCGCCTTCCCAACGGACCAGGCTGTCGCCTTCGAACCAGACCGTGAATTTCCGTTCTTCTTCATCTCCGTAGCCGGGCTTGTTATAGTAGGGGTAATCCCAGCGATTGGTCCGGAATATATCCTGCAAGGTGGGGGTGCCCAGAATAAAGCGGACTTGTTCGCGGCTCATGCCTTTTTGCAATTGGGCAATTTGCTCGGAAGTGATCCAGTTGCCTTGCTGGACATCGGGGCGATACGGGAAACCCCAGTTGGTCGTACCGCAGGCCGTAAGGGCCAGGGCGAGCACACTGGCCGTCAGGCCGGCGCGTAGCGTTGAAAATATTGGTTTTGCAGTCGTCAGCACGAAGCGCCCCTGTTATTCAGATCGAATAAAACCGTTATCATAAAGGTTTAAGAATAAACGCATAATAGCGTTAGTCAGCGTTGGGCGCACAGCGTAGCTTGCGCGCGCCCGAACATCATCTTACCGCCAGAGACATTTTAGCTATGAACGACCAAAATGAACTGAAGAATATGGGCTTGAAGGCGACCTTTCCGCGCCTCAAGATTCTTGATATTTTCAGGCGTGCCGATCTCCGGCACCAAAGCGCTGAAGACGTTTACCGTACCCTTATCGCCGAAGATGTCGATATCGGATTGGCTACGGTGTACCGTGTGTTGACCCAGTTCGAGCAGGCCGGCATTCTGGTGCGCAGCCAGTTCGACGGCGGCAAGGCGGTATTCGAGCTCAACGACGGCGACCATCACGATCACCTTATCTGCACCAATTGCGGCAAGGTGGTCGAATTCACCGATCACGATATCGAAAAACGCCAGCATAAGATCGCCAAGGATCAGGGCTTTGTCCTGGAAAGCCACACCATGCTGCTGTATGGCATTTGCTCCGATTGCTCGCCCAAGCACGCCAAATAAAAAAAGCCGGAACCCGCAAGGTTCCGGCATGCTGCATCGCTTAACGATGCAGGGCTGTTTCCCGCTTAGCTTGCCAGCATCTCGCGCGCATGCTTGCGCGTGGTGTCGGTGATTTTCAGGCCGCCCAGCATGCGGGCGACCTCGTCGATGCGGCCCTGCGCGTCGAGCGCTTGAATGGTCGACAAAGTGCTTGAATCGGCCGTCGATTTCCTGACCTCGTAATGGTGCGAGCCGCGTGCCGCGACCTGCGGCAAATGGGTCACGCACAGCACCTGGTGGCGTTCGCCCAGTTCGCGCAGCAGGCGGCCCACCATTTCGGCCACGGCTCCGCCCACACCGGTATCGACTTCATCGAAGATAAGCGTGGGAACCCGCGCCGCCTGGCTGGCAATGACCGACAAGGCCAGCGAGATCCGCGCCAGCTCGCCGCCCGACGCCACCTTGGCCAGGGGCTTGGGACTGACGCCGGGGTGGCCGGCCACCAGGAATTCAATGGTTTCGTTGCCATGCGGGCCCGCAGGGCTTTGGGACATGCCGACTTCGAATCGGCCTCCTTGCATGGCCAGCGTTTGCATGGCCGCGCTGACCTGCTTGGCCAGGTTTTTGCTGGTTTTTTGCCGGGCCTTGCTTAGCTGGACAGCCAGTTCGTGGTATTGGCTTGCCGCCGCTTGCGCCTGGGCCGCCAGCGCCGGGATGTCGGCGGCGGTCTGGCTGGCATTCAATTGGTCTTGCAGGCTTTGCCTGAACGATGGGATGTCATTGGGCTCGATCTTGAATTTGCGCGCCAAGTCGAAAATTTCGGAAAGCCGTTGTTCCGCCTGGGCGAGCCGGTCGGGTTCGAGCTCGAGCTTGTCCAGATAACTGTTCAGGTCGGATACGGCTTCCGCCGCCGAGATGCGGGCCGATTCTATGGCGTCGTAAATGCCTTGCAGGTGGCTATCGTGGCGCAGCAATTGTTGCAGGGCATGTCCTGCGGCATTCAGCGCTTGCTGCGCCGATCCCTGATCGCCATCGAGAGCCGTCAGTGCTTGCGTGGCGCCGTCCAGCAGCGCCTGGGCATGCGCCAGGCGGTTGTGGTCGTTGTTGATGGCGTCCCATTCGCCGGGCTGCAAGCCCACTTGATCCAGTTCCGACAGCTGCCATTCAAGGCGTTCGCGCTCTTCTTGCAATGCGGCACTGTTTTCGCGGGCGGCGTCCAGTGCTTTCTGGGCCTGCTGCCATTGCTGCCAAGCTTGCTGCACCTGCCGCGCCAGGGGCAGGTGTCCGCCCTGGGTGTCCAGCAGTTCGCGCTGGTTGGCCGCTTTCAGCAGGCTTTGATGAGCATGCTGGCCGTGGATATCGACCAGGTATTCGCCCAGCTCGCGCAATTGCCCCAGTGTTACCGGCAGCCCGTTGATGAATGCGCGGCTGCGGCCCTGGTTGTCGATGACGCGGCGCAAGATCAGGGCATCGTCGGTGTCGAGTTCCTGCTCGCGCAGCCAGGCCTGCAGCGTGGAGGGAGGGTCGAATACGGCGGAGATATCGGCGCGCGCGGCGTTCTCGCGCAATGCGGAGGCATCCGCGCGGGCGCCCAGGGCCAGCGACAGGGCGTCGATGAGTATCGATTTGCCTGCGCCCGTTTCGCCCGAGAATACCGTGAATCCGGCGTCGAACTGTATTTCCGCCTGTTCGACTATGACAAAATCGCGTATATGCAAAGTACGCAGCATGGGCTATTCGACCTCGTCGGAGGGTTGCGGCATGTGGTTCCAGTACAGCTTGCGTCGCAGCGTGGAGAAGAAGCTGTAGCCGGTGGGATGGATGAAGCGTACGGTATTTTTCGCCCGGCGCACCTCGATGCGGTCGCCGGCCTGGCAGTCGGACCAGGTTTGCATGTCGAAGTGAACGCTGGCGCCGGATTCCACCCGGCCCAGGGCGGTAACGGTAAGGCTCAGGGTGCCACTGTCGGGCAGCACGATAGGCCGGTTGGACAGGGTTTGCGGCGCCACCGGAACCAGCAGGATGGCATTCAGGCGCGAATGGACAATGGGGCCGTTGGCGGAAAGCGAATATGCGGTCGAACCCGTCGGCGTGGCGATGATAAGCCCGTCGGCCCGTTGGCTGTACATGAAGGCGCCGTCGAACTCGACCGTTACCTCGATCATGCCGCCGCGCCCGGCGCGGTTCAGGACGACGTCGTTCAAGGCCACGCCCGAAAAAAGGGTTTGGCCTTCGCGCACCACGCGCCCTTCGAGCAGGACGCGGTCTTCGGCTTCGTAGTTGCCCTGTATGACGCTGGCCAGGGCATCGTTGGCGCTATGCAGGGGGATGTCGGTGATGAAGCCCAGTCGGCCGTGGTTGATGCCGATAAGAGGCACATTGCTGTCGGCCAACTGGCGGGCCGCGCCCAGCATGGTTCCATCCCCGCCCATGATGACGGCCAGGTCGGCCTGCTTGCCGATTTCCTGGTAAGAGGCTACGGTGTGCTCCCGGATGCCGGTATTTTTTGCCGTATCGGCCTCGATAAGCACATTACAGCCCGCCGCGCCCAGCGTGCCGGCCAGCTTGCGCAAGGGGGCGTCAAGACCGGTGTCCTGGTAGCGGCCCACGATTGCAACGGTTTTGAAGTGCATAAGGCGAATACCTGCTGGTTTGATGGAATAATGGACGCATTGATTATAGGGTCCCGCAAGGGTTTATGGCTGTGGGTGGGACAACCCGAACCTGAAAGTTTGCATAAAATAGAATCATGGACGACCGAGCGAATGCGCTTCTCAAAGCGCTCATAGAACGATACATAGCCGACGGACAACCCGTTGGATCCCGGACCCTTTCGAAAATGTTCGATCTGTCGCCCGCGACCATACGCAATGTCATGTCCGACCTGGAAGACCTCGGTCTTATCCACAGCCCCCACACGTCGGCCGGCCGGATACCCACGCCCAAGGGCTACCGCCTGTTTGTCGATCGCTTGCTGGCGGTGCAGCGCTTCGAAGTGCTGCCGGCCAGCCAGATCCGCCAGATATTGCCGGCGGCGGAGCCGGGCAGGGCCGTTACAGCCGCCGCGGCGCTGCTGTCGAACCTGTCGCAATTCACCGGCGTCGTCCTGGCGCCAAAGCGCGCCCAGGTTTTTCGGCAGATTGAATTCATCCGCCTATCGGAAAAAAGGGTGCTCCTGATCATCGTCACCCCCGATGGCGATGTCCAGAACCGCATCCTGTTCGTCTCCCGCGACTATCTCGAGCAGGAATTGCTCGAGGCCAGCAATTTCTTCAATCAGCATTTTGCAGGCATGTCCTTCGAAGAGGTCCGGCTTGCCATCGCCGACGAGCTTTCCTCTTTGCAGGCCGACATCTCCCGCCTGATGCAGGCCGCCGTCGAGGCCGGCGCCGCAACGGCCGATACCGACGAGTCGCTGGTGATTTCAGGTGAAAGCAAGCTGCTGGATATTTCCGAGATCGCCTCCGACATGGACAGGCTGCGGCGCATGTTCTCCTTGTTCGAAAAGAAAACCGATCTGCTGCAATTGCTGGACGTGTCCAGCCGCGCCCAGGGCGTACAGATCTACATCGGAGGCGATTCCCAGTTGGTTCCAATGGAGGATGTTTCGGTCATCACCGCGCCCTACGGCGTCGATGGGACGGTGGTCGGAACGCTGGGCGTCATCGGGCCGTCGCGCATGGCCTACGAGCGGGTCATTCCCATTGTCGATATCACCGCCCGGCTGCTGTCCAATGCGCTCAGCCACAATCAGTCCTGACGCGGACCGGCCGCCGTTTTCCGGCGGCGTGTTCGTCGTGGCCCCATTTTCCTGCCCCCGGTTTTGCTCCATGTCTTCCTTGTTTCCCTCGTCCTATCTGCCCGAACCCGTCGATCCACAGGCGTTCAACCCCAACCCTGTTCCCCGTGATCCGGGCCCCGTCGGCGTGCTGCTCGTCAACCTGGGCACGCCCGACGAACCGGCGGCGGGGGCGATACGCCGCTACCTGGGCGAGTTCCTGTCCGATCCCCGCGTAATTGAAATCCCGCAATGGATATGGCAGCCCATCCTGCGCGCCTTCATTTTGACGCGCCGGCCTCGCGCCCTGGCGCCGCGCTACAAGGAAATCTGGCTGGAACAGGGGTCGCCGCTGCTGGTCTGGAGCCAGGCGCAAGCGCAAGGTGTAAAGGATGCGCTTGCCGCGCAAGGCATCCCGGCATGCGTCGGGCTGGGCATGCGTTACGGGAATCCTTCGATTGCCGATGCCATGGCCGAGCTGCGCCTGGCCGGCTGCCAGCGTATCCTGGTCCTGCCCATGTATCCGCAGTATGCGGCCAGCACCACCGCAACGGCGGTGGACAGCGTGGCCGCCTACGCCGCCAAGCTGCGCGACCAGCCCGAGCTGCGCTTTGTAAAGCGTTATCACGATGATCCGGGTTACATCGATGCGTTGGCGGGGCAGGTGCGCCGGTATTGGGCCGCCAATGGCAAGCCCGAGCGGCTTTTGCTCAGCTTCCACGGTCTGCCGCGCCGGACGGTCGAGCAGGGCGATCCCTATTATCGGGATTGCATGGAAACCGCGGGTTTGCTCAAGCAGCGGCTGGGCGCCGAGGGCGAGCGGGTTCATGTGTCGTTTCAAAGCCGTTTCGGCGCCGAAAAATGGCTGGAACCGTATACCGAGCCAACACTGCGCGAATGGGCCAGGCAAGGCATCAGCCAGGTGGATGTCATGTGTCCGGGTTTTCTGGCTGATTGCCTGGAAACCCTGGAGGAAATCCAGATGCAGTGCCGCGATGCCTTTCTGTCCGAAGGCGGCCGGCAATTCCGCTACCTGCCCTGCCTGAACGACGACCCGGAATGGGCCGCCAGCCTGGCGGGCATTGTCCGGCGGCACCTGGCCGGATGGGTTTGAGCCGGCGGGTGTAAACTTCAGTGCCCCGCCCATCAACGCGGCGGGCGCGGCAAGCTTGCGCAGGCTCAAGCCCGACGACGAATCCAGAACGAATTTTGACCGGGAAACCCTATGTCCCAGGTCTTGAAATGGGGGCGGATGCCCCCATTTTCATGGAATTGCATACCGTAGATGTGGAGATTTTTTATGCCGGCACCCAAGGAACCCGTAGATCCCAAGCAGCAGGATTCATCGGTTGATACGTCTGAACACCTCGAGGTGAATGACGCCCAAGGCACACCCGACAATACCGATATTGACGATACACGGGCCAACGAACAATTGGCCGCCGAGGAAGACTGGGCGACCTTGCTGTCCGAGTCGCAAGCCAAGGTTGCGCAGTACCACGAGGAACTGTTGCGGGCCAAGGCCGAGGTTGAAAACATACGCCGCCGCGCCCAGGAAGACGTGGCGAAGGCGCGCAAATTCGGCACCGAGTCGTTTGCCGAAAGCCTGATTCCCGTCAAGGACAGCCTGGAGGCCGCCCTGGCGCTGACCGATCAGACCGCCGAGGCCTGGAAAGAGGGTGTGGAAGCCACCTTGCGCCAGTTGAACTCGGCGTTCGAACGCAATCTGCTCAAGGAAGTGGCGCCGGCCGAGGGCGACAAGTTCGATCCGCATGTGCATCAGGCGATTTCGGCGGTTCCGTCGTCGCTGCCCGAGGGCTCCGTGGTGCAGTTGCTTCAGAAGGGCTACACCATTGCCGACCGGGTATTGCGGCCCGCCCTGGTCATGGTGTCTTCCGGCCAGCCGTCGTAAAAAACCCGCGGCCAGGCTTGAAATCGGGCTTTGGATCCCCATGTGGGATCCATCAGGCAGTTTTTTACAAATTCAAAATTTTTTGCAGGGTTATAAGATTATGGGCAAGATTATCGGCATTGACCTGGGTACGACCAACAGCTGTGTGGCTGTTCTGGACGGCAGCAGCGTCAAGATCATCGAAAACGCCGAAGGCACGCGCACGACGCCTTCCATTGTGGCGTACATGCAAGACGGCGAAATCCTGGTCGGAGCCCCCGCCAAGCGTCAGGCCGTCACCAATCCAAAGAATACGCTTTATGCCGTCAAGCGCCTGATAGGCCGCAAATTCGACGAAAAAGCGGTGCAAAAAGACATCAATCTCATGCCTTACGGCATCGTCAAGGCTGATAACGGCGACGCATGGGTCGAGGCGCAAGGCAAGAAACTGGCGCCTCCCCAAGTCTCGGCCGATGTGCTGCGCAAAATGAAAAAGACGGCTGAAGACTACCTGGGTGAAGAAGTCACCGAGGCGGTCATTACCGTTCCCGCCTATTTCAATGACAGCCAGCGCCAGGCCACGAAGGACGCCGGCCGCATCGCCGGGCTGGACGTCAAGCGCATCATCAACGAACCGACCGCTGCCGCGCTGGCCTTTGGCATGGACAAGACCGAAAAGGGCGATCGTAAAATCGCCGTATACGATCTGGGCGGCGGTACCTTCGACGTTTCCATCATTGAAATCGCAGACGTCGATGGCGAAAAGCAGTTCGAAGTGCTGTCCACCAACGGCGACACTTTCCTGGGCGGCGAAGACTTCGACCAGCGCATCATTGATTACATCATCGGCGAATTCAAGAAGGAAAGCGGCGTCGACCTGTCCAAGGACGTGCTGGCATTGCAGCGCCTGAAGGAATCGGCCGAAAAAGCCAAGATCGAACTGTCTTCGGCGCAGCAAACCGAGATCAACCTGCCGTATATCACGGCGGACGCATCCGGGCCCAAGCACCTGAACTTGAAGATCACCCGCGCCAAGCTCGAAGCCCTGGTCGAGGAGCTTATCGAACGCACCATCGAGCCGTGCCGCATCGCCATCAAGGATGCCGGCGTGAAAGTGTCCGAGATCGACGACGTGATCCTGGTCGGCGGCATGACGCGCATGCCCAAGGTTCAAGAAAAGGTCAAGGAATTCTTCGGCAAGGAACCCCGCAAGGACGTCAATCCCGATGAAGCCGTCGCCGCTGGCGCCGCCATCCAGGGCTCCGTGTTGTCCGGTGATCGCAAGGACGTGCTCCTGCTGGACGTTACACCGTTGTCGCTGGGCATTGAAACCCTGGGCGGCGTGATGACCAAGATGATCCAGAAGAACACCACGATCCCCACCCGGTTCTCGCAGGTGTTTTCCACCGCCGACGACAATCAGCCGGCGGTCACCATCAAGGTGTTCCAGGGCGAGCGCGAAATTGCCGCGGGCAACAAGGGACTGGGCGAGTTCAACCTGGAAGGCATTCCGCCCGCCTCGCGTGGGACGCCCCAGATCGAAGTCACCTTCGACATCGACGCCAACGGCATCTTGCATGTGTCAGCCAAGGACAAGGGTACCGGCAAGGAAAACAAGATCACCATCAAGGCCAATTCCGGCTTGAGCGACGACGAGATCGAACGCATGGTGAAAGATGCCGAGGCCAACGCCGAGGAAGACCACCGTATCGCCGAGCTTGCCCTGACCCGCAACCAGGCCGACGCGCTGTTGCACTCCACGCGCAAGTCGCTGGGCGAGTATGGCGAGAAGCTCGATGCGGCGGATAAGGAAGCCATTGAAACGGCCCTGAAAGAACTCGAAGACACCTTGAAGGACGGCGACAAGGCCGCCATCGAGGCCAAGGTCGAGGCTCTGTCCACCGCTTCGCAGAAGCTGGGTGAAAAGATGTACGCCGACATGCAGGCGCAAGCGGCGGCGGCGCAAGGCGACGCGGCCGATGCGGCCAAGCCTGTCGACGACGATGTGGTCGATGCCGACTTCAAAGAAGTCAAGCGCGATCAATAAGCGCAAGTTGTAGCGGTTTGAGCCCGGTTTCTGGTGTTTTACCGGAAATCGGGCCTTCTTATTCAAGCACAAAGAACAGACGTCCAAGACGCAAGCGACTCAAATGGCAAAACGCGACTATTATGAAATCCTGGGGGTAGCGAAGAACGCCTCTGACGATGAGCTGAAAAAAGCTTATCGCAAGCTGGCAATGAAGTACCACCCCGATCGCAATCCGGATAGCAAGGAAGCGGAAGAGAAATTCAAAGAGGCCAAAGAGGCCTACGAGATGCTGTCTGACGAACAGAAGCGCGGCGCATACGACCGTTTCGGCCACGCCGGAGTCGATCCCAATGCCGGGATGGGCGGCGGCGGAATGGGCGGGGCGGGTTTCGCCGATGCGTTCGGCGATATCTTCGGAGAGATCTTCGGCGGCGGACGTCGCGGCGGCGGCCCGCAGGTGTACCGCGGGGCCGACCTCAAATACACGCTGGACATCAGCCTGGAGCAGGCCGCCAACGGCTTCGATACCGAGATCCGGGTCCCAAGCTGGGAAACCTGCGATGTCTGTCATGGCTCGGGCGCCAAGCCCGGCACCCATCCCAAGACCTGCCACACCTGCGACGGCGCCGGCACAGTGCGCATGCAGCAGGGCTTCTTCAGCGTGCAGCAAACCTGCCCCACCTGCCACGGCACAGGCAAGGAGATCACCGATCCCTGCGTGGCCTGCGACGGCGTCGGGCGCACGCGCAAGAACAAGACGCTGCAGGTCAAGATTCCCGCGGGCATCGACGACGGAATGCGCATACGGTCCAGCGGCAATGGCGAACCTGGCGTCAATGGCGGCCCTCCGGGGGACTTGTACGTCGAGATCCACCTGAAGCCGCATGGCATATTCCAGCGCGACGGCGAAGACCTGCACTGCGAATTGACCATTCCGTTCACGACGGCGGCCCTGGGGGGCGAACTCGAGGTACCCACTTTGGCGGGCCGGGGCGAAATCACGATTCCCGAAGGCACGCAAACCGGCAAGACTTTCCGCTTGCGCGGCAAGGGGATACGGGGTTTGCGGGCCAGCTATCCCGGGGATCTGTACTGCCATATTTCGGTGGAAACGCCGGTGCGCTTGTCGGACGAGCAGAAGAAGATTCTGCGCCAGTTCGAGGCGTCGCTGTTGCAGGGCGGGGAAAAGCATTCGCCCAAAAGCGAGTCCTGGACGGATCGGGTCAAGAACTTTTTCTCGTAGCCGGCTTACCCGTTTGGGTTCTTAAGAAGGGGGCCGTGGCAAGTGCGGCTCCGGCTTCGCGCGCATGGTTCTGGCTGCGCCAGAACTTCCCGGCCCAGCAACTGGAAACGGAGCGTACGCGGAACTCGCCCGAATGGACAGCCCCCGGCTGTCCATAAACGCCGGGCTCAAGCAGCCGCGTACTTGCCTCTCCGTTTTCAGCCGCTGACCCGGCATGCGCGAGGCGCCTGCGCCGCACCTGCCACGGCCCCCTTAAGCCTTATGGGTAGCGGGAAACGCAATCGCTCTGGCCATGCCGGAATAGGATTAAGGGCAGGTTACTTCCCCTGCTTGCTTTCATCCGCCGCAATCGCGGTGCTGAACCCTGCGGGATCCAGTCTCTTCCGCAACGCCTCATTCACCTTGTCGGCCGTCAGCGCCGCCAGTTCCTTGTCTATCTTTTCCGACCAATCGAACGTGCGGTCCAGCTGCAAGTAGTTGATCCAGGCCGATGCCAGCGTGCCGTCCCGGCTGCGGGCCAGTTTGCGGAAGTTCAGCATTGCGGCGGCGCCTTCGCGCACCTCTTCGTCCGTGAACCCGTTCTTTAGAACCCGCTTCAGCTCTTCCTCAATGGCAAGTTCCAGCCGCTGGCTGTTTTGCGGCGCGTGTATCGCATAAATCGTCCAATCGCCCGACGGCTCGTACGACGATGCGTCCATATAGCTGCGCACATCGTAGGACAGGCCGTCCTTGACCCGGACGCGGGTCCAGAGGCGCGACGTCTCGGAACTGCCAAGCAGGTAGTTTGCCAGGTAGAGCGCGGCATAGTCCGGATCGGTATCCTGCATCTTCAGCGGCAGCTTGGCCAGATAGAAGGCGTTGGCCTTGTCCGGCGTATTGATCGCGAATGTCTTGGGAGGAACGTCCCGGTAAGGATCGGCGACTCGCGTATAGGCCGGCGCCTTGCGCCAGTCCTTCAAGCCTTTGGTCAGGGCGGCTTTCACGGCGTCTGAATCGAAGGCGCCGACGGCGGCGAACTCTATGGTTCCGGCTCCGTAGAAACGGGAGTGGAAATCGATCAATTGCTGGCGGGTAAGCGCCGCGATGCCTTGCTGCGCTTCCTCGAACGTGGGCGTATAGCGCACATCGTCGCTGGGCCAGGGGTTGTCGTGCCGGGCCAACGCGCGCGAGGCCAGGGCGCTGGGCTCGGCCATGGCATTGCTGATGGCGGTGCTGGCTTGCTGCTTGTATTCGACCAGCTCCTGTTCGGGGAAGTTGGCTTCACGAACGATATGAAGCACCAGTTCCACCAGTTCAGGCAAATGCTTCTCTGTGGTCGACATATCGGCCATTACGATCCCGGCCCCTCCGTCGAAGCTTACGCTGGCTTCCAGCGCGTCGTAGCGGTCTTCGATTTCCTGGCGGGACATGCCCTTCGTGCCGTGATCCAGCAGCGAGGCTACGGCACTGGATATGTCGCGCTGGCCTTTCAGGCTGTCGGCATCGCCGAACTGGATCAGCAAGTTGGCTTCCACGCGGTCGCCCCGGGTAGGTTTGGACAGCAGTGCCAGCTTGACCTTTCCGTTGGGCAGGTCAAGCGGCGCGCGTTGCGTCGCCGCATTGATGTTTGCGGGGCTGGTGTCGAAAGCCGCTACGGCCGCCGCCGTATCCTTGCCTTTGTAGTCCTTGAACAGGGCGGCCAGATCCACATTCTCCGCCGTGGGAGCCCTTAGCGGTTTTTCGGTGGGAATATACCGGCCATTGGTGCGATTGCTGGGCGTCAGGTAAGCGGCGGTCACGCGTTGCACGTCGGCAAGCTTCATGGCTTCCACCCAGTCGCGCTGCAGGAAGAACAGGCGCCAATCGCCGTCGGCGGCCGTCTCCGACAGGGCGGACGCCAGGCTGGGCGGGTTTGCATATGTCTTGGACCAGTCGGTCAGCCATTTATTGCGTATGCGCTGCAGATCCTGTTCGGTAAAGGGTTCCGATCCGACCGAGGCCAGTGTTTCGTTCAGGGTGGCAAGCGCCTTGGCCTGATCCATGCCGGACTCCAGTTGCGCGCCGAAGAAGGCGTAGCCGGGTTGATGCAGTCCGGCGGCGAAGCCGAATACGCCGGCGCTCAGGCCCTGGCCAACCAGCGCTTTGTATAGACGTCCGGATGGCGTATCCGACAGTATCGAAACGCCGATGTCCAATGCCGTGAAATCGCGGCTGGCAGCGGCCGGTGCGTGATACAGCGCCGCGATCAGGGGGCTGCCGCCTTGACGGCGCAAGGTGACCTGGCGCTCGCCGTCCTGAACGGGCTCCACCGTGTACTCGGGCGGCAAGCTGCGTTCGGGCCGGGGGATTTTCCCGAAAGCCTTGGCGATGGTTTCAAGGGTTGCATCGGGATCGAAACGGCCCGCGACGATCAGTACGGCATTGTCGGGCTGGTAATACTCTTTGTAGAAAGCGCGCAACTGACCGATGTCCACATTTTCAACGTCCGAGCGCGCGCCTATGGTGTTATGGCCGTAGTTATGCCACTGGAAGGCCGCCGCCTGCATTTGCTGCATCAATACCTGGAAGGGGTTGTTTTCGCCGCGCTCCATTTCGTTGCGCACGACCGTCATTTCGGCATCCAGGTCTTCCTTGGCGATCAGCGAATTCACCATGGCGTCGGCCTGCCAGCCCAGATACCAGGACAGCGTTTCCGGATCGGCGGCGAAGCTGGCGTAATAGTTGGTGCGATCGCTGCTGGTCGAACCGTTGGCGGCCAGGCCGCGCTTGGAAAACTCAGCCAAGGCATTGCGCAGAGAGGGCGTGCCGCGAAACAGCATGTGCTCCAGCAAATGGGCCATGCCGGTCTGGCCGTAGTTCTCGTGCCGCGACCCCACCAGATAGGTCATGTTGACGGTGGTCGTAGGTTTGGATGCATCGGGCGCCAGCAGGACGCGCAAGCCATTGGGCAGGGTGTATTCCGTGACCCCCTCGACCGAAGGGCCTTGAGCCATTCCGGCGGGCAAGTCTTTGGCGCCCGCCGAGGTCGCCATGAAAGCAAGAAAAAGAAAAATGCCGAAGCGAATCAGGGCCTGGGGCAGTAAGGTATGCATGCGCGCGTCCATACGGGAATTTCGGTGAATGCCAGTGCTTCTTTTAACATAAGCGGCACACCCCGAATCCGCCGCTCGGGCTTTTATTTGGACAGGTGGCGCATCGCCTGTTCGATGCCGCTGACGGTCACGCCATACATATGGTTGTGCATGATGTCCTGGATGATGGCGATGGATTGCCGATACTGCCAGTATGCGGGCGGTTCCGGATTCAGCCATACGGCTTTGGGCCAATTCTCCAGCAGCCGCTGCAGCCAGGCCGCGCCGGTTTCCTTGTTGTAGTGCTCCACCGATCCGCCGGGCTGCAGGATTTCATAGGGGCTCATGGTGGCGTCGCCCACAATGATCAGCCGCCAGTCGTCGTTGTACTTGCGCAGGATGTCCCAGGTGTCGAATCGTTCGGCGTAGCGGCGGCGATTGTTCCGCCATAGGGATTCGTACGGGCAATTATGGAAGTAGTAGACCTCCAGGTGACGGAATTCGCTGCGCGCCGCTGAAAACAGTTCTTCCACCCGGGCAATGTGATCGTCCATGCTGCCGCCCACGTCCAGCAGCATCAGGACTTTCACGGTGTTGTGCCGCTCGGGCATCATTTGCAGGTCCAGGAAGCCGGCGTTTCGGGCTGTGCTGCTGATCGTGTGATCCAGGTCCAGCTCCAGCTCGGCGCCTTCCCGGGCAAAATGCCGCAGCCGGCGCAATGCCATCTTGAAGTTCCGGGTTCCCAGCTCCTGCTGGTCGTCGTAGTCCTTGAACTCGCGCTTTTCCCAAACCTTGACGGCGGTCCGGTTGCCCGCCGACGGCCCGCCTACCCGTATGCCCTCGGGATGATAGCCGCCATGTCCGAAGGCGGAGGATCCGCCCGTGCCTATCCATTTGCTGCCGCCGGCGTGGCGTTCCTTTTGTTCTTCCAGGCGTTCCTTGAAGAGCTCCATCAGCTTGTCCCAGCCGTGTTTTTCGATGGCGGCCTTTTCTTCGGGGCTAAGGTTTTTCTGGAATTCCTTGATCAGCCAATCCAGCGGGATTTCCTTGTCTTCAGGAAAGGAGAGCTGTAAATTGCGATAGAACTCGCCGAACGCCTGATCGTAGCGGTCGAACAGCGTTTCGTCCTTGACCAGCGTCATTCGGGCAAGGTGGTAGAAGTCATCGATGGTGGGGGCCATCAGGCCGCTTTGCAGGGCTTGCAGCAAGGTCAGGTACTCCTGCACCGATACGGGCAGCCTGCGTGCCCGCAAGTGGTAGAAGAAGTCAATCAGCATGATGGGCTCGCAAGGTGTATTCCAGGTGTTTCTCGACTTCAGGCCATTCGCCTTTGCCAAGGCTGTACATGACTGTGTCGCGCACCGTGCCGTCGCGGCGCAGGGCGTGGTGCCGCAGGATGCCGTCCTTGCGGGCGCCCAGGCGTTCTATGGCGCGCTGCGAGGCGATGTTGAAATTGTCGGTACGCCAACCCACCAGCGCCGCGCCCAGTTCGTTGAATGCGTGACGCAATAGCAATAGCTTGCAGGCGGTATTGACGTGGCTGCGCTGCCAGCTTTCGGCATACCAGGTATAGCCGATTTCCAGGCGGGCCAGGGCGGGCACGATATCGTGATAGCGGGTAGTGCCTATGACCTTGCCGCTGCGGGTCTCGACGACGGCGAAGGGCAGCATGTGGCCCGCCGCAAGGCCTTGCAGGGCTGTCTGGATATAGGCGGCGGCGCCGCCGGGTTCCGGCACGGACGTTACGCGCAGTTCCCATAGCCGGCCATCGGCGGCGGCTTTTTCCAGCGCATCGGCGTGGCCGCCTTGCAGCGGCACCAGACTGACCCCGTGCCCGCCAAGGGTGGCGGGAGAGGGCGGTTGACGGAATCCTTGTGTCATAGTCACGGTCTTTCTTTATGGATATCGGCAGGGCGGATCAGCGGCGCTGGCCCGCGCGGGCCACGGCGGCCAGTCGTTGAAGCAGCGTCAGGTCCTGCTCGTTCTTCAGCAGGGCGCCGGCCATCAGGGGCAAGTCGTTTTCCGTGCTGCCGATGTCCTTGGCCGATACGGCTTCGTTGACCAGCAGGCGCAGCCAGTCCAGGAACTCGGAAGTCGACGGTTTCTTCTTCAGCCCCGGCGCATCGCGCAAGGCGAAGAAAGTATCCAATGCCGCCCGGAGAACCTCCTCTTTGATGCCGGGGTAATGCACGGCCACGATTTCCTGCATGGTCGACCGGTCGGGGAAGCTGATGTAATGGAAAAAGCAGCGCCGCAAGAAGGCGTCAGGCAGATCTTTTTCGTTATTCGACGTAATAATGATCAGCGGACGATGCTTTGCCTGTATGGTCTGGCGGGTTTCGTATACATGGAATTCCATGCGGTCCAGCTCCCGCAGCAGATCGTTCGGAAACTCGATGTCCGCCTTGTCGATCTCGTCGATCAGCACGACAACCGGTTCATCGGCTTCGAACGCCTGCCATAGCACGCCCTTGACGATGTAGTTGCCAATGTCGCGCACCTTTTCGTCGCCCAATTGGGAGTCGCGCAGCCGGGAGACGGCATCGTATTCGTACAGGCCCTGGTGAGCCTTGGTGGTGGACTTGATGTGCCACTGCAGCAAGGGGCGCTTCAATGCGGCGGCGACTTCCTCGGCCAGCATGGTCTTGCCCGTGCCAGGTTCGCCTTTGATAAGCAGCGGCCGCTGCAGGGCAAGCGCCGCGTTTACAGCAAGTTTCAGATCGTCGGTGGCGACATAGCGCTCGGTGCCCGTGAATCGTTCGGAAGAAAAAGCGGGTGCAGCAGGAGTCATCGTATCGTTCCGTAGTTATAGAAGAAGGCCTGTCCGTTATCGCGGCCTTGTGCATTCATTCGTGTATGGCATGTCGCAATTATCGTACAATCATCATTTTTAGCCGGTCTATTGACATAGATCAAATTTTATTCAACGCCAAAACAAGAGCTATTATGAAGTTGCGAACATCCCTGACGCGCACCTTGAATGCGCTAGCCGTTATGGCTTCCTGTGCTATTGCGGGCCAAGCACTTGCGGCTGATGCCGCGCCTGTGGGCGACGCCAAGGCCGCTCTCTCTAAAACCTCTATGTGTATTGGCTGCCACGGCATCCCGGGCTACAAGTCCAGCTACCCCGAGGTCTATCACGTACCGATGATCGCCGGCCAGAACGCCGAGTACATCGTTGCAGCGCTAAAAGAATATGCCAGCGGCGCGCGTACGTTCCCGACCATGGAAGCGATTGCGCAAAGCCTGTCCGAGCAGGATATGGCCGATCTTGCCGCTTACTACTCCAGTCTTAAATAATCGGGGGCCTGAATGAAAAAACTAACACTCGCCTTGGCTGGCTCCGCTTTGTTCGCTCTGGCGTCCGGCGCGTTCGCCGCCGACCTGGCCGCCGGCAAGGCCGCGTTCGAAAAATTCACGTGTGCGTCGTGCCATGGCGCCGACGGCAAGTCCTCGGTCATGCCGGCATACCCCATCCTGGCCGGCCAGCATCAAGACTATCTCGAGCATGCCCTTCGGGCCTACAAGCGCGGCGCCTCCGGTGCTCCCGCCACCGCCAATACGCGCAAGAACGCCATCATGGGCGCCATGGTCGCGCAGCTTTCGCCAGCCGATATCCAAAATATCTCGGCCTGGCTGGCCAGCCTGCCTTCGCCCCTGGCGGTGCGCAAGTAAGCCAGCCGGCATGCGCATGGCGGCACCGGTTTCATGAGCCGGACAGTTGGAAGTCGATTGGGCCGGATTCTGTATCGCACAGAATCCGGCCCTTTTGATGTAAGGCGCGGCCCGGCTTAGTTTCGGGTTGCGTGGCGCCGGATCAGTTCCAGGTATTTGTCGGTATCCAGAGGCGTGCCCAGACGTTGCGCCTCCCACACGACTTCGCCCAGGGCCTCCATGATGATGTGCGCCGCGTCATGGGGCTCGTGGGTGGCCAGCAGATTCTGAAAGGCGGCCTTGATCCCGGGCGGCTGGTCTATGGATAGCTGCTCGTTGATCGCCAAGTGCATGGATAGATGCAGGAAGGGATTGGTTTTTCCCTGTTCGACCGAGAAATCCCGGTTTGCGCTCTCCGGATCCACCATGTCGGCGTGGTATTCCGGATGCATCTCCATCAGGTCGACCGCCATGGTTTCCAGAGGCGTCAGGATGCCGCCCGAGCGGTGCTTGCCCCACGCTTCGGTGAAAAACTGGCGTACTTGTTCCCGCGAGGGGTTGAACATAGAGCTTCCTGTTGTAAAGCGATTGCCGTAAGTGCATCATTTTAGCCGTCCCCGCATTCCGCTTGTGAATGCAGGCAGGGCGCGGTGATATCAGATTTGGCAAATTTAGGATAAACTACTCTTATATAAGACTGAGCGTTTTACTTTTCGTTCTACCGATTTTTTACTCCTTCCGGAGCACAACTGGAGCATCCATGTCCTATCAGCACATCAAAGTCCCGGCAGCGGGCCAAAAAATCACGGTTAACGCCGATTTTTCGCTCAACGTCCCCGACGAGCCCGTAATCCCCTTTATCGAAGGCGATGGCACTGGCGCCGATATCACGCCGGTCATGCTCAAGGTCGTTGACGCTGCGGTGGCCAAGGCTTATGGCGGCAAACGCAAAATCCATTGGATGGAAGTCTATGCCGGTGAAAAATCCACCAAGGTGTATGGCCCCGATGTCTGGCTGCCCGAAGAAACCCTGGCGGCCGTCAAGGACTACGTCGTTTCCATCAAGGGCCCATTGACCACGCCGGTGGGCGGCGGCATCCGTTCCCTGAACGTCGCGCTGCGCCAGCAACTGGACCTGTATGTCTGCCTGCGTCCCATTCAGTACTTCAAGGGCGTTCCTTCGCCTGTGCGCGAGCCGGAAAAAACCAATATGGTGATTTTCCGCGAGAACTCGGAAGACATCTACGCCGGCATCGAATTCGAGGCCGAAAGCGCCAACGCCAAGAAACTCATTGCCTTCCTGCAAAACGAGCTGGGCGTCACCAAGATCCGCTTCCCCGAAACCTCGGGCATCGGCGTCAAGCCGGTTTCGCGCGAAGGTACGCAGCGCCTGGTCCGCAAGGCCATTCAGTACGCCATCGACAACGACAAGCCCTCGGTCACCCTGGTGCACAAGGGCAACATCATGAAGTTCACCGAGGGCGGTTTCCGCGATTGGGGCTACGAACTTGCGCAAAAGGAATTCGGCGCTCAAATGATCGACGGCGGCCCATGGTGCAAATTCAAGAACCCCAAGACGGGTCGTGAAATCACTGTCAAGGACGTTATCGCCGACGCTTTCCTGCAGCAGATCCTGCTGCGCCCGGCCGAATACGACGTCATCGCCACGCTGAACCTGAACGGCGACTACGTGTCCGACGCGCTGGCCGCACAAGTTGGCGGCATCGGCATCGCCCCGGGCGCCAACCTGTCCGACTCCGTTGCCATGTTCGAAGCCACCCACGGCACCGCGCCCAAGTACGCCGGCAAGGACTACGTGAACCCCGGTTCCGAAATCCTGTCCGCCGAAATGATGCTGCGCCACATGGGCTGGACCGAGGCTGCCGACCTCATCATCTCCAGCATGGAAAAATCCATTCTGTCGAAAAAGGTCACCTACGACTTCGCGCGCCTGCTCGAAGGCGCAACGCAGGTTTCGTGCTCCGGCTTTGGCCAGGTCATGATCGAGAACATGTAATCAGTTCTGAACTGATTCATTGAAGTCGCAAAAAAAGCCCCGCTTTCATACGAAAGCGGGGCTTTTTCCTATCCGAATAGCGCTCCTCCGGCCCAAAAGGCCGCATACAAAAGCGTACCGAAATAGACGACGGTCAGTATTGTGCTGAGATAGCCCAGCACGACGAATACGCCGTCGCGCTGAATCATGCCGATCGCCAGTAACAGTATGCCTACCGCCGGCGCGGTGTTCGAGAACGGAATGAGGCCGAAGGGCGCCATCAGCAGAACCCCCCCGAATATCAATACGCAGCCATTGATGACTGTCATGTATTGGGCGGTCATGCTGAGCGCTCGCGGCCGCACCCAGGCATCGATGCGCGAAACGATGCGCACCCCTTTACGCAGTGCGGGAAGCAGCTTTTTTGCATCGAGCTTGCGATCCAGAATCTTTTCCGGCAGCCACGGCATCCGGTTCAGGGTGATCGCCACCGCCAACAGTACGATTGCCGCACCGAAAACAGTGGAAACTCCAGGTATCGAAACGGGAATCAAGAAGGGGAGCGTGGCGAGCGCGCAAAGCAACAGTAGCCCCTGCTCGCCGATTGAGGCCATCAATTCGCGCAAAGATACCGTTTCGCCTTGTATGGCGTCGATGGTACGAGTCAAAGTGGCACTGAGTGAAGCGGTGGTGTCGTTGAACTGCATCAGGTTTGTTTTGCCCGGTCTATCAAGTTGAAAGGGTTGAACCAATAAGCTGAAGCTTCCCGCCCGAGGCAGGAATGCATATGCCAGGACAGGGGCGCCGCCGGCGCATTTACACGTCGAGGGTTCGGGCGGCACATTGCCAAAGTATACCGATAAGTGATGGGCTAAGGCCTCTTGGGCAGATACCGCAATGCATCGACCGCTTTGCCGTCGTAGCGAAGCTCGAAATACAGGTTCACGGCATTGCTGCCCGTGCTTCCCATGGTGGCAATCGTTTGTCCTTGCTTGACCTGCGCGCCTTCTTTTGCCAGCAAGGCCTGGTTGTGGGCATAAACGCTTAAAAAGTCGGCGTCGTGGTTCACGATGAGCATATTGCCATAACCGCGCAAGCCATTGCCCGCGTATATCACCTTGCCTGCCGCCGCCGCCTTGACGGGCGATCCCGCTTCGCCGGCGATATAGACCCCCTGGGTATGGGGAGCGGAGGCTCCCCGGTTCGGTCTTCCTTCCGCGGGCCAGACAAGGTCGATGGATCGCGGGGCGGCGATGGACGGGCTTTTTGTCGAGCCGCGCGGCGCGGGCGCCGCTGCCGGGCCGCCCCTCACATTCAGAATCTGTCCGACCTGGATGCTGTTGCCGTCTTTCAGCTTGTTTGAACGTATGAGGGCATCAACGCTTTGCCCATGTTCGCGTGCAATCTTTGTAAGGGTGTCCCCCCTTGCAACGCGGTATTGGCCTTGTCCGACGGGCTTGCTGGTGCCGCATGCCGCCAACAGCACCGCCATGCCCAGAACGGCCAAGGATCGACCGTAAGGGCGAATTATCGATGCAAAATCAAAAGGTCTTGTGCTGGGACGGCGTCGGGTAAAAAAAATCGGTAAAAACATTATCCGGAAAATAGGTAGATGAGCATTGCGTTCCAACAACATACTACACGACGGTTCCCTCGTAGGTGTCGAGCCGGCGAAGTCTGCGGATTTTTTACCGGCCTTATCGTTCCGAGGCGTTTTTATCGCGTGAGTTTACAGGTGTCACGACCATCAGCAATCGAGCGGTGCCTTGCCCAATGTTCCTTCCCATGTGAGGTTTGCTGCAATTGAAATGCACACAGTCGCCCGCGTTCATCACAAAGGAGTCTTCGCCGATATGGAACTCTATGCTTCCCTCGATCAGGTAGAGGACCTCCTCGCCGTCGTGGGTCAGCAGAGCGGGGCGTTCTTTGCTTCCTGGCGGAAAATTCAATTCGAAGGCGCTCATCTGCTGATCCGGTATGTCACCGGTCGAAAGACGGTAGCTGTAGCCGTGAGCCATTAGCGCCGTCTGGCCTTCGCGCTCCTGCGCCCGGTTCAAAATATAGCCTTTGCCGGTATCGGGTGCTTCTTCGAAGAACTCGTGCAGCGAGATGCCGAGACGCGTGGCAATCATGATGAGGTTCGCGATGGATGTACTGGTTTCACCACGTTCCAGGCGCGAAAGGAAGCTGACGGACAGAGTGGTTTCCTTGCTCAGCTCGCCCAGTGTAATTCCCTGCTTTCGGCGTGCGTGACGCAGCCTTTCGCCCATCTGCCGGGCCACAACTTCTATTCTTGCTTTGATCTTTTGGTTCATTCTTTCCGCTGTGACGATTTGAACAATAAAGCGATCTCCACTTGGTGGAGCAAGTGTACTCGTTGAATGCGCTCATCCAGAAAGACCATTCGAAAATGCTTGCACAACCCATGGCTCTTATTGTAATGTGCACTATATGCAACTTAATTGCATGTAGTGCAATTTTTAAAGCGATAAGCAAAATTGAAGGAGACGAGCAAACATGGATAGGTACAACATTTCAAGGCGGGGCCCCGCCCAGGGACGTGCGAAACGTGTCTGCATGCAGTTTATCGCGGCGGGAGCATGTTTGATGGCATCCGGCGCTCAGGTATGGGGGGCGGGAATATCGGACGATGTAGTGACGATTGGCATACTTAACGACCAGTCCGGAACCTATGCCGATCTCGCCGGGCCCGGCTCGGTACAGGCGGCAAAAATGGCCATTGAGGAAATGGGAGGTCAGGTCGCGGGTAAGAAAATAACGCTGGTTGTCGGAAATCATCAAAATAAGGCCGATGTGGGCGCGGCCATTGCACGTTCCTGGTTTGATCGGGAAGGCGTCGATATGATTGCCGATTTTTCCAATTCGTCGGTCGGTTTTGCTGTTCAGAAACTTGCTCAGGAGCGGGGAAAGGTGGCGCTGATCGCGGCGGCTTCCACTGACTTCACCGGCAAGGCTTGTACTCCGACTTCCGCGCAATGGGTCTATAACAGCTACACCAATGGATACGGGTTGGCCAAAGTTTTGACTGCGCAACAGTACAAGAAGTGGTTCCTCATCACCGTGGATTACGCTTTCGGCCATGCTTTTGCGAAGGATATGCGACAAGCGGTGGAGGCCGGTGGAGGCAAGGTGGTGGGAGAAGTCCGCCATCCCTTGAATACAGCGGATATGAGTTCATTTCTCTTGCAAGCGCAATCGTCGGGTGCGGATATTATTGCGCTGGCCAGCGCGGGCAGCGATATGACCACTGCGATCAAGCAGGCGGGCGAATTCGGCATTATGCCTAAGCAGGCTTTGGCTGCTCCAGCCGTATTCTTGACGGATGTTCACAGTATAGGTTTGAAGGCGGCCCAGAATCTCAAGTTCGTGACGGCGTTTTACTGGAATCGGAACGAGACAACCCGCGCATGGTCCAGGCGATTTTTTGAGCGTCATGGGGCGATGCCGACCATGACGCATGCCGGTGTCTATTCAAGCGTCTTGCATTACCTTAAGGCAGTGGATGCCGCAGGGACGGACGAAGCGGTCAAAGTCATGGAAAAGATGCGCGCGCTGCCTGTTCAGGATGTATTTGCAGAAAATGGTTATCTGCGGGCAGACGGCCAGATGGTTCACGATATGTATCTTGTAAAGGTCAAATCCCCGGAAACATCCAAAGAGCCTTGGGATTATTACGAGGTTCTGGCGACCATTCCAGGTGATGAGGTTTTCAAGCCTTTGGCACAGAGCGAGTGCCCTTTAATTAAACAGTAACGCATGAGAGCCAACAAGGAGATAAACCATGATGTCGGCCAATAAGCATACCCCCGAAGGTCGAAGTAAAGACCTGCCGCCGCAAATTCGCCATATCGATGAAATGGATTGGGAAACTATACGCTGGCCCGGTGAAACAGGAAAAATGCTGTTTCATCCCACGCCTGATAATCCCACCATCCCCAACGCTGGTTTGCTGCGGCTTGAGCCCGGCGCGTTTCATCCCTGGCATCGGCACGATTTTGCACAGGTCTGGTACATCCTGGAGGGGCGGTTTACGATTGGTGGAAGGGAATGTGCCCCCGGCACAATGCTGTTCCATGGAGACCCACATTGCGAAGAAGAGCTTCGCACTGAAACGGGGGGACTGATTATTATTGTGCAGTATCCCGGCCCAACAACAGGAGGACGGCCGATTTACTACGATCGATTCAATATGAGCGAACGTATTGAAGTGGGCCAGGAACGTACAGATATCTAAAAAGCGGATATCGATAATGTTTAATTTTCAGTTGATTCATTGACGCTCGGAAAGCCCCGGTTTATGTAAACGAAACCGGGGCTTTTGCGTGTCGGAAGCCTTTGTTGCGGACAAACTGGAATGGCGGGCGCTGGTGTGGCACCTTTCTTTGCGCCGACCGTCAAAATTCCTGAGGAAGCTACTGCAGCGTCACCCGGCCTTTCCCAAAATATTGGGCACTCGTCTGTCGAATCACCTGGGCATCCAGCCCTCCCGCGGCGGCCGACAGCATTAATCTTGCCATCACGTACTCCAGCCGCGCTTGCGCCAGATCCAGGCGCGACCGATATAGTTGATCCTGCGTATCCAGAATATCGAGCATGCTGTGCGTTCCCGCCCCGAAGCCAGCCTCGATGGCTTCCAGCGCCTGCATGCCGGACCGTTCGGCCACGATCAGCGCATTGATCCGTTGCGCCCCGCTGACGACGGCATGATACTGCTTGGTCACTTCCACGGCGATTCGCTCGCGTGCCGCCGCCAGCTCCTGCAGGGCGCGATCCCGATTGTGCTTGGCCTGATCGACAAGAGCGCTTGTCAGGCCGCCGGAATAAATGGGCAGGGAAATTTGAAATCCGATCTCGGTGGTGTTGCTGTCCTGGTGGCGGGTGGCGATGGTTTCATTGCTGGCGAAGCGGCGGGTGGCAAAGAGCTCCAATGTGGGCAGGTGGCCACCGAAGCTGCGATCCACTTCGTGGGCCGCAACGCGCAGGCTTTGCTCGCCGCTATGGATTTGGCCGCTGCCTGCCAGGGCGGCCGACTGCCATTGCGCAAGGGAAGGGGGCGAGAGCGGCTGTGCTTGGAAATCAGGCTTCAGGGTGGCCAGGCGCAAAGGGACGGGACCGACCATTTCCTGCAGTTCGCGCTGTGCAACCACCATGGCGTCCTTGGCGGCGATCAGGTCGGCGCGCGACAAATCGCGCCGCGTAGCGGCTTGGCGGATATCCGTGATGGTACCTTCGCCGTTGTCGTAGCGGTGTTGGGCGGCTATTTGCAGTTTTTCGTTGGCATCCAGCTTGTTCTGGGCCAGCACGATGTTTTCGTGGGACAGCAAGGCCTGGAAGTAACGGTTGAACAGCCGCGTCGCGGTGTCTGATGCTTTTGTATCGAAAACGGCCAGGCTGTGGTCGGCGCGAGCGTGGCCCTGCCGGTATTCGGCAAAGCGGCTCCAGTTGAACACGGTCTGGGTGGCGCGGATCTCGCTGGTCTTGATTGTGTAGTCTAGGTCCTCGTCGCGCACTCCGCCCAGAGGGCTGGGGGTTTCCAGGGTGCCGCGCAGTTTGCTGCGGCCCAGCGACGCGCTTACTTGCGGCAACAGGCCTGCACGGCCTATGCCGCGGTTGGCTTGGCCGGCTTCGCGTTCGCTGATGGCGGCGCGGTAGCTGGGGTCGTGTTTCAAGGAAGCTTCCCAGGCCTGAACGAGTGTGAGGTCGAGTACGGGCGGTTGAGTCGCCTCGTCCGTTGCGTGCATGGTTCGCTGCGTGGAAGGTTCGGCCGTCTGGGCCTTATGGGGCAGCAGGCAGGCCAGCATGGCGAGGGGCAATAGCATGCGCATCGTGGCGGGTATTCGCATCACTGCTCCTTGAATGACTTGTCCAATCGATCGAGGAAAGGTTTCAGCAGATAGCTGAGCATGGTGCGTTCCCCCGTCCGGATGAGAACGGACGCGGGCATGCCGGGGCGAATGGTGTTGGCGCTGAGCATGTCGGCGCCTTCCGGGGTAACTTCGACCTGGGCAAGGTAGTAGGGGGTTTTGCTGTCCTTGTCCTCGAGGCGGTCGGCGGAAACAGTCAGCACTTTTCCCGGCACATTCGGTGTCTGGGCGTGGTTGAAGGCGGGAAAACTGATTTCCACATCCAGGCCGGGCTGCATGCGATCAACGGCCTGTACGGGCACCTGGGCCTGGATCAGGTAGTTGCGGTCCTCGGGCACGACCTCCATCAGAAGGGCGCCCGGCGATACGACGCCGCCGACGGTGTGTATGCTCAGGTTTTGAACATAGCCGTCCACCGGAGCTTGAATGTCGGTTTGCCTTACGGTGTAGTCCAGAGCGCTCAATCGGTCGTGCAACGCGGAGGCCTCTTTATGAACATCCGACAGTTGCGATTGCACTTCTTTCTGATATTCCTGCTCACGCTGCAAAATACGCAGCTTCAGCTCGGCGATCTGGTTGCGTGTGCGGCCGGCTTCGACGGCATCGTTCGAGAGCGCCGCCCGTAACTGGGCGGCGTTGCGCTCAAGCTCATACATGCGGTTGCGTGGCAGGTAGCCTTCGCCCGCCAGTTTGCGCACGCCCTGCAATTCCCGCTGCAAATAGCCGATCTGGGATTTTCGATTGGACTGTACTCCGTCCAGGCTCGCCAGTTGTTGTTCGGCCCCCTGCAGATTTTCCTTCAGGATGCCGATCTCCCCTTGCAGCGCCTGCCTGCGGGTGTCGAACAGACGTTGCTGAGCCCGCGTGGCGCGGATAAAGCGCGGGTCGTCGCCAAAGCGTTCTTGCACTGCGGGAATGGGCTCGACGCGATCCAGGCTGTCACGTTCGGCGATCAATCGGGCTTCAATGGCGGCGGCGGTGATGTATTGAGAACTGACAACGCCCTGTTCGGCCTGGACCCGTGTGGCATTGAGGCGGACAAGTGTCTGCCCGGCCCGGACGTAGTCGCCTTCGCGCACCATGATTTGCTCGACGGTGCCGCCTTCCTGGTGTTGCACGGCCTTGCGGCTGCCAGCCACTTGAACGACGGCGTTGGCGGTAACGCCCGCATCCAGCGGCGCGAAAGCGGCCCAGCCGGCAAAGCCCCCGAAGCCCACGAGCAGCACTGCAAGCCCCCAACGCAAAGGTGCGGTGAAGTCGGTATCGACGCGTGGAAGATTGTTCGCGCCTGGAGCGGAGTTTTCGATGTAGGTGCTCATGTCAGGTTCGGCTGGTCCTGATGGCATGCAATGGCGTTGTGAGCGGGTACGGACTGTCCGGACCGGTTCCAGAGGCAGAGCCCTGTTCCGGCTGCGCGGCGGCCTTGATCTGTTTCGGATGCAATGCGCTCAGTACGTCGTCGCGCGGGCCATACATCGCCAGATTGCCCTCGCGCATCATCAATAGTTTGTCCATGGTGTTAAGCACGCTCATACGGTGCGTGATCAGCACGACAGTGCTTCCGCGGCGCTTCATATCGGCAATGGCCTGCATCAGAGCCGCTTCGCCCCTCTCGTCGAGGTTGGAGTTGGGCTCGTCCAGCACCAACAGCGCAGGGTCGCCATACATCGCTCGCGCCAGGGCGATCCTTTGCTTTTGTCCGCCGGACAGCGAGGCGCCATCGGTGCCCAAGCGAGTATCGTAGCCTTGCGGCAGGCGCAGGATCATGTCGTGCACGCCAGCCCGTTGCGCGGCTTCGATGACTCGTTCGTCGTTCACGGCGCCGAAGCGGGCGATGTTCTCGGCGATTGAACCTTCGAATAACTCGATGTCCTGCGGCAGGTAGCCGATATGCGGGCCCAACTCGTCTTTGTTCCACAAATAGACATCCGCGCCATCCAATCGTACGGTTCCCGCTCGCGAAGGCCAGATGCCGACCAGGACGCGGGCCAACGTCGACTTGCCCGCGGCGGACGGGCCGATGACGCCAACGGCGTCGCCAGCCGGAATATCGAACGACAACCCTTTGAGGATCGCGGTTTGCCCGCCGGGTGCGCCGGCGAAGACGTTTTCCAGGCGAATGTGGCCTTTCGGGGCGGGCAGGGTCAGAGTATTGCCGCGCTGCGGCGCCTCCTTCAGGATTTCGTCCAGGCGGGCGTATGCCTGCCGGGTATTGAGCATCTGCCGCCATGCGCTGATGGCTTGTTCGACGGGGCCCAGCGCCTTGCCCATCAGAATCGAACACACAATCATCATGCCGGCCGTGATGGAGCCGTCGATGACGAGCAGGGCACCCACGCCCAGAACAATCGATTGCAATGTAATGCGCACGAAGCGGCTGGCGGTGCTGATACGGGCATTGCGGTCGGACGCCTGGGTCTGAAGGGACAGTACGCGGCTGTGTTGTCCAAACCAGCGCGCCCGCAGGCCTGGCAACATGCCCATGGCCTCAATGACCTCGGCATTGCGCAGGTGGTTGTTGGCAAAGGCGGCTGCGGAAATCGAGGCCTGGTTAGCCTCGGCCAGCGGCCTGTGGGTTATGGCGTTGGTGATGTAGGCCAGCACAATCAATATGAGCGAACCGCCCAGGGTAATAAATCCCAGCAACGGATGCACCATGAAGGTGACGGCAATGTAAACAGGGGTCCAGGGCGCGTCGAAGAATGCGATCAAGGCGTTGCCCGTCATGAACTGACGCAGGTTTGTCAGGTCTTGGACGGCTTGCGCGGGATTGCCGCCGGCGCGGCGCAGATTGCGCTCAAACGAGGCAGTGAAGATGCGCTGGTTCAAAAGCATATCGAAACGATTTCCGACACGTATCAGCACTTGCGAGCGGGCAAATTCCAACAATGCGGACAGCAGGTACAAGCCGACGACCAGCAGCGTAAGCATCAGCAGCGTGGTTTGATTCGCGCTGGTCAGTACCCGGTCATACACTTGCAGCATATATAGCGCGGGCGTAAGGCCAAGTATATTGATAACGCAGCTGAATGCGGCCAGGCTGTAGAAAATATTGCGAAACCGATATAGCGCTACACCCAGTTCGGTACGGCGGGACGATGTCATAAGTATCCTGCGGAAAGGCACGCTCGAACGGCGAAAGCATGCGCTGCCACTATATCCGCTGAATTTTCGCCGCTTGATGACAACGTGTGGCCTGATGTTGCTTTTGCTTCAGGTTCTTACGCATCCGTTGACGAACTGACCGGTCCGCATATGGCGTTCAAGCCCGGGGTTAAGGGATTGATAAGGTCCAAGGCACGCTTATCGCGCCGCGGATTGGTAAAACCCTATAACGAACGTAACGTTTGCGCACGAGTTTTTCTGTGCGACTGTAATAACGTCCCTCTTGAACCTACGCGTGCCCGCCCCCGGGCCTGCGTCAACATCAAGGTACGGGATGTCTGTATTGCATATCTGGGTATTTGTGCGGATATTGTGCATGACCGTGTTGCGCGGCTTGCTGCTGACTGCGGCGACGACTGGACTTTCGCAAGCTCAACGTGTGCCCGATATGTTTACCTTGCGAGGCTCGTCGTTGTTGCCTGAAGCGTCCAGGGCATCCCGTCCGGCGGCAAGCGCGGCGCAGCACATGGGGAGCGCAAAACCGGATGTAGTCGATTTGTCGCAGGCTTGGCGAATGGCTTTGGATCACGACTATCGCTACAAGGCGGCCATAAGCGAGAGGCTTGCGGCGCAAACGGCTCGCCGGCAAGGCAGGGCAGGCCTGCTGCCGCAAGTGCAGGCCGGATATATACGCGGCCGTGTCACAGGCGCTATTTCGCAGTTCAACTTTTCTGGCCGGGACGTTTCTTCCGACATAAGCTACGACTCGTCAAATGCCTATATACAGTTGCAGCAGGCGCTGTTGGATTATGGGCGCTATGCGGGGTACCGCCGTGGTGTGGCAATGGCTGACGAAGGTACGGCCACTTTCATGGTTCGCCAGCAGGAAACGGGTTCGCGGCTGGCGGCGGCGTACTTCAATGTGTTGCTCGCCAATGATCGGCGCGCCTTGCAGCGCGCGCGGATTACCGCATTGGCGGAGCGTCTTGAAGGCCTGAAAGCCCGGTATGCGCGCAGTGCCGGCACCACGACTGCCGTGCGGGAGACTGCCGCCAGATTGGCCGTTGCCAAAGCGGACGAAATCGCCGCGCATGATGAGTTGGTCGTGGCTGCGCGGGAGCTGCAATCCATGCTGGGTTTTGCGCCTGTTTATGTTGCCGGTCCGGGTGACGACTTTCCGCTGCGCCCGCCGCAGCCTGCCGATCTGGACGAATGGCTGCGGCGAGCCAGCGCGAATAACCCGTCGGCGCAGGCGGCTCGCGAGGCAGTGAATGTGGCGCAGGCGGAGCTGGACCAGGCCAAGAGCGAGTACTGGCCCACGGTGAGCCTGGTTGCCAGCTACAGCAATGCGGACAGCGAAAACCTGTCTGTGTTGAGTCAGCGCAGCAATACCTTCATGGTGGGTATTCACGTTGCGATCCCTATTTTTACCGGGGGCTACACCACGGCGAACGTGGCCCGGGCGCGCGAAACCTACCGGCAGCGCCAGCACGAGTTCGACGCGGCTCGCGAGAAGGCATCGGCCGACACGTTGCGCCAGTATACGAACGTGGTCAAGGGTGTCGAGCGTATCCTGGCGCTTCAGTCGGCGGTGGCTTCAAGCCAGCTTAGCGTCGACGCGGCCCGGAAGGCCTTTTCTTACGGCGTAGGCAGCAATCTGGATGTGCTCGACGAGCAGGATGTGCTGTTCGAGGCCCGATCGAAGCTGGAGCAGGCGCGGCTCGAGTATTTGATGGCTTACCTGCAACTGGAGCACGTCGCGGGCGAACTTGAAAGTAGCGATTTCGATTCGATCAACGATCTGTATTTGAGTACACGGGTGAAGCTGGACATATATCCATAATCTTTTTGCCCTAGTTGAAACGGAATTTATCCTAGGGCGGCTGCCCGGTTCCAGGAATACCTTCATCCTTTCCTATGATTGAAACGGCTTTTGGCTGCAAGCCAAATATCCCGCCGGGCAAATGGCCATTACATTTGCAGCAGAATATTCGTATGTCGACATGGAATGTCATAGTGAATGGGAAGCGTGTTGGTAGCATCGGAATGCACCGTTGCAGCGTTGCTCGGTTGTTTACTTCACACGGTTGTAGGTTTCATCAACCCCCAGGGAGGTTTAAATGGCTTCGTTCTCGACCACATTCTTCAATCGGGACCTTGTCTCCGATTTCACATCAGGCGTAAAGCATCTGCTACCTGGCTCTTTTGACATATTTTCGCGACTCAAGGATAAATTTGGGGACGACGATCACGACCATGGCCATGGCCATGGTCACGGCCATGGCTGGCCTCCGCCTCATGGGGAGGCCAAAGGCAACCCCAATTTGTTTCGCGCCGAGCTGGACGATGCCTCGGGCACCATCACATTTGTGACGGAGCTTGGCCGCATACCCATGCAATGGAGCGCCGACGGCAAAGCCCAGGCGTTCCGTACCGGAGACACCATGACGCTCGCCTTGACGGGCGAAATACTGTTGACAAGTCCAAGCGGCGATCAGACCTTCAGCCTGACCCCTTCGGACTTGCTGCGGTTGCGAGATGGACTTGGCGATACCGGCAAGCTTACGCTGGACGACATACGTGAGGCGGCCGCTCCACTGATCCAGTTTCTGGCCGATCGGGGCATTGACGTCACCGGCGCCCACCTGGATGGCGAAGTGCTGAAGTTCACCATGGACATCTCCGAGTCCGAGGCGCTGGCGCCCGGAACCTCATTGACGGAGGCCTTTACCAACAGCACTATCGATCTTTCCGTGGCTGCGCAGGTAATGCAGAACCTGGCGGTTCAATTGGTCACCACAGAGGGCGTAATCGACCTTGGCACGGGTTCGCCTATCGGCCAGTTTCTGCAGGAAGTGATCGTTGATGGGGGCGGCACGATGAAGCTGGGGCCCATCACGATTGAGGGTGAGGGCTCGGCTTCTTATGATGTTGGATCATTGACGCCAACTGTGGATGGCAATGTGGTGATCACCGAGAACGAGGATGCGTCCTTGCCCGGCTGGAAGGTTTTGTTGGGCGGGGGCGACGATTCGCTCGGTATCGACGTGGTGCTGGCGGATGACAACGAGGTATCGGGCAGCAGCGCCAACCGAACGCTGGATCTGGGCGCCGGGGATAATACCCTGTATCTCGATGGCAATTTGGGCATGACCATTGAAGCGGGGAAGGGTGATAACTGGATTCAGTTTACCGAGCAGGTTTCAAACCTGAAGGATGTCGGTACCGAGGAAGGGCTGCTGGCCGGCGCGACGCGCGTGGTCGAGTTCGGTGGCGGCGATGAGCTGGTCTTTGGTCAACATGGCGATGGCGCCGATCCGCGCGCGCTTACCGGCGATGTGCTGCAAGGCGCGCGTGTGGATGTTGACGTTGACGCCATGGCTACGTTGCTGGCCAAAGTGGAGACTGCCGCTGCCAATGTGGAGGTCGACAATTGGACAGCTTTCCAGCACGAGGGCGATACCTTCGTTTTCGTGCAGAACGGGAATATGAGCTTGGAGTCCGGTGATGGCCTGATCCAGCTGGTCGGTTATACCGGTGAGCTCAACGATAGCAATTTCATTCTTCCGGCTGCCGCGTAACAAGACCCGGTTATTTCGTTCAATCCCTATAAGCCGGCAGCCTACGGGCTGTCGGCTTTGCTTATGGGGTCATGCGAATTGCCATATTTATTAACAAAAATGATTAATAACGATAAATTTCTCATTTGTTGTTGAAGGTCGCGTTTCCTATCATCCATATCTTTGATCCATATCATGAGGACCCGGAGGAGGGGATGATGAACCACAATACCAAACAGTATGCCGGTGCATGGCGGACGAAATGCGTGTTCACCGCGGTTGCCGCAATAATCGGCGTTCTTGGAATGGCCGGCGCCGCGCCCGCAAAAGCCGCGGATTTCGATGGGCCCATTACATTGGTGATCCCGTTTTCACCGGGTGGATCGACCGATATCATTGGACGCCTATTGGCGGACCGCTTGTCCACCGCTGTCAAGCAGCCCGTTGTGGTCGAGAATCGCGCGGGCGCGGGCGGCAATATTGGCGCCTCGCTGGTGGCAAAGGCCAAGCCGGACGGTCGCACGCTGCTGTTCGGCACCACAGGCATTCTCTCCATGAACGAATACCTGTACTCCAGGCCGGGGTACAAGATGTTCCAGGACCTGGTGCCCGTGGTCTATACGGCCTCGATCAGCAATGTCCTGATCGTCAATCCCAAGATGCCGGCCAGCACCGGCGCGGAGCTGCTCAAGCTGCTTAAGGACAACCCCGGCAAATACACTTTCGCGTCGTCCGGCGTGGGCAGTTCGACTCATATGTCGGGTGAGCTCTTCAAGAGCATGGCGCAAGTCGATCTGATGCATGTGCCCTATAAGGGCAGCGGCCAGGCGCTGGTGGATCTGGTGGGCGGACAGGTCGACATGATCTTTGATAACGCGCCCTCGGCCCTGCCGATGATACAGTCCGGCCAGGTAAAGGCTATTGCCGTTACCAGCGCCAAGCGTCTTGGCGCCATGCCCGAGCTGCCGACCATTGAAGAGTCCATGGTGCCGGGCTATGAGTCCCTTTCATGGACCGGTGTGGTCGCGCCGGGCGGCACGCCGCAACCCATCATTGATCGCTTGAATAAAGAGATCAATCTTATTCTTGACGCTCCCGATGTGCGCAAGAGATTGGGCGAGCTTGGCGCCACGCCCACCGGCGGCTCGCCGCAGGACTTCACCTCGCATATCGAACGCGAACGGGCGAAGTGGGGCAAAGTGATACGCGACGCCAAAATGCCCGTGCTGTAAATACCGACCCCCCGCGGAGCATGGCTCCACGGGGGCTGGATGCCTGCTAGATGTCCAGTATGCGCACCGAAGGCGGGACCGGCGTGTCGTGCAAGGTGGCGCGCATGGCGTCCAGCAGCAGCTCCGAACTGGGTGACAGGGAACGCAATTTTCGGGTCACCAAATAGACCGGGCGTGTCAAGGTGGGGGAAATCAGTTCCCTGAACACAAGGTCGCGATCTTCCACGCGGCCCGCCGCCAATGCGGGCAATATCGAATATCCGCCATCCACACGCAGCAGAGCGCAAAGCGACGATGTGTTGGACACTTCGTTGCGGATGCCTTCCATGAGTTCGGGCCGGGCCGCATGGGTTCGAAGGAATGCGCCTATGCCCGTGTCATCGGTGAATGCGACGAAATCCGAGCTGTCCAGTTCCTGCCAGCGTAGAGGCCGCTTCCCCCACGCATAGCGATGCGTGCTGCTGCACAGGACGCCGAAACGGTCTTCAAAGATGGGTGTGTACACCAATTCCGCCAGTTGTTGGTGTGGACTGGCGAAAGCGAAGTCGATATCGCCATTGATGACCATGCGCTCTATTTGCCGGGACGCTTCATCGTGCAGGGAAACGGTGATGTTGGGGAATGCCTGCTTGAGGCGCGATATGGCTTTGGCCAGGAAGTAATGCGTGACCGATGCCGCCGCCGCAATCCTCACATGCCCCCGATGGCCATTCGCCAGTGATTCCAGGTCGGTGACGGCCCCTTCGAACTGGTTGAGTATGCGTTCCGCCTGCTCTTTGAACCCTGCCGCCACTGGGGTCAGCGCAACACGGCGCGTGCTGCGATCGAACAGCTTGAACCCTATGGTGTCTTCGAACTGCTGAATCGTGGCGGTAAGCGCCGATTGGGTCAGGAAGAGTTCGGCCGCCGCGAGTGTGAATGATCCCGTGTTGGCAACCGCGACAAAGGCGCGGAAGTGGCGCAGTGAAATGTTCCGGTTCATCTCTTTCCCAGGCTGCTTTATTTATCATCTAAATTGAATAATACATAAATACATATCATTTGTCATGAAAATACGCCACACCTAGAATGAAGGTTCTGAAATCCGGATGCTTGCGCATCGGAACGGTACATCGAGGAGCTAAAAGAGATGGAAAGATCGGGCGTATTGCGTATCCAATCCATGCGCGACCAGTGTTCGGCGCAGGAATGGCAGGCGCGCATCGACCTTGCGGCTTGCTACCGCCTGGTCGAGATGTACGGCATGGCCGACATGGTGGCCAACCACATATCCAGCCGGGTTCCAGGCGAGGAAGGGGCGTTCCTGATCAATGCCTATGGGATGATGTACGAAGAGATCACCGCTTCAAGCCTGATCAAGGTCGACCTCGATGGCAATATCCTTGCCAAGCCGGATTTTGGCGATCTGGACTATGGCATCAACAAGGCAGGCTACGTCATTCACAGTGCGGTCCACGCGGCGCGCCCCGAAGTGGCCTGTGTCATCCATACGCATAGCTGGGCCTCGATGGCGGTGTCCTCGCTGGAATGCGGATTGCTGCCTTTGACGCAGACAGCCATGCGTTTCCTGCACATCGGCTATCACGACTACGAAGGCGTGGTGCTCGATGTCCAGGAGCAAGCCTCTATTGTCGGCGACCTGGGCAAGGGCGAGGCCCTGATCCTGCGCAACCATGGCGCGCTGACCGTCGGGAATACGGTTGGAGAAGCGTTCAACTGGATGCACAGGCTGGAACTGGCCTGCCGTTCCCAGCTCGCGGCAATGGCGGCCAATAGCCCCTTGCGGCCTGTGCCCCAGGATGTGCTTCAGGAAACATGGAAGAACTACCAACCCGGCACGCGCCGCCCGTACGGCGTCATGGAATGGCCGGCCCTGCTGCGCAAGCTTGATCGCACAGATCCTTCCTATCGCGAATAACCGCCTTAAAACCATGCCTTTCACGGCTGCCCGCTGGCGGCCGGATGGACACATTTTGCCTTTTGACATGCCACATAACCGCCCCTTTCGCATCCTGCTCTCCGAAGCGACCTTCGCCCGCATCGGGGACGCCATGGCCAGCGCGCTGAATGGACGGCCATTCGAGCCGGTCTTTTCAGCCGCAAGCGCAAGCGATGCGCCCGTCGACGTCGATGCGGCCTTCATCTCCCGGGACGTGACCGGCTTGTCCACGAAATACGTTGTTCAGGAGCCGCTGCAGGCGTTTTATGAGTCGCTGCGGCTATCGCCCGGGCTGCGGTGGGTCCACGCCCATTCCGCCGGGGCGGATCGGCCGATATTTCCGGAGCTTATCGCGCGTGGCGTCCGCGTCACGATGTCTCCGGGGGCCAATGCGGACGTAGTGGTTCAGACGGCGCTGGCGGGGATGCTTTCCCTGGCGCGGCACTTCCCCAAGCTGCTGGCGGCGCAACATGCTCGCCAATGGGCGCCCTTGATAGGAGAGCGGCTTCCCGCCGACATGGCCGGCCAGACGGCGGTGATCGTCGGCTGGGGGCCGATCGGACAACGGCTGGGGGCTTTCCTGCGGATGTTGGGGATGAATGTCATTGCCTTGCGCCGCGCCTCGGCTACAGGCGATGAAGAGGTGGAAACCCATGCGTTCGAAGCCCTGAACGACCTGGCGCCGCAAGCGGACTGGCTGATTCTTGCATGCCCTCTTACCGATCGGACGCGGCAGTTGGTCGATCGCCGCACATTTGCGGCGATCAAGCCCGGAGCGCGTCTGATCAATGTGGCGCGGGGAGAAGTCGTCGTGGAAAGCGACCTGATCCGAGCCTTGCGGGAAGGCGTGTTGTCCGGAGCGCATCTGGACGTATTCGAGCATGAACCACTGCAACAGGAATCGCCGCTCTGGGCCCTGGATAACGTCCTGGTGACGCCGCATTCGGCCGGCCATTCGGACGGGAATGTTAGGCGTGTGGACCAGATATTCCTGCAACACTTGCGCGAATGGGCCGCTTAGCCCATTGCCTCATTTCACGCTGTCTTATCTATTTCGGATCAAACCATGTCCATTCTTGCTTCGCGAGTCAATCGCATCAAACCCTCACCGAGTTCCATGGCTGGCCAGCGGGCACGCGAGCTGCGCGCATCTGGGCGCGATATCGTCGCCTTGACCGCGGGCGAACCCGATTTCGACACGCCTGATAACGTGATCGAAGCGGTCAAGCGCGCCATGGCGGCTTCGCGGACCAAATATACCGATGTAGGCGGCACGCCGGAACTCAAGGAGGCAATCCGAGCGAAGTTCCTGCGTGAAAACGGCTTGTCATTCAGCGCCAGTGAAGTCATCGCCTGCACCGGCGGCAAGCAGGTGATTTTCAACGCTTTGCTCAGCACTGTCGAACAGGGTGTTGAAGTGATCATTCCCACGCCGTACTGGGTATCCTACCCGGATATCGTGCTGCTGGCGGGCGGCACCCCGGTCTTCGTGGCCTGCCCTCCTGAACGGCAATTCAAGCTGCAGCCCGAGGATCTGGAGAAGAGCATTACCGCCCATACGCGATGGGTCGTCCTGAATGCGCCGAACAACCCAAGTGGCGCCGTGTACAGCCGTGAAGAGTTGCGCGCCCTGGCCGATGTGCTGCTGCGGCATCCGCATGTGTGGATCATGACCGACGATATGTACGAGCACATTCTGTACGATGGACGCCAGTATGCGACCATCGCCCAGGTGGCTCCGGAGCTGAAAGCACGTACCTTGACGATCAATGGCGTCTCCAAGGCCTACGCTATGACTGGCTGGCGCATAGGCTACGGCGGGGCGCCCGCGGAACTCATCAAGGCGATGACCAAATTGCAATCGCAAAGCACTTCAAGCCCCAGCTCCATCAGCCAGGCGGCCGCCGTCGAAGCCTTGAACGGCCCGCAGGACTTTCTGGCGGAACGCGCACAGATATTCCAGTCGCGCCGGGATCGGGTCATGGAGGCCTTGAATCAGATCGAGGGCATACGCTGCCATACGCCCGAAGGGGCGTTCTATGCATTTCCCAGTTGCGCCGAGCTCATAGGCAAGCGGACTCCCGCCGGCCAGATCTTGCGCACGGACGAGGATTTCGTCATGTACCTGCTGGAGGAGGTCAACCTGGCCGTCCTGCAGGGCGCGGCCTATGGCGTTTCGCCTTTTTTCCGAATTTCCTTTGCCAGCTCCATCCCGACGCTGGACGAAGGTTTGGCACGCTTGAAACTGGCGTGCGGGAAGCTGGCCTGATTGTTTTCCATCCCCCGAGCCGTGCGGGCATTGGCAGGTGCCGGCTCGCCGGCCCGCTCCGCATGTGCGCCGTAATCTGATTCCACTACAAGGCCAGGGTTTGTCCTGATTCCGGCTTGCCGCGCTTTCATTTAATGTATGCATTAATTTATACGTTAACGCATGCATAAAGCATGACGCAGAAATTCATGAACACTCTTGCCCGCCTATCCGAATCCATGGCCGATGTCGCAGTCCGCGAACTGCGCCGGCGCATTCTGGATAACGTCTGGCCGCCGGGCTACCAGGCGCTGGAACAGGAACTTGCCTTGGCACTGGGCATGAGCCGCACGCCGATACACGAGGCGCTGATCTGTCTGCAGAACGAAGGCCTGGTCGAACTGATTCCCCGGCGCGGCATGCGTGTCTTGCCGGTTTCGGCCGAGGACATGCGCGAAATCTATGAAGTGCTTACGGCCCTGGAGTGCGCCGCGGTCGAGATGGTGGCGTTGCGCCAGCCCGGCGAACAGGAGCTGCGGCCGCTCGCCGACGCGACCCGGGATATGGCTCTGGCGCTGGAAGAGGGCGGCGCCGGGTTGGAGGCATGGGCGGCCGCGGACGAACGCTTCCACAAACAGTTGCTGGTTCTTTGCGGCAATCGCCAACTGCACGATACGGTCCTGAATTATTGGGATCGAGCCCATCGGGCCCGCATGTTCACGCTCAAGCTGCGCGCCAGGCCGGTGAATTCCACGCAAGAGCATCTGGCCTTGGTGGAGCGCTTGCTTGCGGGCGACGTGCAGGGCGCCGTAGCCATCAATAAAGCGCACCGGCAGCGGGCCGCTACCGAGCTCTTGTCCATTTTCGAACGTTTCAACCTTCAACAGATGTAATCATGACAAAAGAATATTCAATAGCTGTACTGCCCGGGGATGGAATTGGCCGCGAGGTCATGGATGCGGGGCTGGCCGTGCTCCAGGCGGTAAGCCCGAAAATACATCGCACATTCGATGCCCGGGCTCACGCCGCCGGAGCGCAGCACTATCAGGAATCGGGCGACGCCCTGCCCGAGAAAACCCTGGCGGCCTGCCGCGCCGCGGATGCGATACTTTTTGGCGCCATGGGCTTGCCGCATGTGCGCGGAGCCGACGGCACCGAAATCATTCCCCAGCTCGATATCCGGTTTGCACTGGATCTGTATGCCGGCGTTCGCCCGATCCGTACCTTCGCGGGCCTGCCCATACCCTTGTCCGATCCGCGCGCCGCGGCTATCGATCTGGTCCTGGTACGCGAAAATACCGAGGGCCTGTTCTATTCGCGCGGGCGCAGCCAGCAGGAAGGCGACGAGGCGGTTGTGGACCCCATGAGGATTTCGCGTGCCGGCACCACAAGAATTTGCGACTTTGCCTTCAGGCTGGCGGAGCGCCGGAAATCCCAGGGCCGCCCGGGCCATGTCACCAACGTCGATAAAGCCAACGTATTCCACTCGATGGCTTTCTGGCGCCGGATCTTCGAAGAAAGGGCAAGCCATTTTCCGGATATCGAATCATCCAGCGCCTATGTCGACGCGATGGCGCTCAATCTGGTGCTCAAGCCTTGGCAGTACGACGTTCTGGTTACGGAAAACATGTTCGGCGATATCTTGTCCGATCTGGTCGCGGCCATGGTCGGCGGCATGGGCATGGCGCCATCGGGCGATATCGGGGACGACTATGGCTTGTTTCAGCCCGCCCATGGCAGCGCCCCGGATATCGCGGGCAAGGGTATTGCGAACCCGACGGCAATGATTCTGTCGGTCGCCATGATGCTTGATTGGCTGGCCGACCGGACCCAAGACAACGCTTTGGCCGATGGCGCCCAGGCTATCGAGCGGGCGGTCGCCCGCTCGTTTTCCAGCGGCGCGGTAATTCCGTTTGAATTCGGAGGCAGCAGCAATACCGCCGATATTACGAAGGCAATCATTGCCAATCTATAAAGCCGTCCGTCATGCACGCATGCGGGCCGGTCAAATAAAACACAGGAGACGAATATGAAAGGAGTGATGCGCGGCGCGTTGCTGTCGCTGATGATGGGCTCGGCCAGCTTTTGCGTGGCGGCCCAAAGCTATCCGACCAAGCCGATCAAGCTGGTTGTGCCGTCGGCGCCGGGCGGCAGCACCGACCAATTGGCCCGTCTGATGGGTGACAGGTTAAGCGCGGCCTGGGGTCAGACGGTTGTTATCGAGAACAAGCCAGGCGCCGGCCTGACTTTGGGCGCCTCCTATGTTGCCGACGCGCCTGCCGACGGCTATACGCTGCTGATGGGCGCGGTCCATCACTCCATTGCACAGAGTTTCTACAAAAACCTGTCCTACGATGTCCAGCGTGATCTGGCACCGGTGTCCATCGTTGCCATTGTTCCCAATGTCATGATTACGCGCAGCGATTTCCCGGCAAACACCACCGCGGAGGTCATTGCCTATTCGAAGGCCCATCCGGGCGATTTGACCTATGGCAGCACCGGTGCGGGCACGGCCCATCACCTGATAGGCGAACAGTTCAACACCATGGCCGGCACCGACCTGTTGCATGTGCCGTACAAAGGCAGCAGCCCCGCCCTGATCGACCTGATGGGGGGACGCATCGACTTCATGTTCGACACCGTGGCATCCTGCCTGCCGCATATCAAGTCCGGCAAGCTAAAACCCATCGCGGTAGCGACAGGAACCCGGTCCAGCGCTTTACCCGACGTTCCCACCATGGACGAGTCGGGATTGGCAGGATTTGATATTGCAACGTGGTTCGGATTGATGGTGCCAGCGGGTACGCCCCAACCGATCATCGACAAGATCCATGCCGAAACGGTCCGCATTCTTGCCGATCCCGCCATCAAGAAACGCTTGCTGGCCATGGGGGCGGAACCGGTCGGGAACAGCCCCGATGAAATGGGCAAGCGGATCAAATCCGAAGTCGCCAAGTTCGACGAACTGATCGACAAGGCTAAAATCAGCGCGAAAGCGAACTGATTCGTAGGCGTCCATAAAACAAGGCAGCGTTCATCATGACAAAAAATCCATCCAGTCGACAACATGTGCTTCTTGTCGAATTCCGCATCCGTCCGGCGTTTATCGGTGAATTCGAATCGGCGATTTTGCACAATGCCGCCATGTCGCTGGAAAACGAAGCAGGGTGCCGCCGCTTCGACGTGTGTCGCGACCCCCAGGATTCGGCCCTGTTTTTTCTTTATGAAATCTATGACGACCAGGCGGCCATCGACGCGCATATGCAATCGCCGCATTATCTGGCCTTCAATGCTTCGAGCCAGGATTGGGTGGAGCAAAAGACAGTGCGGAAAATGCTGCTGCTGGCGCCCAATGCACCAATATCGTAAAAAGATGCACTTATTTAGACAAATCAGGCATTAACTTAGTGCATTCCCTAAGTGTTCGAATCGTAATAATCATGCACAATCCCGTTCATGCAGGTGAGGAGACAAAGCCCTGCATGGGCAAGCCGATAAATCGGTACATAAGAAAGTTGCAGAACCCATAAAAAATATAAATACGCAAAGGCCGACGACACAATCGTCGGCCTTTGCCATTTTCGCCGGCCTTTTTTGCGCCGCCGCGCCTATCCGTGCATGGCTGATTTCGAGAACACATTAAGCACCACCACGCCGGCGACGATCAGGCCGATGCCCAGCAAAGCCGCCGCATCCAGGGTCTGCTTGTACATAAAATAGCCTATCAACGAAATGGCCACGATGCCCACGCCCGACCATATCGCATAGGCGATGCCGACCGGAATCACCCGCAAGGTCAGCGCCAGGCAGTAGAAGGCCACGCTATAGCCCGCCACCGTTATGGCGGACGGGTAGAGGCGCGAGAAGCCATCCGATGCCTTCAGGGCCGTGGTGGCAATGATTTCGGCGGCAATGGCTATGGCAAGATAAATCCAGCTCATGAATATTCCTATGGTTCTTCGTGCATCGCAGTGTCGGCCCGCAATAATACTTGCACGGCGCCAGTCCCTCCATCCGGTTCCGAACATTCCACATAGGCAATAACGGCGGCAATCTGGGTCAGCCAACGCCGGATGGTTTGTTTCAGGACGGATTCACCGTCTTTCGACCCGTAGCCTTTGCCATGCACGATACGCACGCATTTGATCTGCTGCGCCAAACACGATTGCAGAAAACGATCCAGCCGCTCGCGCGCCTGTTCCAGCGTGCTTCCATGCAGATCCAGGCTGGCGCCTATGAGCCATTTGCCGCGCTTCAGGCCTTTGATCAGATCCGTGCCGTGGCCGGGGCGCAGATAGCGGGTATCGTCTCCGTCCATCGTCGCCGGCCGGTAAAGATCCGAGGTTTGCGGCAGTCGCACAGGGTCCACGCCCGTGGCGCGTTCGCGTCGTTGACGGAATATATCGCCTGACTCAAGAGAGCGCGGCGCCGGAAGGATGGCTCGCCGGGTGTCCTTGATGGGCGTCACCGATTTCATCGTGCGCCGGAATAACAGGGCGTCTTCCCGGCTCAGTGCAGGTTCGGCCGCTTTGGCGGCTTTCGGGGCGGCGGGCAAGGAAGTCGCCGGAGCAGCGGCAGGTTGGGACGCCGCCGCCCTGCTCAGGCGTTTCAGGTCGGCGAGCCCGTTGGAGGATTCGCCCTTGCGCCCGCTTTTATTCGCCCGCATTCTCCAGCCATCGCTGTGCGTCCAGAGCGGCCATGCAGCCCGTTCCGGCGCTGGTGATGGCCTGGCGATAGACGTGATCCTGGACGTCCCCGGCCGCGAACACGCCGGGTATCGAGGTCATGGTGGCCAGGCCGTTCAGGCCGCTGCGGGTGGTGATGTAGCCGTTGGCCATGTCCAGCTGGCCCTCGAAGATGCCCGTATTCGGCTTATGCCCGATGGCAATGAACACGCCGGTCACCGGAAGGTCCTCGGTGGCGCCGGTCTGCGTATTGCGCAGGCGGGCGCCGGTCACGCCGGATGGGTCGCCCAGCACTTCGTCCAATTGATAGAACAACTTGAGCTTCATGTTGCCGTTGGTGACCTTGTCCATCAGCTTGTCGGTCAGGATGGGCTCGGAGCGGAACTTATCGCGCCGATGGACCAGGGTGACGCTGCGGCAAATATTGGACAGGTACAGGGCTTCCTCGACGGCCGTATTGCCCCCGCCGACCACGATTACGTCCTGGTTCTTGTAGAAGAAGCCATCGCAGGTGGCGCAGCCCGACACGCCGCGGCCCATGAATTCCTGCTCGGAAGGCAGGCCCAGGTACTGAGCGGACGCCCCGGTGGCGATAATAAGAGCGTCGCAGGTATAGATTGCGCCGGTATCCCCGGTCAAGGTGAACGGCCGTTTGGATAGATCGACACCGGCGATATGGTCGAAGATCATTTCTGTGTTGAAACGCTCGGCATGTGCTTGAAAACGCTGCATAAGATCGGGACCCTGCACGCCCTGGGCGTCGGCCGGCCAGTTGTCTACATCGGTGGTCGTCATAAGCTGACCGCCTTGTTCCAGGCCTGTGACCAGTACGGGATTCAGGTTGGCGCGGGCGGCGTAGACGGCGGCGCTATAGCCGGCCGGGCCCGAGCCTAAAATCAGTACTTTGGCGTGTTTGGGAGTCGTCATTACAGAAAATCCGAAAAAAGTGAACAGCCAATTATAATGAGTCCATGGCTAGATTACCCGCTACATCCCCGCGCTCCTCCCGCAACGTGCGTAATGGTCCCTCTCCCTTGCAGTCCAGGCTGTCGGGCTTGCTGCGCGAAGCGCGCTGGATCGTCTTTGCCGCGCTGGCTGCGTGGCTGGGTCTGGTGCTCGCGACCTGGCATCCGTCCGATCCCGCCTGGTCGCATTCCGTGCACACAACGACCATACTCAATAAAGGCGGCACACTGGGCGCCTATATCGCCGATTTCCTGCTTTTCCTATTCGGCTATTCCGCCTGGCTATGGGTGGTTCTGCTGGCGCAGAGGGTCGCATTGGGCTTTTATCGCCTGACCCACCTGCTGCTGCCCAATCGCGAAGAGCCTTTGCCGCGCGTGCGCTGGGAAGTCGGAATAGGCTTCTTTCTGCTGTTTATCGGCGCCATGGGCACGGAAGCCCTGCAATTGACGCAATTCGGCGCCCAGTTGCCGGCTGGCGCCGGCGGCCAGTTGGGCCAGTTGCTGGCGCATATCATGTCCTTGTCCATGGGCACCACGGGCTGCACGCTGTTGCTGCTGGTGTTCGCGGCGGTGGGCGCCAGCCTGTTCTTCGGGTTTTCCTGGCTGCTCGTGGCCGAGCGGGTGGGCCTGCTCATCGAAAAAGCCGCACGCCGGGTGCTGGAGCTGAAAGCGGCGCGGGAAGATCGCAAGGTCGGGCAGGCCAAGAAGGCCGAGCGCAATGAAATCGTGGTCGCCAAGCAGGAACAATTGGTCCACGAGCAACCGGTGCGCATCGAGCCGGCCATCACATCGGTTCCCAAGTCGGTGCGCGTCGAAAAGGAAAAGCAGAAAACCCTGTTTGCCGCGCCGGTCGAGGCGGGCGGATCGGGCGACCTGCCAGCCATAGATCTGCTGGACATGCCCGTCGAGCAGGCCGAGACGGTTTCGCCCGAAACCATTGAATACACCTCGCGCCTGATCGAGAAAAAACTGTCCGATTTCGGCGTCAAGGCCGTCGTGGTGGCCGCCCAGGCGGGGCCCGTCATCACCCGCTACGAAATCGAGCCGGCAACCGGCGTCAAGGGCAGCCAGATCGTCAACCTGGCCAAGGACCTGGCACGCGCACTCAGCCTGGTCAGCATCCGCGTCGTGGAAACCATTCCGGGCAAGAATCTGATGGGCCTGGAGCTGCCCAATCCCAAGCGGCAGATGGTCAAGCTGTCGGAAATCATCGGCTCGCAAACCTATCACGCCAGCGCGTCGATGCTGACCATGGCGCTGGGCAAGGATATCGCCGGCAATCCGGTCGTGGCCGATCTTGCCAAGATGCCCCACCTGCTGGTCGCGGGCACCACCGGTTCGGGCAAGTCCGTGGGCATCAATGCCATGATCCTGTCCTTGTTGTACAAGGCCGATGCGACGCAAGTCAGGCTGATCCTGATCGATCCCAAGATGCTCGAAATGAGCGTCTACGAAGGCATACCCCATCTGCTGGCGCCGGTGGTCACCGATATGCGCCATGCCGCCAACGCCCTGAATTGGTGTGTGGGTGAAATGGAAAAACGCTATCGCCTCATGAGCAAGATGGGCGTGCGCAACCTGGCCGGCTACAACACCAAGATACGCGACGCCATCAAGCGTGAAGAGCCCATACCCAATCCCTTTTCCCTGACGCCCGACGCGCCCGAGCCCTTGTCGACACTGCCCATGATCGTGGTGGTCATCGACGAGCTGGCCGATTTGATGATGGTCGTCGGCAAGAAGATCGAAGAGCTCATCGCCCGCCTGGCCCAGAAAGCCCGCGCGGCGGGGATTCATCTTATTCTGGCCACCCAGCGCCCCAGCGTCGATGTCATCACGGGGCTGATCAAGGCCAACATTCCCACCCGCATCGCTTTCCAGGTGTCATCCAAGATCGACTCGCGCACGATTCTGGACCAGATGGGCGCGGAGGCATTGCTTGGACAGGGGGATATGCTGTATTTGCCTCCCGGTAGCGGCTTGCCCGCCCGGGTGCACGGCGCATTCGTGCACGACGACGAGGTGCATCGTGTCGTGGAAGCCCTGAAAGAGCAGGGCGAGCCCAACTACATCGAGGGCCTGCTGGAAGGCGCGCTGGAAGGCGAAACCGGCGATGGCGTAGGCGGTGTAACCGGCTTTGCCGACGCCGAGTCCGATCCCTTGTATGATCAGGCCGTGGAAGTAATCCTGAAAAACCGGCGGGCATCCATTTCGTCGGTGCAGCGCAATCTGCGCATAGGCTATAACCGCGCGGCCCGCCTGCTGGAGCAAATGGAGCAGGCCGGGCTGGTCTCCGCCATGCAGTCCAATGGCAATCGTGAAATCCTGGTTCCAGCGGGGAATTCCTCCAATGAAGATTAAACACTTAGCGGCTGCCATATGCATGGCCGCCAGCCCCTTGCTTGCCTGGTCGGCCGATGCGCCCTCGCAATTGCGCAAGTTCATTGCCCAGGTTCCTTCCGCGACGGGACAGTTCAGCCAGCAGCGCGTGGATGGCCAAGCGCAGGGCAAGGCCCCCCAAACGGGCGAATTCTCGTTTCTGCGGCCCGGCAAGTTCCGATGGGCCGTCAAGAAGCCATACGAGCAGCTCATTGTTTCCGACGGCAAGCAGGTCTATCAGTACGATCCCGACCTGGCCCAGGTCAGCGTGCGCGGCGTGGACCAGTCCCTGGGCGCATCGCCGGCGGCCATCCTGTTCGGCTCGGGTTCGTTGGACCAGGCCTTTGATATCGCCGCCTTGCCGGGCAAGGATGGACTGGACTGGCTGCGCGCCAAGCCGCACGGCGCCGATGCCGGATTCACGCATGTGGATATCGGCTTCGCGGACGGGCTTCCCGCCAGGCTGGAGCTGCTCGATTCCTTCGGCCAGACGACGCGCATCGATCTTAGCCATATCGTGTCCAATCCCAAGCTGGATGCGGACGAATTCACCTTCACGCCGCCTGCGGGCGTTGATGTCGTCAAGATGCAGTAGGCCTGTATGGCAAGCTCCCACGATTTATTCGGGTCCGCCATCGCTTCCACGCACGCGCCCCTGGCCGAGCGCATGCGCCCCAGGACGCTGGACGATGTAGTCGGCCAAGCGCATTTATTGGGTCCCGGCAAGCCCTTGCGAGTCGCGTTCCAGTCGGGACGGCCTCATTCCATGATTTTCTGGGGGCCTCCGGGCGTGGGCAAGACAACCCTGGCACGCCTTATGGCCGACGGCTTCGATGCCCAGTTCCTGGCGATGTCGGCTGTGCTGGGCGGGGTCAAGGACATACGCGAGGCGGTGGTTTCCGCTCAGGTCGCCCAGGGGCAGGGCAGGCGCACCATCCTTTTCGTCGATGAGGTCCACCGCTTCAACAAGGCGCAGCAGGACGCTTTTTTGCCCTATGTGGAAAGCGGCCTGTTCACCTTCATCGGAGCCACCACCGAAAACCCCTCTTTCGAGGTCAATTCGGCGCTGCTGTCACGAGCGCGGGTCTATGTGCTGCAGTCCTTGTCTGTCGACGAGCTGCAAGAGCTCATCGATCGCGCCATTGCCCTGCTTAACCGGGATGGCTCCGGTACGGGCGCGGGGGCCGACGCGGCTGTTATCGCTGCTCCGGGCGAGGATGCCGTTCAGGGCTCGGCGGCTGGCGATGCCGCCCCACCTGTTCTTCTGGATTTCGATCCCGCCGCGCGCGAGCAATTGGCGCGTTGGGCGGACGGCGATGCGCGCCGCGTCATCAACGCCATGGAGGTCGTGGCCGAATCCGCGCGCGACGCGGGCGTGGCCGTGGTCGACAGCGCCTGGCTGGAAACGTCGCTGTCGCAGAATCTGCGCCGTTTCGATAAGGGAGGCGATGCCTTCTACGATCAGATCAGCGCCCTGCACAAGGCGGTCCGCGGCTCAGACCCGGATGCTTCCCTGTATTGGTTTGCCCGCATGCTGGATGGCGGGGCGGACCCGCGCTATCTGTCGCGGCGCATCGTGCGCATGGCCATCGAGGACATAGGGCTGGCCGACCCCCGCGCCACCGAACTGGCCCTGAACGGCGCCGACATCTACGAGCGCCTGGGGTCGCCGGAGGGCGAGCTGGCCCTGGCCCAGGCGGTGGTCTACATGGCTTGCGCCGCCAAATCGAACGCGGTGTACAGCGCTTACAAAATGGCCCGGCGCTATGCCGAGGAAAACGGCAGTGCGCCGGTTCCCATGCATTTGCGCAACGCGCCCACCAAGCTCATGAAGGAACTGGGCCACGGTCACGCATACCGTTACGCGCACGACGAGCCGCACGGCTATGCCGCGGGCGAAAGCTACTTCCCCGATGGCCTGCGGGCCAGCTTCTACAAGCCGACCGACCGCGGGCTAGAAGGTAAAATCTCCGAAAAGCTGGCATTCTTGCGGCAGTTGGACAAGCAGAGCAAGTCCAAATAGCCGCCAGCATGCCCGCCGTATCCTTTAATTTTTTTCTTGGTTGATTATGTTAGACCCCAATCAGTTGCGTAAAGATCTGCCCATCGTCGTCAAGGCCCTGCAGCTTCGCGGCATTGCCTTCGACACCGACCGCTTCAACCAACTGGAAGCGCGACGCAAGTCGGTTCAGGTGGAAACCGAGGCTTTGCAGGCGCGGCGCAATGCGGTCTCCAAGCTGATTGGCCAACTGAAATCAAAAGGGGAAGACGCCAGCAAGGAAATGGCCGAGTCGCAGCAGATTCCGGCCCGCCTGAAGGAACTGGAACTGGATCTGGCGGCGGTGCAGGGCGAGCTGAACGAATGGCTGATGACCATTCCCAACCTGCCTCATGAAAGCGTGCCCGCCGGCAAGGATAGCGACGATAACGTCGAAGTGCGCCGCTGGCTTCCGCCCGGCATGGCCACCGACGCCAATGGCAACCCCGCGCCGTTTACCTTCGAGCCCAAGGACCACGTGGCTTTGGGCGAGCCCATGGGCCTGGATTTTGAAACGGCCCGTAAACTGTCCGGCGCCCGCTTCATGATGCTGCGCGGCCCTGTCGCCCGCCTGCATCGCGCGCTGGCCCAGTTCATGCTGGATCTTCAGACCACCGAGCATGGCTATCAAGAATGCTATACCCCATACATTGTCAACAGCTCCACCCTGTTCGGCACCGGGCAATTGCCCAAATTCAAGGACGACATGTTCTGGGTGACCAAAGGCGGGCAAGACGAGGACTCTGAACGGGATGAGCAGGGAAACACGGTCGCCCGTGAAGATCTGTACCTGATCTCGACCTCTGAGATCACCTTGGCCGGATCGGTGCGCGATACCATCATCCCTCAACAGGACCTGCCTCTTAAACTGACCGCCCACACACCCTGCTTCCGTTCCGAGGCGGGCAGCGGAGGCCGCGATACCCGCGGCATGATACGCCAGCATCAGTTCGATAAAGTCGAAATGGTGCAGATCGTTCATCCGGAGCAGTCCTACCAGGTGCTCGAAGAGATGGTGGGCCATGCCGAGACGGTGCTGCAGCGCCTGGGCGTGGCCTATCGAGTGGTATTGCTGTGCGGCGGCGACATGGGTTTCGGCTCCACCAAAACCTACGATATCGAGGTCTGGCTGCCGGCCCAGAACACCTGGCGCGAAATTTCGTCGATATCCAACTGCGAAGCCTTTCAGGCGCGCCGCATGCAAGCCCGCTACCGCCCCGAAAAAGGCAAGCCTGAATACCTCCACACCTTGAATGGATCCGGCTTGGCCGTTGGCCGGGCGCTTGTCGCGGTGCTGGAGAATTATCAGCAAGAAGACGCAAGCATCGTCATCCCGGAGGTGCTGCGCCCCTACATGGGCGGACTTGACCGCTTGGCAGCGGGAACCTGAAAGCAAAAGGCCCGCTTGCTGGCGGGCCTTGCGGGCAACTGGACCCCGCTTAAAGCGGGGATGTCTGTTTTGCCTGGTCAGTCGTCCCAACCGCCGCGATGGCGGCGGTGATGCTTGCCGCGATGCTTGTATTCTTTATAGTGCCTGTGGCCACGGTATTCTTCACGGTAATAGCGTGAGCGATAAACGGGTACCGGCCTATATACGCGTTCGGGCAGTATCACCACCCTGGGGCGTTCCACGTATCGAACCGGCGGATAGTAGTAATCGGGTTCACTATAGATAATGCCTGGCACCCCGATGGAAATATCCACATCGACGCGCGCCATGGCGGCATTGGAGCCCAACATGGCTGTAGCAGCCGCCGCGAGCAATAGCAGTTTTTTCATGCGAGCACCTGTTTATTAATTCGTTCAGCCTATTGTGCCGTTTATTGGTTTCAGAACGGTTAGGCGAAACAGGTAAAGCGCTTCAAAAAGCTACAGCCATATGGCCGGTATGGACCATGATTACATTTGATAACGCCTGTTGTTGTTATTTGGCATGCCGAATCAGGTAGCTGATCAGGTGATGGCGTCGGCGCGGTTGTTTTTTGTGCTTTCCAATGCCGGGCGCCGAATAGGCGGGGCGGCTTACCGGCCGGTGGCTGTGTATCGTTGACGACACCCAGGCCCCATCGTCCGATTCGGCGGCGCTTGCCGATACCCGGCCTGTTCCCGCGGGAAGGAAGCCCGGGGGCGGCTTCGCATGCCCCCCATCGCTTCCTTTCGGGCTTTCGTCGACCTCGTCGGTGGATGGAGATGACAGGGTCAGTACGCTGAACAAGACCACGATCCAAAATAGCAGGGAAAGCGTGACCGACAGCAGCCCGTCAAGGCTGCCGTAGCCGGTGGCTTCGGAAGCCTTGATGCCAAGAAACGATGACAGGTAAGGGATATGGCCCAGCCCTTCGACCAGAAGATTGCCAGGCAAGCGATACACGAACTTGACCGATTCCCAGAGTTCCCACAGGCTATAGGCCCCGTCGTGATTGATATCGACGACCAAGTGCAGAGATTCGATTTTCATGACGGCTCCTTTAAGCTAGCTAGCCGGCCCTGTCATGATATGCATGCCAAAGCCGAAATTCAGAAGGCGCGACGGCCTCTTTACCAACTCATGACACTTGGTAACACTATAGGCTTTTACGGAAATTGTGGCAACGTAAACCTGACCTTGGCGCAACGCAAGGCTGGCGGGCCCGCCAGCCGCTACCCGGCGCTTGCGGATGTCCGGATGGGACGCAACAATGTCTGGAATCTTGACAGTTCTTGATCTTGGTAATTTGTTTGATACGACATTAGAGAGGGAAGGTTGGTATATTCAGAGATAAGTGATGTGTTCAAGCGCCGATGCGATTGGTTTGCGGACTCACTTTCCAATGACTTGAATCTCCAGGAGATAGCATGAGTTTCTTTAGCAAAATTCTAGAAAAATTGGGCATTGGTACCGCTGATGCCGCTCCAGCTCCCGCTGACAATGCATCTGCGGCGGCGCAAGCCACGGCCTCATCGGCAGCCTTGCCTATGGTCGATGTGGTTGCCCAATTAGAGAAAAGCGCGGCGGCGAATTCTCAGAAATTGAACTGGCGCACTTCCATTGTCGACTTGCTCAAGCTTTTGAACATGGACAGCAGCTTTGCCGCACGCAAGGAGCTGGCCACCGAGCTTGGCTGCCCAGCGAACCTGATGGATGATTCGGCTCAAATGAATATCTGGCTGCACAAAACGGTGCTTGCCCGCATTGCCGCCAACGGCGGCAACGTTCCTCCGGAACTCCTGGATTAAGCCAAGGGTTGAACGCGCCGGGCGAAAGCTCTTCGCGCGCTGTAAACAAAAAGGGCTGCCTTGCGGGGCAGCCCTTTTTAGATTTCATTGGCGGACAGGGTGGGATTCGAACCCACGGTACGGGGTTACCGTACGCCTGATTTCGAGTCAGGTACATTCGACCACTCTGCCACCTGTCCTGTTTACTGCATTTTTACTGCTATTGCCCGCTAGGCCCATTGCTTGAAGTCTGGTCGAAAACCAAGCGGCGTAAGTAGGCAAGTCCGCTATTCTAGCAAGGAAATAAAAAAATTCATAATCGCCTTGCCGGCCGATTGGGGGGCGGTATCGGGCGGTACACTAATACCGGAATGCAGGGCTTTTTGGACCCAATAAGAAAGGAACGACATGCTTACAGGTAAACGTGCAGTCATCACAGGTTCGACCAGCGGTATAGGCCTTGCCATGGCCCGCGAATTTGCGGCCAATGGCGCCAACGTGGTCATCAATGGTTTCGGCGATGCCGCCGCCATTGAAAAAGAGCGGGTCAATATTGAATTGGAATTCGACGTCAAGGCGTATTACATCAATGCCGACCTGATGAAGTCGGACGCAACTCGCGAATTCATCGATGCGGCCGTGAAGGCTCTGGGCGGTATCGACATCCTGGTCAATAATGCCGGCATCCAGCACACCGATTTGATCGAAAACTTCCCGGTCGAGCGCTGGGATGCCATTATCGCCTTGAATCTTTCAGCGGTTTTCCACGGCACTGCGGCCGCCCTGCCGCATATGAAGAAGCAGGGTTGGGGCCGTATCATCAACATTGCTTCGGCGCATGGGCTGGTGGCTTCCGCCAATAAATCGGCCTATGTCGCGGCCAAGCATGGCGTGGTCGGCCTGACCAAGGTCACGGCGCTTGAGAACGCGGGCAATGGCGTCACCTGCAATGCCATCTGCCCGGGATGGGTGCGTACCGCGCTGGTGGAAAAGCAGATCGAAGCCTTGGCGCAAAAGGCGGGCACGGACATCGAAACGGCCGCCAAAGAACTGCTTGCCGAAAAACAGCCTTCTCTTCAGTTCGTCACACCCAAGCAATTGGCGGGCGCGGCGGTGTTCCTGTCCTCGGAAGCGGCCGATCAAATGACCGGCACGACCTTGACCCTGGACGGAGGCTGGACGGCGCGCTAGCGTGCCGCCGAATATTCATCACTCAAGGAAACAATAATGCTGTTGCTACTGTCGCCGGCGAAAAAGCTGGACTACGACTCGCCTGTGCGCACCACCTTGCATACGCAACCTTTGTTCGTGGACCAGGCGGCCGGCCTGATCAAGGTCCTGAAGAAAAAATCCGCCACCGAAGTGGCCGATCTGATGAAACTTAGCCAGGCATTGGCCAAGCTCAACGTGGATCGCTATGCCGCCTGGAAGCCGGTATTCGATCAAACCAATTCCCGTCAGGCTGTGCTGGCCTTCAATGGCGATGTCTATGAAGGCCTGGACGCATCGAGCTTGTCCGATGCGAAGCTGAAATGGGCTCAGGAACACCTGGCCTTGCTTAGCGGGTTGTATGGCGTGCTGCGGCCGCTGGACCTGATGCGTCCCTATCGGCTAGAGATGGGCACGCGGCTGGAAACCGGCAAGGGAAAGAATCTGTACGAATATTGGGGCAGCTCGATTGCGGGCTATCTGAACGAGCGTCTGGATGCCTTGCCCGGAGCCCGGAAGGCGTCGTCCCGGGTGGTGCTGAATCTTGCATCCGAAGAGTATTTCAAGGCAGTGGATCTGAAAACGCTACAGGCCAGGGTGGTTCAATGTGTTTTCCAGGATTACAAGAACGGTGCCTGGAAAGTAATCAGTTTCCATGCCAAGCGGGCACGCGGACTGATGGCCCGCCATGTCATTGAAAACAAGATCGCGACGGTCGATGCCTTGCAGGGATTCGCCAGCGAAGGCTATGCCTATGCCGCATCCGAATCCTCCGCCGACAAGCTGGTGTTCAGGCGCAAGCAGGCTTGATGGCGCAGGCGATTATGCGCCATTGCTGGCGGTTTCAAGGCCGCGCATTTCCTGCCGTATCAATTGCGCGGCTTTGACCATCTGCCGCAAGGGATAGGCCAGGGCGGCAAGCTCGCCTTCGGTCTCTATGGAAGCCGGCGGATCGGCATCCTTGTCGTCCAGATATAGCTCGACGGCGTCCAGCGATTTGCGGATGCCTTCCGGAACGTCGGTGAGGCTGGCCAGGATAGGTATCGCCGATGTGATCTGCGATGCCAGGACGTGGTTTTGTATAAGCAGATTGTTCAATTCCGGAACATTGTTCTGGCGCTTGATCGGCTCGTCCATCATCCGATAGAAGGCGGCGGCGAAATTGCCGAAGGCGATATGCATGTTCTTGCGCGCCACCCGCCAATGGACTTCGGCCTCGTGCTGCTTGGCGTCCAGTTCCGCGGAGCTGGACGCCGCCTGAGCGCGTGTAAGTTCGGCATAGCGCAGGCCGGCCTTCAGGAAGGCCTGGTTCGATTTCCTGGCGGCCCTGGCCAGCGAGCCCATGAAGCTGTGTTCCCACCAGGGCAGAATGTAGCTGCACAACAGTGCCAGGCCGCATCCTATGAAGGTGTCGGCCAGCCTTTCTCCGATGACGGCATTGGTGGTGGGCGACAGGAAATGGAAGACCAGCAGCACGAACAGGGTATTGAAGATGGCCGCGGCCATGAAATTCACCTGTATCAGGCTATAGCCCAGCACGCAAGTCACGACCAGCACGGCAAGGTAGATGTCGGGGCTGTGGGTGATGTTGAACAGCAGCAAGGCCAGGCCGCAGCCTATCAGTGTTCCGATCAGACGCCAGCCGTTGCGCTGGCGCGTCAGCGCAAAGCCGGGCTTCATGACGACCAGGATGGTCAGGACTATCCAATAGCTGTGGGCGCTAAGCCCGGACCCCATTCTTTCGAGGACACCGGTGTGCGCCACCACGGCTGAAAGCGTCATGGCAAGCAGGGCGGCAATGGCCACGCGCGAGGCATAGCGAAAATGCGAGGAGTCCATGCGCAGGTTGCTGGTCAGCATGCCCAGGCGCCAGGTCTTGCGCGACAGGAATCGGTCCAGCGACTTGTCCAGGCGCATGTCCACCAATTCCGTATTGCCCACGCCGCTTATATGCTCGGCCATGCGATCGACCAGGCGCGTCGCATTGCGCAAGCGGCGCAGCACTTGCACCAGCAGGGCGTAGACCTCGGGTTCGCTGTCGACCATGCCGCCCTCGCGGTATTTTTCCAGTTCGTATTCAATGGCGCGCAGCTCCGCCTTGACGCTGTTGCGCTCTTTGACATGCCGGTTGCGCGCGACATTGAACGCGATATCGGCCACATTGATGGACAGCTTGCGCAGCGCATCCCGGCTGAAGATCAGCACGTCGCTGTTGGGCAGGGTGCGGCGCAAGGTGGCGTAGTCGGTATGGGTGGCGACCAGGCTGTCCAGCAGCGCGACCATATCGATGAAGATATTCAGCGATGCGGTGCGCAGGCGATCGGCGCGGCCCCGTCCTTTGGGAAGCTCGCGCAGGACAGTGTCGCGCGCCGCCTGGTGTTTGTCGGTCATGGCCGATTGCGTGTGGATCAGAAGCCGGTAGCTTTCATCCAGATCGGAATTCACATCGTAGAAACGGGACCTGGCGGCCATGTAATCGGCGGTTGCGAACAAGGCGACGGATAGCGCCTGCAGCTCTTCACGGTGCCAGAGCAGCCGGTGCGCCGCGAAGCTGAACGCAAAATAGAAGACGCCGCCCAGGAAGGAATAAATCGTGTGCTCAAGCACTTCGTGGGGGGCCAGAGGCACGCGCATGGTCAATGTCATGATCAGCAGACAGGCAAAACCGAGCAGGCCGCCTTGCTTGCCAAAAACCGTGAACATTGAGAACAGGAAGCACAGGCAGGGAACCACCAGCCAGATCAGCAGGCTGTGCGAGGACGCCAGTCCGGTTACGGCGGCGGTCAGCGAGCCCAGCAAGATGGCGGCCAGCATGCCGTTGGTTCCATATCGCCGCGGTCCGCCGGGCTGGTCGATGATGGCGACGCAGGCGGCGCCGATGGCGGCAATCATGCCTACGCTGTACATCTGGAAGACGCCCACCAGAATCAGCGCCGGAAGCAATACGCCTATGGCTTGCCGCAGGCCGCCAAAAAAATAATGGCTGTAAAGAAAGCGCTGGAGCTGGGGTATGCGTGTGATCATGCAAACTCCGAATGACGGGAGGCAAGAAAGTATAGATGCAAAACGAAGTCCCGATTGGCAAGGCCGCGGTTCGTTGACATTATCGAACGATCGTTCTATTCTTTGGCGAAAGAAGAGGGGAGGCTGAAATGGATGTCGGATTCCGCTTGGATGGCAAAGTTGCGCTGGTAACCGGCGCGGCCGGAGCGCTCGGCTCGCATTTTGCCGGCACGCTGGGCCGTGCCGGTGCCACCGTCATTCTGGCCGGACGGCGCCTTCAGCCCCTGGAGCAACTGGCGGCGCAGCTGCGCGGCGCAAATATCGACGGGCACGCGCTGCACATGGATGTCGGCGATCCCGCCAGCGTAGAGCTGGCTTTCCGGCAAGCCTGGTCGCTTTGCGGCATCGTCGACATCCTGGTGTGCAATGCCGGCGTGGCGGTCAACAAGAAATCGCTCGATATACTGGCCGACGAGTGGTCGCAGGTCGTCGACGTCAATCTGAAAGGCAGCTGGCTGGTGTGCAAGCAGGCCGCGCGGCACTTGGTGGATGCCGGCAAGCCCGGCTCCATCATCACGGTCACCTCCATACTGGGGCATCGCGTTGCCGCCGCTGTACTGCCTTACGCCGCGTCGAAAGCGGGGCTGGAGCACATGACCCGCGCCATGGCGCTGGAGTGGGCCCGCTACGGCATACGTGTCAACGCGCTGGCCCCGGGATACATGGAAACCAACTTGAATCGCGATTTCTTCGCATCGGAAGCGGGCCAGGCCCTGATCAAGCGTATCCCTCAGCGCAGGCTGGGCACGCCGCGGGATCTGGATGGCGCCTTGCTGCTGCTTGCGTCCGATGCATCTCTTTATATGACCGGCAGTTCCATCGTGGTCGATGGCGGTCATTTGCAGTCGTCTCTTTGAGGGCCAGCCATATGGACTTTACCTTGTCGCCGCGAGGCGAAGGATACCGCAGCCGCATCAGGGCGTTTGTCGAGCAGGAGCTCCTTCCTCTTGAAGAGCGCGCCGATTCGTATGACGAACACGAGAACATCGATTTGGCCCTGCTTCGGAACATGCGCGGCAAAGCCCGTGAGCAGGATTTATGGTGCCTGCAAATGCCCAGGGAGCGGGGCGGACAAGGCTTGAGCATCGTTGAAATGGCCGCATGCTACGAAGAGATGAACCGGTCCATTTTCGGACCGGTCGTGTTCAACTCGGCGGCTCCCGACGACGGCAACATGATGGTGCTCAACAAGGTGGCCACCGAAGCTCAGAAAGAACGCTGGCTGCAACCCATCATCAATGGCCAGGTGCAGTCGTCCTTTGTCATGACCGAGCCTGCGCCGGGTTCGGGGTCCGACCCGGCCATGATGCGTACCGTCGCCGTGCGCAAGGGCGACCGCTGGATAGTCAACGGCGTCAAGCATTTCATCACCGGCGCGGCGGCGGCGTCCCATTTCATTTTGATTGCGCGCACATCCGACGATGCGCGCAAGGGCTTGACGGCCTTTCTGTTTCACAAGGACGATCCGGGCTGGGAGATCCTTCGGCGCATACCCATCATGGGTCCCGAGGAGCATGGCGGGCATTGCGAGCTAAGGTTCGACAATATGGCCATACCCGACGAGAATCGCCTGATGGAAGTCGGAGACGGCCTGAAGCTGACGCAAATCCGTCTGGGCCCGGCACGGCTGACTCACTGCATGCGCTGGCTGGGCCTGTCCAAGCGTGCGCTGGAGATCGCCGCCGACTATGTCGGCCACCGCGAAGCCTTCGGATCGCGGCTCGCCGATCGGGAAGGGGTGCAGTGGATGCTGGGCGAGGCCGCCATGGCCATCCAGACAGGCCGCCTGTTGACCATGCATGCGGCCTGGAAGCTCGATCAGGGCGATTTCGCCCGCAAGGAAGTGTCCATGGCCAAGGTGGCGGTCGCAAACGTCTTGCAGCAGTCGGCCGATACCGCCATCCAGTTATGCGGCGCCAGGGGCTATTCCAAAGATACACGCCTTGAATGGATATACCGCTATGCGCGCCAGGCCCGGCTTGTCGACGGCGCGTCCGAAGTGCATAAAATGGTCCTGTCCCGGCAAATGATGAAAGAGGGCGGCGATTTCTGGAAATGGGGCTAGGGAGGCAAATGAGCCCGGAAGCCATACAGCGCGAATTGGTGCTTTATGTTCAGCAGCGGACCGGCGCGCAGCGCGCCGAGCCGCTGGCCTTCTCGCGCCTGTCGGGCGGCGCCATACAAAGCAACTATGCCCTGTCGGTCGAATGCCTGGGCGGCAGCCGGCCAGGCAGGCTGGATCTGGTCGTGCGCAGCGATTCGCCGTCCAAGGTCGATGCCAGCCTGACGCGCGAACAGGAATTCCAGGTCTTGCGCGTGGCGCGCCAGGCCGGGGTGACGGTACCCGAGCCGCTATGGCTGTGTACCGATACGTCGGTCATCGGCAATGTATTTTGCATCATGGCCCGTGTTCCGGGCATGGCGGAAGGGCGCAAGCTGGTTCGCGCGCAACTGGAAGACCGGCAGGTCAAGAACATTACCGAGCAGTTGGGAAGGGAGCTGGCGCGCTTGCACACAGTATGCCCGCCCGACGCCAGACTGGATTTTCTTCCGGTGCCGGCGGGTTCGCCGGCATTGTGGCGGGTGCAGGCCTATCGCGATGCGCTGGATCGCATACCGGAGCCGCATCCCGTCCTGGAATGGTCCTTGAACTGGTTGCAGGACAACGCTCCCGAAAGCGCCGGGATTGTGCTGTGCCATTGCGATTTCCGGACGGGCAACTACATGGTCGATCAGGGGCGGGTCAGCGGCATACTCGATTGGGAGTTCGCCGCCTGGAGCGATCCTTACGAAGACCTGGGATGGCTGTGCGCCAAAAGCTGGCGTTTCGGCGTCAACGACAAGGCGGTCGGCGGAATTGGCCATAAGACGGACTTGTTCGCCGCTTATGGCCAGGCCAGCGGCCGCCCGGTCGATGGCAATGCGGTGCTCTACTGGGAGGCCATGGGCATGACGCGCTGGGCAATCATTGCCTTGCAGCAGGCCCAGCGCCACATTTCGGGCGGACAGGCCTCGCTGGAGCTGGCCCTGACCGGACGGCTGGTGCCCGAAATCGAATTCGACTTGCTCGAGCATATCCAACACCACGGAGGGAGCGCATGAATAACCGGCCTTACGGAAATGAACTGCTGAGCGTGGCGCGGCGTACGCTGTTGGACGAATTATTGCCTTTACTGCCCCCTGAAAAGACCTACGATGCTCTTATGATCGCCAATGCCATGGCGATCGCCGCGCGCGAACTGGCGCCGCACGCGGCCGACGACGAGTCGGCCCGTTGCGAGATCCGGCGCTTTCACGCCGAGACGGGGCGGGATGGATCCGCCCAGGCTAGCGAACATGAGTTGGCGGCCCTGATACGGGAGCGTGCCATCCGCGAGTCGGACTATCCGCGTCTGCGGGAACTGCTGCTGACGTTGACGAGGGCCAAACTGCTGCTTTGCAACCCCAGGCATCTGGACCGGTAGAGGGCATCCATGGACGATAAATATCATCAGGGGCTGGACAGGAATTCCGCCAACTATTCAAGCCTGACGCCGATCAGTTTTTTGCAGCGGTCGGCGCATGTGTTTCCTGAAAAGACCGCCATTATCGACGACGGCATGACGCTGACGTACAGGGACTTCTATCGCCGCTGCCGCGGCATGGCCGCATCCCTGGAAAACATGGGAATAAGGGCCGGCGACACCGTTTCGGTACTGTGCTTCAACACGCATGAGCTGCTGGAGTGCCATTATTCCGTTCCCATGGCCGGGGCGGTGCTGAATGCGTTGAATACCCGCCTGGACCCGGCCACCTTGCGCTTCATCCTGGAGCACGGCGAATCCCGCCTGCTGTTCTATGACACCGAATTCGAGCCCATGCTGCGGCAGGCGATGCAGGGCATGGCCTCGCCGCCCGTATGCGTTGCCATTGTCCGCCAGGCAGGCGTTTCGCAGGGCTTGTCCAGCCTGGATTATGAAAGCCTGGCGGCAGCGGGCGACCCCGATTTTCAATGGCGCAAGGTCGGCGACGAATGGGATGCCATTGCGCTGAACTACACTTCGGGCACGACCGGCAACCCCAAGGGCGTCGTGTACCACCACCGGGGCGCCTACCTGGCCGCGCTGAGCAACGCCATGGCCTTCAACATGACGGCCGATACCGTCTACCTGTGGACTCTGCCCATGTTCCACTGCAACGGCTGGTCCTACACCTGGGCCATCACGGCGGTGGGCGGCACGCATGTCTGCCTGCGCAAGGTCCAGGCCGACCATGTCCTGGAGCGCATCGAAGGCTGCAAGGTCACGCACATGTGCGGCGCGCCCGTCGTGCTGAATATGCTGCTCAACGATTTCCACAAGAACGGCCAATCCCTTTCCAGCCCTGTGCAGTTCGCCTTGGGCGGCGCGGCGCCTCCCAGTCCAGTCATACGCCGAGCGCAGGAGATCGGCTTCGGCATCACGCACCTGTATGGCCTTACCGAGTCCTACGGGCCGTCCACCCTATGCGTCTGGCAGAACAAGTGGGCGGATCTGTCCACCGACGATCTGGCGCGAAAAATGGCCCGGCAGGGCGTGGGCCTGTTCGCCATCGACGATGTCGCCGTCGTCAGTCTTGCCGATGGCTCCCTGGCGCCTTGCGATGGGCAGACGCTGGGCGAACTGGTCATGCGCGGGAACACGCTCATGAAGGGCTACCTGAAGAACGAAGCCGCCACGCGCGACGCATTCAGGGACGGCTGGTTCCGCACGGGCGACCTGGCCGTCATGCACCCCGACGGCTATGCCGAAGTTAAAGACCGGGCCAAGGACATCATTATTTCCGGCGGAGAAAACATTTCCAGCCAGGAGGTCGAAGAGGTTCTGTACCGCCACCCCCAAGTGCTCGAAGCGGCGGTGGTGGCCATGCAGGATGACAAGTGGGGCGAGACCCCCTGCGCCTTCGTCGCCTTGAAAGATGCCATGCAGGCGGTGAACGAGCAGGAAATCATCGCGTTTTGCAAAGCCCATATGGCTTCCTACAAGGCACCCAGGAAAGTCGTCTTTGGGGAACTGCCCAAGACATCCACAGGGAAAATCCGGAAGAATCTTCTGCGCGAGCGGTTGGCCGAAGACGGCGGATCCCGTCCCCGCGAAGACAGTACGCAAGGGAGGTGACAGCTATCGATTATGCAGACTTGGCAACAGATGTGGAAACGAAGAATCAACCTGTAGCACCATAACTATTCCAGGAGACATTCGCATGTTCAAGTTTTTATCTAAACGACCCATCATGGCGCTGGCGCTGGCCGGCGCATTTGCCGCGGTTCCCGCCCAGGCGGCCGAAGAGCCCATCAAGATAGGCGCCATCTATATCATGTCGGGCAGCGCCGCCACCTATGGAAAGTTTGCCGAGCAGGGCATCAAGCTGGCCATGGATGAAATCAATGCGGCCGGCGGCGTGCTGGGGCGCAAGCTGACGCTGCAATTGGAAGACGGCCAAGGCAAGGCGGCGGTGGCCATCCAGGCGGCGCGCAAGCTGGTCTACCAGGACAAGGCCGACATCCTGATGGGGCTGGATAGCTCGGGCGTTGCACAGGGCCTGGTGCCTGTGCTTCCCGAACTGGGCAAGCCATTTATCATCACCCACGCGGCAACACCGGACGTCACAGGCAAGCTGTGCAACGCCTATACCTACCGCATCAGCGTGAATGTTCATCAGAACATGTCGGGGGCGGCGGCAATCGCGGCAAAAACCGGCGCCAAGAAGTGGACCACCATAGGTCCCGACTATGCTTTCGGGCATCAGTCCTGGGAATTTTTCGGCAAATACCTAAAAGAGAAAATGCCCGATGCCCAACTCATGACGGAAACGGCTTTCCCGCGATTCGGCGCCGAAGACTTCACGCCTTTCATCAATGGCGTCATGGAGAACAAGCCCGACGGCGTGCTGATTTCGCTATGGGGCGGCGATCTGGTCAACTTCGTTCGCCAGGCCAATAATCGCGGCTTCTTCAAGCAGGGCTTCCAGGTCTTGATGACGGTTGGCGCGGCCACCGAAGTGCTGTCGGCGCTGGGCGAGCAAATGCCCGAGGGCGTATGGCTGGGAACACGCTACTGGTATGGCGCGCACGATAACGATCTGAACAAGAAATTCGTTGCCGCCTACCAGAAAAACTACGGCACCCCGCCCAGCTATAACGCCGAAGGGGCATACGTTGCCGTGCATGCCTACAAGGCGGCCATCGAGAAAGCCGGCAAGGTCGACGGCAAGGCGATCGCCCAGGCTCTTTCCGGCCTGAGCATTCCCGCGCCGACGGGCACCTTGACGCTGCGCAAGGGCGATAACCAGGCGTTGATCGGACCGACCTGGGGACGCACAGGTTCCATGAACACACAGGACAAGATCCGCTCATTGACCGAGGTGCAGTTCTTCGATGGCGAAAAAATCACGCCGCCCGTCGACCCCGCCTGCAAGCTGTAATTCATTCGATCGTTCGCGGGAAAGCAGCGCTGCCCTTTTTCGGCCACACAGAAAAGGGGCGGCGCAATCACTGAGGGGGCGTCATGAGCAGTATCGGCTTGGCTTTGCTCAATAGTCTTGATATCGGCTTGCTGTTATTCGTTATCGCCATCGGGCTGAATATCATTTTCGGCGTGCTGAACGTCATCAACTTCGCCCACGGGGCGCTGTACATGCTGGGGGCCTATCTGGCCTACACCTGCATTATCCTGCTGGGCATGCCGTTCTGGCTGACCTTGCTGGTGGCGCCGCTGGGCGTGGCCTTGTTGGCGGTGCTCATCGACAGGCTGATGCTGCGCTTCATCTATCAGCGCGAGGTATCCGACAGCCTGCTGCTGACGTTCGCGCTGCTGCTGATCTTGAATGAATCCGTGCGGCTGTTGTGGGGGACCGGCATACATGTCGTCGATCCTCCCGCAATGCTGCAGGGCACGGTCGCCTTGCCGGGCGGCGTCACCTATCCCGCCTACAGCCTGTTCGTGGTGGCGGTGGGCCTGGTGTTCGTATGCGGCTTATGGTTCTTGTTCAACCGCACGCGGGCAGGCAAGATCATGCGCGCCGCCGCGCTGGACCGCGAAATGGCTCAGGTGCTTTGCATCAACACCAAGCTGGTCATCACCGCCGTGTTTGCCTTTGGCGCCTGGCTGGCCGCCGTCGGCGGGGTGGTTGCCGCGCCCATGCGCGCCATCGACCCGGGGATGGGCGACAAGATCATTATCGAAAGCTTCATCGTCGTCGTCATCGGCGGGTTGGGCAGCTTTCCGGGCGCCTTGCTGGGCGCCATCGTGCTGGGTCTTATCCATGGATTGGGCGGCCGCTTCCTGCCCGAAATCAATCTGATCCTGCCGTTCGTGGGCATGGCCGTTGTCTTGCTGCTAAAGCCCCACGGCCTGATGGGAAAGGGGGCGTCGCTATGAAAAAAAATCTCACCAAGGCAGTGCTGGCAGTCTTGCTTGTCCTGCTTATCGCCTTGCCCTGGATCGCGCCGTATTTCTATATCTTCATCGCCACGGAAATTCTTATCCTGGGGTTATTCGCGGCCAGCTTCAATCTTATTTTCGGCTACACGGGCATGCTCAGTTTCGGCCATGCCGCCTTTTTCGGCGTTGGCGCCTATGCCACGGCGCTGCTGCTGCAAGGCATGCAATGGCCTTTGCTGGCCTGCCTGCTGGTGGCCATCGCGGCGGGCGCGATCCTTGCGCTGGTCATCGGGTTCTTCAGCGTACGCCTGAACGAAGTGTATTTTTCCATGCTTACGCTGGCGTTCGGCATGATGGTCTTCGCCGTGGTTCATCAGTGGCGCTCGGTCACGAACGGCAGCGATGGCATTGCCGGATTCAGCGTGACGTCATTGGGCCTGGGTTTCGACCTGACGCTGGGCAACCCCAGCGTCTACTACCACGTGGTGCTGGCAGTGGTTGTTTTGGCCACCGCGCTGTTGTACTTGATCTGCCGTTCTTCATTCGGCCTGATTCTGCGCGCCATACGCCAGAACCCCGAGCGCGTGGCCTTCTGCGGGTTGAACGTGCGCAGCTATCGCCTGGCGGCATTCACTCTGGCGGGCGCTTTTGCCGGCCTGGCGGGCGGCTTGATGGCGCCGTTCTTGCGCATCGCCAGTCCCGAACTCGTGCATTGGTCCATGTCGGCCGAACCGGTGCTGATGTCCATCCTGGGCGGGACAGGCTATTTCCTTGGCCCCTTTTTCGGAGCCGCCATGTTCGTCTTGCTGGAAACCTGGATCACCAGCATGACGCAGGCCTGGATGCTGGTGCTGGGCATCATCCTGGCGCTCATGGTGATGTTCTTCCGGCGCGGACTGCTGGGTACCTTTCTTGATTGGTGGCTGGAGCGAAAATGACACAACCCATCTTGCAGATCAGCAATCTGACCAAGCGCTTCGGCGGCGTCGCCGCGGTATCCGATGTGTCGCTTCAGGTCTTTCCCCAAGAAACCCTGGCCATCATCGGCCCCAACGGCGCGGGCAAGACCACCTTCTATAACATGCTGTCCGGCCGCATGCATCCCACCGCGGGCACCATCGTGTTCCAGGGGACCGACATAACCGGGCTGCCAGCCCATCGCATCAGCCGCATGGGCGTGTCCCGTTCATTCCAGATCAATAACATCTTCAATGAAATGAGCGTGCGCGAAAACGTGGAAGTCGCGCTGACGGCCTATCATGGCGACAGCCGGCGATGGGTCAACATCGCGTCGCGCAACAAGCCCATTCAGCAGGAAGCGGATACCTTGCTGGAACGCTTGTCACTGACCGGGATCGCCACGAAGCGGGCCGGTTTCATCAGCTATGGCGACAAGCGGCTGGTCGAGATCGCCGTCGTCCTGGCGACCCGGCCGCAACTGGTGCTGCTGGACGAGCCCACGGCCGGCATGACTCCCGATGAAACCCACCGCGTGACAGCCCTGGTCAAATCCCTGGCCGCGACGGGCGACTACACCTTCCTGATCACCGAGCACGACATGGGCGTGGTGTTCGACGTGGCCGACCGGATACTGGTCATGCATCGCGGTCAAAGCCTGGCCCTGGGCACGCCGCAAGAGGTCAAGGCCCATCCCGAGGTCAGGCGTGCCTATCTGGGCGACGCCGAAGAGGAGCTGGCATCATGATTCTGGAAGTCGATAATATTCATACCTATTACGGCGAAAGCCATGCGTTGCAAGGCATATCGCTCAAGCTCAATGAAGGCGAAACCGTCTGCCTGCTGGGACGCAACGGCGCCGGAAAAAGCACGACGCTGCGCAGCATCATCGGCTTGTCGGCGCCGCGTTCGGGCCGCGTGGCTTTCCAGGGCCGCGACATTACCGGACAGCCGGCCTACCGCATCGCGCGCATGGGCGTGGGCTTGGTCCCCGAAGACCGGCGCATATTTCCCGGCTTGAGCGTGCGCGAGAACCTTGAAATAGCCCAGTATCGCCGGCCGGGAGCCACGCCCCGCTGGACCATGGAGCGTATCTTCGACGAATACCCCATGCTGGGCGAACTGGCCGGACAGGATGGCGCAACCTTGTCGGGCGGACAGCAGCAAATGCTGGCGGTGGCCCGCTCGCTCATGAGCGAGCCGCTACTGCTGCTGCTCGATGAACCCAACGAGGGGCTGGCGCCTGTCATCGTCAAGCAGATCGGCGCGCTGATCGACGAACTGGCCAAGACAACGACCATCCTGTTCACCGACCAGAGCGTGCATTTCGCCTTGAAGCATGCCAAGCGCGCCTACATCCTTGAAAAGGGCATGATTGTCCACGAGGCAAAAAGCGAGGACCTGATCGGCGATACGGAAACCCAGCATCGTTATTTGTCGGTATAGAAATACCGTAAACTTGCGCGGCGGAAAACAACAGCGGGAGCCTGCGATGATTGCTGATTTTGAGTCTTTCAAGATCGAGCTGAGCCTGTCGAAAGTTGAAATCTGCCGCGAGCTTTACCATCAGAACCGGGACCTCATCCGCATCAAGAAAGAGCATGTGGCGGTCAGGAACCTGGTCCGCATCATCAACTCGACGCTGCGGCTGGCAAGTTCCAAGGGGTTTCATGCCATGTCGCTGCGCGACCTGTGTGCGGATTCGGGCTTCAGCATAGGCGGCCTGTACGCCTACATACGAAGCAAGGAGGACCTGCTGGGCCTTATCCAGGGCCATGGCTTTCTGCTTACCCGGCGCACCATGCTGGCCTATACGCAAGACATCGCGGCGCCGCGCGACAAGCTGCTTGCGGCGGTGAAGGCGCATGTGTACCTTAGCGAGCTGATGCAGCCCTGGTTCTATTTTTCCTTCATGGAAACCAAGAGCCTGCCCGAAAAGCAGAAGAAAGAAGCCATCGCCATCGAGCTCGAGATCGAGAACATTCTTTACGGCATCATTCAGGAAGGCATCGAGGCGGGAACGTTCCGGCAGATCAATGCCCGTTTGCTGGCATCGCTATGCAAGGCCATGATGCAGGATTGGTACCTGAAGCGGCGAAAATACAGCAATCAAGAGGTCAGTGCCACGCAGTATGCCGAGTTCATCGGCGCGTTGCTGGAAAGCCGCTTGCTTCCCTGATTTGCCTATGCCCGCGTTACGCGCTACATTATTGTGTTGATCCGTTCAATTATCCGGAGCGGATCGCCAGAGGCACTGTTGCCCGGGCCATCCGCCCGGTTTTTTGCGCCTGTAATAAATTTGCCGTTGGCCGCGTCACAAGCGTGTGTTGCCAAGGCTTCCGTTTCTACCTCCCGCGTTCCCAGGAACGCTCGTGCTGTGTTTCGATGAGTACGGGTCGGGTCGGCAAGGTGTCTGGGTGGCATGGCTCCGTGAGCCATAAAGCGCCAGATCATGTTGCTGCAACCGGTTCAAGCTCGGGCCTTTGGGCCGGTCGGGATATCAGTGCTGGTTACGAAAGGAAAACAATATGGAACTCAATGGCGCCGACATCGTCGTGCAGTGCCTGGCCGAAGAAGGTGTGGACCACGTGTTTGGTTACCCCGGCGGCGCAGTGCTGTACATCTACGACGCAATCTACAAGCAAGACAATTTCAAGCATATTCTGGTGCGCCACGAGCAGGCAGCCGTGCATGCGGCCGACGCGTATTCGCGCTCGTCCGACAAGGTGGGCGTCGCGCTGGTCACCAGCGGGCCGGGTCTGACCAATGCCGTCACAGGCATCGCCACGGCCTACATGGACTCCATTCCAATGGTGATCATCAGCGGCCAGGTGCCCAGCCACGCCATAGGCGAAGATGCTTTCCAGGAATGCGACACCGTGGGCATCACACGGCCTTGCGTCAAGCATAATTTCCTGGTCCGCGACGTCAAGGACCTGGCGGAGACCATGCGCCGCGCCTTTTATATCGCCAGGACAGGCCGTCCCGGCCCGGTGCTGGTCGATATCCCCAAGGACATCACCGTCGCCAAGTGCAAGTACAGCGCCAAGCGCGGCGAAGTCAAGATGCGCTCATACGCGCCGGTCAATAAGGGCCATCTGGGGCAAATCAAGAAAGCGGTGCAGATGCTGCTCGCCGCCGAGCGCCCCATGATCTATTCGGGCGGCGGCGTGATTCTGTCCGACGCTTCGGCGGAGCTGCGCCAATTGGTCGAACTGACCGGCGCGCCATGCACCAACACCCTGATGGGATTGGGCGCATTTCCGGCAAGCAACGACAAGTTCGTGGGCATGCCGGGCATGCATGGCACCTACGAAGCCAATATGTCGATGCAGCACTGCGATGTGCTGATCGCCGTGGGTGCGCGTTTCGACGATCGCGTCATCGGCAATACCAAGCATTTCGCGCAGAACCCCCGCAAGATCATCCATATCGACATCGATCCCTCATCGATCTCGAAACGCGTTCGCGTCGATGTGCCCATTGTGGGCAACGTGAAGGATGTGCTGCAGGAAATGAACGCCGTGTATGCGCAGGCCGCGGCCGAGACGCCGCCCAACAAGCCGGCCCTGGCCAAATGGTGGGAGCAGATCACCGCTTGGCGAGGCAAGCAATGCCTGGTTTATGAAAATTCCGACTCCATCATCAAGCCGCAATTCGTGGTCGAGAAGCTGTGGGAAGTCACGGGCGGCAACGCGTTTGTGACCTCGGACGTCGGCCAGCACCAGATGTGGGCCGCGCAGTACTACCGTTTCGACGAGCCGCGCCGCTGGATCAATTCCGGCGGCCTGGGCACCATGGGTGTCGGCCTGCCTTACGCGATGGGCGTCCAGATGGCCAATCCGGACAGCCAGGTCGCCGTCATTACCGGCGAAGCCTCCATCCAGATGAACATCCAGGAACTCTCCACCTGCAGCCAGTACCGGATGACGCCCAAAGTGCTGTGCCTGAACAACCGCTACCTGGGCATGGTGCGGCAATGGCAGCAGATCGACTACGGTTCGCGCTACTCGGAATCCTATGTCGACGCCTTGCCCGACTTCGTCAAGCTGGTCGAAAGCTACGGCCACGTCGGCATGCGCATTGAAAAGCCGGCCGACGTCGAGCCGGCCATACGCGAGGCATTCACCAAGTACAAGGACAGGCTGGTTTTCATGGATTTCATTACCGACCAGACTGAAAATGTATGGCCCATGGTGAAAGCCGGCCGCGGCCTGACCGAAATGCTGCTCGGTTCCGAAGACCTGTAAGGAGAGAAAAATGAAACATGTAATTTCTATCCTTCTGGAAAACGAACCCGGCGCGCTGTCGCGTGTGGTCGGCCTTTTTTCGGCGCGCGGCTACAACATCGAAACGCTTACCGTGGCGCCTACCGAAGACACGACGCTATCGCGCATGACCATAGTCACCAACGGGTCGGATGAGGTGGTCGAACAGATCACCAAGCATCTGAATCGCCTGGTCGATGTGGTCAAGGTGGTGGATCTGTCCGAAGGCCCGCACATCGAGCGCGAGCTGATGCTGATCAAGGTCCGCGCCGTGGGCAAGGAGCGCGACGAGATGAAGCGCATGGCCGATATCTTCCGCGGCCGCATCATCGACGTCACCGACAAGGTCTACACCATAGAGCTCACCGGCGACCAGGACAAGATCGAGGCCTTTATCGGCGCCCTCGATCGCAGCGCCATCCTGGAAACGGTGCGTACCGGCGTGTCAGGCATCGGCCGCGGCGAACGCGTCCTGAAGCTTTAATTTATTATTACCGGCCAGGCGGCAGTATGCCGGCCAATGTTCAACCTTGAATGCCGGATGCGGCATCCGGCAAAAATCAAAATACCAAACGGTTATTGGAGCACCCAAATGAAAGTTTTTTACGATAAAGATTGCGACCTTTCCCTGATCAAAGGCAAGACGGTTGCCATCATCGGCTACGGCTCGCAAGGCCATGCGCACGCGCTCAACCTGCATGAGTCCGGCGTCAATGTGGTCGTCGGCCTGCGCAAGGGCGGCGCCTCGTGGAACAAAGCCGCAAATGCCGGCCTGAAGGTCCTGGAAGTTGCCGAAGCCGTCAAGGGTGCCGACCTGGTCATGATCCTGTTGCCCGACGAAAACATCGCCGAGGTGTATCGCAATCAGGTTGCCGGCAACATCAAGGCGGGCGCCGCTCTTGCGTTCGCGCACGGCTTCAACGTGCACTACGGCCAGGTCCAGCCGCGCGCCGACATCGACGTCATCATGGTCGCTCCCAAGGCGCCTGGCCACACCGTGCGCGGCACCTATAGCCAGGGCGGCGGCGTGCCTTCGCTGGTGGCCGTGCATCAGGACACATCCGGCGCCGCGCGCGATATCGCCTTGTCGTACGCCTGCGCAATCGGCAGCGGCCGTGCCGGCATCATCGAAACCAATTTCCGCGAAGAGACCGAAACCGACTTGTTCGGCGAACAAGCCGTGCTGTGCGGCGGTACCGTCGAGCTCATCAAGGCCGGCTTCGAAACTCTGGTCGAAGCGGGCTACGCGCCTGAAATGGCTTACTTCGAGTGCCTGCACGAACTGAAGCTGATCGTCGACCTGATCTACGAAGGCGGCATCGCCAACATGAACTACTCCATTTCCAACAATGCCGAGTACGGTGAATACGTCACGGGCCCGCGCATCGTTACCGAGGAAACGAAGAAAGCCATGCGCCAATGCCTGGCCGACATCCAGACCGGCGAATACGCCAAGAACTTCATCCTGGAAAACGCCGCCGGCGCCCCCACGCTGACGTCGCGCCGCCGCATCAACGCCGAATCGCAGATCGAGCAGGTCGGCGGCAAGCTGCGCGCCATGATGCCCTGGATCGCCGCGAACAAGCTGGTCGATCAGACCAAGAACTGATCCTGGAGTCTTCAAGGACCAGCTCTTGCAATCATGCATTGCAAAAAAACCCGGCTTCGGCCGGGTTTTTGTTAGTTAGGCTGTTGCCCCGAGTCTTGAATCACCTTGGACCATCGCGCCATCTCGTTCGTCACGTATTTTTTATGTCCGGCGGGATCCAGGCGGTCGTCATTGATTATGCTCAGGCCAAGAGCCTCTTCACGCTGTATCAATTGCGGATTTTTCAATGCCGACCGCAGGGCCGCGTTCAATTTGGCAAGAACTTCAGGAGGTGTGTTGCGCGGCGCATAAAGGCCATGCCACACGGTCACGTTGAAACCCGTCAAGCCCGATTCGGTCAAGGTCGGGACGGCGGCCATCGACGGTAGCTTGAGCCGCTGGGTACTGGTGACACCGTACGATTTCACCTTTTTTGCCTCAATCTGAGTCACCGCATTCGTGGCCTGCTCGCACATCAGGTCGACTTGGCCGCCCATCAGGTCGATCATGGCGGGGGCCGTTCCTTTATACGCTATGGTGGTCATGTTCACCTTTAAAGCCTCTTGCAGCATGAGGCCGCAAAGATGCGAGGCCGAGCCCACACCGGCGTTCGCAAGATTGACCTTGTCCTTGTTTTCGTTGATCCACTGGCGTAATTCGTCAAAACTGTTTGCGGCAAGGCTGGGCCTGCCTATCAGTGTCGAAGGGGCCTCATTGATCAAGCCCAGGAACTCAAAACTATCGGGCACTTGATAGCTGAGCTGCTTATACAGGGAAGGCGCGGTCGCCATGCCTATGTGATGGACGAGCAGGGTGTAGCCATCGGCTGCGGTGCGAGCCACTTTCGCCGTGCCTATGGTGCCTCCCGCCCCCGATACATTTTCGACGATGACGGCTTGCCCCAGTGGTTCACGCAGCGCTTCGGCTACGTCACGCGCGATCTTGTCGCTGGGGCCGCCAGCGGCAAATGGCACTACCAGCGTAACCGCCTTCTCCGGAAATGCGGCGTGGCCGGTCACGGAAAACCCGGCAAGCGCCAGTGTCAGGGCCAGTTTTTTAAGATTCATGATGTTGTCTCCTTTCTTGGAATTGGCAGTTATGCCGAAATGGTCTGCATGACGCGGTACAGGTCCGTTTTCCCTTCAAAGCCGATGCCGGGCAGCTCGGGCATCGTGATGTAGCTGTTCTCGACTTTCACTCCATCGGGAAAGCCGCCAAAAGGCTGGAAAAGGTCCGGGTACGATTCGTTGCCGCCGAGCCCCAGGCCGGCGGCAATATTCAATGACATTTGATGGCCGCCATGGGGAATGCAACGGCTTGGCGACCAGCCATGCTCTTTCAGCATGTCGAGAGTGCGCAGGTACTCGACCAGCCCGTAGCTAAGGGCGCAATCAAATTGCAGCCAGTCGCGGTCCGGGCGCATGCCGCCGTAGCGAATCAGATTGCGGGCATCCTGCATGGAGAACAGGTTCTCACCTGTGGCCATGGGGTTTTTGTAGTAGCTGCGCAAAGCCGCCTGCAGCTCGAAATCAAGCGGGTCTCCGGCTTCCTCGTACCAGAACAGGTCGTATTGCGACAGTGCCTTGGCATAGGCGATTGCCGTATCGAGATCGAAGCGCCCATTTGCATCGACGCAAAGCTTCTGGCCATCTTGTAATACGCTGAGGATGGAATCAATGCGGCGCAGGTCTTCGTCAAGCGAAGCCCCGCCGATCTTTTTCTTGACCACGCTGTAGCCACGATCTATGTAGCTGCGCATTTCGTCTTTAAGCTTATTGTGATCTTGCCCGGGATAGTAATATCCGCCAGCGGCATAGACGAAGACCTTTTTATTGGCTTGACCGTTGCCATAGCGGTCAGCCAATAACTGGAACAGCGGCTTCCCCTCGATTTTGGCGACGGCATCCCAAATTGCCATGTCTATCGTGCCGATCGCTACAGAGCGCTCCCCATGGCCGCCCGGCTTCTCGTTGGTAAACATGGCATCCCAGATGTTATGCGGATCCAGGTTATCGCCACTTGCATTGACTAGCGTGGCAGGGTCGGCTTCGAGTATCCGTGGAATAAAGCGGTCCCGCATCAGTGTGCCCTGGCCATAACGCCCATTGGAATTGAATCCGTATCCGATAACGGGCTTGCCCTCGCGAATGACATCCGTGACAACCGCCACAAGACTCAAATTCATTTTGCTGAAGTCGATGTATGCGTTTCGGATTGGTGAGCTGATGGGTAGTGTTTTTTCAATAATATTGACGATTTTCATCTGCCGAACCTAAACTGTATTTTGGAAAGTGGTCCCATATAGTCGGCGTTGCCACTTTTAATAGCCAATGCTATTTTTTTCTCTTTCTATGCTTTCAAAGCACTGGCATGAACATCTCCTGGCTTGAAGACTTCCTGGCACTGGCATCGACAAAAAATTTCTCGCGTGCGGCAGATTTGCGCCATATGACTCAGCCGGCATTCGGCCGCCGCATTCGCGCTCTTGAAGAATGGCTGGGGGCGGATCTGTTTGATCGAAGCACCCAGCCCGTCACGCTGACCGAAACCGGAGAATGGTTCCGTAAGATTGCCCAAGATCTTCTTGCTCAGGTGGCGCGCCTTCCTTCGGAAGCCCGGGCCGTGGAAGAGTCATGGTCGACCACCTTGCAGTTTGCGGCGACGCACACCCTGTCTTTCACCTTTATGCCCAATTGGCTGCGCAGCCTGGAGCCGCGTATCAGCATAGGAGCCATACAATGCGTATCCGACATGCTGCAGCGTTGCGAAGCTCTCATGCTCCAAGGCAAGGCTCAGTTCGTACTGAGCCATACGCATCCACAGGTTCAGAGCCAACTCGAGATGGCAGGCTATCCATCGATCCAACTGGGAAATGACACCCTTGTTCCGGTATCCCTGAAGGACGAGACAGGGCAAGCTCGCCACGATGTGACTTCAGGGGACAAGCCGCTGCAACTATTGGATTACAGCGCGGAATCAGGCATAGGGCGCATTTTGCATACGGTCCTTGAGCCTGAATTGGATCGTTTACCTATCCACACGGTTTTTACGGCCCATTTGGCCTCGGTGCTCAAGCCCATGGTGCTTAGTGGGCGCGGGGTCGCATGGTTGCCGCAGTCTTTGATAGCCGATGACCTTGACTCGGGCCGTTTGACGCCCGTCGGCCCTGCGGCCTGGCGGATTCCCTTGCAGGTTCGGCTTTATCGCGATCGGTCTAATATCAACCGAACCGCTGAAATGTTCTGGGATGCTGTTTCAAATTGCCAGTTGGAACATTGAGTACAAGTGCGATTTCCGGGCATAAGCATGCAAGAAAAATCATGAAATAGACCCGTCATCGCCTCCGTATCTTATTGCTAACATGTTAGATAAGGGTTAGTATGCTGATACGGAGGTGATTATGACTTTGGGTTCTTCTGAAAAGCCCCTGGGGGGCGCTACAAGCTTGCGCAATCAGGCATACGAACTGTTTTGCGAGCAAGTCCTTGCGGCCAGGCTGTATCCAGGGCAGTTCGTTTCGCAGCAAGAGCTGACCCTGCTGCTGGGCATGCCTCTGGGGGCTATACGGGAAATGATCCCCAGGCTCGAAGCCGCCCGGCTCATAATCACGGTCCCCAAGCGGGGCCTGCAGATCATGCCGGTCGATCTCAAGTTGATCCGCAATGCCTTCGATGTTCGCCTGATGATCGAAAAGGAGGCCGCCAGCGCCTTCATTCGAACCATCACGGACAGCGAGCTCGATCAGATCGCGGACGCCCACAGGACCATGCTGGCGCGCGCGCTCGATGACAAGCCTGATGTCGGGCTGGATAAGGAAGCCCTTGCTCTGGACTGGAGCTTCCATCATCGCATGGTCGATGTCCTGGATAACGAAATCATATCGGACATGTACCGAGTCAACAGCCTGCATATCAAGCTTATCCGCATCGACAGCGATCTTGCGCGGCCGATGCGGGTCGTGCCCGCGATGCGCGAGCACTTGGCATTCATCGCTGCGCTTCAGGCGCGCGACGAATCGAGTGCCGTGGCGCTGATTTGCGAACACATCAATGCATCGCGCCAGCGCGTATTGACTCGCGCCATGGGCTTGCAAGGAAACGATGGCGCCCGCTTGCGCCATTCAGGATGATTTCTTAACCGCAAAAAAAATTATCAGGAGACAAACATGAAACATCGATTCTATTTCCGCACTTTCTTGCTGGGCGCGTTTGCGGCCTGGGCCGCCGGCGCTTCAGCCGCCGCCTATCCGGAAAAACCCATAACGCTGGTCATTCCGTTCGCCGCTGGTGGAAACAACGATATATCGGGCCGGATCATCGCCAAGAAAATGGGCGATATCCTGGGGCAGCCCATCGTTGTGGAAAACAAGACCGGCGCGGCTGGCGCCATCGGCGCCACGTTCGTCGCGCAGGCAAAACCCGACGGCTACACGCTGGGCTTTCTAAGCAGCGGCCCCTTGGCCACGAACATGAGCCTCTACAAGTCGCTGGCCTATGATTCGCTGAAGGATTTTGCTCCCGTTGCCCGTACCACGACCAGCCCCAGCGTCCTGGTGGCGAATCCAGCGGTTCCCGTCGACGCGTTGCGGCCTTTCGTCGATTATTTGAAGAAGCATCCGGGCACAGTCAACTACGGCACTTCGGGCAACGGATCTTCGCCTCACCTGGCGGCCGTGTTGTTCGAGTCGATGGCCGGCGTGAAAATGGTAAACGTGCCGTACCGGGGCGGAAGCCAGGTCAACACCGACCTGGTAAGCGGCCAAATCCAGATTTCATTCAGCCCCATCCTCGAGGCCGTCCCTTTCATACAGTCGGGCAAGCTCAAGGCTTTTGCCGTGACTTCCGCGGCGCGATCTGATCTATTGCCCAACATTCCCGCGCTTGCCGAATCGTATCCCGGCTACGAGGTGCTGACCTGGAATGGCATTGTGGCTCCGGCGGGCACGCCAGCGGACCGGATCGCCAAGCTCAATGCCGCTGCCGTACAGGCGGTCAAGTCCCCGGATGTCGCCGAACGTCTCAAACAGCTGGGCCTACAGCCCGCGCCATCCGATAGCCAAGGTTTTCGGCAATACATCGAGCAGGAAATCAAGCACTTTGCCAATCTGTTGCGCCTGGCCGGTGTCAAGCCGCAGTAAGTCCCTGCAACCCGTTAGGAATATTTAAAGAGGTAGTCATGACAAAACTGTTTTCCCCCGGGCAGATCCAAGGTATCGTTCCGCCGCTTGTCACCCCTTTTGACGCATCAAACGAAATCGACGAAAGCAGCCTGCGCGCAGTCGTGAAGTTCATGATTTCGCAAGGCGTGCATGGCCTTGTCGCCGGTGGAAGCTCGGGCGAAGGATTTGCGCTGGAAACCGATGAATTGCGCCGGATTGTCGATATAAGCGCGCAAGAGGCGCAGGGGCGCCTACCTTTGGTGGCTGGGGTGATTGCCAACAGTACACGCGGCACGATACGCAGAATACGCGCTCTTGAAGGCCTGGATGTCAGCGCATTGCAGGTGACGCCGGCCCACTACATTTATAAGACCGATGACGCATCCATGATCCGGCATTTCCAAGAGATCGCGGACGCCACCGATATCCCTATCCTGATCTATAACGTCATTCCTTGGAATTATCTTTCCCCTTCGCTCATCCTGCGTATCATGCGCGAGGTTCCCGGAGTGGTCGGCGTCAAGCAAAGCGCCGGCGATCTTAAGGCGCTGGCTGATCTGCTGATCGCCGCGCACCCGCAAGACCGCATCTATGCCGCCGTGGATTCATTGCTGTACCCCTGCATGGCTTTGGGCGCTCATGGCGTGATATCCATGCTGACTTCGACCGCGCCTGGTGCTTGTGTAAGCTTGTGGAATGCCGTTCGTCGCGGCGACCATGATTATGCGCTGACGCTGCATCAACGGCTGCTGCGGCTATGGAACGCCATGTATGCGGATAACCGTGTCGCCCTGGCCAAATTCACCTTGTCGCTGCAGGGCGTGCCCACCGGCCACACCCTGAGGCCGATTCCGCCAGCGTCGCCGGCTCAACAGCAGGCTATTCGCGAGGCATGGGAAAACCTGCAAGAAATGATGGAAGCGGCAAGATGACCGGGTTGTCCGGATAGCGGGCCGCCGATGTGGAGGAGAAGGAGCGGGGGAGGCGTTCCACAGGCCAAGGCGCTCCTCCATATGTTGTTAAAAGTTTGGTTTGTGTCATTTTGATATTGCTAATGCAAATAGAAATAGTTATCATTTGCGATCTAAGTTTAAACTAACTTTGGATCAATAAAAATGATGGGGAAATCTTTAGTCTGGTGGGGTGGGGTGTTCTTGGCGGTTGCGGTTACGCAGACGAGCGCTCAGGAAAATAACAAGACAGATACGCAAATATCGGCGGCAGGCGATTCAGCCATACCAACATTGTCTCCGCTACGTGTTCAGGGGCAGAATCTGGCAGAAGCATTGCCGGAAGGTTCTGTCGTCATCACCCGCCAGCAGCTGGATGAGCGAGCCATTGAAAGTTGGGATGATTTTTCAAAGCGCGGCGAGCCTGGTGTGAACATCAATCCCCAGAACAACAGCATTAACATCCGCGGTATGGACGGTGACCGGGTCGTGACCCGCGTGGACGGTATCAGGGTGCCGTGGCTGGACGATGGCGCACGCAGTGCGGAGGGCGGATTGAACACCGTTGCATTCAATTCTTTATCGGCCATCGATATAGTGCGGGGAGCCGGTGCGGTGCAGTCGGGCTCGCTCATAGGTTATCTGGATCTGCGTACATTGTCTCCCCGCGATCTGCTGGCTCCGGGCAAGGATTTCGGTGCCTTGCTCAAGACTGGCTACGATAGCGTGGACGAGAGCTTTGGCGCGGATGCGGCGCTGGCTGGACGTATTGCGGATGGAACCCGCTGGCTGGTGCAGGCGGGGCATCGCAAAGGTCACGAACGGGACAATAAAGGCGAAGTCGGCGGTTATGGCGAATTGCGCGAGCTGCCCGATCCGATGGACTACACGCAAAACAGCGCTTTGATCAAGCTGGAGCACGACCTGACGGCCGAGCAAAGGCTCAGCATCAGTGGCGAGTTGTTCCGCCGCGAATCGACAATTGACGATCGGCGGGAGCAGAATACGGCCAACTATGGTATCGGTCAGTATCACAGCGAAAAGAAGCAGGATCGCGACCGCGTTGTGCTGGGTTACGACTATCAGTCGGCACAGCATCGATCATTGCTCAATTACGGCGAGGCCAAACTTTATTGGCAGAAGATTCGCCTGGAAGACGGCATGAACGGAATCCGGTCGGGCAGGACGGCCAAAGGGCCTTATGGCCGCAACAATACCATCGAAGAGTCGACGATAGGATTGGTGACATCCTGGGGCGGCTATATCGATGGCGCGCTGAAGCAGCATTGGTCCGCGGGTGGAGAGTGGGCGGGAAACGATACGGAGCAGGTTTCTCGCGGTTTTGACAGCTGCCCTATAACGGGCTGCGCGCATCTGCGTTCAAACCAGGCCGATATGCCGAAAGTGAAAGGCAATACCTGGTCATTGTGGGCGCAAGATGAGTTTTCCTGGTCTGATGGAAAATATGCGCTGACTCCCGCCTTGCGTTTCGATGCCTATGAGCAAAAACCGCAATCTGGCGGAATGTATGGCAGCAATCTTATTGGTTCGCAGGCCCTGCCCAGCAACAGCGGCGAGCGCCTGTCGCCATCCCTTCTTGCGGCCTACAAGCCGCGGGAGAACTTGTCGTTCTATGCGAAATACGGCTATGGCTTCAAGGCGCCCAACGCCAGCCAGCTTTACCTGACTTTCGGCGGGAAGTCGCCCGGCGAGTATGTCGTGCTTGGCAATCCCAATCTGAATCCTGAAATCAGCCATGGCTGGGAGCTGGGCATGGACGTGGGCGATACGGAACGCGGGGCCCATTTCAGTGTCTACGACACGCGCTATAAAGACTACATCGACCGCATCGTCTATACCAAGACCGCTCCCGGACGCGACCCGCGATGGGACGCGAATGGCTACGGCACCGTGCATCATTATGCAAACCGTTCCCGCGTACGCATCTACGGAGCCGAGGCTCGCGCTCACTGGGCATTCAACGATAACTGGTATACCTGGGGTTCGCTGGCATGGGCCAATGGAAAAGATCGGGACAGGGACACCTACCTGAACAGCGTTGCGCCGCTGAAGGCCATTGCGGCTCTGGGATATCGTACCGAGCAGTGGGGCGCCGAGAGCATCGTTACCATGGTTGAACGCCGCAGCAAAGTCGAATATCCCGAGGCGACGGCCAGCCAGAAGACGCCGGACTTCAAGGCGCCCGGCTATGGCTTGCTGGACTTGACCGCCTGGTGGAAGCCGGCGGCCGTCAAGGGCGTGCGCCTGCAGGCGGGTGTATATAACGTTTTCGACAAAAAATATTGGAATGCCCTGGACGTACCCACGCCGTCGGCCAGCGCCACCGGTTATGCCTACCCCATCGACAGCTATACGCAGCCGGGCCGCAGTGTGCGGGTAAGCCTGACCTACCAGTATTGATCGGGGCCGGAACCCTTTATTTAATCCCTTCACCGTCCGGCCATCGCGCGGCACGAAACTTGCGTGCGCGATGCCGGGCGGATTTCGTTCGAATACAGGGATGCCAATGCAAAAACAGCCTTCATTTCGGTTATTCTTCGTCTTACGATGAATAAACCTCCTTACCCCCATCCCATTATTGCGCGCGAAGGCTGGCCTTTCCTGGCCGGCATCGTGCTGGTGTCAATCCTCGTCAGTATCTGGTCGGGCGCCGCATCGATCCCTTTCTGGCTGTTATCAATTTTTGTACTGCAGTTTTTTCGCGATCCGGCGCGAGTCGCGCCGGAAGGCGAGCTCAACGTCCTGTCGCCCGCGGACGGCAGGGTGGTCGCCGTGGAAGAAGTGCGCGATGCCTACGCCGACCGCGATGCACTGAAGATCAGCGTATTCATGAACGTCTTCAACGTGCATTCGAACCGGTCGCCGGTCGATGGAACGGTGCAGTCGGTCAACTATTTCGCGGGACAATTTTTCAATGCGGCGCTCGATAAGGCCTCGCTGGAAAACGAGCGCAACGCGACGGTGCTGCATACGCCGCATGGCCACGTGGTAACCGCGGTCCAAGTGGCCGGCCTGGTTGCCAAGCGTATACTTTGCTATACGAAGCCGGGCGAGCGGCTTTACGCGGGTCAGCGCTACGGTTTTATCCGTTTCGGGTCGCGCGTGGATGTATACCTGCCCCTGGGTGCGCGGCCGCGGGTGGCGATAGGCGACAAGGTTCAGGCTACCAGCACGGTATTGGCCGAGCTGCCCGATAGCGCTACAGTCGACTCAAGCGAGTAAATTCCCATGCCAAATTCCGACGACTCCCATCGGCGGCGCAGTATCTACCTGCTGCCGAACGCATTCACCACCGCCAACCTGTTTGCCGGCTTCTACGCCGTCGTGCAGGCCATGAACGGGCGCTTCGATGTGGCCGCGATTGCCATTTTCGTGGCCATGATCTTCGATGGCATGGATGGCCGCGTGGCTCGCCTGACCAATACGCAATCCGCGTTCGGCGAGCAATACGATTCCCTGTCCGACATGGCTTCGTTCGGCATTGCGCCGGCGCTGGTCATGTACGAGTGGACCTTGCAGGGACTGGGGCGTTGGGGCTGGCTGGCCGCCTTCATTTATGTGGTGGGCGCGGCCCTGCGGCTGGCGCGCTTCAACACCAACATCGGCGTGGTCGACAAGCGCTTCTTCCAAGGGTTGCCCAGCCCCGCGGCGGCGGCCCTGGTGGCTGGCTTCGTCTGGCTGGCGGTCGATAACAAGCTGCTACTGGAAAGCCATACAATTTCCTGGGTGGCTTTCGTGTTTACCGTATATGCCGGCATCGCCATGGTCACCAATGCGCCGTTCTATAGCGGTAAAACATTCGCGCTGGGACGCAGCGTGCCGTTCTGGGTTATTTTGCTGGTCGTTGCCGCCTTTGTGTTCGTTTCCAGCGATCCACCCATCGTGCTGTTCGGGCTGTTTGTGGTTTACGGCTTGTCGGGCTGGTTCATTATGCTGTGGCGCTGGCGTCGTGCCCGCCAACTGAATCGCCTCCGGCACGAAGGCATGGCGGCCGGTACGGCCGACGAGGCCGGGCCTACCGAGCACTCCTTCAGCGCGACGCACACCTTCCAGTCGCCAGAGTTGGGCGGCCAGACGGACAAGCACGGTTCGCCTTCAAGCAAGCCCGATCAGTAAGCCCGGTTATCCGCTTGCAGCCCGGCAAACGGACTGCAAGCCCTGCGGCAGCCTTCGGCTTCAAAAAAACCAATCGTCGCGATCGTACATCGGGTCGGGGCCCGGGTGGAAACGGGTGACTTTTGCCCCGTCCATGCCAAAGTACACATGCATCAGCGAATTCCAGGCGCCGGCCTGCCGGTAGCGGTAGCTCCATACGATTTGCGTGGATGAAGGCAGGCCTACCGTACTGATTTCGGCCGGCGGGCCGAACTCGCAACGAACCCGCTCGGGCGTCCAGGTGCCGGAAGCCAGCAGGCTGAAATGCTGGTCGGTCAGCAAGGGCTCGATTCTATCGGTATTGCCCGCGCTGTCGACATGGGTGCCCCAGGCGTATTGCCCATAGGGCTGCTGGCTCCAGATGAGGCGCTGGCCTTTTTCAGCCGGACAGGAAAAGTTGGGCCGTCCGTATTCGGCTTCGACCTGGGCAAGAGGGGTTCCCGGCGGGGTATTGGCCATGTTCGCGCAGGCTCCCAGAAGGGCCAGTCCCGCGCCGGCGCCAATCCGCTTTGCGTAATGTATTGCAGTGATGATATTCATGGCTGGCCTGAATATGTGGATGCCGGTCGGCGATTGCCGCCGGCGGGTTGGGAGTGCCGGCAGCGGCGCCACCGGCCATGTGGTCTTTTTCCGGTATAATGCTGACTTCTTTGGGTTTGGCATGGAGACGCATCGTGTCGCAAGCAGGTACTGCGCCCAAAGTAAACGCTTTATTCGATTGTAATTTGTTAATCACTGCACGTCAGGGCACCTCGGCCCTGTCGCTTGTTAAAGAGGCTAAATAATGTCTGTTGCTGACATCAAAAAATCCGACATCGTTGCACAATATCAACGTGCGCAAGGCGATACCGGCTCTCCCGAAGTACAGGTGGCGTTGCTTACGGCACGCATCAACGAACTTACCGGTCACTTCAAAGCGCACATGAAAGACCACCACTCGCGTCGTGGCCTGCTGCGCATGGTAAGCCGTCGTCGCAAACTGCTAGATTACCTGAAGGGCCGCAATCCCGATTCGTATCGTTCGCTTATCGAAAAGCTCGGTCTGCGTAAGTGATACCCGGGGCTGGCTCCCCACGATGCAACCGTGGACACTGCGACCAGAATCGCGGTGTACACGGTTTTTTTTATTGTAAGGATATTCCGTAATGTTTAATAAAGTGAGCAAGTCGTTTCAGTACGGTCAGCACACGGTGGTTTTGGAAACCGGCGAGATTGCTCGTCAGGCCTCCGGCGCCGTACTGGTTTCGATTGACGATACCGTTGTCCTGGCGACCGTTGTGGGGGCCAAGACCGCCAAGTCCGGCCAGGATTTCTTCCCGCTGACCGTCGATTACGTAGAAAAGACCTACGCCGCCGGCCGTATTCCCGGCGGTTTCTTCAAGCGCGAAGGCCGTCCTTCCGAAAAGGAAATCCTTACCTCGCGCTTGATCGATCGCCCATTGCGTCCCTTGTTTCCCGAAGGCTTCTACAACGAAGTCCAGGTCATTCTGCACACTGTTTCGGTCAACCCCGAAATCGATCCCGATATCGCCGCCATGATCGGCGCTTCGGCCGCGCTGGCCATTTCGGGCATTCCCTTCGACGGCCCCATCGGCGCCGCGAGGGTCGGCTACGTCGATGGCCAGTACGTGCTTAACCCTACCTCCAGCCAGATCAAAGTGTCGCAGATGGACCTGGTTGTCGCCGGCACCGAAGCCGCCGTGCTGATGGTGGAATCCGAAGCGCAGAACCTGTCCGAAGAAATCATGCTGGGCGGCGTCATGTTCGGCCACGAGCAAATGCAGGCCGCCATCAACGCCATTCACGAGCTGGTTGCTGAAGCCGGCAAGCCGGAATGGGACTGGAAGCCCGCGCCGAAGAACGAAGCGCTGGCAACCGCCGTGGCATCCGCCGCCCAGGAAAACCTGCAGGCCGCCTATCAGATTCGCGAAAAGCAGGCCCGCACCGCCAAGCTGCGCGAAGTCTATGCCAGCGTCAAGGAAAAACTGGCCGAACACGCCGCCGCCAAGGGCGAAGCCGCCCCCGACAGCGTCGAAGTCGAAAACATGCTGTTCGACCTGGAAGCCAAGATTGTGCGCGGCCAGATACTGAATGGCGAGCCCCGCATCGACGGCCGCGACACGCGCACCGTTCGTCCCATCAGCGTCAGCCTGGGCGTGCTGCCCCGCGCTCACGGCAGCGCCTTGTTCACGCGCGGCGAAACCCAGGCGCTGGTTGTGGCGACGTTGGGCACCAAGCAAGACGAGCAGATCATCGACTCCATCATGGGCGAGCATCGCGACCGCTTCATGCTGCATTACAACTTCCCGCCGTTCGCCACCGGTGAAACCGGCCGCTTCGGCTCGCCCAAGCGGCGCGAAATCGGCCACGGCCGTCTTGCCAAGCGTTCGCTGATTTCGTCCTTGCCGGAAGCGCAGGACTTCCAGTACACCATTCGTGTCGTCTCGGAAATCACCGAGTCCAACGGCTCGTCCTCCATGGCGTCCGTATGCGGCGGCTCCCTGGCCATGATGGACGCCGGCGTGCCGGTCAAAGATCACGTCGCCGGCGTTGCCATGGGCCTGATCAAGGATGGCGGCAAGTTTGCTGTCCTTACCGACATCCTGGGCGACGAGGATCACCTTGGCGATATGGACTTCAAGGTGGCCGGCACCGTGCAGGGCATCACCGCCTTGCAAATGGACATCAAGATCCAGGGCATCACCCGCGAAATCATGCAGGTGGCTTTGGCTCAGGCCAAGGAAGGCCGCTTGCACATCCTGGGCAAGATGAAGGAAGCCATCGAAGGCTCGCGCACCGAATTGTCTGAATTCGCACCGCGCATGCTTAGCGTCAAGATCAATCCCGAAAAAATCCGCGATGTCATCGGCAAGGGCGGCGCCACCATCCGTGCGCTTACCGAAGAAACCGGCACGCAGATCGACATCGGCGACGATGGCACCATCACCATTTCCAGCGCCGACCTGGACAAGGCCCGCGAAGCCGAGCGCCGCATCAAGGAATTGACGGCCGACGTGGAAGTGGGCCAGGAATACGAAGGTCCCGTGCTGCGTTTGCTGGACTTCGGCGCCATCGTCCAGGTCCTGCCCGGCCGCGACGGTTTGCTGCATATTTCCGAGATCGCCAACTATCGCATCGCCAACATCAACGATGTGTTGAAGGTTGGCCAGATGGTTCGCATCAAGGTCATCGAAGCCGACGACAAGGGCCGTTTGCGCTTGTCCATGAAGGCCATCGGCGGCATTGAAGCCCAGGGCGGACCGCAGGCTCCCGTGGCGCAGCCAGAGGCATAACACGGCAAAGCGCGAGGCGGTCCTGATGGACTGCCTTTACGCCTAAGCAGTGCTGACACCGCCTCCAAGCTCGGGTATTCGCCCGGCTTGGGGGCGTTTTCAATGGTAAGGCCTGGTTGGCTTCAATAGATGTCCCGGCGGTAGCCCCGGCGTTCGATCAGGGCCGCATAGCGGCGGCCGCCGAGCGCCTGGCGCAAGACGCCGTCCACATCGGAGGCCATGCCATTCTTGCTGCCGCAAACATAGATGATGGCGTCCCTGGCGACCCATTCCCTTATTTCGGCCTGTGCTTCGGCCAGAACATGATGGACATAGCGCTTTGGCGTCTGGTCGCGTGAAAAGGCCAGGTCAAGCCGGGCCAGCCGTTTTTCAGCGAGCCACCGTTCCAGCTCATCCCGGTAATGGAGGTCGCAGGCGCTCTGCCGTTCGCCGAATATCAGCCAGTTTTCATGATTGCCCTGTTCCAGGCGACGCTTCAGGAGGCTGCGCAGGCCCGCAATGCCTGTACCGTTACCAATGAAAATGGCCGGCACCGCCTGGTCGGGGGCGTGGAACAAGGCGTTTTCGCGCAGGTGTATCCGGACGATGGCGCCGGTCTCCAATTCTTCAGTCAGCCAGCGGCTGCCTATGCCCAGGCGGCCATCGGTGTCGCGGCGCTGGCGCAGCAGCAGCTTCAGCATGCCTTCGCCTGGTGTGGAGGCAATGGAATATTCCCGGTGCAGGCCATATTGGTCGATGGCGACCTCGGCGATGTCGCCTGCCTGCCAGAACGGCAAGGTATCGATTGCGGCTTCGAAGCTCAATTCGTAGCAAGCCCCACCCACACTGCCTGGGTTCATGTGCCGCCGTCTGACCAAACGCCAATCCGTATAAGGCTTTTCTATCGCGGTTGTCGCCTGGAATTGCTGGCTCAAGGCATTGCTCCATGAGCGCAGCGCAGCCGGGTCGCATTTATCGGCCAGCACCGGCTGGAACAGCAGGGTTGCGCCCTGACGCGCCAGCCAGCTTGCCAAGGTCTGTCCAAAACCGCAATAGTGTCGGTAGCTGCTGTCTCCCAGGGCAAGCACCGCTGTTTCAAGATGGTTCAGGGCGGGTGCGTCAACGGCGCAGGCTTGTCGGTAGAATGCTTGTGCCGGATCCGGCGGATCGCCTTCGCCATATGTGCTGACCACGAACAGCACGCGGCGGTGGTTCAGCAATTGGCGGGGCGTAAGCTGCGACATGGGCAACAGTGCGGCGCGTTCGCGCCCCAGCGCCTCGACGCTGCGCTCCGCTATCTCCTTGGCCGTCCCGGTCTGGCTGGCATAGGCGACCATGATTCGGCTTGTGTTCGCCTCTGGCCGCCCGCTAGCGGACCGGGTTTGTCTTATGGTTTTGAAAACGAGTCCAAGCCAGGCGCAGATTGCGCCGGCCGCCAGCAAAACGTTCAAGTTCGATGAGGTCATGGCTTGCCCGGATTGCCGGCCAGCGCCGTGAACTCATCTGTCCATTCCAGCGCTATATCGTCGGGATGGCGGACCATGAAGAGAGCGGGGATGCGACGGCTGCGGGCATATTGCGGGCCATGATCCGGCCCCATGCTAAAGAGCGCGGTTGCAAGCGCGTCCGCCATCATGCATTGTTCATGCAGGACACTGACCGAGGCCAGGGCATGCGCCGCCGGATAGCCTGTGGCCGGATCGAGCGTATGGGCGTAGCGCCGGCCGTCGTGCTTGAAGTAGCGGCGATAGTCGCCCGATGTGGCAACGGATGCATCGACCAGGACAATCGGCAAGGCGGGGGACGGCGACCCGGAGCCGTCGCCGGATGCGGGTATCTCTATGGAAACCCGCCAAGGCTTGCGGTGCTCATTGCTTCCCCGCGCTTTAAGTTCTCCGCCAACTTCGACCAGATAGTGCTCGATCTTGTGCGTATCGAGCACGGCGGCGATTTGGTCCACGCCGTAGCCTTTGGCGATTGAGGACAGATCGAAGGACAGGCCGCCCGGCTGCCAGACGGCCAGATGCTGCTGGTTCAGCCCTGCATGATTCCAGCCGGCCTGCGCCAGCGCTGCGGCGATGTCGCCGGCGCCGGGCAAACTGCCGCATGGGCCGCTTGGACCGAAGCCCCACAGGTCGACCAATTTACCCAAGGTGGGGTCGTAAGCACCCGCGGTATCCCGTGCCAGGTCCAGCGCATGTTTGAGGACGTGGAATAATTCATCGGACACTTCATACCAGCCACGCTCCGCGCGATTCAAAAGACTGATGAAGCTGCTGGGATCCCAGTTGCTCATCTGTCGTGTAATGCGTTCGAGCGCGGCCTGGATGACGGCTTCCAGCGTTTCAAGCGCAATGGCGCGGCCCGGGTCGCAAAGCTTCACAGTCCAGGTCGTGCCCATGGTGGGGCCTTGTAGCGTTTTATAAGGCAGAGGTATTGGGGCCATGTATTGCGTGGACTGAAATACGTGCCGGCGTTGCCGGTTTTCGGATGTGCTCGTCCAGCCCTATTGAGGCAGGACTTCCAGGGTTGCCGAATAGGACATCAGGCGCTTGGTGGTCCCCGCAGGGGCTGTGCTGGTTGCCGGGGTGGACGTTTCCGCGGCCAGCCAGTAGCGGCCGGGGCGAGGCCAGGTGATTTCGATTTTTCCAGCGTCGTCGGCAGTCAGCTCGATGGCGTTCAGTTGGTCGCGATAGCGGCTGCCTTCAGGCACGACGTGCACTTTGATCTGTTTGGCCGGCTGTCCATCCATGGTCATGATGAATTGGGCGGCTTCGCCTGCGAACAGATCGTTGGGATGGGTGACGGGTTTCAGGCTGATGCCTTCCTTGACTTCCGCAATGGCACTGGGCTTGCCCTTGGTGACGAAGGTTTCTATCCGGCTGGAACGTTCTTGTACTTTAAGTTCGCTTGCATCCTGCGGCACTTGCTTGGCGAAGTCGCTTGAAGAGCCGAACCAGCGCTTGGGCTTGCCGTCTTGCCTCCATTGGGCCGAAAGGCCATTGCGCACCAAGGCGATGCGGTAAGAGCCGTCTTCAGTAAGCTGCAGATCGAAGCCGCTGCGCAGCTCACCGCTGAAGGCGTTCTCGGCCTTCAGGCTGGCGCCGCTTGGGCTGGTGATTTGCAGCCCGTTCAGATTCAGCGGGCGATGATTGAAATAGAACTTGTCGTTGCCCGCTGCGGCGTCTACCGTGACCCAGGCCTTTTCGCCCGACAGTGTAGTGGCGGAAGGCAGTATCCATGCGTCATGGGCGCTGGCGGTAGTGGCAAATAGCAGCGAGAAAGCCAGCAAAGGCAAGGCAAGTTTTTTCATCATCAGGTCTATGCTCCAAAGAAATGTTCGGGACTGTTCAGTATCGGGAAATGGATGGGGTCAAGGCTTCAGGCGCAGTTCGATTCTTCCCAGCTCATGCGCTCCGCTGGCTTCCTGCGTAGCGGCATGCGTGGGCGGCCATGCCAGCGGCAGGCGGACAAGTTCGCGTCCGCCTTTTTCACGAGCGGCCTCGACGACAAGCTGGTAATCGCCTGCAGGCAGCTTGGCCAGGCGTTCGTCCTGGCCGGCAAGCTTCAACGTCTGTACACCTACGGCGCGTGTTGCGCCGCTGACGCCATCGGCTGGCTGTTCCTGATTGCGGCCGCTTACACGCCACCATTGGCGCAGGTCCTTGAGCCATTTCCGGCCCTCGTTCTGGGGCTTGTCCTGTTCATACCAGACAGCGATGTCCCGGATGACTTTTCTTTGCCCGTCTTCCAGCCAGATCGCCACATAGGGACGATGGTATTCGGCCGTGTCCATGCGCGGAATGGTGACGGCCAGCGTTATGTCGGCGGCCTGGGCGCGAGTGCCCAGGCCGCTGATCAGAGCAAGTGCCAGCATGGGCTTCAGAAGATGTTTTGTGATGGTCATTAGTGGATGAACAGAAGGATTATTACGAAGGGCAGAACTGCGCCGAGGCTTAGCAGCGGCCAGGAGGCTGGGCGGTTGCCGGCATGAAGCTTGACCAGGAAGAGCCCGGTCAATGCGAAAATCAGGCATGCGCCGGCAAAGAAGTCGATGAACCAGCTCCAGGCCACGCCGGCATGGCGCCCCTTGTGCAAATCGTTGAAGTAGGCGATCCAGCCTCGGCTGCTGTGCTCGTATTCGATATCGCCGCTGGCGGTTTGTATGGAAAGCCATGAATCCGCGCCAGGCTCGGGCAGGGACAAATAGATTTCGTCGGCCGAGAACTCGGCGGGGCGTTCATTGATATGGATGCCCAGCTCGTGGTCCAGCCACGCTTCAATCGGCGCGGCCAGGGCATGTTTGTCCTGGCCGCCGCCCGCGGGGGGGCTAAGCAAGGCAAGCAAATCTTGCGGCAGTGTCAATGTTTTGTTGATGGTTTTTGGAGTGGCTTCGATCCAGGCGGCATTATTCAGGGTGATGCCGGTTGCGGAAAACAGCAGCAGACTTGCCAGACTTATCGCGGCGCTCATCCAATGCCATTGGTGCAGGGTTTTCAGCCAATAGGAACGGCGTTGAGAGGGGGGTGAAATAGCCATGGTTCCGACAAAAGGACATCTATCGCGAGTAATGCAAGAATTGTACATTAATGATGATAATTATTATCATTACGATTGTTGGTGCAAGCGGAGCGCTTTTGGCGCAATCGTGATTGCGCCTGGATCCATCATTTTTCAGCGACTATTTTCATGCTAATCGAGATACCCAACTTGTTTGACCCGCGGGAAGCCCAGGCGATACGGCAGCAACTGGAGCAGTCCAACTGGGTGGACGGCAAGGTGACGGCGGGTTATCAATCGGGGAAGGTCAAGAACAACAGGCAACTGCCTGAAGACCATCCTTTGGGGCGGGAGTTGGGAAATCGGATCATCGAGCGGCTTACTGCCAATAATGTCTTCATGTCGGCCGCCTTGCCGCGAAAGATATTTCCTCCTTTGTTCAATTTATATGAGGGCGGCGAATCGTTCGGGTTTCACATTGATAACGCCATACGCCCAATCAAGGGAACTCAGGAAAGAGTACGCACCGATCTGTCGATGACCCTGTTTTTTTCGGAGCCTGACACTTATACCGGAGGCGAACTGGTCGTCGAGGATACCTTCGGTAGCCATCAGGTCAAACTTCCGGCCGGCAGCGCCGTACTCTATCCCGGCACCAGCTTGCATAAAGTCAACCCGGTCACGGACGGCAGGCGCGTGTCGGCTTTTTTCTGGATACAGAGCCTGGTGCGCGAAGACAGCGAGCGGGCGCTGCTTCTGCAGATGGACGTGGCCATCCAGCGTGTGCTGAAAGACCATCCCCAGCACAAATCTGTCGACGAGCTTACCGGCATCTATCACAACTTGCTGCGCAAGTGGTCGGACGTTTAGCGTCGCGCGCCTGGCGCTCCAGGTCGGGCTTTCAGCCGCATGCGTCTTGCAAGGCATGCGGCTGATCGTTTATAGCCTTTAATAGCGCAGGTTGGCGCTAAGAATGACTTGCCGGCCGGGGCCGAAGTCGGCATGGTGCACGCCGTTCGTGCGTGAATAATATTTCTTGTCGGTCACATTGAGCGCATTCAACTGGAAGGCCAGGTTCTTGTTGACCTGATAGGCGGCCATTGCATCGAAGCGCCAGTAGGCCGGCATATAGACCGCGTTGGCCCCGCCGCCGGCGCCGCCTTGGTTGCCGCCAAACGTTTTGCCCACGTAATAAACGCCCGCGCCTACCGTCAGGGGCGGCAGCACCTTGTAGGTGGACCACAGGCTGAAACTATGCTTGGGCGTATTGGCCAAGGGGTCGCCTTCATTGACGCCGTCGTATGCGCCTTGCACCAGCTTGCTGGCCATATAGGTGTAGCCGCCGTATATATTCCAGCCGGGCAGCACCTCGCCCGATGCGCCTAGTTCCAGGCCTCGCACCCGGGTGTGTCCGGCTTGCGCGAACAAGTCCGGTTCGACCTCGATCTGCGCGTCTCGCCTGTCGTTCTGGAAGATCGCCGCCGTCAGGCTAAGGCGCTCGTCCAGCACATTCCACTTGGTGCCCAGTTCCAGCGTGGCGCTTTTTTCGGGCTTGAGATCGGCCATGCCCACGCTCAAGCCTTCCTGGTCTCCACCGCTGACGCTGGGCGGCGTGGACGCGGTCGCATACGACAGATACACGCTGCCGTTCTTGCTGGGCTTGTAGACCAAGCCCAACTGGTAGTTGAACATATTCCAACTGCCGCTTTCGGAAAGCATCCCGGTTGAGCCGCGCTGCGAGAAGTCGCCCGATATGCGGTAGTTGTCCAGGCGCACGCCGGCGTTGACCAGGAACCGCTCTGAAAGCTCGATCGTGTCGAACAGATAGGCCGCCCGGGTCGTGGAGGTCGAATCCAGGCTTAGCGGCTGACGTGTGATGGTGCCCGACCAGGGATCGCTGGGGTCGGGGCTTAGGTAAGGCGTGCAGTCCAGCTTCCCAGCGCCGAAGATGGCCGGGCATGCCGAGCCCCGATTGGTGCTTACGTCATAGCTGGCGTTCTTATTGGTTTCGCGCGAGAATTCCACGCCCAGATTGAAGCTGTGCTTGATGGCGCCGGTGTCAAGCTTCCCGTAAAGTTCGGTCACGTTGGTGATCATTGTGCTTTTCTGCCAGCGCGACTTGGTTCCGCGCTGCAGCCAGTACTGCTTGGTTCCCGCATCGAACTTGACGGTTCCATCGCCGGGATTCGTTACCACATAGTCGTTGAGTGTTTCGCCATAACGGGTGGCATTGCGCAAGGTAAGCCGGTCGGCCAGATCGTGTTCGATCTCTATTGTTCCTATATCGGCCCTGGTCTTCTGATAGTCGCGATCGTACAAGCCGTAGAAGGTATCGCGGCTGACGTCCACTATGCCGGTGCCGTTGGTATTCAGTTCGGGTGCCTTGCGCGTGGTCGGCACTCCATAGTCGGGCATGCCGTCAGTATCCAGATGGTAATAGCTGAACGTCAGCCGGGTAGGCGTCCCAAGGCCCAGCGACAGCGACGGGGCGATGCCGAATTTTTTGTAGTCGACTTGATTGCGGCCCGGCGTGTTGCCCCTCGCTTCCAGAACGTTCAAGCGGAAGGCCGAGTTGTCGTTGAATTGCCAGTTGCCGTCGGCCGTTCCTCTCAGGTAGCCATCGGTGCCGTAGCCCACGCTGCCTTCGGCAAAGTTGCCCAGCTTGGCGCGCTTGCTTGAAAGATTGATGCTGCCGCCGCCCGAGCCCCGTCCGCCGTATGCCGAATCGGCGCCCTTGATGACCTCGATGCTTTCCAGATTGAAGATTTCACGCGTCTGGCCGCCAGGGTCCCGCAAGCCGTCGACATAGACGTTATTGCCGGAGGCGCTGCCCCGGATGAAAGGACGGTCCGCCAGCGGCTGGCCGCCTTCGCCGGCGCCGAAGGTGATGCCTGGAACATTGCGCAGCACATCCTGCAAGGAAGTCGCCGCGCTGTCCTGGATGACAGCCTGGGGAATCACCTGCACGGTTTTTGGTGTGTCCACAAGGGGCGCGGTAAACTTGGCTTGAGCCGCTTCGGGCGCCTGGTAGCTGCTGTTTCCGGAGCCGGTGACTTTGACCGGCGATAGCATGGCCGCGGCTTCGGGGGTATTCTGGGCATATGCGGGCATGAAGGTGCCCGAGGACGCCAACGCGAGCGCCAGCGAGGATCCCAGCAAAGTGTGGGATGGTAGGTTCTTGATAACCACGGTGTTTCTTCCCTCTCTATGTAAATAATAATGATTATCATTATGATAATCGTAAAATATAGAGATTGGAAAGAAAAACTCGGAAGACGTGTCGTCAATGACTGATGGTGGCCAGCGATTCGAAGCGCTCAAGATAGCCGCTTTGCGCCTTTATGTGACTCCAGTCGTCCATGGCGAAATCGATAATCGCCAGGCCGGCTGTTGGAAATTCGCGTTGCAGCCGCGACAATGCCGCAGGACGGCCGGTGCCGGCCAGGCCTTTGGCAAGCTGTTCGAAGCCTGGATTGTGTCCGATAAGCAGCAAAGTACTCACGGCTGGCGGCGTTTCTCTGACCATTTCAACAAGGCTGTCCAGGGCGGCTTCATAAAGGCGTGGTTCATCGCGCTGGCTGATTTCATGTTGAGCGGCGGCAAGTACGAGCCTCCAGGTTTCCTGTGTGCGCCTTGCGGTTGAGATCAAGGCCAACTGGGGTGTCCATCCCTGCCTGGCCAGGTACTTTCCCATCTCGGCGCCTTGCTTGCGTCCATGAGGCGTAAGAGGCCGATCATGGTCATCGACACTTTCCGGCCTACCGGCCTCGGCATGACGCAGGAGCATGAGACGACGCATAGGGTGTTCCGAGAGAAATAAGGTATGAGTCAAGAAGGGCGATCCGTGTGCACGCTGGAGGCTGTCCCCTACGGTTGCCGAGTGGGTTTGGGCTATGATGACCTGACTATCTCGGTAGCTCCACAGCCATGAACATTCGATCATATCAAACTCAAGATGAATCCGACGTTATCGCACTTTGGGAGACATGCGGCCTGATCAGGCCATGGAATGACCCGCGCCGGGACATCGCTCGCAAGCTGACCGAGCAGCCCGAACTTTTTCTGGTCGGCACCGAAAGCGAAAAATTGATTGCCACCGCCATGGTCGGTTTCGATGGACACCGCGGATGGGTGTATTACCTGGCGGTCGATCCGGGGTTTCGCGGACGGTCTTATGGGAAGGCGCTGATGCGCGAGGCCGAGCGCCTGTTGATGGAGCGCGGCTGCCCCAAGGTGAATCTGCTGGTGCGCAATTCCAACAAGCAGGTCATCGAGTTTTATCGCAGCCTGGGCTATGTTCAGGACGAGGCGATCAGTCTTGGCCGCAGGTTGATTCCGGATCTGCCCGCGTAAATACTTGATGCACCCAGCCGGAATCGAACCGGCACGGCCAGTGGTCGAGAGATTTTGAGTCTGATATAAAAGTGTAGTTTTTATGCGGGTTTCGGGGCAAAACGTTCCGTATTTCATCTCGATTTCCTCGTAGGGAAAGAATGAAAAGCGGAACGTGTTTTACCTGACCGCTTCGATGATCGACGGCACGCCGATTCCCAAAGTTTACGCCGCGTGCGCGAGAGCAGGGCGGCGTATGCGCGGCCAGGCATCGGGAGACTGTCAGAACCTACGTGTCGTTGAGGTGATTCTCCGGCTGGAATGGTTCGAGGCGGCCCACTAGCTGAGTCGTGCGGCGCGAAACGTGCCGCAGTGACATAAGCACTGCTATTATGCGCCTACGTTGGGGAGATGCTAACCAGCCACGCCCCCCGCAACCGGAGAAGCGTCGATGCAAGCACTGTCCGTCCCCATCCCTACCTGCCCTGTGTCCTCCAGCCGGCGGCAATTCCTGGGTTACGGCGCTGCCGGCATGCTGGCAGCGGTCCTGCCTGGCGGCGACGCGGACGGCGGCGTGCGGCACGCCGCCTACTCGCAGACAATAGATTGGGGCCGCAACGAAATCGCGCGCGCCCTGGCCGGCGATCCCGACAACGTGGCCGCAGTCTCGATTGCCCTGCTCAAGAACGACACCGTGGTTTGGCAGCAGGCCTTCGGGCGCGCTTCGGTTCAGGACAACGTCGCTGCCACCATCCGGACGCGCTTCAACATCGGCTCGGTGAGTAAGGTGCTAGCGGCGTTGGCCGCCATGATCCTGCGGGACCGCGGACTGCTGGACCTGGATGTGCCGGTAGCGCGCTACCTGCCCGGCTTCACCATGCTGTCGCTCGAGTATGCGCGGATCACGACCAGGCATCTGCTTTCGCATTCCTCGGGCCTGCCCGGTACCAGCATGCGCAACGCCTTCACCTTCGAACCCATACCGGACTACGCGGTCAACGCCGAAGCGGCATTGGCCGACGAGCACCTGAAGCACCCACCCGGGATGCTGGCTGTCTATTGCAATGACGGCTTCACTATGATCGAACGGGTGGTGGCGACCCTGGCCAAGCAGGACTACGCCTCATTCATCCAGGCTAACGTGCTGGATCCCCTGGGCATGGCCGATTCTGGCTTTCTGACGAAGGAGCCAGCGGGCGGCTCGTTTGCGCTGCCTTATTCTGGCGGCCGGCAATACCCTCAGGAGTTCGTCAGTCCGTTGGCCACCGGAGGCCTGACCGCCACGCCGCGCGACATGATTAAACTGGCGCGTCTGTTCCTCGAGCAAGGCACCTACCAGTCGCGACGCATCGTGTCGGCCGACGGCATCGCGCAGATGGGCACCGACCAGACCACGAGCTTGATCATCAATCCTTCGCCGCAATGGGTGTGGGGGCTTGGCTGGGACAGCGTGCGGCATCCCGGCCTGGCAGCGGCCGGCGTTCAGGCCTGGCAGAAGAACGGCGGCACAGCGTTTTTTTCTAGCGACTTCTACGTACTGCCGGACCAGCGGCTGGCCCTGATGGTGACCGGCAACACGGGCGATTCGCAACGCTCCGACACCTACCGCGCCGGCGCGCTGGCCGAAGGCGTGCTGCTGCGCGCCCTGGTCGAGGAAGGCTCGATACGTACCCTGCCGCCGCTGGTCGCCCATACTGCGCCGCCTATGGCGGCATCACCCGACTTGGCTGACGCCGTGGGCGTTTATGCCAACTATAACCAGCCCATGCGCGTCACCGCCAACCAGGACGGCAGCTTCTCGCTCTCATCCTGGAACGGCTGCGCTTGGCGGCCGATGAACGGCGGCGCCAGTTACAGCTACCGCAGCGACGGCTGGTGGTGGAGCAACGATGCCCCCATCAGCTACCGCTTCGAGGTCGTGTCTGGCACCGACGCGAACGGACAACCCTACCGCTACCGCTACCTGATGCTGCGTGGCCCCCTGTTTGGTGCTGGCTACAACGAGACCGCCCTGCCTATGGGACAGCAACTGCTTTCGCTGGCCCCATTGAGCCCCGCCTGGCAGACACGGATGGGCAAGACCTGGACCGTCACCAACGAATCCCCGGCGACCGTTCCGTCCACCTTGAACGGCACACCCTACGCCACGCTGAGCAGCCTGCCCGAACTGCCCGGCTACATCCTGGTGCGTAACAGCAGCTACGACGACGGCTCGCCTGAGTACCAGCTGCTAGCCCCGCTGACCGACGACCGCGCCGGCATGACAGTCAAGATCCCCGCCAACGCCGGGCGCGACCTGTACGAACTGCACTTCACCATGGTCGGTGGCAAGCAGAGGCTGACCATAGGCAGCTGGGTCTACGAGGCGTCGGAGGGTTGAGGGCGGACAAATAGCCGGACGCGCCCCGCATGCGGAACGTCCCCGATTTTTGCTTTCGCATTGGGCTATAAGTCATTGATTTTATTGGTGCACCCAGCCGGAATCGAACCGGCACGACCAGTGGTCGAGAGATTTTAAGTCTCTTGCGTCTACCAATTCCGCCATGGGTGCGCGGGGCCGCGATATGCGTTCGGTGTGTGCCGATGCCCAGGTAGCTCTTGTAATCTGGCGGAAGCGGTGAGATTCGAACTCACGGATGGGTTGCCCCATCGCTGGTTTTCAAGACCAGTCCATTCAACCGCTCTGGCACGCTTCCGTTTCTGGGGCTTGCAAGGCCCGGATACCGAGAATCCGATTTTATCGTGGATTCGTCAGCCTTTCAGAAGGACGTGAGTTTAGCCCATGTGGGACGGCTTGTGGGCCGCATGGGCATGGCGATCTTAAAAAACCCGGATTAACAGGCGATAATGATTCTTTTGAATAGCTTGGAAGGAGCCGTTATGAAAGCCGTGGAGATATCGAAACCGGGAGGTCCGGAAGTGCTGGTGATGGTGGATCGTCCCATGCCGGAACCCAAGGCCGGGGAAGTGCTTATCAAGGTTTCCGCCGCCGGCATCAACCGGCCCGACGTCTTTCAGCGCAAGGGCAATTATCCGCCGCCTCCCGGCGCGTCCGATCTTCCCGGCCTGGAGGTCGTGGGCGAGATCGTGGCGGGCGATGCCGCCGCGGCGGGGCTGTCCGTGGGCGACAAGGTTTGCGCCTTGCTGGCCGGAGGCGGCTATGCCGAATATTGCACGGCGCCCGCCGCCCAGTGTTTGCCGATACCCAAGGGCCTGTCCGATGTGGAAGCGGCCGGCTTGCCCGAAACCTACTATACGGTATGGAGCAATGTGTTCGACCGCGGGCAGTTGTCGGCTGGCGAGTCCCTGCTGGTCCATGGCGGCGCCAGCGGGATAGGAACCACGGCGGTCCAGTTGGCCACCGCCATGGGGCACAAAGTCTATGCCACGGTGGGCAGCGACGAGCGCGCGCGCGCGGTGGAAGGCCTGGGGGCTGTCCTGGGCATCAACTACCGTACGCAGGATTACGTGGAAGAGGTCAAGAAGGCCACCGGCGGCAAGGGTGTCGACGTGGTGCTGGACATGGTGGCGGGCGAATACATCAATCGTAATATCAACTGCCTGGCCGACGACGGCCGTATCGTCATCATCGCGCTGCTGGGCGGCGCCAAGGCCGACATGGACTGCAGCCAGATCCTGCGCCGCCGATTGACGGTGACCGGTTCGACGCTGCGTCCGCGCCCCGTGGCATTCAAGGCGGAAATCGCCAGGTCGCTGAAGGAGCGTGTATGGCCACTGCTCGAGGCGGGCAAGATCCGTCCCATCGTGCATGCCACCTTTCCTCTGGAAAGGGCTTGCGATGCCCATGCCATGATGGATGCGGGCGAGCAGATCGGCAAGATCGTCCTGACGGTGTAGCGTTGGATCGGACAAGGGCGCTCCGTCCGGGGCATCCTTGTTCGCAGCGATGGATTATGCGGATCAGGCGGTAACACGCTACAATGCCGGGTTATCCAATTTTTTCAATTCAGGCCTTGGGCAGATAGCTAGATGGATACTCAAAGTCGCGAACATAGTCGCAAACGCCTTGTCATGGGCAACTGGAAAATGCATGGCAATCAGGCTGCCAATACCGTGCTGCTTGATGGCTTGTGCGCGGGCGTGACGGCCGTTCCGAACTGCGACGTGGCGGTTTGCGTTCCGTTTCCCTACTTGGGCCAGGCAAATGCCAGCCTGCAGGGCAGCGGCATTTCCTGGGGCGCGCAAGATGTCAGCAGGCATGAGCAAGGCGCCTATACCGGCGAAGTCGCTGCTGCGATGCTGGCCGATTTTGGGTGTGCATGGGTGCTGGCCGGGCATTCCGAGCGGCGGGCCATGCATGGCGAGACCGACCAGTTGGTGGCCGACAAGGCCGCCGCGGCCTTGAGTGCCGGATTGACGCCGGTGGTATGCGTGGGCGAAACGCTGGACGAGCAGGAAGCCGGCCGTACCAAAGATGTCATTTCCCGCCAGTTGGCGCCAGTGCTGGCCCTGGGCGCGTCGTCGCTTGCCCGCATCGTGCTTGCCTACGAACCGGTATGGGCGATTGGCACGGGCCTTACGGCTACGCCCGATCAGGCGCAGGAAGTGCATGCCTTCATTCGTGCGCGCCTGGCCGAGCTGGGTGTGCCCCAGGTCCGGATTCTGTATGGCGGCAGTGTGAAGGCCTCGAACGCCGCCAGTTTGTTTGCCATGCCCGATATCGACGGCGCCCTGGTTGGCGGCGCGTCGCTGGTGGCGGAAGAATTTTTACGTATAGCGGCCGCATAGGCCTCGGAGTTTTTTCATGCAATGGTTGTCACCTGTCCTCCTGGCAATTCAGGTTCTGTCCTCGTTGAGCATTATCGTCCTGGTCCTGCTGCAGCAAGGCAAGGGCGCAGACATGGGTTCGTCGTTCGGCGGCGGTTCCGCGGGTAGCCTTTTTGGCGCTACGGGCGCCGCCAATTTCCTGTCGCGCACCACCAAGTGGGCCGCCATCATCTTCTTCGTTTCGACCGCGGGTCTGGCCTATGTGGCCCATCACCCCAGCGGGAAATCGATTCTTGAAGGCGGTGTGATGCAGGGCTTCCAGGACAAGCCGGCTCCCGCCGCCGGCTCCGACGTGCCATCGGTGCCCGGCGCGCCAACCGGTTCGGCCGTTCCTTCCGCGCCCGCGCCTTCGGCGGCTCCGGCACAACCGGCTCCGGCGGCATCGTCCGATGTGCCGGCCGTTCCGGCCGCACCCGAAAAACCGGCTGAACCGGCTCCTGCCACCAGCAAATAAGGATAGCCCGCCATCCTTGCGGAGCGGGCCGTTGTGACCGGGAATTCGGCGAAATTTTCATGCTAGAATACCGGTCTTTGCAGGCCGACGTGGTGGAATTGGTAGACACGCTATCTTGAGGGGGTAGTGGCGAAAGCTGTACGAGTTCGAGTCTCGTCGTCGGCACCAAGATATTTTCGAAGCAGAAAAAATAGATTCCAAGCCCATGATTCTTAACGGAACATGGGCTTTTTGCTGTCTCGGCGATCTTGTCCTAATGTACTCGCTTCGAGTTCGCGTCGCTGCGGAATAGCAGTGGATGCTCGTAGGGTCGTACGGAATCATGGGCCGCCTGCGCTTGCAGGACAGCATCCCGGACCAGGCCGTGATGCGGCGATTTATCGCATACCGGGTCCGCATTGGCGGCATCGCCGGTCAAGGCGTAAGCCTGGCAGCGGCAGCCGCCGAAGTCTTTGGCTTTTTCGGGGCAATCGCGGCACGGCTCCTTCATCCAGGCATCGCCGCGGTATTGGTTGAATGCATCGCTGTCGTACCAGATATGTCGCAGGCTGTGGTCGAGCACATTGGGGAACTCGATGCCAGGCAGGGTCTTGGCGGCATGGCAGGGCAGGGCTGCGCCATCGGGCGATATTCCCAGAAAAACCGATCCCCAGCCATTCATGCATGCCTTGGGCCGGGTTTCGAAGTAATCGGGAACGACAAACAATATGCGCATGCTGTGACCGAATTCGCGCCGATAGGCGTTGACGGTGGCTTCGGCGCGAGTCAGCTGCTCGCGCGTGGGCATCAGGAGCGCGCGATTGGCCAGGCCCCAGCCGTAATACTGGGTATTGGCCAGCTCCAGGTACTCCACCTTCATGGCGGCGGCCATCTCGATGATGCGGCCGACATGGTCCAGGTTATAGCGGTGCAGCACCACATTCAGGACCATGGGGAAGTCGTATTGCTTGATCAGGCCGGCAACGCGCATCTTCAAGTCGAAGGTCTTGGTGCTGGACAGGAAATCGTTCATTTCCTTGGTCGAGTCCTGGAATGACAGTTGTATGTGATCCAGTCCGGCTTCTTTCATGCGGGCGATGCGCGGCTCGGTCAGTCCGACTCCTGAAGTGATAAGGTTGGTGTAGAAGCCCAGGCGGTGCCCTTCGGCAACCAGAACCTCCAGGTCTTCGCGCTGCAGCGGTTCGCCACCGGAAAATCCCAACTGGGCCGCGCCCAGCGCGCGGGCCTGCCGCAGGACGTCCAGCCATTGATCCGTGGTCAGTTCGCTTTGATTCTGCGCATAATTGGTGGGGTTGTAGCAGAAGGCGCAATGCAGGGGACATTTATAGGTCAGCTCAGCCAGCAGCCATAGCGGGGGCGAAATATTGGGCGGCGCGGAAAGGGCGTTCATGGCCATTGGACCGTTCAGCGTATCCAGCCCCGCGCCAAAGCGGCGAGCAGGAATTCCTCCACGTCGGGGCGCAGCCCGCTTGCCGAGAAGGCGCTTTCAAGATCGGCGACGATGGCGGCGACATCGCGCACCCCGTCGCAGCGCTTCAGGATTTCAGCCGCGCTGGTATTCAATTGCACCATGCCTTCGGGATAGAGCAGGACATAGCTGTCTTGCGCTACCTCCCATTGAAGCCGAAACAGCTTCGACAGTTGCGGGTTGTCTGGCAATTCCTTCATAGGGGCTCCGGCATGGCTAGGGATGGGCCTTTTCAATGGCATCCAGCATGGCCCACAGAATATCGAGCTTGAACTGCAGGATTTCCAGCGCACGCATCTGCTGCTGGCGAGTGGTGAAGTAATCCAGGGTTACATGCAAGCCGTGCTCCACATCGCGCTCGGCCAGGGATATCCGGCTGCGGAAATAATGCAGGCCTTCCGGCTGTATCCACGGGTAATGCTGCGGCCAGTTGGCCAGGCGATCCTTATGGATCTGCGGGGCGAACATCTCGGTCAGCGACGAGCAGACCGCTTCCTGCCACGGCGCCTGGCGCGCGAAGTTGACGTAGGCATCGACAGCGAAACGCACGCCCGGCACCAGAAGTTTCAGGGACAGCAGATCGTCGCGGGGTATGCCTGTGGCTTCGCCCAGCCGGATCCAGGCTTCTATTCCGCCTTCGTGGCCGTCGTACCCGTCGTGATCCAGAATGCGCAGCACCCATTTTCGGCGTGTCCCGCGGTCCGGACAGTTGGCAATGATGGCGGCGTCTTTTTGCGGTATCCGTATCTGATAATAAAAACGGTTGGCCACCCAGGCGCGTATCTGGTCAGGGCGCAACTGGCCTTCGTTCATTCTTACGTTGAAGGGATGATGGATATGGTAGCCAGCCCCTTTCGCGCGTAATTGCGCTTCGAATTCCTGGCGATTCCAGGCAGCGTCCAGGGGCGCTTGCAAGGGTTCAACGGGTTTGTTCACAGGCTTATCTCCATTCCGTCGAAGGCCAGTTCGATGCCGTGGCTTTCCAGTATCGCGGCTTCTTCCGATTTTTCATTGAGTATGGGGTTGCTGTTGTTGATGTGGATGAGGATCTTGCGTCGGGAACCCAAGGCATCCAGCGCGGCTATCATTCCATCGGGGCCCGATTGGGGCAGATGGCCCATCTGGGATGCCGTCTTCCCGGACAGTCCCAACCGTATCATTTCGTCGTCCGCCCAGAGGGTGCCGTCGACCATGACGCAATCGGCCATGCGCATGGCTTGATCGATGTGTGGTTCGATTTCCGCCAGGCCGGGCGCATAGAAGATTTTTTTTCCTGTGCTTCGGTCTTCGATCAACAACCCGATGTTGTCATCGGCCTGCGGCTGGTCGCGATGCGGAGAGTAGGGCGGCGCCTTGCTTTTCAGGCTAAGGGGCGTAAAGCCGATGTTGTCGAACCCGGGAATCCGCACACAAGGCGCATGCGCGTTGCCATGGGCAGGCAGGGGATGCCACAGCAGGCCGCAATAATGAGACAGGACTTTGGCCAGGGGCAGGCTGTGCGACAGATCGTTCCATACCGAGGCTGTGCAGTACAGGGGCAGGGGCTGGCCTTCGCGCAGCATCAGCAGGCCGGTGACATGATCGATTTGCGCATCCATGAGCATGACGGCGCGTATGCCCGTGTCGCGGACACTGCGCCCAGGCTGCAGCGCGGGGTTGGCGCGCAATTGGTACAGGATGTCGGGCGAGGCATTGATAAGCACCCAGTCAATGCCGTCGCTTGAAACGGCGATGGACGATTGGGTACGCGCCCGAGCCTGGATGCCGCCTTCGCGGATTCCGGCGCAGTTCGGGCAGTTGCAGTTCCATTGCGGAAATCCGCCGCCCGCCGCCGACCCGAGTACCAGGATCTTCATCATGAATTACGCGGCGGTAGCTTGCACTAGCGCCGCGTAGTTTGCGGTATGCGGATCACGTTAGCGGTTGGCAATGTACATGGTGATTTCAAAGCCGAAGCGCAGATCGCGAAACGCCGGTTTGGTCCATTTCATAGTATCTCCTGTATAAAAGTTAAATAATATGAACGCGACACCAACTGCGCGAGTTCATTGCACGCGATGCCATAAATCCGCAGTCGATTCATAGTAGCACCAGGCCATCGCAAGTCAAGGATATCCGGCCAAGAATCAATGGCTTGCGCCTGGCGTTGCGTAAGTTTTGTTTAGCAAGTGTTTCCGTCCTTCAGCCTTCCAGCGGATAAGGCCTGGCCCGACAATACGGCGGATCGCCGCGCTCCCGCGTTCAGCCGGCAATCTCCCATATTCTCTTCGGCGGGCAAGCCGTCGATGCCGGGCGTCTGCTGCGGGTCTACCCCGGGCATGGGATTGGGAATGCTGTCCGGCGGATACGGAGCCGGCCGCGCCGGATCGGCGGGCGGTGTTGCGGGCCGGCGCTCCTGCCCCGGATCCCGGTCCGGATCCGTATGGCCGGCCGGCTGTTTCGGCACTGTCGCGCTTCGTTCGGGCGAGACATGATCTTTGTGCATCTTTGTTCTCCTGGGGTGGGGCGTCCACTGAGGGCAGCGCGTCCTAGGGCCGCCGGCCGGACCGGGGCAAACAGCGCAGGGCCGCACATGCGGCAGCCACGCCAGCTCCCATCCAGAACAGGCCGCGCCAGCGCGTATTCAGTTCCGTGTACAAGCTGGACTGGTGCACATGGCGGTGTGCGGACGTGTGCGAATCCGCCATGTCGCCGGCATCCCACAGCGCATCATGGCGCGGCATGGCTGGCCTGGAACTTCGTTGGGCCTTTATCATGGAGCGCCCGAACAGCTTGTCGGCAAGGGACGGCATGCTATTGCCGAACACCGATACGGCTTTCGAGGCGCTGCCCACGAAGACATCCCGGATGGGATGTTCCGCCGCGTACAGGATGGCGTCCGCAACCGCTTTTGGGCTATAGAGCGGGGGTGGCAATCGCGGTTCCACATCCATGTAATTCTTGGCGTGCTCGACGTAGCCGCTATCGACGGAGGCCGGCTTGATCAGGGTTATGGAAACCGGAGCGTTCTCGGCTTCCAGCTCCATGCGCAAGGCGTCGGTATAGCCTTTCACCGCGTGCTTGGACGCCGAATAAGCGCCTTGCAACGGGATGGCGCGATCCGAGACTTCACTTCCCACATTGATGATGGCGCCTCCTGTTAGACGGAGCTGGCTTGCCGCCGTCAGTGAGCCGTAGACCACGCCCCAGAAATTCGTCTCGAACAACTGGCGCTGATCTTCGATTGCGACTTCTTCGAGCTTGCCGAAGATGGACACGCCGGCGTTATTGATCCAGGTCTCTATTCCGCCGAAAGTCGTCATGGCGGCATCAAGAATTTTCCGATGATTCTCGTACACACCCACATCGGCCGGCACCGCGATGGCTTCCGCGCCTCGTTCCTTCAGTTCTTCTATCAGTGTGTCCAGGGCCTGGCGATTCCGGCTTACCAGCACCAGGCGCGCGCCACGGCGCGCCGCTTCGCGGGCCGTGGCCTGCCCAATTCCGCTGCTGGCGCCGGTTATGACTATGACTTGTTCCTTTAGGGGTTTTAGCGATATCTTCACGTAATCTCTCCTTGGGGCGGCGCGGCACGATAAATGAATGGAATTCGTTGCCGATTCTTCCGGCAAGTTTCGGGCCTGGCTGAATTATTCTTCCGGCTTGAATTTCAGGATTTTCATGGCGGGACCCAGCGATCTGGAGGACTTGGCGTAAGCGGCCCATGGTGCATTTCCGGTATCCAGGCGTTCATGGATGTTCTGTACGGCCCATTGGGCGGACCCCTTCAGCTTTTCCACTTCTTCCCATCCGACGGGAACGGATACGCCCATGCCGGGACGAGCCCGTGCGGACCAGGCGCATACGGTGGTGGCGCCGAAGCCATTGCGCAGATAATCAATGAAGATTTTGCCCACCCGATTGCGTGGACCGCTTTTGGCTGCGAAGCGCCGCGGCAGGGTTGCGGCCATGTGCAGCACGACGGCGTGCGAAAAATCCTTGACCGTGTCCCAGCCGTGGCGCCGTTGTATGGGGACCACCACATGCAGGCCCTTGCCGCCGCTGGTTTTTACAAAGGGATGCAGCTCCAGTTCCTGCAGGAAGGCCCTTAGAAGCAGCGCCGCTTCCTGCATGGCGGGCCACTCCACGCCTTTGCCCGGGTCCAGATCGAAGGTCATGCGGTCCGGGCGGTCTATCAAGGTTTTGGTGGCGTTCCAGGTATGGAGTTCAATGACATTCATCTGGGCGGCGGACAATAGCCCTTGCGGCGATGCGATTTCCATAAGCGGGTCGTGGCCGGGATCGAGTTTTTTGGACAATTGCCTGATGCCGGCCATGCTCGCGGTTTCCAGATGCTTCTGAAAGAACAATTGTCCTTGCACGCCTTCAGGCGCGCGCACCAGCGACACGGGCCGGCCTTTGAGGTGTTCCATCATCAAGGGTCCCACCAGGTTGTAGTAGCGGACAAGATCAATTTTCCGGATGCCGGAGGACGATTCAATAATCCGCTCGGGATGGGTAACCTTCAGATTTCCCAGGCCGCCCGCGCTTTTTGGGGCGGCAGCCGCATCAGGCCTGCGGGACTGGCGAATGGCTTCAGAGGGCATGGTGGTCTCCCGGACGATTGCGCTGGCGGGCTTGTCGCTACGCAAGCCGCGAAAAACGGAATGGCGGATGCGGCCTGTCCTGGTCCATTGCCCGAACGATACTTCGGCGACCAGTTCCGGGCGGACCCAATGGGCATTCCGGTCTATGCCGGTGGTTGTGGAGAAGGGATTCCTGCTTGTGTGGAGCTTCTCCAGTTTCTGTTTGACGGCATCCAGCATTTTGCCGTTGAAGCCGCTGCCGACATTGCCTGCATACAGCAGGGCGCCGTCGGCATCATGGACGCCCAGAAGCAAAGATCCTATGCCCGAACGGGAACCCTTGGGATCGGTGTAGCCGCCAATGATGAACTCCTGGCGCTGGCCGCATTTAAGCTTGATCCAGTCGGTCGATCGCCTGGACGTGTAAGGCGAGGTTTTGCGCTTGCCTATGATGCCTTCCAGTCCCATCTTGCATGCCGATGCAACCATATCTTGCGCGTTCTCGTCGAAGCTTGCGCTGTAGCGGACGGCATCGTGCCCGGAGTCCCTGCCGGTTCCGCTCAACAGGGTTTCCAGGCGCTTGCGCCTTTCCAGCAGAGGAAGCTGACGCAGGTCCAGGCCGTCGCAAAATGGAAGATCGAACAAGTAGTACACGATTTTCTCGGTCCGGGCTGTGTCGAATGCGCCTTGCAGGGCCTGGAAGTCGGGCAGTCCGGCCTCATCGAGCACGACAATTTCCCCGTCATACCATCCATCAGGCAGCTTCATGGATCCCAACCGGCGCGCCAAGCCGGCCAGCTTGCCGGTCCAGTCGTTGCCATTGCGCGTAAACAGGCGAATCTTGCCGTCCTGTATTCTGGCAAGCAGCCGGTAGCCGTCGAACTTGATCTCATATATCCATTGGTCGGCATCGGGCGGAGCCGAGTCGACCAGCGTTGCCAACTCGGGCGTGAGGGCGGTCGGCAGCGTTGATTTTTTTCCAGCCCGGGAGGGGGCTGCCGGTGCGGCCGGATCGCCGGGCAGGCGGGAAACGCTGTCGGGCATTTCGTCCACTACGCTGAATTCGGTGGAAGGGCGCACGAACTCGTCCCTCTCTTTTATCAGCAGCCATGGGTCCTGTTTTTCCGACTTGCCTTTCATGCGCAGCAGCACCCATCGGCCTCTCAGTTTGTGGCCGTGCAGTTCGAATTCCAGTTTGCCCTGGCGATAGCCCTTGCGGGCGTCCCCCAGGGGATTCCAACTGCCCTTGTCCCAGACGATGACTTTGCCGGCGCCATACTGCCCGGCTGGAATCTCGCCTTCGAAGTCCTTGTACGAAATAGGGTGGTCTTCCACATGCATGGCCATGCGCTTGTCCGCGGGATCGAAGCTGGGCCCCTTGGGCACCGCCCAACTTTTCATGGAGCCGTCCAATTCCAGGCGGAAATCGTAGTGCAGGCGCGATGCCCAATGCTTCTGAATCACGAAGGAGGGAGCCGTGGCGTTGGCGGCCCCGCCTTCCCGCGGCTCGGCGCTGCGTGTGAAATCGCGTTTGGCCTTGTACCGGGCTAAAGGATCGGATTTAGCCATATATGCATCGGCCTAGGCTGCCTTGCGCCCGGACTTGGCCGTATTTTTTCGGTTGCCGTTCTTTGCGGCCGGTGTTTTCTTGGCGGTGCTCGTTTTGGAGGCGGTTTTCTTCGCGGCGGCAGTCTTCTTGGCGGGCGATTTTCTTGCGGGTGTTTTTCGTTCCGTCCGTGGGGCGTCGCCGGGCGTGTCCTTATTCAGGCTGCGCCGCAGCATTTCGGTCAAGTCCAGTATCTTGGCGCCGCCGCCTTGCTCCTCGGTTTCGGGCTCCATGACGGATTCGATTTCGCCGGCATCCGCCTTCTCTTTCACCAGGCGCAGAATCTGCTCTTTGAACGAATCGGTGAAGTCCTGGGGACGCCATTTCGCGCTCATGTCCTGTACAAGCTGCTCGCCCATGGCCATCTCCTTATCGGTCAGGCCGGTCGATTTAGTGCCTTGCGCCGGCAGATTCAAGTCGTCCCAGGAACGGATTTCGTCGCCCCAGCGCAGCAGGTTGAGAATCAGCGCGGGGCCGCAGGGCATGAGTATGGCCAGATGCTGCTTGGTCTGGATGACCACTTTGGCGATTCCCGCCTTTTTGGTCTTCAGCAGCACTTCGCGCAGCAGGGCGTAAACTTTGGCGCCTTTGTTGATGGGCGATATATAGTAGGGCCGCTCCAGATAAACGAAGGGGATTTCGCTGATGGAGACGAAGGCTTCTATTTCAACCGTCTGCGTCGTCTTGGGATAGGCGGCCGAGATTTCCTCTTGCGACAGGATGACATAGCGGCCATCTTCATACTCGATGCCCTTGACGATGTTTTCCTTGTCGATTTCCTTGCCGGTGGCCTTGTTGATCCGCTTGTAGCCGACCGGATCCATGCTGCGTTTGTCCAGCCAATCGAAATCCAGACCTTGGTCCTGGGTGGCCGAATGCAGGGCGATCGGTATATGCACCAGTCCGAAGGAAATGGCGCCTTTCCACAGCGCCCGCTTGCTTGATGTAGCCATGCCTTTCTCCACGTTCGGAAGAATGCCAGCAAGCGGCATGCCCGAGACGCGTGGGCTTGCGGCGCAAAAGATGCGCCGCGTCCCTGGCACGCAAGCCGGCCTGCGCCGGCCGTTTTGCTGATGGTCTGGCGCAGTTCTATTGCGGACCCAGTTTTTCGATCAATCCGCGCAGCGCTTCGATCTCTGCGTGTTTCAGCTCTGAAAGAGGCGCGCGGACCGGGCCGGCGCTATGTCCCACCAGGGTGGCGCCCGCCTTGACGATGCTGACCGCATATCCTGGTTCGCGATTGCGGATTTCCAGGTAAGGCATGAAGAACTCCTTCAGTATGCGATGCTGAAGGGCAGTGTCGTCCTTGGCCACCGCTTCATAAAAGGTCATGGCTGTCTTCGGAATGAAGTTGAATACGGCCGATGAATACACCGGCGTGCCCAGCGCCTTGTAGGCGGCGGCATAGACTTCGGCTGTCGGCAACCCGCCCAGGTAAGAAAAGCGATCGCCCATGCGCAGGTGGATGGCGGACATCAATTCGATATCGCCCACGCCGTCCTTGAAACCGATCAGGTTGGGGCAGCGCTCGGCCAGCTTTTCCAGGGTATCGGGCGTCAGGCGGCTATTGGCGCGGTTGTAGACGATTACGCCGAACTTCACGCTCTTGCACACTTGTTCGACATGAGCCGCCAGTCCGTCCTGTCCGGCCTCGGTCAGATAGTGCGGCAGGAGCAGCACGCCGTCGGCTCCGGCTTTTTCCGCTGCCTGGGCGCATTCAATGGCGAATCGCGTCGGACCGCCAGCGCCCGCGATGATGGGCACCTTTCCCTTGCAGGAATCGACGGCCGCCTTGATGATCTGCGGATACTCGTGTCCAGTCAGCGAAAAAAACTCGCCGGTTCCGCCGGCCGCGAACAGGGCGGTGGGGCCATAGGGCGTCAGCCATTCCAGCCGCTTGCGATAGCCGGCCTCATGAAAATCGCCGTTCAGGTCGAAATCGGTAAGAGGAAAGGATAACAGGCCCGAGCCCATGACGGCTTTGAGTTCTTGAGGATCCATCTGATGTTCTCCATGTGCGCTGATGCGCGTACGTAACTATGGGGGTTGAGGAAGGCTGAATAGATGTAAAGCATTGCGGTATTAGGTCCGATGCTTTCCAGCTTGTCAGTTATCATACAAGCTATCGGAAATAATTTCTCGCTTCTGATGCTGCGATCAAGGTATTCAAAGGCGATTTTCAAAAAATCCATGCCGCTTGTGCGTTTCGACCCTTCACAGGATCCTGCCGCTCTTTGGTCCAGGGATTTATCAGGAAAGAGAGGTCTGGCGGATTTTTGATTGGTAATGAAAATCGTTTACACTTACATTTCTCTGAAAATAAAATCGCGGGGTCTTGGGGGCGTCGCGGCCAAGGGAGTAATGAAATTATGCGCAAGTTGTTTTTTGGGGTGATCGTGGCGGCATCGATGATCACGGGCGCCCATGCGGCGGTGGAGCCCAAGGCAGTCGTCAAGACGTATGCCGATGTGGCGCAGGCTGGTTATGAGGATGCCTTGTCCACAGCCAGGAATATGCAGAAATCGATCAACGCCTTGTTGGCCCAGCCCTCCGCCCAGACCTTGGCTGCGGCGCGCGAGGCCTGGCTGAAGGCGCGGGTGCCTTATCAGCAGACCGAGGCTTTCCGCTTCGGCAATCCCATCGTCGACGACTGGGAGGGCAGGGTGAATGCCTGGCCGCTGGATGAAGGCATGATCGATTATGTCGATGCATCTTATGGCACCGATTCGGATGCCAACGCCTACTATGTCGTGAACGTCATTGCCAATAAAAAGCTAAGCGTCGGAGGCAAGGCCGTGGATGCGTCCACGATAACGCCGGAGCTCTTGCGCGACGTGTTGCACGAAGCCGACGGCAATGAAGCCAACGTTTCGACCGGCTACCACGCCATCGAGTTCCTGCTATGGGGCCAGGACCTCAACGGTACGGGGCCCGCGCCGGAGGGCCGGACCGGCACGCCCATGGAGCGCCATGCCGGCAATCGCCCGCACACCGATTTCGATCCGGCCAATTGCACCGGCGGCCATTGCGAGCGTCGCGGCCAGTACCTACAGGTCGTCACCGACCTGCTGGTGTCCGATCTGGAAGAGATGGTCGGGCACTGGCAGGCCGACGGCAAGGCGCGGCAGGCCGTGCAGGACGATCCGAAGGCGGGGCTGGTAGCCATGCTGACGGGTCTGGGCAGCCTTTCCTATGGCGAGCTGGCTGGCGAACGAATCAAGCTGGGCCTGATGCTGCACGATCCGGAAGAAGAGCATGATTGCTTTTCCGACAACACGCACAACTCCCATTTCTATAATCAAGTCGGCATGATGAACGTGTATCTGGGCCGGTACGAACGTGTGGGCGGTTCGACCATCAAGGGCGCCAGCCTGTCCGACCTGGTCAAGGAGCGCGACGCGGGACTGGACGCCGAAATGCGTGCCAAGCTGGACGCCACCTTCAAGGCCCTGCAGGCCATGAAAGACCGTGCCGAAAAAGTGGAAACCTACGATCAGATGATTGCGCAGGGCAATACGGCGGGCAACGCCGTGGTGCAGGCCGTCATTGACGGCCTGGTGGCACAGACCCGCAGCATAGAGCGCGTGATCGCAGCCCTGGAGTTGGGCGGCATTGAGCTGGAAGGGTCCGACAGCCTGGATAATCCCAACGCCGTATTCAAATAAGCCGGTGTGCAACCCAAAGTTCTTCTAGCGTGAAATACATAGCTGTATCAATACTTATGGCGGGCGTGCTGGCCATGCCCGCCAGCGCTTCCCCGCCGCGTTCCGACCTGAGCTCGAAAGATCGCAAGCGGGTCCAGGCCATTACCCAGGCGACAACGGATTTCAGCAAGCCCGAGCAGTTCGAAGTCATGCAGGGAGGGGCGGGGACGGTGCAGAAGCTGATCAATCCCGATATTTTTTCGCACCCCGCCGCCAATCTGGATTTTGAAGGGCGCCAGGAATTCATGGTGGGCAACGGCCTGTTCCGCAAGGACTGGGTCTCTTCTCCATCCTCCACCCAGGCATCCGACGGCCTGGGGCCGCTATTCAATGCGCGATCCTGCCAGGGTTGCCATGTGAAGGATGGGCGCGGCACGGTCCCGGGTTTCGACCCGCTGGAGCGCAGCGATGCCGTGGCCCTGCTTGTGCGCCTTTCGCTGCCGGAAAGCGCCGAAGATGCGCGCAGGCGTCTGGATCAGGGCGAGGTCGCCTCATTGCCTGACCCTGTTTACGGACATCAATTGCAGCCCTTCGCGGTGCCGGGCCTGCGGGCCGAAGGACAGATAAAAATCGATTACGCTCAGATTCCGGTTGCGCTGAACGGCGGGGAGACAGCCACTTTGATGGATCCCGTCTACAGCGTCGAGAACCTGGGCTATGGACCCTTGCATCCCGATGTGCGGCTTTCTCCGCGGCTGGCTCCCCCCATGCTGGGCTTGGGCCTGCTTGAGGCCATTCATCAGGACGATATTCTGGCCCATGCCGAACGCGATCATGGCGATGGAATCTCGGGCCGGCCCAACTGGATACGGGACGCCCGCAGCGGCGAGCTCGTATTGGGCCGCTTCAATTGGAAGGCCGGCCAACCCACGGTCGAGCATCAATCCGCCAATGCTTTTTCCGGCGATATGGGCTTGTCCACGCCCATGTTTCCCAGCCACTACGGCGACTGCACGCCGTCCCAGAAGGATTGCCACGCTATGCCGCATGGGGCGCAGCCGCATCTGGGCGAGCATGAAGTCCCTGCGCGCCTGATGGATTTCGTCACCGTCTACTCGCAGAACCTGGCGCTGCCGCAGCGGCGCGATGTCGGCGATGAGCGTGTGCTCGCGGGCAAGAAGCTGTTTTATGAATCCAATTGCATAGCTTGTCATGTACCCAAGTATGTGACTCGGCGCGATGCCGAGCGGCCTGAGCATCGTTTCCAGTTGATCTGGCCTTATACGGACCTGCTGCTGCACGATATGGGGCCCGGTCTGGCCGATGGGCAAGACGAAGGCGGCGCCGGCGGCCGTGAGTGGCGCACGCCGCCCTTGTGGGGCATAGGGCTGACCAAGACAGTGAACCCCAACGCCACCTGGCTGCATGACGGCCGGGCCCGGACCCTGTTGGAAGCCATACTGTGGCACGGCGGAGAAGCGCAGGCGGCCCGTGACCGGGTGGTGGCCATGACGCCGGAGCAGCGTGCCGACTTGATGCGCTTTCTGGAATCTCTATAAGGAGGACGCGATGATGCTCGCAAGAATGTGTGCCGGCAGGGCCGCCCGCGCCGTGGGCGGTGCGCTGGCTGCAATCGGCCTGATGTGCTGTGCCAATGCGGCTGCCGCGGGGCAATTGCCGCCCGACTTGGGCGGGAATCTGGCGCAAGGCTATATTGCGCCAGCGATGCTGCGGTTTCAGCAGTCGGCGGAACAACTGCGTGCGGACCTGGATGCCTGGTGCTCCGCTCCCGCGCCGGCCGGTGCGAAGAAGGCCGAGGCGGGTTTCGCCGACTTGGTTAAAGCGTGGTCGGGCATCGAGTTCCTGCGCTTTGGGCCGCTGGTGGCCGCCAACCGCTACGAACGCATTTACTTCTGGCCCGATCCGCGCGGCATCACTTTACGTCAGGTGCAGGGCATGCTTGGCCAATCGGACGCCATTCCCAATGCCGCCGGGCTGGCAAAGCAAAGCGTCGCCCTGCAGGGCCTGCCCGCTCTGGAATACGTGTTGTATCGGAAGGGTGGCCTGTTTGCAGGCTCCGATGCGCAAGCCGCCGGGGATGTTGAGGAAAAGAATATAAGGGCATGCGCCTATGCCATTGCCATTGCCGGAAACCTTGCGGCGGTGGGTGCCGAGCTTAGCCAGGCCTGGCAGGCCAACGGCGATTACGCCCGTCAATTTTCGGCGCCGTCGCCCACGAACGCCTTGTATCGCAATCAGCAGGAAGTGGCGGGCGAAGCCATCAAGGCCCTGTCCACGGGGCTGCAGTTCGCCCGGGATGTAAAGCTGATGCCCATGCTGGGCGTGGATATAAAGGCGGCCAGGCCCAACAAGGCGCCATTCTGGCGCAGCGGCTTGTCTGCGCAAGCCATGGCGGCCACGCTTGAAGGAATGCGGCGGTTTTATATGGCCGGCTCCTATATATATACCGAAGACGAGGACTGGATAGACACCAGCATTCAGCATGAACTGGCGCAGGCGCGCGATGGCCTTCAAGCGATGCGCGGCGACTTCAATGCCCTGGTGAAGACGGAAGACGGCTATCGACGCCTGGTTCTCGCCTCGCTCATCCTGAAGAATGCCAAAGGCGTAATAGATGAAAACATGGCGCCTGCTTTCGGCGTAAGGATAGGCTTCAATGCGCTCGACGGCGATTGATAGACGCCGTTTCATGGCCTGGGCGACCGCCAGCGCCGTGTCCGCCGCCGCTCCCGCCGCGGCCTCGGGTCTCGCCTCCGATGCCGCGCAGTCACGCTTGTCTGATCACCGTCCCGGCCTGGACGGCGGCGAATCTGCTTTATATATGGCGGCCCGCAAGAATGCCGGCCGCTTTGAAGCGGCGCTGTTCAACGCGCAAGGACGCGATCAGCGGGTGGTTCCCTTGCCGGGGCGCGGACACAGTTTCGCCATCGATGCCGCCCGCGGACGCGTTGTGGCATTCGGCAGGCAGCCAGGCTTCTTTGCCATCGCTTTCGACGTCGCGGGCGATCGTCCGCCTCAAATGCTGGATGTGGCGCCCGGCCGCCATTTTTTCGGCCATGGCGTGTTCTCGCCCGACGGGCGCCTGATGGCGGCCACGGAAAACGATTATGAGGCCGGCCGGGGGGTACTGGGCCTGTACGATGCGGCGGAAGGCGGCGGTTATCGGCGTCTGGGTGAAATATCCACGCAAGGGGTAGGTCCGCATGAAGTGGTGCTGATGCCCGATGGCCGCACGCTATGCGTAGCCAATGGCGGCATTCTTACCCATCCGGATTACGGCAAGCTGCAGCTCAATGCGGACGACATGCGGCCCTCGCTCGCCTATATAAATATGCATAGCGGCGACTTGCTGGAACAGGTGTTCCTGGATGGAGCGCTGAACCGACTGTCCATACGCCATCTTGTGGTCGATGCCGCGGGGGCGGTCTGGTTCGGCTGCCAGCACACCGGCCCGGCGGGCGAGCGCCCACCTTTGGTGGGACGGCATCGGCAAGGCGGCAGGGCGGAATTGTTCGCCGGGCCGGACAGTGTCTTGCGGGGCATGAAGAACTACGTAGGCTCCCTGGCCTGCGATGCGTCGGGGACGCGTATCGCCACGTCCAGTCCTGTGGGCGGGCAGATAATGTATTGGGACGCGGCCAGCGGACGCAATCTGGGTGTCACGCGCATGTTCGATGGCTGCGGCGTGGCCCCGCTGGCCGAAAAGGGCTTCCTGGCCAGCAGCGGCCAGGGCGAGCTGGCCCGATTGCTCCCCCAAAAGCGGGAACGCGAGACGCTGAGCCGGGTGTCCGATCTGGCCTGGGACAACCATCTAAGACGGCTGTGAACTCCCGGTTTTTGACCTGTCTTTGATAGTAAAGCTTTGAAAATAAAACAAAAAATTTCAACGCTTTGCTGACGTAAAACTACTAATAAAAACAAGCTACTGCGATCCTTAGCTAGAATTGATATCAATAAAAAACAGGCCTGAAAAGTGTGGCCGGAAGGCAACGGCAAAGTATCGGGTAATCCCTTGGTTTTTTGGCTGAAAAAGGGCGTTTTGTTGTTTTATGCCTACACCCCGTGCGAAAAACCTCACTTTTGCCAACACGGTCATAGCCATGAGCCCCGAATTTTGATGCAATAGCAGCAACTTCCCATCGCGGAGTTAGAAAGAGCAGCAGCACAGTTTGGTCGTCGCTGCTCTAGTTACTCAAATCTACGGAGATTTCTTACATGAAAAAGACTCTGCTCGCTGCTGCTCTAACCGTCGGTTTCTTCGGCGTTGCTCAAGCAGAAACGTCGGTTACCCTGTACGGTATCCTGGACGGTGGTATCGGTTACCAAAAAGTTAGCGGTAGCTCCAGCCGCACTGGCGCCGCCAATACTGATATTGATGGCAAGCGCGTTGGCATGATCAACGGCATTCAATCCGGCAACCGCTGGGGCCTGAAAGGCGCTGAAGATTTGGGCGACGGCCTGCGCGCCGTGTTCCAATTGGAAAGCGGCTTTGATCTTGGTCGTGGCACTCACGCCCAAAACGATCGCCTGTTTGGTCGTCAGGCCACTCTGGGTCTGGCCAGCGATGCATGGGGTCAATTGGATGTCGGTCGTCAGACCAACATCGGTTCCAAGTACTTCGGTGCCATCGATCCGTTCGCTCTGGGCTTTGATCAAGCCAACATGGGCGCAGCATTCACTGCTGTGAACACGGTTCGCTATGACAACATGGTCATGTATCAAACCCCGAATTTCTCGGGCTTCCAGTTCGGCGTTGGCTATTCGTTCAACGGCGACGGCAGCCAGAGCTGGGATCGTGATGTAGCTTACGTTGACCCAATTTCGGGTGCTTCGACCTACAACACCAAAGATGCCAACAAGAAGGCAATCACTACCGGTCTGCGTTACGCCAATGGTCCTATCGCTGCTGCTTTGAGCTATGACCAGATCAAGTCGGGCAGCGTCCTGACGGCAGGTGCTGGTGGTACTGCTACTGCTAGCAACAACGTAACCATCCGTTCGTGGAACCTGGGTGCTGCATACGACTTCGAAGTCGTCAAGGCTCACTTGGCTTTTGGTCAAACCCGCAATGGTCTTCTTCAAGCTGCCACGTTTGGCGATCGTAAAGACGTCGGCGCGTTCTCGGCTGCTGATGGCCTGAAGGTCAATTCCTACCTGGTTGGCTTGTCCGCTCCTATCGGTAACGGTAAAGTGATGGCATCGTGGACGATGGCTGATCCTACCAGCGAGCCCGACAACAACCCCGTCGGCGCCGAATGGAAGAAGCAGCACATTTACAGCCTGGGCTACACCTACAATCTGTCCAAGCGCACCAACGTGTACGCAATTGGCTCCTATGCCAAGAACGTTCACTTCTTGCCTGATGCCAAGTCGACCCTGGTCGGCCTGGGCCTGCGTCACCAGTTCTAATCGGATTGCATAGCTAGTCTATGCGCCGAGGCGGCCCGGCTTGCCGGGTTGCCGAATGAACTGAAGCAAGCAGTATTTGCTAGCAAAAACCACCCTTCGGGGTGGTTTTTGCGTTTGCGGACGACTGTCGATTACGATTAAGTTGATGGCTTATGGGACTGCGAATCGGTAAGCCTGCCGCCGCGGCGATATCAAGGCTTCAGCGGCTGCGCTGGGTGCATTCATTGCCTTTGCCGGCCAAGCCGCTCAAGCTTCGGGGGCCGCTGTGGGGAAGCAATAATTCACCGTGTTTGGGCGCTGTCGATGGCCTGGAATTTGACCAGGAGAGTGATCTCGATCAAGCCGGTTCACCAACATGTTTCCGAGCAGGGTCATTCAGCAGAATGACGCTCTCAAAATGCTACAATCCTAGAGTTTACTTATCGTGATTGGATGCGCTCGCATGAATCTGGAACAGTACTTCCCCGTTCTGCTGTTTATAGTCGTTGCAACCCTGATCGGTTTCGCGCTGCTATCGGCAGGCCGCCTGCTTGGGCCCCATCGCCCGTACGACGAAAAGCTGTCGCAATACGAGTGCGGTTTCGAGGCCTTTGGCGACTCGCGCATGAAATTCGACGTGCGCTACTACCTGGTTGCGATTCTGTTCATTATGTTCGACCTTGAAATCGCCTTCCTGTTCCCCTGGGCCATGGCCAATGGCACCATAGGCATGGTCGGATTCTGGACGGTTCTGGTGTTTCTGGCCATTCTTACCGTGGGTTTTATCTACGAGTGGAAGAAGGGCGCGCTCGATTGGGAATGATCGGCGCTTGTTGCGGGTTGGCCGGCTTGCGTCAACCTGTTGTTCAAAACTAAGCAGATGCGAATTCAAAGGGATGGGTCAGGCGAGGTTGCAGCCGCAACCCCATGTGCGATGCGCTTGATCGCTGATCCATTCCAGGGCTAAAGGTAAATTATGGCTATCGACGGCATTATGAAAGAAGGTTTTATAACCACCAGCGCGGACAAGTTCCTGAACTGGGCGAAGACGGGTTCCTTGTGGCCCATGACCTTCGGCCTGGCCTGTTGCGCGGTGGAAATGATGCATGCCGGGGCGGCGCGCTACGACCTGGACCAGTTCGGCATTATTTTCCGCCCCAGCCCGCGCCAGTCCGACCTGATGATCGTGGCGGGCACGCTGTGCAACAAGATGGCGCCCGCATTGCGCAAGGTGTACGACCAGATGCCCGAGCCGCGCTGGGTCCTGTCCATGGGTTCCTGTGCGAATGGCGGCGGCTATTACCACTATTCATATTCGGTGGTCCGGGGCTGCGATCGCATCGTGCCGGTCGACGTCTATGTGCCGGGCTGCCCGCCCACGGCGGAAGCCCTGGTCTACGGCCTTCTGCAAATGCAGAACAAGATCCGCCTGACCAACACCATTGCGCGCTAGGCCTCTTCGGCTTTCACCCTTAACGTTGAACTGCTTGAACTATGACTCGGCTCGAAACGCTACACACTAACTTGCTGGCCACGTTTGGCGAATCCGCTGCACTGAAGCTGGCCCTGAACGAGCTTACGCTCGAGATTCCGGCCAAGGACTGGGTCGATGCCTGTACCGCCCTGCGCGACAACGCAACGCTGGGCTTCGATACCTGCATCGACTTGTGCGGAATCGATTACTCCGGATGGGGCGCTCCCACCTACGTGGCCGAGCCCAGCCAGCACCCGCAACGTTTTGCGGTGGTGGTGCATTTGCTGTCGGTCAAGAACAACTGGCGGCTGAGAGTGCGGGCTTATGTGCCCAACGACGAATTCCCCGTGCTGCCCACCCTGGTCGATGTATGGCCCGCGGTCAACTGGTTCGAGCGCGAGGCATTCGACTTGTACGGCATCGTCTTCGAAGGGCACCCCGATCTACGCCGCATACTTACCGACTACGGTTTTATCGGCCATCCCTTCCGCAAAGACTTCCCCTTGTCGGGCAATGTGGAAATGCGCTACGACACTGAACAGAAACGGGTTATCTACCAGCCCGTAACCATAGAGCCGCGTGAAATCACTCCGCGTGTTGTGCGTGAAGAAGGCTACGGAGCAGGGCGCTAGAACATGGCTGAAATCAAAAACTACACACTTAACTTCGGGCCCCAGCATCCGGCCGCGCACGGCGTATTGCGCCTGGTGCTGGAACTGGACGGCGAGGTCATCCAGCGCGCCGATCCGCATATCGGCCTGCTGCACCGCGCCACTGAAAAATTGGCCGAGCACAAGACCTATCTTCAGGCATTGCCTTACATGGATCGCCTGGACTATGTGTCCATGATGTGCAACGAGCACGCCTATGTCATGGCGGTCGAAAATCTGATGGGCATCAAGGTGCCGTTGCGCGCGCAGTACATACGCGTCATGTTCGACGAGATCACGCGCCTGCTCAATCACCTTATGTCGCTGGGTTCGCACGCGCTGGACGTCGGCGCCATGGCGGTGTTCCTGTACGCCTTCCGCGAGCGCGAAGACCTTATGGATTGCTACGAGGCGGTGTCGGGCGCGCGCATGCACGCGGCCTACTATCGCCCGGGCGGCGTCTACCGCGACTTGCCCGATGCCATGCCCCAGTACGGACAGTCCAGCAAGTACCGCGGCGAAAAAGAAATGCGCGCCATGAATGAGGCGCGTTCGGGCTCGCTGCTGGATTTCATCGAGGACTTCACCAACCGCTTTCCCACCTGCGTCGACGAATACGAAACCCTGCTGACCGATAACCGCATCTGGAAGCAGCGGCTGGTGGACGTCGGCGTGGTCAGTCCCGATCGCGCCAAGGCCCTGGGCTTTACCGGCCCCATGCTGCGCGGTTCGGGCATCGAGTGGGACTTGCGACGCATGCAGCCCTACGAGGTCTACGACCGCCTGGAATTCGATATTCCCGTGGGGGTCAATGGCGACTGCTATGACCGCTATTTGGTGCGTATCGCCGAAATGCGCGAAAGCAACCGCATCATTCGCCAGTGCGTGGAATGGCTGCGCAACAACCCGGGTCCCGTCATCGTCGACAACCACAAGGTTGCCCCGCCCAGCCGCGAACGCATGAAAACGGGCATGGAAGACCTTATCCACCACTTCAAGCTCTTTACCGAAGGCATGCACGTGCCTGCCGGCGAAACCTATGCCGCGGTCGAGCATCCCAAGGGCGAGTTCGGCATCTACATGGTGTCGGACGGCGCCAACAAGCCCTATCGCATGAAGATACGCGCGCCGGGCTTTGCGCACCTGCAATCCCTTGATGAGATGTCGCGCGGGCACATGATTGCCGACGCCGTCACCATCATTGGGACGCAAGACATTGTGTTTGGCGAAATCGACCGTTAACCGGCGCTAGCCAAGGTAAAAACCGGATTCAAACTATGCTGCTTTCCGAACAAGCCTATCAGAAAATCGACCGGGAACTGACCAAGTTCCCCGGCGACCAGCAACAGTCCGCCATCATGGCGGCATTGACTATCGCCCAGGAAGAAAAGGGGTGGGTGTCCACCGAAGTCATCGACGACGTCGCCGCCTACCTGCATGTGCCGCCCATCGCCGTGCAGGAAGTCGCCACTTTCTACAACATGTTCAATACGCATCCGGTGGGCCGCTACAAGATCACCGTCTGCACGAACCTGCCCTGTGCCTTGCGCGACGGCGTCAAGGCGGCCGATTACCTTAAGCAGAAGCTGGGCGTCGATTTCCGCGAAACCACGCCCGACGGCCTGTTCACCCTGATGGAAGGCGAATGCATGGGCGCTTGCGGCGATTCGCCGGTCATGCTCATGAACAACAGGCATATGTGTGTACGCATGTCGTCCGAGAAAATCGACGCCATGATCCAGGAACTCAAACAGCACGGGGAATCGGCATGAACGCGCCGGGTCTATTGCATCAGTTTTCTCAAGGTCTTACGCCCAATCCCGGCCCGGATCTTGCCACCAGCATGGTTTTCCACGATCGCCACATCAACCCGCAGATCGTGGCGGGCCTGGACGGCACGAACTGGGGGTTGGAAGACTACGTCAAGCGCGGCGGCTACGAGGCCTTGCGCAAGATTCTGACCACCGGCATGAAGCCGGAGGACGTCATCGCCGAGGTCAAGGCGTCCAGCCTGCGCGGCCGGGGTGGCGCGGGCTTCCCCACCGGCCTGAAATGGAGCTTCATGCCGCGCACCCTGCCGGGGCAGAAGTACCTGGTGTGCAACTCCGACGAAGGCGAGCCGGGCACATTCAAGGATCGCGACATCCTGCGCTTCAATCCGCATATCGTGATCGAGGGCATGGCCATCGCGGCCTACGCCATGGGCATCACGGTAGGCTATAACTACATACACGGCGAGATCTTCGAAATCTACGAGCGCTTCGAAGAAGCGCTGGATCAGGCTCGCGCGGCCGGTTTCCTGGGCGACAAGATCCTGGGTTCCGACTTCAGCTTCCAGCTGCATGCCTTTCACGGCTACGGCGCCTACATCTGCGGCGAAGAAACCGCCTTGCTGGAATCGCTTGAAGGCAAGAAGGGGCAGCCGCGCTTCAAGCCGCCGTTCCCCGCCAGCTTCGGCCTGTACGGCAAGCCCACCACCATCAACAATACCGAGACGTTCGCCGCCGTACCCTGGATATTCCGCCACAGCGCGCAGGAATACCTGGATATCGGCGTGCCCAATGCCGGCGGAACCAAGCTGTTTTCCATTTCCGGCGACGTCGAGCTGCCCGGCAACTACGAGATTCCGCTGGGCACCCCGTTCAGCAAACTGCTGGAGCTGGCCGGCGGCATGCGCGGCGGCCGCAAGCTCAAGGCCGTGATTCCCGGCGGTTCCAGCGCGCCCGTGCTGCCCGCCGACATCATGATGCAGACCAATATGGACTACGATTCCATCGCCAAGGCCGGTTCCATGCTGGGTTCGGGCGCGGTGATCGTCATGGACGAGACCCGCTGCATGGTCAAGTCCCTGCTGCGCCTGTCCTATTTTTACTTCGAGGAAAGCTGCGGCCAGTGCACGCCATGCCGCGAAGGCACAGGCTGGCTTTACCGCATGCTGGCACGCATCGAAAACGGCCAGGGCCGTCCTGAAGACCTGGATGTCCTGGATTCCGTCGCCCACAACATCATGGGCCGCACCATTTGCGCCCTGGGCGACGCCGCCGCCATGCCGGTACGCAGCTTCATCAAGCACTTCCGCGACGAATTCGCACACCACATCGAGCATAAAAGCTGTGTGGTGCCTAAATATTTGTAGGGTCAGGACACGCTAATGGTTGAAATCACCATCGACGGTATCAAAGTAGAAGCTCCCGAAGGCAGCATGGTCATCCAGGCTGCCCACAAGCTGGGGGTCTACGTACCGCATTTCTGCTATCACAAGAAACTATCCGTGGCGGCCAATTGCCGCATGTGCCTGGTCGACGTGGAAAAGGCGCCCAAGGCGCTGCCGGCCTGCGCAACCCCGGTCACCAACGGCATGGTCGTCCATACCCGTTCGGAAAAAGCCATTGCCGCCCAAAAAAGCGTGATGGAATTCCTGCTGATCAACCACCCACTGGATTGTCCCGTGTGCGATCAGGGCGGCGAATGCCAATTGCAGGATCTAGCCGTGGGCTATGGCGCTTCCGCTTCGCGTTACCACGAGGAAAAACGCGTGGTCGCCGCCAAGGAAATGGGGCCTCTTATTTCCACTGAAGGCATGCAGCGCTGCATACACTGTACGCGCTGTGTCCGTTTCGGCCAGGAGATCGGCGGCATCATGGAAATCGGCATGGTCAACCGTGGCGAGCATTCCGAGATCACCACTTTCGTGGGCCAGGCGGTTGAATCCGAACTCTCCGGCAATATGATCGATATCTGCCCGGTGGGCGCGCTGCTGTCCAAGCCTTTCAAGTTCACCGCCCGTACGTGGGAAATGGCGCGGCGCCGGTCGGTCAGCCCCCACGACAGCCTGGGCTCCAACCTGGTCGTGCAGGCCAAGCTGGACCGCGTGCTGCGCGTGGTGCCCTTCGAAAACGAAGACGTCAACGAATGCTGGATCAGCGACCGCGATCGCTTCTCCTACGAAGGCCTGTATACCGAAGACCGGCTGGCGCATCCTATGGTCAAGGGCGAGGACGGCCAATGGCGCGAAGCCTCCTGGACCGACGCCTTGCAGGCCGTGGTGCACGGATTCAATACGGTGCGCGAGCAATTCGGCGCCGAGCAGATTGGCGGCATCGGCAGCCATACCGCCACGACCGAGGAACTGGCCTTGCTGGCCAAGCTGATGCGGGCGCTGGGTTCCGAGAACATCGATTTCCGTCTGCGCAACATCGATCCGGCCTTCGACGAGGCTGTGGCGGGCGTGCCCTGGCTGGGCATGCCGGTCGGCGAGTTCGCTCAGCTTGACCGCGTGCTGGTGGTGGGATCCTTCCTGCGCAAGGATCATCCCCTGATGGCGCAACGCCTGCGTCAGGCGGCCAAGCACGGGACGCAGATATCCTTTATCGATTCGGCCGCCGACGACCCCCTGTTCCCGGTGACCGCCCGCATGACGGTGGCGCCCAGCGCCTTGCCCAATGCCTTGGCGGAAGTGCTGGCGGCGGTGGCCAAGAGCGCCGGCCAAGCCGTGCCTGAGGCCTTTGCGGGAGTGGAACCTTCTGTAGTAGCCGAACAGATTGCCGCCAGCCTGCTGTCCGGTGAACGGGTGGCCGTGCTGTTGGGCAATATGGCGGTGGCATCGAACCAGGCGGCCCTGATTGCCGCCAACGCCTCGGCGCTGGCCCAGGCGGCCAAGGCCCGATTCGGCTTCCTGACACCGGGTGCCAATACGGTGGGCGGCTACCTGGCCGGCGCCACGCCGGGCCGCGGCGGCCTGACGGCCGAGCAGATGCTCGATCGTCCCCTGAAAGCCTACTTGGTGCTGCACGCCGAACCTACTCTGGACAGCGACAATGGCGCCCGCGCGCTCGAAGCGCTGAAATCAGCCGGCTTCGCGGTGGCGCTTACGTCTTTCCGGTCCGCCGCGCAGGACTGGGCGGATGTCATGCTGCCTATTTCGCCCTTTACCGAAACCTCCGGCACATTTGTGAATGCCGAAGGCCGCATCCAGAGCTTCAAGGGCGTGGCCGCGCCGTTTGCCGATACACGGCCAGCCTGGAAGGTCCTGCGTGTGCTGGGCAATTTATTCGAGCTGCAAGGCTTTGACTACGAGACCTCGGAAGCGGTGCGCGACACCGTCATGGCCGGCGGCCTGGACGGGCGCCTGTCCAACGAGATCAAGGCCCGGCCCGGCCTGCTCAAAACGACGGGCGGCCTGGAACGCGTGACCGACGTCCCCATCTATCGCAGCGATGCCCTGGTGCGCCGTTCCGGGCCTTTGCAGGAAACGGCGGATTCGCGGCCGCCCAAGGCGCGCATGGCGGCCGGCACGCTGGCCAAGCTGGGCGTCCAGTCGGGCGATGCGCTGCGTATAAGCAGCCAGCAGGGTCAGATCGTCCTGCCCGCGCTGGAAGACAATACCGTCGCACCCGATTGCGTGCGGATCGCCGCCGCCTTCAATGAAACGGCGGCGCTGGGTAGCGGCTTTGGCCAATTAACGGTGGAGCGTGCCTAAATGGAGTGGCTTACAGTTCTTCAAAACTACGGTACCGAACTCATCGGCCCGACCGCCTGGCTGGTCGCATGGTCGTTGGTGAAGATCGTCGTCATCGCTGTGCCCATCATTCTTTGCGTGGCCTACCTGACTTATTGGGAACGCAAGATGATAGGCGCCATGCACGTGCGCAAGGGGCCGAACCGCGTGGGTTATCGCGGGCTGCTGCAGCCTTTCGCCGACGTGTTCAAGCTGCTGACCAAGGAAATCATCGTTCCCAGCAAGGCCAACAAGGTGCTGTACATACTGGCGCCCGTGGTGACGCTGATGCCTGCGCTGGCGGCATGGGCCGTGATTCCCTTCGGTCCCGAAGTCGTGCTGTCCGACGTCAATGCCGGCCTGCTGTTCATCATGGCCATTACGTCCATAGGCGTTTATGGCGTGATCGTCGCGGGCTGGGCATCGAACTCCAAGTATGCCTTCCTGGGCGCGCTGCGCGCCGCCGCGCAGATGGTGTCCTACGAACTGGCCATCGGCTTCGTGCTGGTGACTGTGCTGCTGGTATCGGGCACGCTGAACCTCAGCGGCATCGTCAACGGCCAGGGCGCCGGCTGGTTCGCCGACAAGGGCATCAATTTCATGTCCTGGAACTGGCTGCCGCTGCTGCCGCTTTTCGTCATCTACGTGGTGTCGGCCGTGGCTGAAACCAACCGCCACCCCTTCGACGTGGTCGAAGGCGAATCGGAGATCGTGGCGGGGCACATGGTGGAATATTCCGGCATGGGCTTTGCGCTGTTCTTCCTGGGCGAATACGCCAACATGATTCTGTTGTCGGCGCTGGCGTCCATCATGTTCCTGGGCGGCTGGATGCCTCCCCTGGAAATCGCGCCGCTGACCTGGATTCCGGGCTGGCTGTGGCTGGGTATCAAGACATTTTTTGTGGTTTCGATGTTTGTGTGGTTCCGTGCGACGTTCCCGCGCTACCGCTACGACCAGATTATGCGCCTGGGCTGGAAGGTATTCATTCCGCTGACCGGCATCTGGTTGCTGGTGGTGGCGATCTGGATGCAAACGCCCTGGAATATTTGGCAATAGGACACAGGGGCTAGATTATGGAAGCTATTAAGGATTTCTTCGGCAGCTTGATGCTGTCCGAGATGTTGAAGGGCATGCGCCTGACCGGCAAGTACTTCTTCAAGCGCAAGGTCACCTTGCGCTACCCTCAGGAAAAAACCCCCGCCTCGCCGCGGTTCCGCGGCCTGCACGCGCTGCGCCGCTATCCCAATGGCGAAGAGCGCTGCATCGCCTGCAAATTGTGCGAGGCGGTTTGTCCCGCGCTGGCCATCAGCATCGAGTCCGAAGAGCGCGATGACGGCACACGCCGTACCACGCGCTACGACATCGACCTGGCCAAATGCATTTTCTGCGGCTTCTGTGAAGAAAGCTGCCCGGTGGACTCCATCGTCGAGACGCATATTTCCGAGTACCACGGAGAAAAGCGCGGCGACCTGTACTACACCAAAGACATGCTGCTTGCCATCGGCGATCGCTACGAGCCTGAAATCGCACGCCGTCGCGCCGAAGACGCCCCTTATCGTTGATGCCGGACCGACACCTATGATTTTTTCTACCGTCCTGTTTTATCTGCTGTCGCTGGTGCTGGTCGTGGCCGCGTTTCGCGTCATCACCGCCACCAGCCCCGTCACCGGTGTGCTGCATCTGATCCTGACCTTCTTTACCGCCTCCATGATATGGATGCTGCTGGGCGCCGAGTTCCTGTCCCTGCTGCTTGTGCTGGTGTATGTGGGCGCGGTCATGGTGCTGTTCCTGTTCGTGGTCATGATGCTGGATGTGCGCATGGAAACCCTGCGTTCGGGGCTCAAGACCTATCTGCCTCTGGGCATGGTCATCGGCTTGATCATGGTGCTGGAAATGGCCTTCGTGCTGGCCAAGACCTGGCTGGGCGCCGGTCCCGCGGCGCCGATCGCCGACGACTACGACAATACCCATGCCCTGGGCGTGGCGATGTACACAGATTACGTGTTCGCCGTGCAGGTGGGCGGAGTGATACTGCTGGTCGGCATGATCGCGGCCATCGCGCTTACCTTGCGCAAACGCAGCGACGTCAAGCGCAACCGGCCCTCCGACCAAGTCAAGGTTCAGGCCAAGGATCGCGTGCGCCTGGTCAGCATCGCCTCGCAGACTGAAGCGCCCACGGCGGCGCCCGATGCAGAACAAGCCCAAGGGGACTCCAAATGACACTGACTCTTGCTCATTACCTGATACTGGGCGCCATTCTGTTCGCCATCGGTATCTTCGGCTTCTTCCTGAACCGCCGCAACCTGATCATCTTGCTGATGTCCATCGAATTGATGCTGCTGGCGGCCAATATGAATTTCGTGGCGTTTTCAACATGGTTCGGCGATACCGCCGGACAGGTCTTCGTCTTTTTTATCTTGACGGTGGCCGCGGCTGAAGCCGCAATCGGCCTGGCGATTTTGGTGTTGCTGTTCCGCAACCTGAATACGATCAACGTTGAAGAACTTGACCAGCTTAAGGGTTGATGGGATTGCACATACTATGAATTCACCCAGTCTTTACCTATTGATTGCATTGGCGCCGCTGGCCGGGGCCATACTGGCCGGCCTGTTCGGCACCGGCTTCCTGGGCCGCTTCGTCGGCCGCCGCGGTTCGCACCTGGTGACCATCGCCTGCGTGCTGGTTTCCTTCATCGGCTCGGTCATGGTGCTGTTCCAGGTGCTGGACGGCCACACCTACGACGGCACGCTGTATACCTGGAGCGTCATCGGCACGACGCCGCTGGAACTGGGCTTCCTGATCGATCCGCTGTCGGCGCTGATGATGGTGGTGGTGACGTCGGTATCGCTGATGGTGCATATCTACACCATAGGCTATATGGCGGACGACCCCGGCTACCAGCGCTTCTTCGCCTACATTTCGCTGTTCACGTTCTCCATGCTGATGCTGGTCATGTCCAACAACATGGTGCAGCTGTTCTTCGGCTGGGAAGCGGTGGGCCTGGTGTCCTATCTGCTGATCGGTTTCTGGTATACGCGTCCGACCGCCATTTTCGCCAACATGAAGGCCTTCCTGGTCAATCGCGTGGGCGACTTCGGCTTCATCCTGGGCATAGGCCTGCTGTTCGCCTACACCGGCAGCATGCATTATGGCGACGTTTTCGCGCAAAGCGACAAGCTGGCCGCCACGGCTTTCCCGGGCACCGACTGGCAGTTGCTGACGGTGGCATGCATTTCGCTGTTCGTGGGCGCCATGGGTAAATCGGCGCAGGTTCCGCTGCATACCTGGCTGCCCGACTCCATGGAAGGCCCGACGCCCATTTCCGCCCTGATTCACGCGGCAACCATGGTGACCGCGGGCATCTTCATGGTGGCGCGCTTTTCGCCGGTGTTCGAACAATCGACCACGGCCCTGTCGGTCATGATCGTGATCGGCGCCATCGGCGCATTGTTCCTGGGCATACTGGGCATCGTCCAGAACGACATCAAGCGCGTCATTGCGTATTCCACGCTGTCGCAACTGGGCTATATGACGGTCGCGCTGGGGGCCTCGGCCTACTCGGCCGCCATTTTCCATCTGATGACGCACGCCTTCTTCAAGGCCCTGCTGTTCCTGGGCGCGGGCTCGGTCATCATCGGCATGCATCATGACCAGGACATCCGCAATATGGGTGGCTTGCGCAAGTACATGCCCATTACCTGGATCACCTTCCTGCTGGGCACCCTGGCCCTGGTCGGCACGCCATTCTTCGCGGGCTTCTATTCCAAGGAGCACATCATCGAAGCGGCGGGCGCGGCCACCGTCTGGGGCGCGGGCTTTGGCTACTACGCCACGCTGATCGGCGTGTTCGTGACCTCGCTGTATTCCTTCCGGGTGTATTTCCTGGTGTTCCATGGCAAAGAGCGTTTCAACACCGACGCGCATGCGGATCATGGGCACGGCCACGACGATCACAGCCATCACGGCGGCGCGCCGCATGAGTCGCCCTGGGTCGTCACCTTGCCGCTGGTCCTGCTGGCCATACCGTCTGTCATCGCCGGCGCCTGGTTTATCGACCCCCTGTTGTTCGACGGCTTCTTCGATGGCGTGATCGCGGTATTGCCGCAGCATCCGGCCATGGCCGAGCTGGCCGAGCATTGGCATGGCTGGGTGGCTTACGCCCTGCATGGTTTCGTCACGCTGCCTTTCTGGCTGATGATTGCCGGTTTTGTGGTGGCCTGGTACTGCTATCTGGTCAATCCCAGCCTGCCGGCCGCCATCCATGCGCGTCTTTCGTTCATCAATCGTGTGCTGGACAACAAGTACTACGCCGATTGGTTCAACGAGCAGATCGTCGCGCGCGGCGCCCGCTGCCTGGGCCACGGCTTCTGGAAAGCGGGTGACCGCGGCCTGATCGACGGCGTGCTGGTCAACGGCAGCGCCCGCCTAGTGGGCTGGGTGGCGGCTGTCAGCCGGCACTTGCAGTCGGGCTATATCTACCACTACGCCTTTGCGATGATCATCGGGATCATGGCTTTACTTTCCTTTTTTGTGCTGACGGTTAACTGATGGCTAGCGATATGGCGTCTTCTACTCTTCCCTGGTTAACGCTTTCGATCTTCGTCCCCATTGTGGCTGGGCTGATCGTGCTGCTGGTGGGCCGCGACGACAGGCCGGGCCTGACTCGCGCGTTGGCATTGGCGGGCTCGGTGGCCGGCTTCCTGGTGACCCTGCCCCTGTATACGGGCTTCAATCCCGATACCGCCGACATGCAGTTCGTCGAGAAAGCGTCCTGGATCGAAACCTTTGCCATCAACTACCATCTGGGCATCGACGGCATTTCCATCTGGTTCGTGCTGCTTACGGCTTTCATTACCGTGATCGTGGTGCTGGCCGGATGGGAAGTCATCACCAGCCGCGTGTCGCAGTACATGGCCTCCTTCCTGATCCTGTCGGGATTGATGGTGGGTGTGTTCGCCTCGCTGGACGGCATGCTGTTTTATGTTTTCTTCGAAGCCACCCTGATACCGATGTATCTGATCATCGGGGTATGGGGCGGCCCCAACCGCGTGTACGCCGCGTTCAAATTCTTCCTGTACACGTTGATGGGTTCCTTGCTGACCCTGATCGCCTTCATCTACCTGTGGCATGCCGCCGACGGTTCCTTCGACATCCTGACCTGGCATCAGCTCAAGCTGGACTACACGCCGCAGATCCTGATCTTTGTGGCCCTGCTGGCGGCGTTTGCCGTCAAGGTGCCCATGTGGCCGGTGCATACATGGTTGCCCGACGCCCACGTCGAAGCGCCCACGGGCGGCTCGGTGGTGCTGGCCGCCATCATGCTCAAGCTGGGCGCCTACGGCTTCCTGCGTTTTTCGCTGCCCATCGTGCCCGACGCCTCGCATAGCCTTGCGGGCATGATGATCGCGCTGTCCCTGATCGCCGTGATTTATATCGGCCTGGTCGCCATCGTTCAGGACGACATGAAGAAGCTGGTTGCCTATTCATCGGTCGCCCACATGGGTTTCGTCACCCTGGGCTTTTTCCTGTTCAACACGGCGGGCCTGGAAGGGGCCATCGTGCAGATGATTTCACACGGTTTCGTGTCAGGCGCCATGTTCTTGTGCATTGGGGTTCTGTACGACCGCCTGCATACGCGCCGCATCGCCGATTACGGCGGCGTGGTCAATGTCATGCCGCGTTTCGTCACGCTGTTCCTGCTGTTCTCCATGGCCAACTCCGGCCTGCCGGCAACCAGCGGTTTCGTGGGCGAATTCACTGTCATCATGGGCGCCGTCCAGTACAACTTCTGGGTCGGCCTGCTGACCGCCTCGGCGCTGATCTGGGGCGCGGCGTATTCCTTGTGGATGTTCAAGCGCGTCGCGCTTGGCGAAATCGCCAACGATCAGGTCCGGGGCATGGTCGACCTGACGCCGCGCGAATTCTTCGTTCTGGGAATCATGGCGATTGCCGTGCTGTACATGGGCATTTATCCGAAACCGTTTACAGATGTCATGCATGTGTCGGTGGAAGCCTTGCTGCAGCACGTCTCTATCTCGAAACTGTAGACCTGAAATATTATGCAAAATCCATTTGACTTCGCCTTGGCTACGCCCGAGATTGCGCTTCTGATTCTGGCTGCGGCGGTCCTGCTTATCGACGCCTTCAACAAGACCGAGTCCCGCCACACGACTTTCACGCTAAGCATAGGCACTTTGCTGCTGCTTACCGTCGTGTCGCTGTGGCAATGGAACGAGGGGGTTCAGGGCAACTCCTTCGGCGGCCTGTATGTGGTCGATTCCCTGTCTCACTTCCTGAAGGTGCTGTCCTATGTTGCGGTTGCCGCCACGCTGATCTACGGCCGCGGCTACGCTGAACAGCGCGACATGCTCAAGCACGGCGGCGAATTCTATTCCCTGACGCTGTTCGCCTTGCTGGGCCAGATGGTCATGATATCCGCCGGCAGCATGCTGACGGTGTACCTGGGCGTCGAGTTGATGTCTTTCGCCTTGTACGCCCTGGTCGCCCTGCGCCGCGACGACGTCAAGTCGACCGAGGCCGCCATGAAATATTTCGTGCTGGGCGCGCTGGCTTCGGGCGTGCTGCTGTATGGCATGTCCATGATCTACGGTGCCACCGGCCAGCTCGACCTGCGCCTGATCGCCCAGGTCATAGGCAGCGGCAATGCCGAGCGCCTGCCCTTGGTGTTCGGTGTGGTGTTCATAGTTGCGGGCCTGGCCTTCAAGCTGGCCGCCGCGCCGTTCCACATGTGGACGCCGGACGTCTATCAGGGCTCGCCCACATCGGTCACCCTGATTCTGAGCGCGGCGCCCAAGCTGGCGGCTTTTGCCATCACCCTGCGGCTGCTGGTCGAGGGCTTGCACGGCATAGCCGTCGATTGGCAGCCCATGCTGCTGATCCTTGCGGTGCTGTCGCTGGCCATCGGAAACATCGCTGCCATTGCGCAGACGAATTTCAAGCGCATGCTGGCCTATTCGACCATTTCACACATGGGTTTTGTTTTTCTGGGCCTGCTTTCGGGCGTTGTCCAGGACCAGACCCTGGCCGGCCAGGCCTACGGCTCGGCGCTGTTCTACGTCATCATCTATGTATTGACCACGCTGGTCACTTTCGGGCTTATTCTTCTGCTTAGCCGCAAGGGTTTCGAGTGCGAGGAAATCACCGACCTGAAGGGCCTGAACCGACGCAACCCCATTCTGGCGGCCATGCTGCTGCTGTCCATGTTCTCGTTGACCGGGATTCCTCCGATGGCGGGCTTCTATGCCAAGCTGGCCGTATTGCAGGCATTGGTCGGAGCGGGGCATGTGGCGATTGCCGTGGTCGCGGTCATTTTTTCCCTGATAGGCGCGTTCTACTATTTGCGCGTGGTCAAGATGGCTTATTTCGACGAACCCGAGGGCGAGCCGGTCGCGATCGACAATGGCGTGGTCACCAACGGCCTTATGTCCGTGAACGGCCTGCTTATTATCGTCCTGGGCATCTTGCCCGGTGGCCTGATGGCGCTTTGCGTGCGGGTCATAGAAGGCTCGCTGAAGTTCTGACGAATGAATCAAACGTTTGCGGTCTGGATCGTTATTGTCTTGTCTCTGGCGAGCGCCAATCTTCCCTTCCTGGCGCAGAGGCCTTTCCTGGCCCTGCCCTGGACCCAGCCTGGCGAAGCGGCGCGTCCCATCTGGCTTAAATGGCTGGAGGCGCTGGCGTTCTTCGCCTTGCTGTGGGGCGTGGGCTATCTGATTCTCGCCTTGATCGGCCAGGCTTTCTTCGTGGCGTCCGATCCCGCTTCGGCCGCGCTGTTCATGGGCAAGCTGCTGGCCGCCGTCGCGCTGGCGGCGCTGGTGCTGGCCTATCCCGGCTGGCGCAATCGCGGGCGCGCCATACATAAGCCGTTTTTCGTGCGACTGCTGGAGCTGTTGGTGTTCTACGGCTTGGTCGGCACGCTGGGATTCGCATTCGAGGCGAATATGGGCAATGTGTTTCCCCAGACCTGGGAGTTCTACGCCGTCACGCTAAGCCTGTTCCTGGTATTGGGCTATCCGGGCTTCGTGTACCGCTATCTGATGCGGCACCGGAAGCCATCGCAGAAGAAGCCGCGGGCTCCCTAAGCACCATCGTCGGCGGGTTGAGCAGGGACAGGTTCTGGTCCCGAAGCCGGCGCAGTATGTCGAACAGCAGCACGCTGCGCACCCGGTAGGCGGCGCGCGGCGAAATCACATGACCTGTGGCATTGAATATCAAGCCGCTGGCATCCACGCCATCCAGCATCACGTCGGCGGCGGGCTCGTCAAGGATGTCGGCATTGTCCCTGAACGCGGCCAGCATCAGGTCGTGGACCTGCTCCGCATTCGTATCCAGGGGCAGGGCCAGCTTGATCTGCACCCGGCCCAGCGGACTGGCGTGAGTGACATTGCGCACGACCTTGGTGATGAATTCCGAGTTCGGGACGATGACGGTGGAATGGTCGCCCATTTGAATTTCCGTGGCGCGCACATTGATGCGGCGGATGTCGCCTTCTATGCCGCCCAGCGATACCCAGTCGCCGACTTTCACAGGTCTTTCCGCCAGCAGGATAAGGCCGGATACGAAATTCTGCACCACGGCCTGCAAGCCGAAACCGATACCCACCGACAGGGCGCTGGCTATCCAGGCCACCCGCTCCAGGCCTATGCCCACAGCGGACAGGGATAGCGAAAAAGCCAGTACATAGCCCGCATAGCCGAACAGGGTCGCCGCCGACAGGCGCATGCCCGGATCCAGGCTGGTGGTGGGCAGGTACTGGCGGGTCAGCCATGCCTGGACCACCTTGACTATCCCAAAGCCCAGCACCAGAACCAACAGCGCCAGCATGACCGAGGCGGGGCGTATCTGGACTTCGCCGATGGCAATGCCGTTGTGCAGGTAGTCCAGGCGCTGCAGCCAGGCCGTGGGCCCGTCGCCGAAGGGCGCGGCCAGCAGCACCAGGGCGAACAGGACAACGGCAAGGCGTGCCAGGCCGGCCAGCAGGACGCTGGCTTGGCTGCGCACACGCGTCATGGGACGGCTGTAGTTTTCGTCGTTGGCATTGCGCCGGATGGCCGCCACGACGCTTTGGCAGGCATCGTCGATCAGGCCATTGAGCAAATAGGCGGCGCCCAGCACGATGGCAAGCCAGGCCGCCTGTCGGACGATGAAGCTGCCCAGCGCGATATAGCCCAGCAGCAGGCTGACCATGCTGGCGCTTACCGCCAGCCAGATCACACCTCGGGCAATGGCGTAGCCCATCGGCGCGGGCTCCGTGCGGCCTTTTTGCTGTTCGCCGCGGGCGTGCCGGCTAAGCCGGGTGGCCCGGCGCATGGCCAGCGCCATGATCGCGCCAAGAACCAGGGACAAGATGCAGTTCTGGGCCACCGTGGCGGTCAGGCTGGCGTTGACCAGGGCGGCCAGCTTTTGCGCGATCCAGCCCATGGTCAGGGCAAGGGCCAGCAGGACGGGAAACCAGCGCAGGCCGGTCGCGACCTCGTCGGGCAGGGAAGCCAGCCGCCAGGTGGGGCGATCGGCGGAAAGCAGCGCCCGGCCCAGGCCGGTGACGAAGCCGCCAAAATACGCCGCGCCCACGGCCAGGCTAAGCAGGGTATCCAGCTCGCTCGACAGCGCCGTGTTCCATTCCGCGCCCAGGCGCAGAATGGCGGCTATCACTCCGGGCGCGATAGTGGCCAGAACAACTTGCGCCGCGGCGTACAGCGAGCGCCGCAAGCGGCCCGGCGCGACGCGGGTGGTGGTCAGGCGCCATAGCAGGCGTCCGCCCAGCATGCGCAGGATAAGGACGGCCAGGACAGCCAGCAGGGCGGCGGCCCATACCGAAGCGCCGGCTTTCCGAACGGACTCCGCCAGTTCGTCCCATAGCGGCTGGATCCGGCGTAGATCCTGCGGCAGTTGGTTGCGCAGTTCCGTCCAAAAAGGGCGGGCCAGGATGGAATCCGTGCGTACCCCCAGCTCGGCCTGGAATTGGGTGCGCCGCAATTTCAGTATCTGGTCGACCGCCTGCTGGGCTTCGACCGCAATCAGGCGCGCCAGCTTGATTTGCGCATCCAGCATGCTGTTGTTCTTGTTCAGTTCCGCGCGTTGCGCGGCAACGTCCGGCGTCTCTTTGATGCCTTCGGCGGGCTGGCCCAGTTCGGCCATGCGGGCCTGCACACTGGTCAATTGGGGCTCCAGGACAGCGGCGGCCGCTTGAGCCTGCTCCTGCGCCTCCTGGGCGGTGTCGCGCAGATCGACCAGGTCGTGATCCTGCAAGGGCTTGTCCGGAGCCGCGCCCAACCTCTTTTGTACCCGGTCTATCTGCGTGCGCGCGGCGTCCAGGGTCTTGTCGATTTCGGCGGCGGCGCTCTTGTTCTGGGCATGGACGGGAGCGGCCGCGGCGGACAGAGCCAGGCAGATGGCCAGCAGGCAGCGGACCAGCAGGCCGCGCAGTGTTCCGGACCGGCGTGCGGCGGATGCGCTTGCGGCCGGGCGGACGGCGTCAGCCAATATGCCGCATGGGGAGCGTAGGCATGGTGTGGAGGTGAGTGCGGCCGGGAGTTCTGACAGTGGCATCGATTTCATTTTGGAAAGAAGGCAGATTACCACCAGGGAAACGGCAAGAAGGATTCCAAGAGTAACGTCGGCCCGGAAAACGATGCAAGAAATTTCAGGTGGCGCGCTTGCCATCATAGCGCCTGTGGCCCGGCCCGCCATTTGGAGCTCCTTCTTGCGGCCGTTCCGGGCGTTCCTTGTAAAATGGCCGCCGTATCTTGATTTCGCCAAGTTTCCTGCTGGCGCACCTTCTTCTTGAACAGGCTTATGACTCACCTAATTCTTCAGGCTCCCAATCTCGCGACGCCCAATATCGAAAAAATCGCCGCCATGGCCAGCGCCGGCGGCGTGCAGGAACTGGGCAGCACCGCCGTGCGCTTGCTGGATGTGGACGCCGGCACGCGCTCCGAGGTGATGGCGTGTTGCGAGGAATTCGGCATGGATTTCGCGTTTTTCGAGCAAATAACGCGCTTGCGCGATTGCCGGATACTGGCCATGGACATGGATTCCACTTTGGTCAATATCGAATGCATAGACGAAATCGCCGATATGGTCGGTCGCAAGGCGCAGGTTGCGGCCATCACCGAAGCCGCCATGCGCGGCGAAATCAAGGATTTCTCCGAAAGCCTGCTGCGTCGCGTCGCCTTGCTGGAAGGCGTGCCCGCCACCGCTTTGGAACAGGTTTACGAAGAGCGCCTGCGCCTCAATCCGGGGGCCGAAAAGCTGATTTCAACCGCCAGGAAAAACGGCCTGAAAACCCTGCTGGTATCGGGCGGATTCACCTTCTTTACCGAGAGGCTCAAGGAAAGGCTGGGCCTGGACGACTGCCATGCCAACGTGCTGGAGGTGGCCGACGGCAAGCTGACTGGCAAGGTGCTGGGCACTATCGTTGATGCCCAGGGGAAAGCGGATCACCTTCAGGCGCTGGCAGGTCGGCTGGGCGCCACAGCGCAGCAGATCATTGCCGTGGGCGATGGCGCCAACGATCTGAAGATGATGGGCCTGGCCCATTTTTCGGTGGCCTATCGCGCCAAGCCGGTGGTGCGCCAGCAAGCCAACTACGCCTTGAATGTCAGCCCGCTGGACGGCATCCTGAATTGGTTCCGTCTAAGTTACTAATTCCGTTTTTGGCGCATTTTCGGTTCAGGTGCTTACCGCTTTATGGCTTGTAAGCGTGTGGCTCTGCTCCAGCTTATGAAATCGGCGCAGCCGGTGGGCCGGGGCTGTGCTCGGATCGCTTCACCCCTTCGGGGTCCCCTTGCCGCCGCTTTGCGCCGGGGGTCGGGCGCGAACTCGCCGGCCATCAGCCGCCTGTGGGCTGATGGCCGGCTCAGACATGCGCGCCCTCTTGCGCCCCCGCCGCAAAGCGGCTGCGGCGGCTTGCTCAAACGTCGCCCATCCCCGGCCCACCGGCTGCGCCTTGACAGCATAGTTGGCGATGAACCCCCTTAGCGACGGACACAGTTGGCGATGGACACCGCTGGGGCGATGAGCACCGTTGACGATGGACCATCCGTCAAGCTCGGAATGTCCCGGCCTCGCGCGGCAGGCGCGCGAGGCCGGGACGGCGCAAGAGCCATTCCAGCAGCACAGAGCGCCGCATAAAAAGGCCAAGCACCCAAACCGCCCCTGCCACCCGGCACGCGTCAGAGCATACCTTGCTCGGATCTTGCACCAGAATTCGCAGCCCGCAGCGGCATCGCCCGCGCGCAAGCGCCCATCAGAGAACACCCCACACGGACATTGAATCACCACTGAATATCGCCCCGGCAGAACCAACAAGCACGTAAGCACCTGAACCGAAAATGCGCTAAATCGATCAAGCGTGAACGCGAAGGCGAAGCGCGAGAACCTGCTCTTGCAAGGGCGGCTAAGTCGACAAAATACACGTTTGATATGAAAAGGGAATCAGACCAGTGCCCTGAGCACGCCACGCACCGCATCGATGCGGGCCTGAACCTGCTGGCCCTGCTTGATTTCGATTTTCAGCTTGTCCTGGCCGGCCAGCCTGACGTCCCGGCGTTTTTGCACCAGTTCGATAATGCGCAAGGGGTCGATATTGGGCTTGGCCGAAAATTGAATCAGGGCCTGCGTATCGCTGGCGTCGATCTTGATGATGCCCAACGGTTCGGCGGCGAGCCGCAGGCGGTGCGTGGCCAGCAGCGTCTGCGCGGCTTCGGGCAATTTTCCGTATCGATCGATCAACTCTTCCTGGATGTGAATCAAGTCGTCCTCATGCCGGGCGTGGGACAGTTTTTTGTACAGTCCCAGGCGCGCGTGGACATCGGGGCAATAATCCGAAGGCAGCAGGGCCGAGGCGTGCAGGTTGACTTCGCATAGCGCCGAGAAGGGCGAATCCAGATCCGGTTCTTCGCCCGACTTCAGGGCGCGCACCGCGGCGTTCAGCATGTCGGAATACATTGAAAAGCCGATCTCATGAATATTGCCGGACTGCGATTCGCCCAGGACCTCGCCCGTGCCGCGGATTTCCAGGTCGTGCATGGCCAGGAAAAATCCCGCGCCCAGCTCTTCCATGGCCTGGATGGCTTCCAGCCGCTTCTTGGCATTGGAGGTCATGGCGTCCTCGCCCGGCGTCAGCAAGTAGGCATAGGCCTGGTGGTGCGATCGTCCGACGCGGCCGCGCAACTGGTGCAGTTGCGCCAGGCCCAGGCGGTCGGCGCGATGTATCACTATGGTATTTGCCGTGGGCACGTCGATGCCGGTTTCGATGATGGTGGTGCAAAGCAGGACGTTGTAGCGCTGCTGATAGAAGCCCTTCATGACTTCCTCAAGTTCGCGCTCCGGCATCTGGCCGTGGGCGACGGCGATACGCGCTTCCGGCACCAGTTCTTCCAGGCGGGCGCGCCGGTTCTGGATGGTGTCCACTTCGTTATGCAGGAAATACACCTGGCCGCCGCGCTTGAGCTCGCGCAGCAGCGCTTCGCGTATGGAGCTGCCGTCTTCGCGCCGCACAAAGGTCTTGATGGCCAGGCGCCTTTGGGGCGCCGTGGCGATCACCGAGAAATCGCGTATGCCTTCCAGCGACATGCCCAGGGTGCGCGGTATGGGAGTGGCGGTCAGCGTCAGCACATCCACTTCGGCGCGCAGGGTCTTCAGGGCCTCTTTCTGGCGAACGCCGAAGCGGTGTTCCTCGTCGATGATGACCAGGCCCAGGTCCTTGAACTTCACATCCTTGGAAAGAATTTTATGCGTGCCGATCACGATATCCACCCGGCCTTCATTCAGCCCTTCGACGGCGGCGGCGACTTCCTTGCCAGATCGGAAGCGCGATAGTTCGGCAACCTTGACCGGCCAGTCGGCGAATCGATCGGAAAAAGTCTGGGCGTGCTGTTCAGCCAGCAAGGTGGTGGGGCACAGCAGGGCAACCTGCTTGCCGTTCATGACCGCAAGGAAGGCGGCGCGCAACGCGACTTCGGTCTTGCCGAAGCCCACGTCGCCGCACACCAGCCTGTCCATGGGCCGGCCCGAAGTCATGTCGCCGATAACGGCTTCAATGGCGGCGGCCTGATCGGCGGTTTCTTCGAAACCGAAGCCCTCGGCGAAAGCCTGGTAGTCGCTGGCCGATAGCTTGTAGCGATAGCCTTCGCGCGCCGCGCGCTGGGCGTACAGGGCCAGGAGCTCGGCGGCGGCGTCGCGCACCTGCTTGGCCGCTTTGCGCCGCGCCTTGTCCCATTGTCCCGAGCCCAACTGGTGCAGGGGGGCATGCTCGGGGTCGGCGCCGCTGTAGCGGGCTATGACATGCAATTGGGCCACGGGCACATACAAGGTGCTGCCATTGGCATATTCCAGGTGCAGGAATTCCATCACCCCTTCGCCCAGATCCATTTCGATCAGGCCGCAGTAGCGGCCTATGCCATGCTGGGCATGCACCACCGGATCGCCCTCGCGCAGCTCCGACAGGTCGCGCACCATGGCTTCGACATCGCTGCCCGCTTCCTGTGCGCGCCGCCCGCGCCGGGTGGGCCTGGCCTGGCTGGGATACAGGTCGTTTTCGGTCAACAGGGTCAGGTTTTGAGCCGCGACACTGAAACCGCTGGACAGCGGGGCGACGGCCAGGGCGAACCGGCTTTCCGATTCCAGGAAATCCTGCAGCGTTTCGGTGCCTGACTCGGGCTCAATGCCGAACTCGGCCAGCATCTGCAGCAGGGTTTCCCGACGCCCCGCCGAGTCGGAGCACAGTACGACGCGGCCCTGGGCCCGACCGAGCAGGCCGCGCAGGTTGGCGACGGGATCCTGGGCCCGCCGAGCCACCGCCACGTTGGGCGCTGGGCGGAAATCCGGATGAGGCTCGGCCGCGTCCAGCACCAGGCGCGCGAACGCTTTCAGGCGGACGAACAGGGCTTCCTCGTCCAGGAAAAGCTGCTCGGGCGGCAAGACGGGCCGCTCGCGGTCGCTTTTTAGAAACTGATAGCGGCTGTGCGTATCCTGGGCGAAGCGCTGCACGGCCTGGTTGACATCGCCAAGCGTCACGGTGAACGACTGCTCCGGCAGATAGTCGAAGAGCGTGGCCGTTTGTTCGAAAAACAGCGGCAGGTAGTATTCGACCCCCGCGAAGGCGATGCCATTGCCGATGTCCTTGTAGGGCAAGGCGCGGGTGGGATCCCCCTCGAAGACTTCGCGGAAGCGCGCGCGGAACTGATTGCGCGCCGTTTCGTCCATGGGGAATTCGCGGCCGGGCAATAACTGCACCTCCCTGACCGGATACAGGCTGCGCTGGGTATCGATATCGAAGCTGCGTATGGATTCGATCTCATTGTCGAAAAGGTCCAGCCTGTACGGCAGGATGGAACCCATGGGGAAGAGATCGATCAGGCCGCCGCGAATGCTGAACTCGCCCGGCGCGGTCACCTGGGTGACGTGGGTGTAGTTGGCCAGCGTCAGTTGGCGGCGCAAGCCTTCCTCGTCCAGCTGCTCGCCCTGCCGGAATGAAAAGGTATAGGCGGCCAGGAACTCCGGCGGAGCAAGCCGGTAAAGCGCCGTGGTCACCGGCACGGTCAGGATGTCGACGCTTTCCTGCATCAAGGCGTGCAGGGTGCGCAGGCGCTCCGAAATCAGATCCTGATGCGGGGAGAAGCTGTCGTAGGGCAGGGTTTCCCAGTCGGGCAACTGCCGTACGCGCAGGTCGGGCGCGAACAGCAAGACCTCTTCGGCCAGGCGCTGCGCGGTCAGCGGGTCGGCGCACAGCACGACGATGGTCTGCCGCGATGCCCGCGCAAGGTCGGCCAGCAGCCACGCATCGCCGGAGCCCGGGGGCAAGGGCTGGACGTGCCGATGCCCCGGCTTCAGTGCCGCCAGGATATGCTGGATAGAGGGAAGAAGGGGGGGAGGGGTTGTTTCTGTAGCCATGTAGCGCATCATTATAAAATGCCTTTCTTATGCATACGAAACTGATTGCAATCATTCCCGCCGCCGGCATCGGCGCGCGCGCCCGGGAGCCTGGACTTTCCGGCGGCGGAGCCGCGCCCAAACAATATCGCTTGCTCAAGGGCGAGCCCATGCTGCGCTGGGCGGTCCGCGCCATGCTGGCCGATGAACGCATCGCGCAGGTCAGGGTGGCGGTGGCGGCGGACGATGCATGGGTCGAGTCCGCGCTGGCGGGGCTGCCACGCACGGTATGGCGCCCTTGCGGCGGCCCGTCGCGGGCGGAAACCGTGCTGGCGGCCCTGCGGGATGCCGCGCTGGATCGGGATGATTGGGTGCTGGTGCACGATGCGGCCCGCCCGGGCTTGCCGGCGCAGGCGCTCAAGAGGCTGATCGATTGCTGCCTGCGCTTACAGGCCGGCGGACTATTGGCGCAGCCGGTTGCCGATACGGTGAAGCTGGCGGATAGGGCGGACGTGAGCGGCGGGCACGCGCCGGATGACGGCAATGTGGATCAGCATGAGGCGCCCGCCCGGGTGGATCGATCGGTGCCCCGCCAGGGCCTGTGGCTGGCCCAGACGCCGCAGATGTTTCCCGCCGGCGGCCTGCAGGACGCTCTGCAACTCGCGGGCGCATCCAGCGCCGCGCTTACCGACGAGGCTTCAGCCATGGAGCTGGCGGGCCACTCGCCTTGCCTGGTGCCTGGGTCGGCACGGAATTTCAAGGTGACCTGGCCGGAGGATTTCGGCCTGATGGAAAAATGGCTATAGGTCGCCGTGAAAGGCCGCGGGCCATACGCGATCAGGCAGAGGCGGCGGGCAAAGTTTTAAGGAGCAGCAATGAGTTTTCCATTTCGAGTGGGACAGGGTTTTGATGTGCATGCGCTGGTGGAAGGCCGGCCGCTGATTATCGGCGGCGTGGCAATACCGCATACGCATGGCCTGTTGGGCCATTCCGATGCCGATGTGCTGTTGCATGCCGTGACCGACGCCCTATTGGGCGCCGCTGGCCTGGGCGACATCGGCCGGCATTTTCCAGACACCGACCCGGCCTACAAGGGCGCGGACAGCCGCGTGCTGTTGCGGGCCGCCGTACGGAAAGTGGCGGACGCCGGCTGGCGGGTGGTGAATGTGGATGCCACCGTGCATGCGCAGGCGCCGAAGATCGGCCCGCATGCCGCCGCCATGGCCGCCAACATAGCGGCCGACCTGGGGATTTTGCCGGCGGACATCAATATCAAGGCGAAAACCAACGAGGGCCTGGGCTATCTGGGACGCCGGGAGGGCATTGCAGCAACGGTCGTTGCGCTGCTGGCAAAATAGCGGCCGGCTATTTGCCCTGGGCGACCAAGGTCAGCGCGGCCGCGTTGACCACCGAAGCGATGCGGCCCACATCGCGCAACTGCTCGGACGTATAGCCCGCCTTTTTCAGGTTCTGATAGTGCGAGCCGACGCAAAAATGGCATTTGCCCACAATGGATGCGCTGAGCGCGAAGAGTTCGAAACGCTTCTGGTCGACGCCGCCGTGATTGGCGTAGGCGTTCATGCGCAATTGGGCCGGCAAGGTCTTCAATTGCTCGTCGCCCGACATCTCCACATAGGGATAATACGTGTTGTTCATGCCCATGAGGGCGGCGGCGGTCAGCACGCCGTTCACGTCTTCGGGCGACAGGCCGCTTTTGAAGGCGTCGATCAGCACAAGGCTGCGCGCCGCATAGGCGGCGGCCAGCGCCGCACCGACCGCGTCTTCGGGCTTGAGCGAGGAGCGCGCAATGGCGCCGTCCAGATTCAGGCGTATGTCTTTGGCCCAATCAGGAATCATTGCCTTGATGGATGCAAGAAATTCCATAGTTCCCGCCTATTGATTTGTGCCGATAAAGCCCGGTGAACCGGGCTGCATAAAGGGCGGTGCTGTCTTTTACAGCGTATCGCCGCCCAGCGAGCGATTGCAAGGGCAAAGCTCGTCGGTTTGCAGGCCGTCGAGCAGGCGCAGGATTTCTTCGGGATTTCGGCCCACGTTCAGATTGTTGACCGAGGCGTGCTGAATGACGTTGTCCGGGTCAACGATGAAAGTGGCGCGCAGGGCCACGCCTTCGGTTTTCTCGCGTATGCCCAACTGATCGATCAAGGCGCCGGTGGTATCGCCGAACTGATAATGCCCCAGCTTGTTCAGGTCGGAATGTTCGCGCCGCCAGGCCAGCTTGACGAACTCGTTGTCGACCGACCCGCCCATGAGCACCGCGTCGCGGTCTTCGAAATCCTGCACTAGGTTATTGAAGCCCACGATTTCGGTCGGGCATACGAAGGTGAAATCCTTGGGGTAGAAATAAATGACTTTCCATTTTCCGGGAAACGAGCTTTCGGTGATGTCTTCGAAGGCCGAGACACCGTTTTCTTCGGGTTGATTGAAGCCGGGCTTGACGCCGGCGACCTTGAAGGGTTCGAGTTTATCGCCTACTGTTTTCATCTGAGCTCCTAAGTCTGGTGTAAACACGTGCCGGGCGCATGCGCCCTTACCGTTAAATTCTACGCTATCAGGCCTGGGTATCGGCCTGGTAATTACGGATGCGGACCTTGGGTATTTCGATGCGCGCAACCAGACCCCCGGGAGGGTGGGAAATCAGTTCCAGCTGTCCGCCCACCTGGCCCAGCAGGCGCTCGACAATGGCCAGCCCCAAGCCCGCTCCGCTGACGCCGGTGCGCGCGGATTCCCCCCGCGAAAAAGGCCGCAGCAGCCTTTGCACGTCGGTGGGGGCAATTCCCGTGCCGCGGTCCCGCACTTCGATGGCCAGGATATTGCCTTGCTGCTTTCCCGACAGTTCGATATAAGCGCGTCCATCGGAAGGCGTGCGGCCGTAGCGGCGGGCGTTTTCGATCAGGTTGCCGACGATGCGTTTCAGGTCGTGCGCGCTGATCTTGGCATACAGGTTGGGTTCGATGTCGGCGGTCAGCACGCCGCCCAGGGATTCGGTATGTGTGCGTTCGCGTTCGAACAGGTCGCGCAGCACCGACGATACGTCTATGCCCTGTTCGGGCACGATGCCGGCGGGCCGGGCGTACTCCATGAGCTGGCCGATGCTGTGGTCGATCTGGCCCAGATCCTCGTCGATGGCCTGGCGCGCCTCGTCGGTGACGTTGCTCATTTCGATTTCCAGGCGCATGCGTGCCAAGGGTGTGCGCAGATCGTGCGAGATGCCCGCCAGCATGATCTCGCGGTCGGCCTCGGTCTGGCGCAGATCGCGCGCCATGCGGTTGAATGCGATGTTCATGTCGCGGATTTCAGCCGGCCCCTTTTCCGGCAGCGGCGAGGGGGTTTCGCCGCGCGCCAGCTGCTGCGCGACTTTGGCCAATTGGGCCAGGGGCCGGTTGACGAAGCGGACGCTGATCGCCGCGCCCACCAGGGCCAGCAGCAGCGCCGTGGCTCCCCAGCCGAACCATTCGACGCCGGCGGTCAGCCCCAGTTGCTCGCGATCGAAAACCAGCCAGTACTGATCATTGTTGATTTCAAAGCTGACCCAGATGCCGGGTGCCTGGTTCACCGTCCACATGACATGCGTGTCGGGCCCCAGGCGATCCTTGATTTCAGCGGCGACGTGATTCCAGTAGTTGGAGTTCGGCAGCGGCTCGAGCACGTCGGCCGCTTCGCGCGGCTGCACCCGCAGGCTTTCCTTGGTGGCCAGATCCAGGAGCAGCGCGGGACGCACGCTGGTGGGCGCATACACCAGCGCGGAACGCGTAATGCTGACCGCCGTGGTCACGCGCTGGGCCATCTGTGTGGCGCGCGGGCCTTCCTCCATGCTGAAGAAAACCTGCAGCCAGGCGCCCAGGCTCACCAGCATCAATCCGGCCAGAAGCAGGAAGGAGCGGCTGAACAGGCCTAGGCGGAAGCGCGACGGGGGTTTAGCTCTTGGCTTTTGCGAGGGCGGCATGACGGTGGCGCTGCATCACGCCCGCAAGAGCTCAATGGCCGCCATCGGGTACGAAAACGTAGCCCAGGCCCCAGACAGTTTGAATGAATACCGGCTTGGAGGGGTTGGGCTCGACCAGCTTGCGCAGCCGGGAAATTTGAACATCCAGGCTGCGGTCGAAGGCCTCGTATTCGCGGCCCCGGGCAAGTTCCATCAGCTTGTCCCGGGACAAGGGAATCTTGGGATGGCGCGCAAAAACCTTCAGCACCGAGAATTCACCCGTGGTGATCGGCACCTGTTCGTTGTTGCGCGTCAGAGTGCGCGTGGACAGGTTCAGGACGTAGGGGCCGAACTCGATGGATTCGTTTTCCTGGCTGGGCGCGCCCGGATGCTCTTCGGTTCCGCGGCGGCGCAGGATGGCGTTGACGCGGGCGAGCAGCTCGCGCGGATTGAACGGTTTGGACAAGTAGTCGTCCGCGCCCATTTCCAGGCCTACGATGCGGTCGATTTCTTCCGCTTTCGCCGTCAGGATGATGATCGGAGTGTTGTCATGTCCGCCACGCAGGCGGCGGCAAATGGATAGCCCGTCTTCGCCCGGAAGCATCAGGTCGAGGACCAGCAGATCGAAGTGCTCGCGCTGCCACAATTTGCCCATTTCTTTGGCGTCTTCGGCGACAAATACATTAAAACCTTGTTCCGATAGATAGCGGCGGAGCAAATCGCGTAAACGTGGATCGTCATCGACGATAAGAATTTTGCGAGATAAGGATTGGTTTTGTGTGTTCATGGGGGAAAATGTAACAGGGTAGAGTTAACCCGTATAGGGGACGTAGCAAGATATTACATATTAAGCGTCTGGTAGAACATGCATTACATTTCAGGTCCTGCCCATGCTATCCGGGCGATATCGAGCCCGCGCATGCGCATTTTTGGCTTGATTTGTAGGGCTGGACGGGCACGCCGTGTCGATCTGCTGCGAAGTGTGTATAGCCGTCTCCTGTTTTTTTATTGGAATCGTAAGCTAAGACAAGACATTTTAGCCTTTACGCCTGCAGAGCGGTACTAATTTTAAACGATGAGAAGTCGCTGGTCTGCCCGCCGAATGCCTTATGTCCCCGGCAAACGGAAATTCCGCCGGGCTGCGTTTAAAATGGCTTCATGACTGTATCTATTCTTGCTTTGGAAACGTCGTCCAGCCTCTGCGGCGTGGCGCTGCTGACGCAGGCGGACGAGGCTGTGCGCGTCCACGCCCTGGAGCATGACGCCACCGCGGAGCACGCCGAACGCCTGCTGCCCATGGTCGACCGGCTGCTGGCGCAGCAAGGCATAGGCCGTGGCCAGCTATCGGCGGTGGCATTCGGGCAGGGACCGGGCGGCTTCACCGGCTTGCGGGTGGCTTGCGGGGTGGCCCAAGGCATGGCTTTCGCCCTGGGCATACCGGTGATTCCGGTGCCTTCCTTGTTGGCGGTTGCGGCGCGGGATCCCGCGCCTGTGCGGCCAGGATTGTTACATGTTCTTGTGCAAGACGCTCGCATGGACGAGGTGTACCTGGCGGCCTATCGGGTGGTTGAAGGCGGGCAAGAGCCTGGATGGGAGCCCGTGCAGGCGCCCATCCTATTGGGCGCTGGCCAAGTGGGCCGCTGGCTGGAGCATGCCGCCATGGATTTGCGTTTGCCGCAACAGGACGGTCCCGTCATACGGGTGCTGGGCGATGCCTTGCTGGCGTACCCGCAACTGAGCCGGGATCTGGCCGGGGAAGCATGGCTGGAGATCGGCGAGCCGCTGCGCCCTGATGGTCCGGCCGTAGCCCGCCTGGCCTTGCAAGCCTGGCATGCCGGGCAGGCGATCGCGCCCGACCTGGCGGCTCCCCTGTATGTGCGCGACAAAGTCGCCTACACCACGCTGGAGCGCCTGAACGGAGCGGGCGGGAATCCCAGGGCGCCGGAAATCCAGGCCTTCCTTGAAACCATGCGGGTCGAGCACCTGGATGAGGTTGCCGCCATAGAGCAGCAGGTGCAGTCATTTCCATGGTCCAGGGGCAATTTCGCGGACGGCCTGCACGCCGGCTACGGCGCCTGGGTGGCCAGGCAGGCGGGCCGCACGGTGGGATTCTGCATGGTCATGTTTGCGCCCGATGTGGCGCATGTGCTGGTCATCGCCGTGGCGCCGGATGGCCAGAGGCAAGGCATTGGAACACTGTTGCTGCAGCGCTGTGAAAACGAGGCCCGCTTGCGCGGCCTGCCGGCTATGGTTCTGGAAGTCCGGCCTTCGAACGAAAAGGCGTTGGCGTTCTATAAAAAAAAGGGCTTTGAACTGCTGGCCATGCGCAAGGACTACTATCCCGCCGCTCAGGGCCGTCGGGAAGATGCTTGCGTGATGCAAAAGGCGCTTGCCGCCGCTCAGGCGGGAGAAAACCCATGAGTACGGCACCCGCCCTCAGCACCCTGCAAGTGGCCTGGCTGCAGGAAATCGGCCTGGACAAACACATGCTGGCCCGCTATGCGGCCGATTCCGAGCCTTTCGCGAGCGGCTCCGCCGCGGGAGGCGTCCCGGATAAAACGGCCCGGGCGCCGGCCGGCATGGTTTCACTACCGATGCGTACCGAAGCGGCAGCACCGGCCAAGGCGAAATCCGCCGCTCCCATGGTCAGAGCGGGCGACGCGCTGGCCGGCCGGGTCCCGGTCCGCGCAAGCGAGGCAAGCGCTCCGGCCGCGGCGGCGGAGCCGGTGCCCGCCGACTGGGAGGCGTTGAAGGCGCATATCGCCGAGTGCCGCGCCTGCGAGCTGCATGCCGGACGCAGCCAGACCGTATTCGGGTCCGGCGCGGCCAGTTCGCCGGAGTGGATGATCGTCGGCGAGGCGCCCGGCGATTTCGATGACCGCGCGGGCCTGCCCTTCCAGGGCAAGGCAGGTGCACTGTTGGGAGCGATGCTGGCGTCCATTGGGCTGCGGCCCGATTCTCCGGTGTTCTTCACCAATCTGATCAAGTGCAGGCCTTTGGGCAATCGCACGCCCAGGCCCGAAGAGATCGCCGCTTGCCGGCCTTATCTGGAACGGCAGATTGCGCTGCTGAAGCCGCGACGGATCTTGACCCTGGGACGGCTGGCGGCACAGGCCCTGCTGGGTTCGGAGGCCGACCTGGACGCCGTGCGCGGACAGGTGCACCGTGTGCGCAGCGAAACCGGACAAGAGATTCCGCTGGTGGCGACGCATCATCCGGCCTCGCTGCTGATGCGCCCTCAGCACAAGGCCGATGCGTGGCGCGATCTGAATCTTGCGCGCTCCATCGTTATCGAGGCGAGCGAAGCGGCGCAAACGGCTGGATAGACATCGGGTCAGTGCTGGCGCAGGGCCTGTCCGTGCCCATGCTGGCCTATGGTGTTTTCCAGGCCCGGATTAGCCCGGTGATTCAAGCGGTTCCAGTACATGAATACCAGCATCAATGCGGAAACCAGCAGGCCGAAGATGATGATGATGGCGTTGATGGGAAGATTCAGCCACAGCATCAAGCTGTAGATGGCCAGCATCAGCAGGATATTCAACTGCTCGTTGAAATTCTGCACGGCGATGGAATGGCCCGCCGACAGCAGCACGTGACCACGGTGTTGCAGCAGGGCGTTCATGGGCACGACGAAGAAGCCCGACAAGCCGCCTATCAGCAGCAAAACGCCATATACGGCCCATTGTTCATGCACGATGGGCATGAGCATGACGGCAAAACCCATGATCACGCCCACCGGCAATACCATCAGGGCGCGTTTCAGCGGCACCCGGCCCGCCAGTATGGAGCCGGCCACGGTACCCAGCGCCGCCACGCCCATCAGCACCGAGGCCTGGTCCAGGCGGTAGCCCAGATGCCGGGCGCCCCATTCGATGACGATGAATTGCAGTGTGGCGCCCGCGCCCCAGAACAGCGTGGTGACCGCCAGCGATATCTGGCCCAGCTTGTCATGCCACAGTATCCGTACATAGCCGTTGAATGCGCAAAGCAGCTTGAACGGATTGGTCTGCTGCTTGGGATAGCGCACATTGGTCAGCGGTATCAGGAGATTGGTCGCGGCGGCCAGCAGGTAGACTATCCCGATGATGAGTATGGCGCCTTCGGTGCGGGTCTGCACGAAGCCGGGCAGCCAGGAATGCGATAGCACCGCGTCCGAGACCGCGGGATTGATCAGCACGCCGCCCAGAACGGTTCCCACGATGATGGAAAGCACGGTCAAACCTTCTATCCAGCTATTGCCCTTGACCAGCAATTCCGGCGGAAGCATTTCGGTGACGATGCCATATTTGGCCGGCGAATAGGCTGCCGCTCCTATGCCCACCAGCGTATAGGCGCAAAATACCAGCAGCAGCTGATGGTTGTTCTCCAGACCGAAGCAGCCGTAGCTGAACATCAGCAAACAGCCGCATACCTTGATGGCGTTGGTAATGAACATGACCCGGCCTTTGGGGAAGGAGTCGGCAAAGGCTCCCACGAAGGCCGCCAGCACGACATAGGCCAGGGCAAACCACCATTTCATCATGGGCGCCATCCAGTCCGGCCCATGCAAATCGGCTATCAGCGCTATGGCGGCGATCAGTAATGCATTGTCTGCCACGGACGAGAGCGCCTGGGCTATCATGACCAGATAAAAGCCTTTTTTCAATGGGAATCTCGTAGCTGTTAGGGGTTAGCCATGCAAACAAATAGCAAAAAAATGTTAACGAGTATAGCGTCCGCCGACGGCGCAAACAGAAAATAATAGCGTAGTTTTCTTTTAGGGTATGGAAGCCGCCGCACGGTGCGTTATCATACGAGCCGGTCGCGCAAGGCGGTCGCCGACCCTGCCAGCCTGTTGTTTTCATCACCGTCCCGTATGAAATACGGAGTCTGCTGTCTTCTTTTAATTGTTCGCTTATTGTGCGTCTGACTCAGATAAAACTAGCCGGTTTCAAGTCTTTCGTCGAACCGACGGTTATCCCCACGCCCAGCCAATTGGTTGGCGTGGTGGGGCCCAACGGCTGCGGGAAGTCGAATATTATCGATGCGGTGCGATGGGTCCTGGGTGAAACCAAGGCTTCCGAATTGCGCGGCGAGTCCATGCAGGACGTCATTTTCAATGGCTCGGGCAATCGCAAGCCCGCCGCTCGCGCATCCGTCGAACTGGTTTTCGATAATTCCGAAGGCAGGGCGGCGGGGCAGTGGAGCACCTATTCCGAAATCGCCGTCAGGCGGGTATTGACCCGCGACGGCACCAGCAGCTACCTGGTCAATAACCAGCAGGTGCGCCGGCGCGATATCCACGACATTTTTCTGGGCACCGGCCTGGGATCGCGCGGCTACGCCATTATCGGCCAGGGCATGATCAATCGCCTGATCGAGGCCCGCCCCGAGGAATTGCGCGTGTTCCTGGAAGAAGCGGCCGGTGTTTCCCGCTATAAGGAAAGACGCCGCGAAACCGAGAATCGCCTGAGCGACACGCGCGAGAACCTGACGCGGGTCGAGGACATCTTGCGCGAACTCACCAGCCAGCTTGAAAAGCTGGAAGGGCAGGCCGAGGTGGCGCAGCAATACCGGGCCTTGCAGGAAGACGGCGAACAGAAACAGCATGCCTTGTGGCTGCTAAAGGAAAGCAACGCCCGGGAAGAGCAGCAGGCCAAATTCCTGGCGATAGAGCAGGCCCAAACCGAACTGGAAGCTGCCACAGCCGGCCTGCGGGCGGGCGAGTCCGCGCTTGAATCGCGCCGCCAGGCGCATTACGCCGCCGGCGATGCGGTGCATGCCGCGCAGGGCCTGCTTTTTGAAGCGGGGGCCCAGGTCAGCAGGCTGGAAGCCGAAATCCGGCATGTCGTCGATTCACGCAATCGTGTCCAGGCACGCCGCGGCCAGTTGCAGGAGCAGCTTCAGGAATGGGCCGATCAGCAAGCCCATTGCATCGAACAGATCGCTCAGGCCGAGTCCGACCTTGAAGCGGCCGCCGCGCGCACCGAGGAAGCCCGGGTCCAGGCCGACGATGCGCAGGCCAAGCTGCCCAGCATTGAAACCCAGCTTCGGTCCGCAGCGGCATCGCGCGACGAAATGCGCAGCGTGCTGGCGCGGGTAGAGCAGGATCTTGCGCTGGTGGCGCAGGCTCAGCGCGATGCCGATCGCCAGTTGCAGACCCTGGAACTGCGCAAGGAACGGCTGGAACAGGAGTTGCGCGACCTGAATGCGCCCGATCCGGCCAATATCGAGCGTCTGGCCGGCGATAGCGCGGCCATGCAGGAGCAACTGCACGAGGCGCAAGCCCAGCTCATGGAGCTGGAGGACCGCCTGCCCGAATTGGACGAACAACGCCGCAATGCCCAGGGCGCGGCGCATGAAGAGGCGCAGGCGCTGGCCCGGCTCGATGCGCGCCTGGCGGCACTGGGAAAACTGCAGGAAGATGTGCAGAAGCAGGGGGCGCTGGAGCCTTGGCTGGCGCATCACGAGCTGACCAGCCTGGGCCGCCTATGGCAAAAGCTGCATATCGAAACGGGCTGGGAAACGGCGCTTGAGGCGGTATTGCGCGAGCGCATGACCGGCCTGGAACTGCGTCAATTGGAGCATGCCAGCGCCTTCGTCGGCGATGCGCCGCCTGCCCGCCTGGCTTTCTATCAGTTGCCGGTGGCCGCTGCCGCCGCGCCGCCTGTTCAGGGCATGACGTCCCTGGCCAGCCTGCTGCGCATCAGCGACCCCGATCTGCGCACCTTGTTGAATGACTGGCTGGCCCAGGTGTATGTATGCGCCGATGTGGGCAAGGCGCTGGCCATGCGCAACGAACTGCCCGAGGGCGGCTTGTATGTGGTCAAGGAAGGCCATCTGGTCGACCGGCACAGCGTGCGTTTTTACGCGCCCGATTCGGAGCAGGCCGGCATGCTGGCCAGGCAGCAGGAAATCGAGAATCTGCGTCGCGACCTGAAAGCCCGCCAATTGATCGCCGACCAGGCCTTGGCCGCGGTTGCCGGCGCTGAAAGCGCCTGGCAGCAGGTGTCTCAGTCGCAGGGGCCGGCGCGCCAGCGGGTGGCCGAGCTGACCCGGCGCCTGCATGATGTACAACTGGAATATTCACGCCTGAAGCAACAGGCGGAACAATCCGGCGAGCGCGCGGCCCGCATCCGTTCGGATCTGGCCGAGATCGCCGTGCAAGCCGAAGATCTGCTGGCCAGCAAGGAAGAGGCCGAAGCCAGGTTCGAGGCGCTGGACATCCAGTTGGGCGAGCACCAGGAAAATTTTTCCCAGGCCGAGATGTCGGGTGAGGACCTGCACGCGCAGGCCGAGAAGGCGCGCCAGCACTTGCGCGATCTTGAGCGCGCGGTGCATGAATCCGAGTACGCGGAGCGCGCCCTGCAAACGCGTATCGCCGAATTGAAACGCAATCTCCAGCTGGCCGCCGATCAGGCGCAGCGCGCCAACGCCGAGCTGGAAGGCCTGCAGGGCGAACTGTTCGAGCTGGATGCATCGGCCTCGCAGGCCGGCCTGCAGGATGCGCTGGAACTGCGCGCCGAACGTGAAGAGGCGCTTAACCTGGCACGCATCGAACTGGACAATCTGGCTGCCATGCTGCGCAGCGCCGACGAAGAGCGCGTCACGCAGGAACGTTCCCTCGAACCTCGCCGCGCGCGCATCATGGAGCTGCAGCTGCAGGAGCAGGCCGCCCGCCTGGCGGTCGAGCAATTCGCCGAACAACTGGACACCCAGCAGGTCGATCGCCAGAAACTGCGCGAACTATTGGAGCAGCGGCCGGAGGAATGGCGCCGGCCGAATTGGCTGCAGTCCGAAGTGCAGAGGATTTCGCGCACGATAGAAAGCCTGGGATCGGTGAACCTGGCCGCGCTCGATGAATTGAACGCGGCGCGCGAGCGCAAAGGCTATCTGGATGCCCAGCATCAGGACTTGAGCACCGCCATCGAGACCCTTGAGGACGCCATACGCAAGATCGACCGCGAAACGCGCGAGCTGCTGCAAGATACCTTCGACACGGTCAACGGGCATTTCGGCGAGCTGTTTCCGCGCCTGTTCGGCGGCGGCGAAGCCAGGCTGGCCGTCACCGGCGACGAAATCCTGGATGCCGGCGTGCAGGTCATGGCTCAGCCGCCCGGCAAGCGCAACAGCACCATACACCTGCTGTCGGGCGGCGAGAAGGCACTGACGGCGACGGCGCTGGTGTTTGCGCTTTTCAAGCTGAATCCGGCGCCTTTCTGCCTGCTGGACGAAGTCGACGCCCCGCTGGACGACGCCAATACCGAGCGCTACGCGAAGCTGGTCGACAGCATGAGCGAGCAGACGCAATTCCTGTTCATTTCACACAATAAAATCGCCATGCAGATGGCCAGGCAGCTAGTGGGCGTTACCATGCAGGAACAAGGCGTGTCGCGCATTGTTGCTGTGGATATCGATTCCGCTCTGCAAATGGCCGAAGTCTGATGGTGCGCATGCATAAACGTTTGGCAATACGGCGAGGCTGACAATGAGTGACTTGCAAATCGGTTTGATTCTCCTTGGCGTACTCCTGATCCTGATCGTCCTTGTCTTCAATTGGTGGCAGGACAGGCGCATACGGCAAAAAATGCAGGAACACTTTCCTGAGCGCGAGCTCGATCCCTTGATGGGCAACAGCCCCATGGCGGCGGGGCGCCGGGAGCCGGCTTTCGGGACTATCGATGCGGCCGAGGAAACGGCAGCCGATGATACCGCCGAAGTCGATCCCTCCACCGAGGTCGTGATAGACATCAGCTTTGCGCAGGCGGTTTCCACCGATCAGTTGCTCAAGGCCATTCATTCCTTCCACAAAGCGGGCAGCAAACCGGTGCGCATATTCGCGGAACGCGAAGGAGGCGGGCATCGGGCCCGGCTGCGCCCCGCGGAAGACTACATATCCATGCAGCTTGCCGTATTGCTGGCCAATCGCAGCGGACCGCTTACCGACATCGAATGGTCGCAGCTATGGGGCATGGCGCAAGACCTGGCCGAGCGTTTCGATGGCGCCATCGAGGCGCCCGAACAGGATGAGGTCATGCAGCGCGCCCAGGAGCTGGATGGGCAATGTGCCAGCCTGGATGCCCAAGTCGCCCTGATATTGCAACTGCCCGGCACGGTGCCCGTCGCGGACATCACACGGGTGCTTCAAGAGGTCGGCTTCCTGCCTTACGGCAGGCAGCTAGCCTGGATGTCCGACACCGGCACGCCTCGCTTTACGGCCCTGTTCGATGGCGCGCGCCCGCAGGACGTGCAGTCGGCCGGCGTCGATCGCGTCGACCTGCTGCTGGATCTGCCGAACAGCCCGGCCGACGAACAGGCCTTCAGCCGCATGGCCAGCGTGGGCCGCGATCTGGCCAAGCGCCTGAAGGCGGAATTGCTGGACGACCAGGGCCGCCCGGTACGCGAAGGCGCCGATGACGCGATCGACAAGCAATTGCTGGATCTGTATACCCGGCTGGCGCAGGCGGGTTTTGAAGCCGGCGCCGAGCGCACCGTAAGGGTCTTTTCGTGACCCATGGCAGCGACGGGCGCACAGACGGTGCGCAAAGGCTCGCGGCCCTGCGCGCGCAGATCGCCGAGCACAATCGCCGTTATTATGTCCTGGACGCGCCCGTGGTCTCGGACGCCGAATATGACAGGCTGATGTCCGAACTGCTGGAACTGGAGCAGGCCCATCCCGATCTGATCACTCCCGAGTCGCCCACGCAGCGTGTCGGCGCCCAGCCTTTGGCGGCGTTCCAGAGCGTCAGGCACGCGGTGCCCATGCGTTCCCTGGGTAATGCCTTCCAGGCCGAGGACGTGCTGGCTTTCGACAAACGGGTGTCCGATACCTTGGCGGGCGCGGGCATGGCCGGCGCCGACGGCCTGGTCGAATATGTGGCGGAACTGAAGTTCGACGGCCTGGCTGTCAGCCTGCGCTACGAACAGGGCCGTCTGGTACAGGCGGCCACGCGCGGCGACGGGCAAACAGGAGAGGACATCACCAGCAATATCCGCACGCTGCGCTCCGTGCCCCTGATGCTGGCGGGCGATTTCCCGCAGGTGCTGGAAGTGCGCGGCGAGGTATTGATGAACCGCCGCGATTTCGAACGCCTGAACGAAGCCCAGCAGGCGCGCGGCGACAAGATCTTCGTCAACCCGCGCAATGCGGCGGCGGGCAGCTTGCGCCAGCTCGATCCCCGGATCACGGCGCAAAGGCCCTTGCGCTTCTTTGCGTACGGCTGGGGCGAAATACGTATCGTCCACGATGGACAGACTGAACTGTTCCGGCAAGAGGCGGGCGATGCCGGCATGCCGCGCGCCAGCCATTCCGCCATGCTGGACTGGTTTCAGGAACTGGGCCTACCGGTCAACGCATCGCGTTCCGTCGTCGCGGGCGCGGACGGCCTGCTGGAGTTCTATGCCCGTACCGGCTCCAGCCGCGGCGGACTTCCCTTCGATATCGACGGCGTCGTCTACAAGGTGAATTCGCTGGCGGCCCAGGAGGTTCTGGGCTATGTGGCCCGGGCGCCGCGCTACGCCATCGCGCACAAGTTTCCCGCGCAGGAGGAAACCACCGTGCTGCTGGGTATCGAAGTGCAGGTGGGACGCACGGGCGCCATCACCCCCGTGGCGCGGCTCAAGCCCGTATTCGTGGGCGGTGTGACGGTCACCAACGCCACCCTGCACAACGAAGACGAAATCCGCCGCAAGGACGTGCGCATAGGCGACACCGTCGTCGTGCGCCGCGCCGGCGATGTCATACCCGAGGTGGTCGGCCCGGTTCCGGAACTGCGGCCCGAGGGCGCGGGCCTTTTCGTCATGCCGGCAAGCTGCCCGGTTTGCGGTTCGGCCATAGAGCGTCCCGAAGGCGAAGCCATATCGCGCTGTACAGGCGGCCTGTTTTGCGCCGCCCAGCGCAAGCAAAGCCTTACCCACGCCGCGGGACGCAAGGCGCTGGACATCGAGGGCCTGGGTGAAAAGCTGGTCGACCAACTGGTGGAAAGCGGACGGGTCAAGTCCCTGGCTGATTTGTTCACATTGGATGCGGACGAACTGGCCGCCTACGAACGCATGGGGCGAAAGTCGGCTGAAAACCTGGTGGCCGCCCTGGATGCCGCGCGCAAGCCGCCGCTGGGCCGGCTGCTGTACGCGCTGGGAATCCGCCATGTCGGTGAAACCACTGCGCGCGACCTGGCCCGGCATTTCGGCTCGGTCGATGCCGTCATGGACGCGGACGAGGCGGCCTTGTTGCAGGTCAATGACGTGGGCCCCGCGGTATCCGGCTCCATCATCCGTTTTTTTGCGGAGCCCCATAATCGCCAGATCGTCGCCGCGCTGGCCGAAGCCGGCGTGCATCCGGTGCCCGAAGCCGTGCCCACGGGTAGCGGCCAGCGCCTGGCCGGCAAGACCCTGGTCCTGACAGGAACCATGCCAAGCTGGACCCGCGACGACGCCACCCGCCACATCCTTGCCGCCGGCGGCAAGGTCAGCGGCTCGGTATCAAAAAAAACCGCCTACGTGGTCGCGGGCGAAGAGGCGGGCAGCAAACTGGCCAAGGCCCGGGAACTGGGTGTGCCCGTGCTGGACGAGGCCGGGTTGAAGGCTTTGCTGGGCGTGAGCTAATAGCGGCGTTTCGGCAAGCCGCAGCGATGGGAGCCCCGGCCGCGCCGCTCAAGAAACCAATGGGTACCCAGGGTAAAGTCGCGCCGCTGACGAAAATCATCCCGCCCGATAAGCCGCCACCGCCACCATCGCCCACGCCGCCAAAAAAGCCGCCCCGCCTATCGGCGTAATCGCCCCCAGCCACTTGACATCCGTAAGCACCAGCACATACAGGCTGCCGCTGAAAATCAGGATGCCCAACAGCATCACGCTGCCCGCCAGGCCCAGCAGCGAAGGGCTGAAACGGGCGAACAGGATAGCGATAAGCAGCATCCCCAGGCCATGTACAAGCTGATACAGCACCGCCGTCTGCCACACCGCCAGCATATCGGGCGAAATCAGGCGTTTCAGGCCATGCGCCCCGAAAGCTCCGGCGCCCACGCCGATCAGCAGCATAAGGGCGCCCGCAATAACAAGTTGACGATCAGTCATTGAACCTTCCTTGACGGTGTGTGTTTAGATACTTGCGCCCTTGGCCAGTCCGCGCGCAATGATGATCTGCTGGATCTGCGATGTGCCCTCGTACAGGCGGAACAGGCGGACATCGCGATAAAAACGCTCGATCGCGTATTCGCTGACATAGCCGGCCCCGCCATGGATCTGCACCGCGCGATCCGCCACCCGTCCGCACATCTCCGTCGAAAAATATTTTGCGCAAGACGCTTCGATGGATACATCGCAGCCATCGTCGCGCTTGCGCGCGGCATCGATCACCATGCATTCGGCGGCATAGAGCTCGGTCTTGCAATCGGCCAGCATGCCTTGCACCAGTTGGAAATCGCTGATCGGGCTGCCGAACTGCTTGCGGTTCATGGCATAGTCCAGGGCATCGCGCAGCATGCGCTTGGCGGCCCCGATGGCCACGGCCGCAATATGCAGGCGGCCTTTGTCCAGCACCTTCATGGCCGTCCTGAAGCCCACGCCCTCGCGATTGCCGATCAAATTGGCGGCGGGGACCTTGCAATTCTCGAATATCACATCGCAGGTGTGCGCCCCTTTCTGCCCCATCTTTTTATCGGGCTTGCCCAGCGACAAACCGGGGGAGCCGGCCTCGACAATGAAGGCCGAAATACCGCCCGCGCCCTTGATGCTGGCGTCGGTGCGCGCCATCACGGTGAATATTCCGGCTTCAGGGGCGTTGGTGATAAAGCGCTTGGTTCCGTTCAGAACATAGAAATCGCCCTCGCGCACGGCTGCGGTGCGCAGGGAGGCCGCGTCCGAACCCGCTTCGGGTTCGGTCAGGGCGAAGGAACCTATCAATTCGCCGCTGGCCAGGCGCGGCAAATAGGCCTGTTTCTGCGCATCCGTGCCGTCCAGGTAAATGCCCATGGCGCCTATCCCGTTATTGGTGCCGATCAGGGAGCGGAATGCCGGAGACGTCTGGCCCAGTTCGAAGGCGATGCGCACTTCCTCTTCCATGGTCACGCCCAGGCCGCCGTATTCTTCGGGCAGCGACAGGCCGAACAGACCCAGCTCTTTCATTTGGGCGACGATGTCGGCCGGGATCAGGTCGGTTTCGGCGACTTCTTCTTCGCGCGGCACAAGCACTTCCCGCACGAAGCGGCGCACGCTGTCTTCCAGCAAGGTTTGGGTTTCGGGATCACGGATCATGGCTGGCTCTTTCGCTGCGTAAAAGATGGTCAAAACCGTACTTTAACAGCCCGCGGCGAGCCCGGTCGGCATGGTGCTATGATGATTTCAGGTGTTTTACACAAGGGTTCAGGCATGCTCGATAGCAGGAGTAAAGCATATGGCTGGCGATAGCGCGATTCTTGAATCCGTCGACAAGGCGGTCATTGCCTCCGTACTGTACCGCCCTGGCTGCGCGCCCGAAAAGGTGCCGCTGGACCGGGTGGATGCAAGCCTGGATACGTCCGGCGGTTTGCTCTGGGTGGGCTTGAAGGATCCCGAGCCCGCCTTGCTGGAGCAAATCGGCGGCCGCCTGGGTTTTTCGCGCAAGGCACTGGAAGAGATCATCTCCGCGCATCGCCGGCCCAAGGTCGTCGAGTACGAGGAGTTGACGCTGATTGTGGCCATTACGGTGGAGGTCGAAAACCTGAAGCCCAGTTTCGGCGACACCCAGATCCTGATCGGCAAGGGATATTTACTGACCGTAAGGCGCGGTGCGACGGCCACCCACCACGAGTTGCGGGAATTGCTGGAAAACTCGCCCGAATTCCTTGGGCGGGGCAGCGATTATGTGGCGTCCGCCCTGCTGGATCTGCTCGTTGACCGCTATGTGGGGGCGCTTTCCAAGCTCGAGGTGGCGGTGGAGGGTATCGAGCAGCAGTTTTTGTTGCGCGGGTTCCGTGAAAGCGACATCAGGCGGCTGTACCGGCAGCGCCGCGACTTGTTGCGCATCCATACGGCCATTGCGCCCATGGCGGAAATATGCCGGCGGCTGTCGCGGGTGGAGATGCGCTACATCGATGCCGATAGCCGGGGTTATTTTGGTGAAGTGGCCGACCGCGTGTTGCGCGCCAACGAGTTCATCAACAGCCTGCGCGAGGCATTGGCCTTCGCCTTTGAAGCCAGCTTGATGATAGGCCAGTCTCAGCAAACCGACACCACCCGCAAGCTGGCGGCATGGGCCGCGATACTGGCGGTCCCCACCGCCGTTGCCGGCGTATACGGCATGAACTTTACGCACATGCCCGAACTGAACTGGACCTACGGCTACCCCATGGTCATGGGGTTTACCTTCGCCGTATGCGGCGTGCTGTACTGGAAATTCAAGAAGTCCAAGTGGCTATAGGCCGCCGGAAGGCGGCAAGCGAGGTGCATCATGAGCTGGGTTACGCATGAAGTGACCAACCAGGTTCCCGATCTGGGCGACTACAACCTGTATGCCAGCGACACGGCGCTGCAAGAGGGCGTCATCCGAGAGGGAGCCCAGGCGCATTGCGAATCGCTCCTGCACTACGGGGAGCGCCTGGGCCTGAAGACAAGCTTTGCGCTGGCGCACGATGCCAATCGTTGCAAGCCCGAGCTGGAGACGCATGACCGGCAGGGCCATCGCGTGGACCAGGTTCGTTTCCATCGCGCCTGGCACCAGTTCGTGCGCATGGCTTTTCTGCAGGGCATGCATAGCGGGGCCTGGTCCTCGCCAGGCTCCGGCGCGCAGGTGGCCCGGGCGGCGGCCTATCTTATGCACGGGCAGGTCGAGGCGGGGTCGCTGTGCCCCGTCACCATGACCTCGGCGGCGATACCCCTGCTGCAGAAGGAGGATTGGTTCGATTCGGTTTCCGCGCTCCTGTATTCCCCGCGGTACGACGAGCATGATGCGCCGCTGTCGCGCAAGACGTCCATGATGGTGGGCATGGGCATGACCGAAAAGCAGGGCGGCTCCGATTTGCGCGGCATCACCACGCGGGCCGAGCCCTTGGGGCAGCCTGGACGCGGGCAGCCCTATCGCCTGATCGGGCACAAATGGTTTTTCTCGTCTCCCATGTCCGATGCGCATCTGGTGCTGGCCAGGCACGGCGAAGCCCATTCCTGTTTTTATGTGCCCCGCTGGCTGGACGACGGCAGCAAGAACCCGGTGCATATCCAGCGGCTGAAGAACAAGCTGGGCAATGCATCCAATGCCAGCGTCGAGGTCGAGTTCCATGACGCCACGGGCGTGATGGTCGGCGAAGAGGGACGCGGCATTTCCATCCTGGTCGAGATGGCGTCGTATACCCGGCTGGATTGCGTATTGGGAAGCGCGGCGCTGCTCCGGCAAGCTGTCGTGCAGGCTTTGCATCATGCGCGCCATCGGCTTGCCTTCGGCCACCCGCTGATACGGCAGCCGCTCATGCAAAGCGTGTTGATGGACCTGGTTCTGGAAAGCGAGGCGGCCACCGCCCTGGCCTTGCGTCTTGCCCGCGCCTTCGATCCGCCCGGCGATATGCTGGATCAAGCCTATCGCCGCATCCTCACCCCGGCGGCGAAATTCTGGGTGTGCAAGCGGGCGATAGAGGCGGCGGCTGAATGCATGGAGGTATGGGGCGGCAACGGTTATATCGAGGATGGCCCCATGGCAAGGCTGTATCGCGAGGCGCCGGTCAACTCCATATGGGAAGGGTCGGGCAACGTCATGTGCCTGGATGTGCTGCGGGGGCTGAAGCGGCATCCCGAGCTTGCGCAGGCCCTGTTCGCGTCCCTGGAGCAGGACAGCGCCGATGAGCCCCTTCTGAAGGAGCGCTTGCGGCATCTGCAGTCCGTGTTGGCCGCGAGCGGCCCCGATCTGGAAGCGGCGGCTCGTTATATCGCGCAGGAGCTGGTGCTGCTGGTCCAGGCCGGCCTGCTGCGCCGGCATGCGCCGCAGGGAGTGGCCGATTCCTTTGTGCAAAGCCGCTATGAGGGCCCCGGAGGGCGCGTCTACGGATCGGCCCCCTCGCCCCTGGCTCTGAACAGCGTGCTGGAGCGCGCCTGGCCGGTTTGATCAGGGCCTGTGATTCAGCGGCTGGGTTCAATCCGCCTTTCGCCATGCGGGATAGCCGCATACCGGGTCAACCCGCTATTACAGACCGCTTCCAGCCCCTATAATCGACCGGGCCGGGCCGGCTTGCAGCCTGCGCGCATGGGCTTGCATCGATACGGGGAATGAGTGAACAGTGTGATCAATTTAGTGCTGCGCAGGCTGACCGCCGCCCTGATGGCCAAGCGTTGGACCAGGGTGCTGGCGCTGGCCGTGGCGGCGGGGCTGGCGATGGCCGGCGTCATGGATTTTCACGAGCCGGCCGCCCAGGCCCGCTCCACGCCGGCGGGCGCTGCGGCCGAATCAGGCCGCTACGAACTGACCGGGCGCGTGGTCCGCGTCGCCGATGGCGATACTTTCAATCTATTGGTACAAGGCAAGCAGCAGCGCGTGCGGCTGGCCAGCATCGATGCGCCCGAGGTAAGCAAAGACCGCGAACGGCCCGGCCAGGCCTATGCGCAAGCGTCCAAAGAAGCGCTGGCCGCCTTGATCGCCGGCAAGACTCTTACCGTTTTGTGCTTTGAACGCGATCGCTACGAGCGGAATATCTGCGACGTGCCGCTGGAAGACGGAACGACGGCCAACCGGAAACAGGTTCAAGACGGCATGGCTTGGGCAAATATGGAGGGGCGCGGAAAATTCATGCGTGACGGCAAACTGCCCGAATTGGAACAGCAGGCCAAGCGCCAGCGCCAGGGGGTCTGGCAACAGCCCGATCCGGTTCCGCCATGGGTATGGCGCTATCAATGCTGGCAGAAGCAGCGGTGCTAGGCGCGGGAATTTTGTTGCGCGGCCTGGCGGCGATCTTGGTGGCTGTGGCGGCGGGTCTGCTGGCAGGCTGTTCGCCGCAACCGGTAAACAGCCCTTATGCCGTTGGGCAGGAGCAGGCCAACGTGCTGTATACGGCGTTTACCCAGCGTTCGCCCAAATACCTGGATCCGGCCAGTTCATATTCAACCGACGAGACCCCGTTCACTTATTCGATCTATGAGCCGCTGTACGGCTACGATTACCTGGCGCGGCCGTACGTCCTGGTGCCCCGGGCCGCGGCATCCATCGACCCGCCCGCCTATTTCGACAAGGACGGCCGGCCCCTGCCGGCCGATGCGCCCGGCCAGGATGTGGCTGTCAGCGTCTACGATATCCGCATCAAGCCGGGCATCCTATTCCAGCCGCATCCCGCCTTTGCCCGCAATGCGGCGGGCGGCTATGCCTACTGGCCCATAGCGCCCGGCCAGCTCGAGAACAAATTCGGCATGGACGATTTCGAGCAGACCGGAACGCGCGAACTGCTCGCCGATGATTATGTGTACGCGTTCAGGCGGCTGGCCAGCCCGCGTGTCGTTTCGCCCATATATGGCGTGATGGCCGAACACATCGTGGGCATGCGCGATTACGGCGATCGCCTGAAGCAAGCGGACCAGGCGCTGCGCGCGCAAGCCGACCCGGATCGCGCGCACGCGTGGCTGGACTTGCGCCAAGAAGGTTTCGAGGGCGTGCGGGCGATCGACGATCACACCTTGCGCATCAAGGTCATCGGCAAGTATCCCCAATTCAAGTATTGGCTGGCCATGACATTCACCGCGCCCATACCTTGGGAGGCCGACCGTTTTTACCATCAGCCCGGCATGGCCGAGCATAATCTGTCCTTGAACACCTGGCCCGTGGGCACGGGACCCTACATGCTGACGGAATCCATTGCGAACCGCCGCCACGTCCTGCAGCGCAACCCAAACTTCCGGGGCGAGCCCTATCCCTGCCGCGGCGAGCCCGGCGATCGGCAGGAAGGCCTGCTGGACGATTGCGGCAAGCTTACTCCCTTCATCGACCGCATCGTCTTTTCGCTGGAGAAGGAAAGCGTGCCGCTCATGGGCAAGTTTCTTCAAGGCTATTACGACATACCGCAGGTCGATCGGGGCGACTATGGCGTGGCCATGCGGGTGGCGGCGGGGGATTCCCGGGACAAGGCATCGCTGTACCGGGATCATGGCTTGCAACTGCGCAGTTCCACCGAAGCGCAGCTTTACTATCTGGGTTTCAATTGGCTGGACCCGGTCCTGGGGCAGGGCGATACGCCCGAGCAGCAGGAAAAGAACCGCAAGCTCAGGCAGGCGATCAGCATTGCCTTCGACTGGGAGCAGTTCGTGTCCATTTTCCAGAATGATGAGGCGCAAGTGGCATACGGGCCGGTGCCGCCCGGTGTACTGGGCTACCAGGATCTGCCCGAAGGGCTGAACCGCCAGGTATATACGCTGGAAAACGGCCGGGCGGTCAGAAGGCCGCTGGAGGATGCCAAGCGCCTGCTCAGCGAAGCCGGCTATCCGGACGGCCGCAGCGCCCAGACCGGCAAGCCCCTGATCCTGTATTTCGATTCGGCCGGCGGCATGGGCTCCAGTGCGATGCTGGACTGGATGCGCCGGCAACTGGCGGCGTTGAACGTGCAGCTTGAAGTGCGCGCCACCGATTACAACCGTTTCCAGGACAAGATGCGCAATGGCAGCGCGCAGATGTATATGTGGGGATGGGTGGCCGACTATCCGGATGCCGAGAATTTCCTGTTCTTGCTGTATGGCCCGAATTCCAAGGCCGCCAAAGGCGGCGAGAACGCCTCGAACTACAGCAACCCCGAATTCGACCGCCTGTTCGAACAGATGCGTTTCCTGGATGACGGCCCCGAGAAGGAAAAGCTGGTGCACAAGATGGTGGCCATCGTCCAGGCCGATGCGCCCTGGATGTTCGGCTATTTCCCCAAATCGGGCGGCGCCTATCAGGCCTGGGTGGGCAACGCCAAGCCCACGCAGATGGTGCGCAATACCTTGCAGTATTACCGTATCGATCCAGCCTTGCGCGCACAAAAGATAAAAGAATGGAATGCGCCCGTATGGTGGCCTTTGTGGCTGCTGGCCGCCCTGCTGGCGGCGGGCGGCGTGATGGCGTGGCAGGTGGCGCGCCGCCGGGACAAGGCGCCCGCCCTGGCGGCCACCGATTTTGCGGAGCGGCCATGATCCGATATATTGCGCGCCGGCTGGTGTACGGCATTTTCATTCTGATCGGCGTGAACCTGCTTACCTTCGTGCTGTTCTTCGCCGTCAATACGCCCGACGATATGGCGCGTCTTGCCATAGGCGGCCAGCGCGTCAGCCAGGGAGCCATCGAGCGCTGGAAAGCCGAGCGCGGCTACGACAAGCCGCTGTTTTTCAACGCCGAAGCCCAGGGGGCCGAACAATGGACGGATACGATATTCGCAGCGCGTTCCGTTCCCTTGCTGCGTTTCGATTTCGGCTTTTCAGACGAGGGCCGCGACATCGGACATGAAATCGGGGAACGCATGGGACCCAGCCTGGCGCTGGCCCTGCCCACTTTTGCGCTGGGCTTGTTCGTTTGCATCGCCTTCGCCTTGATGCTGGTGTTCTTCAAGGGCAGCCGGCTGGATTTCGCGGGCGTGGTCCTTTGCGTGGTCCTGCTGTCGATCTCGGGGCTGTTCTACATCATTGCCGGGCAATGGATGTTTGCCAAGATCCTGCGCTGGGTGCCGTACTCGGGCTATGTGGACGGCTGGGGCAGCTTGCGTTTCCTGGTCCTGCCGGTGCTGGTCGGCATCATTTCCAGTCTGGGCTCGCAAGCGCGTTTCTACCGAACCCTGTTCCTGGAAGAGGCGGGCAAGGATTATGTCCGCACGGCGCGCGCCAAGGGTTTGTCCGAAAGAGTGGTGCTATTCAGGCATATATTGCGCAACGCCATGCTGCCCATCCTGACCGGGACGGTTTCCGCCATTCCGCTGCTGTTCATGGGCAGCCTTATATCCGAATCGTTTTTCGGGATTCCGGGGCTGGGCAGCTACACCATAGACGCCATCAATGCGCAGGACTTCTCCATAGTCAGGGCCATGGTGTTCCTGGGCTCGGCCTTGTATATCGTCGGCCTGATACTGGCCGACATCTCGTACACGCTTGCCGACCCCCGGGTCCGTTTCGAGTAGCCGCCCATGCCCAAATTCATTTTCCTGTGGACCGATATCTTTATTTTTCTGCTGGTGGCGGCCATGCTTGCCTATGGCTGGCGCATACGGGGCAGCGCATCGCTGCGTTCCGCGTGGGGCAGCGTCGCCAGGACACCTTCCGCCATGTGCGCGGCGGTCGTGCTTTCGGGTTTCGCCGTGATCGGAGTGCTCGACTCGATACACTATCGGCCCTTGCTGCCGCCCGTGCAGGTGGACGGCCCGCAGGCGCGGGAGCCGGCGCCGATCTATTCCCCGGTGCTGCGTTCAGCGCTGGACGACCTGTTGTCGCTGACCCAACTGGCGCAGCGCGAGAAAACCTATTCGGCGCCGCTGGCGATACGGCAGTTCGTCAAGGAAACCGAAATCATCGATGGACGTCCCGTACGCGATTTCCCACGATTGAAGCATGCGGGGCTGTTGTTGGACGATCCCTCCGGCCATGCGGACGATATCACCGTCCGTCTGTTGCGTGGCGTTGCCGCGGGCCTGGCCGCCTCGGCGCTGGCGGCAGTCTTTCTGACCCTGGGCCACCTGGGAGGACAGCGCGGCCCGGCGCGCGCCGCGAAGGCATGGTGGCGCGGCGAGTCGGGCGTGCCATGGCGGGCCATGTGGATCACCTCCAGCATAATCCTGCTGCTGGCCTGCGTCGCGCTGGCATTGGGCGCCGACTACCATGTCCTGGGTACGGACAGGACCGGCAACGACGTATTGTGGCAATGCCTGAAAAGCATACGCACCGCGCTGGTCATCGGTACGCTGACCACGCTGGCCATGCTGCCGCCGGCGCTGGGCTTCGGCATTGCCGCCGGCTACTTCAAGGGCCGGGTCGATGATGTCATCCAGTACATCTACACCACGCTGACCTCCATTCCCGGCGTGCTTCTTATCGCGGCTTGCGTCCTCATGATGCAGGTCTACATCGACAACAATCCCGGCATGTTCGACACGGTCGCGTCGCGCGCCGATCTGCGCTTGTTCCTGCTGTGCATGATATTGGGCCTGACCGGATGGGCCGGCTTGTGCCGCATGCTGCGAGCGGAAACCCTGAAACTGCGCGAACTGGAGTACGTGCAGGCCGCAAGAGCCTTCGGCATAGGCCATTGGCGCATCATGCGGCGCCATCTGCTGCCCAATCTCATGCACATCGTGCTGATAACGATGGTGCTGGAGTTTTCCGGCCTGGTCCTGTACGAGGCGGTCCTGTCCTACCTGGGCATAGGGGTGGACCCCAGCACGCCTTCTTTTGGCACCATGATCGATGCGGCGCGGCTGGAAATGTCGCGGGATCCGATGATCTGGTGGAATTTGCTGGGCGCTTTCGTATTTCTGCTTGCGCTGGTGTTGTCGGCCAATATTTTCGCGGATGCGGTTCAGGATGCATTCGATCCGCGCATGCGCCGCTTCCGGCCCGCTCGCCTTGCGCCGGCGGCCCTGGCTGGCGCAGCGGCCGTCCCGCCCGCGCCGCGGGGTCCGGAAAGCAAAGGTAGCCGCTCATGAACGAATTCATACCCGCGTCAGCCGGCCCCGCCGATGTGGACACGGTCTTGTCGGTCGACGGCCTGTCTGTTCAGATAGCCGGCGATGGCGGCCTGACCCAAGCGGTGAAATCGCTGCAGTTGACCATAGACCGTGGGCAAACCTTTGCCTTGGTGGGCGAGTCGGGTTGCGGCAAGAGCATGACGGCCCTGGCCTTGCTGCGCTTGCTGCCCGATGCCGGAATGATTTCCGCCGGACGCGTGCATCTGGGGCCAGTTGAGCTGAACGGTCTTTCGGAGCGGGGCATGCGCCAGGTGCGCGGCGGCCAGATAGGCATTATTTTCCAGGAACCGTCCACCAGCCTGAACCCGGTCATGACGGTAAGGCAGCAGCTGTTCGAAACCTTGCGCGCGCATACCCGCTATCGCGGCAAGGCCCTGGCCGACAGGGCGGTCTGGTGGCTGCGCCGGGTAGGCATCCCCGAGGCGGACAAACGGCTGAACGATTATCCCTTCCAGTTTTCCGGTGGGCAGAAGCAGCGCATCATGATCGCCATTGCATTGGCGGCCGAACCCAGGCTCTTGATTGCCGATGAGCCCACCACCGCGCTGGACGTCACGGTGCAGGCGCAGATACTGGACCTGCTGGCCGACATCCAGAAAGAGATGGGCCTGGCTATCATGCTGATCACCCACGACCTGGCTGTGGTGAAGAACGTGGCCGACTACGTGGCCTTGATGCGCGCCGGCGAGATTGTGGAAACCGTGGATGCGGCCAGCTTTTTCGCCGCACCGCGCCATCCCTATGCGCGTCAGTTGCTTGCCGCCATTCCCACCTTCGCCAAGCGCGGAAAGCCCCTGTCGGCCCAGGAGGGCGGGTCGAAACCCCTACCCGCGCGTCCGGCCGCTCCTGTTCCTGCCGAACCCCTGCTCAGCGTCAGGAACCTGTCTGTGGCCTACAGTCGCAAACGCAGCTTGTGGACGCGGTCGCAGGGCGACATTGCCGTGGTGAACGATGTTTCGTTCGACCTGCATGCCGGCCAGACGCTGGCGCTGCTGGGCGAATCGGGCTGCGGCAAGACCACTACCGCGAAGGCCTTGCTGCGCCTGCTGGACAAACAGGCCGTGGTGGGCGGCGAGGCCATCCTGGATGGCGTAAACCTGCTTGCCGCCAGCGGGCAGGCCCTTCGCCGTTTGCGGCGGACCATGCAGATCGTTTTTCAGGATCCCTATGCCTCGCTGGACCCGCGCATGCTGGTGGGCGAGATACTGGATGAAGGCATTGCCGCCTTGCGGCCCGAACGCAGCCGGGCGCAGCGCCAGGCCCGGATCCGCGACTTGCTGGACAGGGTGGGCCTGCCCGCCAACACCGCCGAGCGTTATCCCCACGAATTTTCCGGCGGACAGCGCCAGCGCGTGGCCATTGCGCGTGCGCTGGCGGTCGAGCCGCGGGTGCTGATCTGCGATGAGCCCACTTCCGCGCTCGATGTATCGGTACAAGCGCAAATCCTTGATCTGCTCAAGGCCTTGCAGGCTGAATTCAATGTTGCCTATTTATTCATCACTCATAATTTTGGCGTCGTCGAATACCTGTCCGATCATATCGCCATCATGCACCAGGGGCGTATCATCGAGATGGGCCCGACCGAAACGGTGTTGCGGTCCCCTGAGCATTCCGAGACTCGCCGGCTGCTGGCCGCGGTGCCGCGCCTTTAGGGCGCGCCATCGCGCTACCCTATAATCCAGTCGCCGGCCGGTTTTTCGAGGCGCCGGCGACTTGAATTTGGGCTTGACGCCCGCATATGGGTGTTATGTCACTAAAAGTTTTCGATCTTCAATGCGAGCAGGGCCATGTCTTCGAGGGCTGGTTCGGCTCCGACGGCAGTTATGAAACCCAGCAGGCTCGGGGGCTGTTGAGCTGCCCGGTGTGCAATAGCGGCCGCGTCAGCAAGAAGCTCTCGGCGCCCAGGCTGAATGTAAGCCATATACGCAACCCAGCGGCGCCGGCGGCCCAATCTTCCGCGGACGGCAAGCCCGCCACGGCTGTGGCCGCGCCGGCGACGGAGCAACTGGTTCAACTACAGGCGGAAATCCTGCGTCACATACGCCACATGGTGCGCAATACCGAGAATGTCGGAGACCGTTTCGCCCAGGAGGCGCGGCTGATGCACGAGGGCGAGGCGCAGGAGCGCGCCATACGCGGCACGGCCACACCTGAAGAACGGGAGGAATTGATGCAGGAAGGCATTGCCGTCATGCCCATACCCGACTTCCTTGATGACGACCGCCTGCAATAGGCGGCGGGCAGCCGCTTATTGCGCTGGCGTATTTCGGTTTCAGATCAATTGTCAACGCGAAGGCTAAGCGCGGGCGGTGCATTTGCACGGCAAGCGCAGCCGACATAGTTCACGGTTGAATCGAAATTACATTACGCGGCTGCGGTATTCGCCCGTGCGGGTGTCGATTTCGATCTTGTCGCCGATATTGCAGAACAGCGGTACGGCCACTTCCATGCCGGTATTGGTCTTGGCGGGCTTGAGCACCTTGCCCGAAGTATCGCCCTTGACGGCCGGTTCGGTGTAAGTGATCTCGCGTACGACTATGGTCGGCAAGGCCACCGAGATGGCGCGTCCGTCGTAGAACACGACTTCGACCTTCATGCCTTCTTCCAGGTAGTCCAGTGCTTCGCCCATGCTTTCGGCTTCGACTTCGTACTGATTGTATTCTTCGTCCATGAAGACATACATGGGATCGGCGTAGTAGGAATAGGTGCATTCCCTGTTTTCGAGCACAACCAGTTCGAATTTTTCGTCGGCCTTGGAGACCGATTCGCTGCCCGAGCCGGTAAGCAGATTCTTGAACTTCAGCTTCACGACGGCCGAGTTGCGGCCCGATTTGTTGTATTCGGCCTTTTGGACGACGAGCGGCTCGCTGCCCACCATGACTACGTTTCCAACGCGCAATTCTTGTGCGGTTTTCATATTTTAAAAAAACTCCGGGGGTTTAATTGCTCCGCCAGATGCCTGCCGGGCCGGAGCATGACTTACAAAACCTGTTATTTTAACTCTTTCGTTGTTGCCGCGCGCAAAAGTCCGACAGCGAGTGGGCCAAATCCTTTCGTCCGGCCAATTCCGCGGCCCAGCTTGCCGCGGCGGCCTGCCAGCCGGTCCAGTCCGGCGGCTGTAGCGCTTGACTGAGCAGCCGCAAGCAATCCTCTGCATTCCCGTTATTCCAGCTTGTCATCAAGCGCCTGATTTCCGGCCCGAATTGCGACCGCGCCAGCCAGGCTTCAAGTTTGATCATGTGCGCATTGCCGTCCTGGGGATAAATTTGCCAGATCAGTGGCTTGCCCGCCCACAACGCCCGGACCAGGGAGTCCTCGCCCCGCACGCAATTCAGATCGCTGCTCCACAGCAGGCGGTCGAAGCCGTCCTGGTCGATGAAGGGCATTTCATGCACATGGACGGCGCCATGCTGCCCGCGCTCAAGGGCGGGGCAGACCCCCGACGGCACTAGAACCACCGCGCCCTGGTTCTGCATTTGCAGGGCCTCCAGAAGAGCCTGCGCGGGCGCGTCGGGATAGCTGAACAAAAGGACTTGGCGGGCGCCTTGATGCAAAACGTCTATTTGTGCTTGCGGCAGGCCGACAAGGCGCAGCAATTCTTCGCGCCGGGCCGGATCGGCTTGCCAACGGTCCCTTTGTGCAAGCAGGCCGGGCTCGCGCAGCAGGCCTCCGGTTCTCTCGGTAAAGCCCGGGAAGAAAAAGGCTTTGCGCAAGCCACTGGCTTGCACCGACGGCAAGGCATGGCAGGATTCCACCCATTTTTCCGCGCTCAGGTATTCCAGGTTGATCCACAGGCTGTTTTGCCCGATCATGCGTCCGACAAAATCCGCCGGCGGATCGCAGGCGAAGGCCTCGATCACCACATCCATGGGAGCCAGCGCGGGTGGCTGATCCGTCCAATGTACGATGTCCACGCCCTTTACGGTTTGTTGTTCCGCTTTGGGGTCGACCTCGGGCTCGATCCGCGCGAAACTGCGCAGATCGTCGACCCACAGGCGTACAGGGTATCGCCCCGGTGGAGCCGCCAGTTGCCTGGACAGGCGCCAGCACACGCCGATGTCGCCGAAGTTATCGACGACCCGGCAGAAAATATCGAACGAAAGGCTGGACATTCAGTGGAAATGAATGGGTCCGAGGTCGGTTTCTTCGGGCAGTTCGGGGTGCAGCATTTCACCCAGGGGATTGGGGAAGTGCGGCGCGCCGCAATCGTCGCAGAATTCCGCCGGATAGATGCCGGGCAGGCGGCGCACGTCGGCGACCCCCATTTCCTTGAGCAGCGCGGCGACCTCGTCGGGCACGTCTATGTGCCCCGCTTCCAAGCCGTCGGCCAAGGCCTCTTCCTTGCTTAGCACGGGCCAGATGCAGCCGTATACCACTTCATTGCTCAGCCGGGTCGAGAAGCCTATGCGGTATTCCTCGACGCTGGATTCCCCGCAGCCGGCGATCACCGCCCGCAGTTCGCCGCCCGACAGGTGCGCGGCGGTCTGCAGCCAGGTGACGGCCGCTTTCAGAGCCAGAGGGCGTATGCGGCGGTCGGCTTCGCGGCTGTTTACATAGTAGGCGTCGGGCTGCAGATATTCGACGTGGCAGCCGGTAAAAAGGGCGGCCAGGGCGTCCGCGCAGGCGGCGGACCAATCCTCATGGCATTGCTGGCGCGATGGAAAGCTGTTGTCTTCCTGGCGAACCTGCCAGCGGAACAGGGCTTGCCCCTTGGGAACCGCGATCACGCCCACCACGAAACGGGCATCGGCCAGCATGCCTTCGGAATCGGAAGGCTGCCCCAGCGGGCATGGCTCGTTGGCCAGGCTTAATGCCTGGAGGGCCAGGCGCTGTGTCCAGTTGCGGGTTTCCTGGAAGGACTGCGGCATCTGGTCGAAGTTGACCAGGCGGGGAATGAGGGCAAGGCGGGCGCCTGGAGCGGCGATATGCGCCGCCAACCGGGACGCCAGCGCGCCGGCCTGGTCCTGCGTCAGTTCGCCTTCGGGCAACTGGTAGCGCGTCCAGGCGACAATGGGCGCGGAGAACAGCAGAGCATCGTAATCGCCGCCGTCCAGAGCGACCGTGGTGGATTCGGACAGCGTCTCGGCTTGTTCGACCAGGATTTCATAGGCGTTGATATCACTGGCAAGCAGGTAGTCGAGCGTGGTCTCCACGGTCTTGTTTTTCTTGCCCAGCAGCAGTTTGTTCAATTGGTCGCCAAGCAGGTTTTCCCAATAAATGTCCTCGAGCCGGCTTCCGGATCGGGCAAGGGCTTCTGTAAGGGCAAGAAGGCGCTGGGCGTCTCGGCTCAGGCGGGATGGCGAAGTGACAGGCATACGAGGCATAAGGCAGGCTGATTTGGTGAAAATCCAGGGCCTGTTAACGTTAACAAGCCCTAGTGTAACGCCGTCCCCGTCCTGACGGGCAGGGCCATGCGTAAAGGAAATCCCTGGCGCGCCGTCGGGCGCGCCAGGGATTTGGAGAAACCGCGGATACGGGCGGGATCAGGCAGCCAACAGCTCGCGCAGAACGTAGGGCAGAATGCCGCCGTGCAGATAGTAGTCGACTTCCGTCGCCGTATCGATGCGCAGCAGCATGGAGACTTCCTGTTTGCTGCCGTCCTTGCGGTGTATGGTCAGCGTGACATCCTGTTGCGGACGGATGCTGGCTTCAATGCCGGAGACGTCATAGGTTTCCTCGCCCGTGATTCCCAGTGTATCCACGCTGTCGCTGCCCTTGAACTGAAGGGGCAGCACGCCCATGCCGACCAGGTTGCTGCGGTGGATGCGCTCGAAGCTGCGCGCCACCACGGCCTTGACGCCCAGAAGCTGCGTGCCTTTGGCCGCCCAGTCGCGCGATGAGCCGGTGCCGTATTCCTCGCCGGCGAACACAATGGTCGGCACGTCGGATGCCACGTATTTCATGGCCGCGTCGTAAATGGAGAGGCGTTCGCCGCTGGGCTGATACAAGGTTTCGCCGCCCTCGTAGCGGCTGCCGTCGGGCAGCGCCGGAATCATCAGGTTCTTGATGCGCACGTTGGCGAAGGTGCCGCGCATCATGATCTCGTGGTTGCCGCGGCGCGAGCCGTAGCTATTGAAGTCCTGTTTCATGACGCCGTGCGCCTTGAGCCATTCGCCGGCAGGCGAGGTTTCCTTGATGGAACCGGCCGGCGAAATGTGGTCGGTCGTGACCGAGTCGCCGAACACCGCTAGGGCGCGCGCGTCCTTGACGACGGGCATGGCCGCCGGCCGCATTTCAAAGTCCTGGAAGAAGGGCGGTTCGGCGATGTAGGTGGACTGTGGCCAATTGTAGACTTCGCCTTGCACGCCTGATATGTTTTTCCAGAGTTCGCCCGGGTTGGATTTGATCTCGGCGTAGTTGCTGCGGAAAACGGCGGGGTCCATTGCCTTGCCCATCAAGGCCTGGACTTCGGCGTTGGAGGGCCAGATGTCGCCCAGCCAGACGTCGCCGTTCTTGCCCTGGCCGACCGGCTCGGTCATGAGGTCGCGCAGCACCGTTCCGGCCAGCGCATAAGCGACGACCAGGGGCGGCGAAGCCAGGAAGTTGGCCTTGATGTTGGGGTGGATGCGCGCTTCGAAGTTGCGGTTGCCCGAGAGCACGGCGGAGCAGACCAGGCCGTTCTGGATGATGGCTTCGTTCAGGTCGGGTGTCAGGTCGCCGGCGTTGCCGATGCAGGTGGTACAGCCGTAGGCGGCCACGTCGAAGCCCAGCTTTTCCAGATAGGGCAGCAGCCCGGTCTTGGTCAGATAGTCGGTGACGACGCGCGAGCCGGGAGCCAGCGAGGTCTTGATGTGTTTGGGCACGGTCAGGCCCGCCTCGACCGCCTTCTTGGCCATCAGGCCGGCTGCCAGCAATACGCTGGGGTTGGATGTGTTGGTGCAGGATGTAATGGCGGCGATAAGAATGTCGCCGTTCTTGACCTTGGTGCCGGCGCTGGTCGTGAAGACCTGGTGCATTTTCTCGGGGGGCTGGTTGAAGCCGGCCGCAGACTGCTCGGAATACAGCCGGGTGTAGGTGTTCTTGACGTCGCCCAGCTCGATGCGGTCCTGGGGACGCTTGGGGCCGGCTAGCGAAGGGGTGACTGTGGAAAGATCCAGGGTGACCATCTGCGTATAGGCGATGTCCTTGGCGGCGGGCACTCCATACATGCCCTGAGCCTTGAAGTAAGCCTTCAGCGCCTCGATCTCGTCCTGGCTGCGGCCGGTGCCCTTGAAGTATTCGATGGTGCGGTCGTCGACCGGGAAGAAGCCCATGGTGGCGCCGTATTCGGGCGACATATTTCCAATGGTGGCCCGGTCGGTGACCGACAGGCTGGATGTGCCCGGGCCGCAGAACTCCACGAACTTGCCCACGACCTTCTGCTTGCGCAGCAGTTCGGTGATCGTCAGAACCAGGTCGGTGGCCGTTACACCGCCGCGCAGTTCGCCGGTAAGCTCGACCCCGACGACGTCCGGGGTAAGAATGTACACGGGCTGGCCCAGCATGCCGGCTTCGGCCTCGATGCCGCCCACGCCCCAGCCGACGACGCCGATGCCGTTGATCATGGTGGTATGGCTGTCGGTGCCCACCAGAGTGTCGGGGTAGTAGACGTTATTGGCGGCATCGTAATGTACGCCGCGCGCCAGGTGTTCCAGGTTGACCTGGTGGACGATGCCAAAGCCCGGGGGAACGACGCCGAAGGTGTCGAAGGCCTGCATGCCCCATTTCATGAACTGATAGCGTTCCTGGTTGCGCTTGAACTCCAGCTTCATGTTCAGGTCCAGCGCGTCCTTGGTGCCGAAGTAGTCGATCATCACCGAGTGGTCGACGACCAGGTCCACAGGAACCATGGGCTCGATGCGCTTGGGATCCTTGCCCATCTTGGCGGCGACCGAGCGCATGGCGGCGATGTCGGCCAGCAGCGGCACGCCGGTGAAATCCTGCAGGACGACACGGGCAACGACGAAGGGGATTTCGGTATTGCGCTGGGCGCGCGGCTTCCAGCCGGCCAATTGCTTGACGTGCTTTTCGGTGATTTTCTTGCCGTCGCAATTGCGCAGAACCGATTCCAGGACGATGCGTATCGATACCGGCAGGCGCTGGATGTCGATGCCCAGCGTTTTGCCTAGCGCCGGCAGAGAATAGAACTGGGCTGATTTCCGCCCGACCTTGAACTTTTGTAAGCTGTTGAACGTGTTATGCGACATAAGAGCTCCAGGATGGTTTAAGGGCTTGTCGGCCGGCGAGTGTGCAGCCAGTGTATTGCTAGCGGTATTTTAGGCCTGATTGAACAAGTTTTGGGACTCCAAAATAAAAGCCCCCGACATGCGGCGTCGGGGGCCTGGACTACAGGGGCTGACGCCGCCTTATACGCTGACCGAGTCGGCGATTTCCTTGAAATCCTCGATCTGGTCAAAGTTCATGTAGCGGTAGATCTCGCTGCTGTTTGCGTCCAGCACGCCCACGGCTTCCATATATTCGGCACGGGTCGGGATACGGCCCAGGCGCGAGCAGATGGCGGCCAGCTCGGCGGAACCCAGGAACACATTGGAGTTCTTGCCCAGGCGGTTCGGGAAGTTGCGTGTGCTGGTCGACATGACCGTCGCGCCTTCGCGCACCTGGGCCTGGTTGCCCATGCACAGCGAGCAGCCGGGCATTTCCATGCGCGCGCCCGCGCTGCCCAGCACACCGTAATGGCCTTCCTCGGTAAGCTGCTTCTGGTCCATCTTGGTAGGCGGAGCGACCCATAGCTTGGAGGGCATGTCGCGCTTGCCTTCCAGCAGCTTGGAGGCGGCGCGGAAGTGGCCGATATTGGTCATGCAGCTGCCGATGAACACTTCATCGATGACGGTGCCCGAAACATCGGACAGCGTTTTCACATCATCCGGATCGTTGGGGCAGGCGACGATGGGCTCATGGATATCGGCCAGGTCGATCTCGATGACCGCGGCGTATTCCGCATCGGCGTCGGGTTCGAGCAATTGCGGGTTGGCCAGCCAGGCCTCCATGGCCTTGATGCGGCGGCCCAGGGTGCGTTCGTCTTCGTAGCCGTTGGCGATCATCCACTTCAGCAAGGTGATGTTGCTGTTGATGTATTCGATGATGGGCTCTTTGTTCAGGCGCACGCTGCAGCCTGCGGCGGAGCGTTCGGCCGATGCGTCGGAGAGCTCGAACGCCTGTTCGACCTTCAGGTCGGGCAAGCCTTCGATTTCAAGGATGCGGCCCGAGAAAATATTTTTCTTGCCTTGCTTGGCCACGGTCAGCAGGCCCTGCTTGATGGCATAGAGCGGAATGGCGCTGACCAGGTCGCGCAGGGTGACGCCAGGCTGCATTTTGCCCTTGAAGCGCACCAGGACCGATTCGGGCATGTCCAGCGGCATGACGCCGGTCGCGGCCGCGAAGGCCACCAGTCCGGAGCCGGCGGGGAAGCTGATGCCGATGGGGAAGCGCGTGTGCGAGTCGCCGCCTGTGCCGACGGTGTCGGGCAGGAGCATGCGGTTCAACCACGAGTGGATGATGCCGTCGCCGGGGCGCAGCGATACGCCGCCGCGCGTGCTGATGAAGGCTGGCAGCTCGTGATGGGTCTTGACGTCGACGGGCTTGGGATAGGCGGCGGTATGGCAGAAGGACTGCATGACCAAGTCGGCCGAGAAGCCCAGGCAGGCCAGATCCTTGAGTTCGTCGCGGGTCATGGGGCCGGTGGTGTCCTGGCTGCCGACCGAGGTCATCCGGGGTTCGCAGTAGGTGCCGGCGCGCACGCCCTTGCCTTCGGGCAGGCCGCAGGCGCGGCCGACCATCTTCTGGGCCAGCGTGTAGCCCTTGCCGGTATCGGCCGGGTTTTGCGGCAGGCGGAACAAGGTCGAGGGCGCCAGGCCCAGGGCCTCGCGGGCTTTTGCCGTCAGGCCGCGGCCGATGATCAGAGGAATGCGGCCGCCGGCGCGCGCTTCGTCGAACAGCACGTCGGACTTGACCTTGAATTCGGCGATGACTTCGCCATTCTTCAAGGCCCGGCCCTCGTAGGGGCGCAGTTCGATGACATCGCCCATGTTCATCTTGGACACATCCAGTTCGATGGGCAGCGCGCCGGCATCTTCCATGGTGTTGTAGAAAATGGGGGCGATCTTGTTGCCCAGGCAAACGCCGCCGAAACGTTTGTTCGGCACGAAGGGGATGTCTTCGCCGGTATGCCAGAGCACCGAGTTGGTGGCGGACTTGCGCGAGGAGCCCGTGCCGACCACATCGCCCACATAGGCGACCAGATGGCCTTTTTGCTTCAGGCTTTCGATGAATTTGATGGGGCCGATCTTGCCGGCTTCATCGGGCTGTATGCCTTCGCGCGGGTTCTTGAGCATGGCCAGGGCATGCAGGGGGATATCGGGGCGGCTCCAGGCGTCGGGCGCCGGCGACAGATCGTCGGTATTGGTTTCGCCGGTGACCTTGAACACCGTCAGGGTCAGGCTTTCGGGCACTTCGGGACGGCTGGTGAACCATTCGGCGTCGGCCCAGCTTTGCAGGATGGCGCGCGCATTGGCGTTGCCCTTGTCGGCCTTGTCCTTGATGTCGTGGAAGGCGTCGAACACCAGCAGTGTTTTCTTGAGCGCTTCGGCGGCGACCGCGCCCAGTTCCGCGTTGTCCAGCAATTCGACCAGGGGGCTGATGTTGTAGCCGCCCAGCATGGTGCCCAGCAGTTCGGTGGCGCGCTTGCGGTCGATCAGGGCACAGGTTTCCTTGCCCAGGGCAACGGCGGCCAGGTAGGACGCTTTAACCTTGGCGGCGTCGTCCACGCCGGCCGGCACGCGGTGCGTGAGCAGGTCGAGCAGGAAGCTTTCTTCACCAGCGGGCGGGGCTTTGATCAGCTCGATCAGCTCGGCTGTCTGCTGCGCCGAAAGAGGAAGAGGAGGAATGCCCGACGCGGCGCGTTCGGCAACGTGTTGACGATATGATTCCAGCATGATGCATGCCCTTTGGGTCGAGGTTTGTAGGAATGGCTCTATGCCTTCGATTGTAGAAGGAAGCCGGTCCGGAGGCAAATGTCTTATATCTTATATAAGACATAAGAACGACATCTGTGGCTTTACGGTCAAAAAACTTTGGGGGCGCTTAAAAACGGCCCCCGGTTTTTCAGGCCACGAGGTCTTCGTATTGTTTATGGCGCCTTATATACGCCGCAACGTAGGAGCACAGGGGGCGAACGCTCCAGCCTTGTTCCCGGGCGGTGTCGAGCGCCGCTTTGGCCAGGTCGGCGGCAATGCCGCGCCCGCCCACGGCCTCGGGCACGCCGGTGTGCGTAATGGCCATGACGCCATTCTGGAGCTGGTAGTCCAGCACGCTCAGCATGCCGTCTTCGATCCATTCGAAACGCTGTTGGGCAAGATTGTGTTGGACTGCTCGGCTCATAAGCGGTAAAGCTCCTTTGGGTGCTGGAAGGTCGTCAGACCATTGTAAGCAGGATCAGCGCCCAGAGCACCAGCAAGGCGATCAGGCCCACAAGGCAGCCGCCCCAGAATCCGATCAGCGGCCACTTCAGGCGGGTGGAAAGCTCATCGGGCTGAACATGGGACAGCAGGCGGTTGGCCTGTCCGACGATCCAGAAATTGGATTTCGGAAAGCTGATGCGCAAAAAATAATCCAGCAAGATGGCGGCGCGTATGGACAAGGGATAGCGTTCCCACGATTGCTTGTCCAGGTAGGGATGGCGCAGAGCCTGATTGGTAACGCGAATGCGGAACAGGAAAAGAAACACGCCGCACACCACGCAGGTCAGCAGGCAGGCGACAAGCAGGGTGAAGGTGAAGGGCAGGGCATAGAACGCAAAGGTCTCGAACATATCAATGGGCCGGAACAGCCGGAATTAACTAAAAAAGCCCCTGGATGATGCGCAAGGGGCGCGTGGCGCAATGGAAGAGCGGATCCGTGCCATTTAATCATACTGGCACAATGATTTCCGTCAGATCGTATATAAGTCCACGTATTCGTGTACAGGCATGGCTTCCAGCGTTTTGCTGTCCAGCGAGGCATCAAGAATTTGCCGCTGCTGCCGGGGCGGGAAGCGGCGCGTCAGGTTTGTCTGGAATTTGTCCATCAGCAAAGGAATGCCTTCGTTGCGGCGCAGCCTGTGGCCGATGGGGAATTCGCACACGACCTCGTCCAGCGCGCTGCCGTCGTGGAATGTCACGGTCAGCGCGTTGGCGATAGAGCGCTTTTCGGGATCGTGGTAATCGGCCGTGAACCCGGGGTCTTCCACACAGGTGATCTTGTCGCGCAAGGCGTCGATACGCGGGTCCGAGGCCACGGCGTCTTCGTAGTCGGCGGCGGTGAGCCGTCCGAAGATAAGGGGCACGGCCACCATGTACTGAATGCAGTGATCGCGGTCCGCCGGGTTGTTCAGCGGACCCTTCTTGTCGATGATGCGTATGCAGGCTTCATGCGTGCGTATGGTGATGCTCTTGATGTCGCCTTCGGTCTTGTCCGCGGCCGCCAGCGCGCCGTGAATTTTCATCGCGCATTCCACCGCTGTCTGGGCATGGAATTCGGCCGGATACGATATCTTGAACAGTATGTTCTCCATGACGTAGCTGCCGTAGGGACGCTGGAACTTGAATTCCCGTCCCTTGAACAGCACGTCGTAAAAGCCCCAGGTCTTGGCGGTCAGCGCCGAGGGATAGCCCATCTCGCCGGTTCCGGCCATGAGCGCCAGCCGCAGGCCCCGGCTGGTCGCATCGCCCGCAGCCCAGCTCTTGCGGCTGCCTGTATTGGGCGCATGCCGATAGGTGCGCAGGCTTTGGCCGTCCACCCAGGCCAGCGACACCGCGTTTAGGGTCTCATCGCGGCTCAGTCCCAGCAGTTGGGAAATCACGGCGGTCGACGCAACCTTGACCAGCACGACGTGATCCAGTCCCACCTTGTTGAAGGAGTTTTCCAGCGCTATGCAGCCCTGGATCTCGTGTGCCTTGATCATGGCCGTCAGTACGGCGCGCATGGTAAGCGCGGGCTTGCCGGCCGCCACGGCGCTGCGCGAGAGCCAGTCGGCGCATGCCAGGATGCCGCCCAGGTTATCGGAGGGGTGGCCCCATTCCGCCGCCAGCCAGGTATCGTTGAAATCCAGCCAGCGGATCATGGCGCCGATATTGAAGGCGGCCTGGACGGGATCAAGCTGGAATTGCGTGCCCGGCACCCGGGCGCCATTGGGCACGATCGTGCCCGGCGCGATGGGACCCAGCAGCTTGGTGCAGGCCGGATATTCAAGGGCTTCCAGCCCGCAGCCCAGCGTGTCGAGCAGGCACAGGCGGGCGGTTTCATACGCAAGCTCGGAGTCGACAGGATAGTCGCGGACGTAGTCGACGATATCGGTCAGGACTTTGTCCCATTCGGGACGCTGGCTGGGTTTCATGCTGGGGTGGCCTCCGGTTGAGCGGCGCCTGCCCCTGGAACCTAGAGTGCGTCGCCGGGTACGCGGACCCAGCCTTCCATCAGGACCCTGGCGCTGCGGCTCATGATGGCCTTGGTCACCGTCCATTCCTGGCCTTTCCGGCTGGCTTCCGCTCCCACCCGCAAGGTGCCGGAGGGATGTCCAAAGCATACTGCGTTGCGTACGCCGCCGCCAGCCGCCAGGTTCACCAAGGTGCCCGGCACTGCCGCGGCCGTGGCGATGGCGACGGCCGCCGTACCCATCATGGCATGGTGCAGCTTGCCCATGGATACGGCCCGCACCAGCACGTCGATGTCGCCGGAGGCGATGGGCTTGCCGCTGGACGAGACGTAATCGGCGGGTTCAGCCACGAAAGCCACCTTGGGCGTGTGCTGGCGTTTGGCGGCTTCATCGATATGCTCGATCAGGCCCATGCGCAGGGCGCCGTGCGCGCGTATGGCTTCAAGCATCGCCAAAGCCTTGCTGTCGCCGTTGATGGCTTCCTGCAATTCGGTGCCGGTGTAGCCGATATCCCGGGCGTTGACGAAGATGGTGGGTATGCCAGCATTGATAAGAGTGGCTTTCAGCGTTCCGACGCCGGGCACGTCCAGGTCGTCGACCAGTGCGCCGGTCGGGAACATCGAGCCGCCCGCGCCGTCTTCCTCGGCGGCGGGGTCCATGAACTCAAGCCTTACCTCGGCGGCGGGGAAGGTAACGCCGTCCAGTTCGAAGTCGCCGGTTTCCTGCACCTGGCCCTGGGTGATGGGCACATGCGCGACGATGGTCTTGCCGATATTCGCCTGCCAGATGCGCACGACCGCCACGCCGTCCCGTGGAACTCGGTCGGCATCGACCAGTCCGTTGGCGATGGCGAAAGGCCCCACGGCGGCCGAGAGATTGCCGCAGTTGCCGCTCCAGTCGATAAACGGCTTGTCGATGGATACCTGGCCGAACAGATAGTCGACGTCGTGATCGGGCCTGCCGCTTTTGGACAGGATGACCGTCTTGCTGGTGCTGGAGGTGGCGCCGCCCATGCCGTCGGTGTGCTTGCCATAGGGATCGGGACTGCCTATCACCCGCAGCAGCAGGGCGTCGCGCGCCGCACCGGGCGCCTGCGCGGCCTGGGGAAGGTCTTGCAGGCGGAAGAACACGCCTTTACTGGTGCCGCCGCGCATATAGGTAGCCGGCACTTTGATCTGGGCTGCGTGTGTCATGGGGTGTCTCCTTGCTTAAACAGCCGCCGCCGATTCGATGAAGTCCTGGGCGAAGCGTTGCAGCACGCCGCCTGCCTCGTAGATCGATACTTCTTCCGCCGTATCCAGGCGGCAGGTAACCGGCACCTGGATGCGCTCGCCGTTCTTGCGGTGGATGACCAGCATCAGCGTGGCCAGCGGAGTGCATGCGCCCTGGACATCGAAGGTTTCGGTGCCGTCGATATTCAAGGTGTGCCGGTTCACGCCCGGCTTGAACTCCAGCGGCAGCACGCCCATGCCCACAAGATTGGTGCGGTGGATGCGTTCGAAGCCCTCGGCGACGATGGCTTCCACGCCGGCCAGGCGCACGCCCTTGGCGGCCCAATCGCGCGAGGAACCCTGGCCGTAGTCGGCGCCGGCCACGATGATCAGCGGCTGCTTGCGTTCCATATACGTTTCGATGGCCTCCCACATGCGAGTGACCTTGCCCTCGGGCTCCACGCGGGCCAGCGATCCCTGCTTGACCTGTCCGTTCTCCGTCACCATTTCGTTCAGCAGCTTGGGATTGGCGAAGGTGGCGCGCTGGGCTGTCAGGTGATCGCCGCGGTGCGTGGCGTAGGAATTGAAGTCTTCTTCGGGCAGGCCCATCTTGGCCAAGTACTCGCCGGCGGCGCTGTTGGCCATGATGGCGTTCGACGGCGACAGGTGGTCGGTGGTGATGTTGTCGCCCAGCACGGCCAGCGGGCGCATGCCTTTGAGCGTACGTTCGCCGGCCAGCGCGCCCTCCCAATAGGGCGGGCAGCGGATGTAGGTGCTTTGCGGGCGCCAGTCGTACAAGGGACTGAGCCGTTCGCCCGCATCGGCGCTGGCGGCGAACATGGGTTCGTAGACGACCCGGAATTGCTCGGGCTTTACGCTGGCGGCGACGATGGCGTCGATTTCCTGGTCGGTCGGCCAGATGTCCTTCAGAGTCACGGGATGGCCATCCTTGTCCACGCCCAGCACGTCTTTCTCGATATCGAAGCGGATGGTGCCGGCGATGGCGTAGGCGACCACCAGCGGGGGCGAGGCCAGGAAGGCCTGCTTGGCATAGGGGTGGATGCGGCCATCGAAATTGCGGTTGCCCGACAGCACCGCGGTGGCATACAGATCGCGGTCGACCACCTCTTTCTGGATGGCGGGATCCAGCGCGCCGCTCATGCCGTTACAGGTGGTGCAGGCAAAGCCGACAATGCCGAAGCCAAGCTGTTCCAGCTCGGACAGCAGCTTGGCGTCTTCCAGGTAGAGCTGCACCGCCTTGGAGCCCGGCGCCAGCGAGGTTTTGACCCAAGGCTTGCGGGTCAGGCCGCGCGCATTGGCGTTGCGTGCCAGCAAACCGGCGGCGATCACATTGCGCGGATTACTGGTGTTGGTGCAACTGGTGATGGCGGCAATGATCACCGCGCCGTCCGGCATCAGACCGGGCTCGTTCTCGACCTTGCCGGAGATTCCCCTTGCGGCCAGTTCCGACGTCGGCACCCGGCGATGGGGGTTGGACGGACCGGCGATGTTGCGCACCACGGTCGACAGGTCGAATTTCAGCACGCGTTCGTATTCGGCAGTCTTCAGGCTGTCGGCCCAAAGTCCGGTGTGCCGGGCATAGGTTTCCACCAGCTTGACCTGCTCGTCGTCGCGGCCGGTCAGTGTCAGGTAGTCGATGGTTTGCTGGTCGATATAGAACATGGCCGCCGTGGCGCCGTACTCGGGCGTCATGTTCGAGATGGTGGCGCGGTCGCCCAGCGTCAGGCGGGAGGCGCCTTCGCCGTAGAACTCCAGGTAGGACGACACCACCTTTTCCTTGCGCAGGAATTCGGTCATCGCCAGCACCAGATCGGTGGCGGTGGAACCCGGCCGCAACTGGCCGGTCAGTTCGACGCCGATGATGTCGGGCAGGCGCATCCATGATGCGCGGCCCAGCATCACGCTTTCCGCTTCCAGGCCGCCCACGCCGATGGCGATCACTCCCAGCGCGTCGACATGCGGCGTGTGGCTGTCGGTGCCCACCAGCGTATCGGGGAAGGCCACGCCGTCGCGGACATGCACCACCGGAGACATGCGCTCGAGGTTGATCTGGTGCATGATGCCGTTGCCGGGCGGGATCACGTCGATGTTCTTGAACGCCTTCTTGGTCCAGTTGATGAAATGGAAGCGGTCGTCGTTGCGGCGGTCCTCGATCGCGCGGTTCTTCTGGAACGCGTCCTTTTCGAAGCCCGCATGCTCGACGGCCAGCGAATGGTCGACGATCAATTGGGTCGGCACCACGGGATTGACCTGCGAAGGATCGCCTCCTTTTGCCGCGATCGCTTCGCGCAGTCCGGCCAGGTCGACCAGGGCGGTCTGGCCCAGAATGTCGTGACAGACGACGCGAGCCGGAAACCAGGGGAAGTCCAGGTCGCGCTTGCGTTCGATAAGCTGCTTGAGCGAGGCGGTCAAGGTGGCGGGATCGCAGCGGCGCACGAGATTCTCGGCGAATACGCGCGAGGTATAAGGCAGCGTGGCGTAAGCGCCGGGCTGGATGGCGTCGACCGCCGCGCGCGCGTCGAAGTAGTCCAGCCGGGTGCCGGGCAGGGGTTTGCGGTTTGCAGTGTTCATGGCGTCCGAAAAAGCGGGATGATGATCGGGAATGCGGCGGGCTGCGGAAAGCAGCGGGAGCAGGCAAGGGGCCGCCTTGGCGGCCCCTTGAGCGCCGGCTTAGCGTTTGCCGACGGGAACGAACTTCCGGTCTTCCGGGCCGACGTAGTTGGCGGTGGGACGGATGATCTTGTTGTCGACGCGCTGCTCGATGATGTGCGCCGACCAGCCCGCCGTGCGCGCAATGACGAACAGGGGCGTGAACATGGCGGTGGGCACGCCCATCATGTGGTAGGACACGGCGGAGAACCAGTCCAGGTTGGGGAACATTTTCTTGATGTCCCACATGGCGGTCTCCAGGCGCTCGGCGATGTCGAACATCTTGGTGTTGCCCTGTTTCTTGGACAGCTTGCGGGCGACTTCCTTGATGACCTGGTTGCGGGGATCGGAAACCGTGTAGACGGGGTGGCCGAAGCCGATGATGACTTCCTTGTTCTCGACGCGCCGGCGGATGTCGGCCTCGGCTTCATCGGGGGTTTCGTAGCGCTTCTGGACTTCGAAGGCCACCTCGTTGGCGCCGCCGTGCTTGGGCCCGCGCAGGGCGCCGATGCCGCCGGCTATCGCCGAATACATGTCCGATCCCGTACCCGCTATGACGCGGCTGGCGAAGGTGGAGGCATTGAATTCATGCTCGGCGTAAAGGATGAGCGAGGTGTGCATGGCGCGCACCCAATCGTCGCTGGGCTTCCTGCCGTGCAGCAGGTGCAGGAAGTGCCCGCCTATGCTGTCGTCGTCGGTCTGCACGTCGATGTAGTGCCCGTTATGGCTGAAGTGGTACCAGTACAGCAGGGCGGAACCCAGGTTGGCCATCAGGCGGTCCGCGATGTCGCGGGCGTCGGGCAGATTGTGATCGTCTTTTTCGGGCAGGATGCAGCCCAGCACGGAAACCGCGGTGCGCATCACATCCATGGGGTGGCTGGCCGCGGGCAGGGCTTCAAGGGCTGTCTGCAATTGCGCCGGCAGGCCGCGCAGGCTGCGCAGCTTTTCCTTGTAGGCGGCCAGTTCGGCCTTGTTGGGCAGCTTGCCGTGGACCAGCAGATGGGCGACTTCCTCGAATTCGCAGGTTTCGGCGATATCCAGGATGTCGTAGCCGCGGTAGTGCAGGTCATTGCCGCTGCGGCCCACCGTGCACAAGGCGGTGTTGCCCGCCACGACGCCGGACAAGGCAACGGATTTCTTGGGCTTGGGCGCGGCCGCTGGTTGTTTGGTCGCGGCTTGCTTATTTGCGGTTTGCTTGCTTTTTGATTGGGCTGTGGCCATGTCTCAATTCCTTGAAAGGTTATTTTGATTTGCCTTGTTGAAACAGCGCATCGAGGCGGGACTCGAATTCGTGATACCCGATGCGGTCATACAGTTCTTCGCGCGTCTGCATCAGGTCGATGACATTTTTCTGGTGGCCGTCGCGCCGTATGGCCGCGTAGACCGTCTCAGCGGCTTTGTTCATCGCCCGAAACGCGGATAACGGATACAGTACCATGCCGACGCCCACCGATTTCAGTTCATCCACGGTGAACAAAGGCGTCTGGCCGAACTCGGTAATGTTGGCCAGCACCGGCACATTCAATGCCTTGGTGAAGCGCTCGTAGGTGGCCAGGTCGTAGGAGGCCTCGGCGAAAATCGCATCGGCGCCGGATTCAACGCAGGCTTGCGCGCGCTCAAGCGCGGCATCCACGCCGTCCACGGCGATGGCGTCGGTGCGGGCAATGATGAAGAAATTGCTGTCGGTGCGCGCATCGACAGCGGCCTTGACGCGGTCGGCCATTTCCTGGGTGCCGACGATTTCCTTGCCGGGGCGATGACCGCAGCGCTTGGCTCCGACCTGGTCTTCGATGTGGCAGGCCGCCGCGCCGAACTTGATCAGGCTTTTCACCGTGCGCGCGATATTGAAGGCTGACGGTCCGAAGCCGGTATCGATGTCCACCAGCAATGGAACGTCGCATACGTCGGTGATCCGGCGGATATCGGTCAGGACGTCGTCCAGCGTGTTGATGCCCAGGTCCGGCAAACCCAGCGACCCGGCCGCGACGCCGCCGCCGGAAAGATAGATGGCCTTGTACCCCGCGCGTTTGGCAAGAAGGGCATGGTTGGCGTTGATGGCGCCTATGATCTGCAAGGGTTGTTCTTGTCGCAGGGCCTCGCGAAACCGCGCGCCGGCTGAAGTGGGTTGGGGGGTTGCGTTGGACATCGGCACCTCTCTGTGTGGTGAAAAACGATGGCTGGGCCATCGAAGAATACTTATCCGGCAATCATAAGCAATAGTTGTGCCAATTATTTTTAGCGCTTGCGGATTCCAGTTGCGGCCCCCCAAGCCCCGCCGGTGAAGCAATATTTATGTTTGCCTTGGCATTGTGGCAGGCCTGGCGCTTGGCGCGGTGTGTCATATGTGAAACAATAGTGTTTCATTTGTTCCGACCATTTTGAAACAATCTGCGCGATGGCACTTTTTACTCCTTTGACCGGCTCCCGGCTGCGCATTGTCGCCGTGGGATTTCATGGATTGCGCGCCCTTCTGGAAGAGCTGGCTCCCGTCTATAGTCCTTTGGCGGAAATCATCATACTGGACAAGGCCTATTCGCAGGCGGTTGAACGCATTGCCGCAATGCGCCAGTCGGGCGGCGTCGATGCCGTCGTATCGGCGGGATCCAACGGCGGCTTTCTGCGGGAGCATCTGGATCTTCCGGTCGTGATGGTCAAGCCCGGCGGTTTCGATGTCATGCGCGGTCTGGCCAGGGCATCGGGCAAGTCCCGCCGCATTGCGCTGGTTGCCTACGGAAGTGTTCCGGCCGAGCTGGCACAGTTCAACGAACGCTTTTCGCTGCGGGTGGAGCTGCGGTCATACTCCACCGAGGAAGAAGCCGAGGCCTGTGTGCAGGAACTGGTGGCGATGGGTGTCGAATCCATCATTGCGCCGGGCCTTGTGGTGGATCTGGCGCGATCCTATGGCGTGGAGGGCATTTTGCTGTATTCGCAGGGCGCTGTGCGCGAAGCCATGGAAGATGCCATCGAAGTGGCCCGCGTCGCCCGGCTGGAGGTCGCCAGGCGCGAAAAGCTCAATACCATACTTGGGCAGTTGAAGGACGGCGTGGTCGCCGTCGATCTGGACGAGCGCATTGAAATCCTTAATCCCTCCATGGAGGCCTTTATCGGCGTACCCGCGGAGCTCGCCCTGGGACGGCGCCTGAGTACGTTGCAAAGCGAGCTGAGCCTGGCCAATACCTTGCGCACCGGAGAGGCTGAGCTGGAGCAAGTCCAGCAAGTGAACGGCAAGACCGTCGTGGTGACGCGCATGGCGATCATGGAGCAGGGCAGGCATACGGGCGCGGTCCTTGTCTGCCAGGACCCCATAGCGATTCAACGGCTGGACCGCAGCTTGCGCTCCCGAAGCCAGCCTGTGGCGCGCAACGCCAAATATGGACTGGCCAATCTTATCGGCGAAAGCCGGGCGCTGCAGCAGGTCCGGGATCGCGCCCTGACTTGCGCGCAGAGCAGCGCCACAGTGCTTATCGTGGGCGAAAGCGGCACCGGAAAAGAATTGCTGGCGCAGGGCATACACAACGCCAGCCCGCGCCAGGCGCAGCCTTTCGTGGCCATCAACTGCGCGGCCTTTCCCGATACCCTGCTGGAAAGCGAGCTCTTCGGTTATGTGGAGGGCGCATTCACGGGTTCCAGCCGTGGAGGCAAGGTGGGCTTGTTCGAGGCGGCCCATACGGGAACGATCTTTCTGGACGAGATCGGAGAAATGCCGCTGTCGCTGCAGACGCGCCTGTTGCGCGTGCTTCAGGAAAAAGAGGTGTTGCGCATCGGCGCGACGCAACCCACACCGGTCGATCTGCGTGTCATTGCGGCAACCCATCGGGACCTGGGACAGCAGGTTCGCAGCGGCGAGTTTCGGCAAGACCTGTACTACAGGCTGAATATCCTGCTGGTGCACCTTCCGCCCCTTAGGGAGCGCGAGGGCGACCTGTCCTTGCTGGCCCGGCATCTGGCCGAGAAAATCGCCCTTCGCCTGAACAACAGAGCGCTTGCCGATGAGGGCTTGATCCGGGCGATTGTGGAGGCGTCGCGGGGTTATCGCTGGCCAGGCAATATCCGCGAGCTGGAGAACCTTATCGAGCGGACCATGGTGTTTCGCGGGCTGCGGAACGTGGGCGAGGGTATTGGGCGGGAAGCCTTGAAAGAAATTGCGCCCGAGCTTTTTGCGGAAGGCATCGAGACGGTCGCGGACTCGCTGCCCGCCAGCCGGCTATCCATCGAGCGCGAGCGTATACGCGCGGCACTGGAGCAATGCGCGGGCAATCGCGGCCTGGCGGCGGAAAAGCTGGGCATCAGCCGCAGCACGCTTTGGCGCAAGCTGAAAATCGCGGACCTGGAGGCATAAACAAAAAAGCGCCATGAAAAACACCCCAAAAAGCGGACTTTCGCTGTCCGGTCTTTGGGGCGCGGTTCAAAACGGCGCAGAGCTTATCCGGAGCGGCGGCGGGCATGCCGCCGGCCGCTGCCGCAAGGCTGCTTATTTCAGCAGGTCTTGCACACCGTCGCGCTCTTCAAGCAGTTCCTTCAAGGTGAAGTCCATGCGCTCGCGCGAGAAGGCGTCGATTTCCAGGCCTTCGACACGGGTGTATTCGCCATTGACCGTCGTGACGGGCACGCCGTAGATGATGTCCTTGGGAATGCCGTAGGAGCCGTCCGACGGGACGCCCATCGTGACCCATTTGCCGTTCGAGCCCAGCACCCAGTCGCGCACATGGTCGATGGCGGCGTTGGCGGCCGAGGCCGCGGACGACAGGCCGCGCGCTTCGATGATGGCTGCGCCGCGCTTGCCCACGGTGGGGATGAAGGTGTCGCGGTTCCAGGCCTGGTCGTTGATCAGGGTATCCAGGCTTTGGCCGCCAACGGTGGCAAAGCGGGTGTCGGGATACATGGTGGGCGAGTGATTGCCCCACACGATCAGCTTTTCGATATCGGCAACAGGCTTGCCCGATTTGGCGGACAGCTGCGACAAGGCGCGGTTGTGATCCAGGCGCAGCATGGCCGTGAAGTTCTTGGCGGGCAGATCGGGCGCCGACTTCATGGCGATGTAGGCGTTGGTGTTGGCGGGGTTGCCGACGACCAGCACTTTGACGTTGCGGCTGGCGACGTCGTTCAGGGCTTTGCCCTGGGCGGTGAAGATCTGGGCATTGACTTGCAGCAAGTCCTTGCGTTCCATGCCGGGGCCGCGGGGGCGCGCGCCCACCAGCAGGGCAACGTCGACATCCTTGAAGGCTTCGCGGGCATCGCTATGCGCGGTCATGCCGGCCAGCAGGGGGAAAGCGCAGTCGTCCAGTTCCATCATGACGCCTTTCAGCGCCTTTTGGGCTTTCTCGTCTGGGATTTCCAGCAGTTGCAGAATGACCGGCTGGTCTTTGCCGAGCATTTCGCCCGAGGCGATGCGAAACAGCAAGGCATAGCCGATCTGGCCGGCTGCGCCGGTGACGGCGACACGCATGGCGGGTTTGGACATGAACAATCTCCCGGTAGATGGTAGGAATGGGTAAGAAGAGACAACGGACAGTGTAATTCTTTTGGCGGCTTTCTTTAACCCGGCGCGGGTTGAAAAAGCGGCGCCTGATGCGGGCTGCGCGTCTTTGGCAAAATGGGAACCGCATGCGCGCGGACATGGCGCAATAGAGTAGCCAATTTTCAGCTCTTGGTCAATTGTCTTATATCTTATATAAGACAGAAGAGTGTTAGACAGAAAGCGCCAAGCATGCGAAAATGGCGGGCGTCGGAAATTCTTTTCCCATCCTTAATTCTGTCCGTCACGGTACTCCATCCTAAGCGTCATGTCTGATTCGCCCTTAACAGATCGCGGCAATGTGCCTGATCGCTCTGCCAGCAGCGCGGCGTTCAGTCCGTTGTATCAGCAGATCAAGGGCTTGCTGCTGCAAAGCCTTGATCGCGGCGAATGGAAGCCGGGCGAGGCCATTCCCAGCGAGCTGGAGCTGGCGGCGCGTTTTCAGGTCAGCCAGGGCACGGTGCGCAAGGCCATCGACGAGCTCGCGTCGGAAAACCTATTGCTTCGACGCCAGGGCAAGGGTACATTCGTGGCAACGCACCACGAGGCCAAAGTCCGCTTCAGGTTCTTGCGGCTGACTTCCGATGACGGCAAGCAGCCCGTGTCCGGAAGCCAGATTCTGGATTGCAGAAGGGTCAAGGCGCCCGCCGACATCTCTTCATTGCTCGATTTGCGCAGCGGCGAAATCGTGGTCAATATGCGCCGTCTGCTTTCGTTCGACCAGGCTCCCACCATTCTGGACGACATCTGGTTGCCTGGAGCTGTGTTTCGCGGCTTGACGGCCGAATCGCTGGCCCGTTACCGCGGCCCCCTGTATGCCTTGTTCGAGTCCGAGTTCGGCGTCAGCATGGTTCGGGCGGAAGAAAAAATCAAAGCCGTCTCGGCCACTGCGGATCAGGCGCGGTTGCTGCGGGTCGAGCCGGCCAGTTCCTTGCTTCAGGTGGAACGCGTGTCATATACCTACGGCGACCGGCCCATGGAAGTTCGCAGGGGTTTATATGTGACAGAGCGGTTCCACTATAAAAACAGTTTGAATTAGCAGGGGTTTTCCGCCGATTTGATACCTCTACCTTAAATCGGCGAAAATGCCTGTAGCGCTTTGCAATAAATTATTTTGTTTAACTCGAGGCCATCATGTCCGATTCAGCTTCAAAGCCGCGTCCGCAGTTTCGCAACCTTAGCGTACCGCAGATACTAAGCTACCGCCTGCCCCTGGCAGGGAAATCGTCAATCCTGCACCGCGTCAGCGGCGCTTTATTGTTTCTCTGTATCCCGATTGTCATCCTGCCGCTGTTCGCGCTTAGCGTCACATCGGCGGAAAGCTTTGCGAGCATACAGGCCTGGGTTGCGAATCCGCTGTGCAAGCTGGTTCTGCTGGCCCTCATATGGGGCTTCCTGCATCATTTCTGCGCAGGCATACGCTACCTGGTCCTGGACCTGCATATCGGCAACGACAAGCATACCGCCCAGAAGACGGCGGGCGTGGTGTTCGGCGTCAGCCTGGCGCTGACCCTGGTTTGCGGTCTTAAACTGTTTGGGGTGTGGTAATGGCTCAAGAACTTCTCGGTACAAAGCGCCTGGTCGTCGGCGCTCATTACGGCACCATCGATTTCATCGCGCAGCGTGTCACGGCCGTCATCATGGCGGTATACACCATCGTGCTTTTTCTCGGCATTCTTTTCACCCCCGAAATGAATTTCGAAAACTGGCGCAATCTGTTCACGTTCACCTTCATCGGCATCCCGGCGGGACAATTGCTGGCCACCCTGGCTTTTCTGTCGGTCGCCTGGCATGCCTGGATAGGCGTGCGCGATATCTGGATGGACTACGTCCGATCGGCCGGCCTGCGCTTGTTCCTGCAAGTGCTGACCATCTTGTGGCTGGTGGGCGCTATCGTCTTTTTTGCAAAAATTCTCTGGAGTTTATAAGCCGTGGCTGCTGTCAAAAATTCCTTACCGCGCCGCCAGTTTGATGTGGTGGTCGTAGGCGCCGGCGGGGCCGGCATGCGTTGCTCCTTGCAACTGGCTCAAGCTGGCTTATCGGTCGCAGTCTTGTCCAAAGTGTTTCCCACCCGTTCGCATACGGTAGCGGCCCAAGGGGGCGTCAGCGCGTCGCTGGGCAACATGAGCGAGGACAACTGGTACTGGCATATGTACGATACCGTCAAGGGTTCCGACTGGCTCGGCGACCAGGACGCCATCGAGTTCATGTGCCGCGAAGCGCCCAATGCCGTCTACGAGCTTGAGCACTTCGGCATGCCTTTCGACCGCAATCCCGACGGCACCATTTACCAGCGCCCGTTCGGCGGGCACACCGCCAACTTCGGCGAGAAGCCCGTGCAGCGCGCCTGTGCGGCGGCTGACCGCACCGGTCACGCCATGCTGCACACGCTGTACCAGCGCAATGTGGCCGCGCGCACCCAGTTCTTCGTCGAATGGATGGCCCTGGACCTGCTGCGCAACGAAGCCGGCGACGTGCTGGGCGTGACCGCGCTGGAAATGGAAACCGGCGAAATCTACGTGCTGGAAGCCAAGCAGACCGTGCTGGCCACCGGCGGCGCTGGCCGCATCTGGGCAGCCTCCACCAACGCCTTCATCAACACCGGCGACGGCCTGGGCATGGCTGCCCGCGCCGGCCTGCCGCTGCAGGATCTCGAATTCTGGCAGTTCCACCCCACCGGCGTGGCCGGCGCGGGCGTGCTGATCACCGAAGGCGTGCGCGGCGAAGGCGGCATCCTGCTGAATAAAGACGGCGAGCGCTTCATGGAGCGCTATGCGCCCACGCTCAAGGACCTGGCCCCGCGCGACTTCGTATCGCGTTCCATGGACCAGGAAATCAAGGAAGGCCGCGGTTGCGGCGACGGCAGCTACGTGGTGCTCAAGCTCGATCACCTGGGTGCGGAAACCATCCAGAAGCGCCTGCCTTCCATCCGCGAAATCGCCATCAAATTCGCCAACGTCGATCCCATCAAGGATCCGATCCCGGTCGTGCCGACCATCCACTACCAGATGGGCGGCATCCCCACCAACATCTATGGCCAGGTGGTCAGCGTAGCCAACGGCGCAACCACGCCCGTGAATGGCTTGTACGCCATCGGCGAATGCGCCGCCACCTCGGTGCACGGCGCCAACCGCCTGGGCACGAACTCGCTGCTGGACCTGATCGTGTTCGGCCGCTCGGCGGGCAATCACATCGTGCAGTCGCATCCCGAGCGCCAGCATGCCCATCAGGACATTCCGGAATCGGCCATCGACTATTCGCTGGATCGCGTCAACAAGATCGAATCGCGCACCTCGGGCGAAAAAGTCCAGGACGTCGCCAACTCCATGCGCGCTTCCATGCAGCATCATTGCGGCGTGTTCCGCACGCTCGACCTTTTGCAAAAGGGCGTGGAGTCCATCGAAGGCATTGCCCAGCAAGTGGACAATATCTACTTCAAGGACAAGTCCAAGGTCTTCAACACGGCCCGCATCGAAGCGCTGGAAGTGTCCAACATGATCGAAGTGGCCCGCGCAACGACCAAGTCGGCCGCCAATCGCACCGAAAGCCGCGGCGCGCATGCGCTTAGCGACCACCCCGAGCGCGACGACGAAAACTGGCTGCGTCATACATTGTGGTTCTCCGAAGGCAGCCGTCTCGAATACAAGCCGGTGACAATGAAGCCGCTTACCGTGGACAGCTTCCCGCCCAAGTCGCGGACCTTCTAAGCAGGATATCGAAATGAGCCAAAAACGTATCGTCAAATTTGAAATCTACCGCTACGATCCCGACAAGGACGAGCGTCCTTACATGCAGAAGCTCGAGGTCGAGCTGCAGCCCACCGACAAGATGCTGCTCGATGCCATCATCCGCATCAAGAACGACGTGGACGACAGCCTGGCATTGCGCCGCTCCTGCCGCGAGGGCGTCTGCGGCTCCGATGCCATGAACATCAACGGCAAGAACGGCCTGGCATGCACGACCAACCTGCTGGAGCTCAAAGAGCCCATCGTGCTCAAGCCGCTGCCCGGACTGCCCGTCGTGCGCGACCTTATCGTCGACATGACGCACTTCTTCAATCAGTATCATTCGATCAAGCCCTTCCTGATCAACGACCAGCCGCCGCCCGAGAAAGAACGCCTGCAAAGCCCGGAGGCGCGCGAAGAACTCGATGGTTTGTACGAGTGCATTCTTTGCGCATGCTGCTCAACGGCGTGTCCTTCGTTCTGGTGGAATCCCGACAAGTTCGTGGGCCCCGCCGGCCTGCTGCAAGCCTACCGCTTCATCGTCGATAGCCGCGACGAAGCCACCGGCGAGCGCCTGGACAACCTGGAAGATCCGTATCGCCTGTTCCGCTGCCATACCATCATGAACTGCGCCGACGTCTGTCCCAAGGGGCTCAATCCGTCGCATGCGATCGGCAAGATCAAGGAACTCCTGGTTCGCCGCACCATATAGGTTATGTGTCACCGATGAGAAAGTTGTCAGAACTGGAGCGTGCCCGCCTGCGATGGCGGGCGCGTCGGGGCCTGTTGGAAAATGACCTGATCATCACTCGATTTTTAGATCACTACGAAGCCGATTTAACCGACACCGATGTTTCCGCCTTGACCTTGCTGTTCGAGATGGGCGATAACGAATTGCTTGACGTACTGCTGGCCAGAACAGAGCTTTCGGGCGTATACGATACGTCCGATATCCGCAGACTGGTCGCGCAAATGCAAGAGCTGTAATTTTTAAGGAAGATTGTGATGCAATTGTCAGACAAGAAAGCTACGCTATCGTTTTCCGACGGCAGCGCTCCAATAGAATTTCCTGTGTACCAGGGAACTGTTGGCCCTGATGTCATCGATATTCGCAAACTGTACGGCCAAAGCGGCATGTTCACGTACGACCCCGGCTTCTTGTCGACGGCGTCGTGCGAATCGGGCATCACTTACATCGACGGCGACAAAGGCCAGTTGCTGTATCGCGGCTATCCTATCGACCAGCTTGCGCAAAACTGCGATTTCCTGGACATCTGCTATTTGATCCTGAATGGCGATTTGCCCGACAGCCCCCAGAAGGCGGAGTTCGATTCGCTCGTGACCAACCACACCATGGTTCATGAGCAAATGCGCATCTTCCTGCAAGGCTTTCGCCGCGATGCGCATCCCATGGCCGTGCTGACCGGATTGGTGGGCGCGCTGTCCGCTTTCTATCACGACTCCACCGACATCACCAATCCGCATCACCGCCACGTGTCGGCCATCCGCCTGATCGCCAAAATGCCTACGCTGGTGGCGATGGCATACAAGCATTCGCTGGGCCAGCCTTTCATTTATCCGCAGAACGACCTGTCTTACACCGGCAACTTCCTGCGCATGATGTTCGCCACGCCTTGCGAAGACTACAAGGTCAACGATGTGGTGGAACGCGCGCTGGACCGTATTTTCATCCTGCATGCCGATCACGAGCAAAATGCGTCGACGTCGACGGTTCGCCTTTGCGGTTCGTCGGGCACCAATCCTTTCGCGGCCATCGCCGCCGGCGTAGGCTGCCTGTGGGGTCCGGCGCACGGCGGCGCCAACGAGGCGTGCCTGCAAATGCTGGAAGAGCTGCAAGCCAATGGCGGCGTGGCCAAGGTCGGCGAGTTCATGGAAAAGGTCAAGGACAAGAATTCGGGCGTACGCCTGATGGGCTTCGGCCATCGCGTCTACAAGAACTACGATCCCCGCGCCAAACTGATGCAGGAAACCTGCAAGGAAGTCTTGTCGGCGCTGGGCCTGGAAAACGATCCGCTGTTCAAGCTGGCCATGGAATTGGAGCGCATTGCGCTTGAGGACCCGTACTTCGTCGAGCGCAAGCTGTACCCGAACGTGGACTTCTATTCGGGTATCGTCCAGCGCGCCATAGGCATCCCGACGTCGCTGTTCACGGCCATCTTCGCCTTGGCCCGCACGGTGGGCTGGATAGCGCAATGGAGCGAAATGCTGTCCGATCCTGATTACAAGATCGGTCGTCCGCGCCAGTTGTACACGGGTTCGCAAACCCGCGACGTGCCGGCCAAGCGTTAATGGCTGTTTGGCGGTAGAAAACGGGGCGCTCTTTAGCGTCCCGTTTTTTTTGGCCTGGCGATTTTTGACTGTCGATAGTTTTATCGACATTGAGGGCAGGCTTAAGATCGCGCTTGTTGAACTGGTGTCCTGGGTCGGATGCTTGATTGGTTCTTGAGCAGGCGGGATGGCGGGGGCCAGGGCCTGCTCCCCGTCCGCGGTCCCGTTCCGGGACTACTCGCGTTTCCAGCCGCTGGCGGGGCGGCCGTGAAACTCGCAACGTTGGCAGCCCCCCGGGCTGCCAACACCCTTGTTGCTCGGGCAGTCACGGCCTTGCCTCCCCGCCAGCGGACGGAAACGCGACGCTCCCGAATTCGCCAGCCCCGGCCCCCGCCATCCCGCCTTTGCGGCAGGTATTCATGGCGGCGCTATGATTTCTTATTTGCAGCTCTGCGGCTTGATGTGGGCGTAGGAGGCATGTAATGGTGTGAACACTTCCTCCCTGGAAAGGCAATCTTCACCTCTATGTCTACGGGCTTACATCGGAGAGGTGATGTGTTTCTTTTAAGATGATGCTGGACTGCGAAATATGTCTAGACCGCAGTTGCTACATTTCCATGTGGGTTGAGCCTCTCCCATAACGCAACCTCCCAAGGCCACCCGCCCTTCATTAACAGCCATTTTTAAACTCTCGTCCTCAAAATTGGGGAAGCCATATAGTATTTCAGCGACGGGTGAGTGGTTACATCTAGGGCATGCAGTTGGGTTTTGGCTGTACAGGGGATTGGCGGTAGTTTTCATACTGGTTGAAGAGGGGGCTTCATTCTGTGTTTGTTGGTTATGCGCATCTATTGCATCTCGAAAAATGGGATCGCCAATGTCCGCTGGTAGTGTTAAATCGTGTACAACATCAACGTTGTAAAGAGCATTAATCTCTTTTGCGTACGTATACAGAGCAGCTTGCTTAGCCGTCTTTACATCTGAGGCGCGAGTAAATTTAATAGTTTTAATGCTTTGATTTATCGCGCGCATAGCGGCATCGGCTTTATGCCTCAAGTTTGTGTCTTCATGGTTTGCAAACCAAGCCTTAATGTCATCCTTAAATCTCATGTAATCGGCACACGCGGCATCCTGCATTTCCTTTTTTTTACGAGTACCCGCGAGCAATCCTCGGGCAAGTAAGAGAATGAAGATCAAGCCGAAGAAGCTGAGCACGTACAACATGATGCCTCCTATGAATTTCTAACTCGTTCTGATGATGGGTTAGTTAGTCAGTATCTCTGTACCCATTTTTAACGGCACAGTGTTCACCTTAGTCGCTTGCGGAATGTTACTCCAACAGCAGCGCACTATGTGGCGTGCTTAAGGTTCGCCCCGAAACTGTTGCCCGAAGGATATCGAGAAATAGAAAGGCTCCTACCTGAGATCTGAGTCGGAAGTTGAGTTATTAATAGCTCCAAAACTCGTGCCCCAGTTTCGGGTTGCAACGTTCTCAGATTCGCCAGCCCGGTCCAGGCCAGCCCACCACGGCGTCAGAAGAAACAAGACCGACGGTGACGTTATGAGAGTCTCCATCACGCCCGACAGCAAGATCGCCGGCAAGAACTACAGGCAACTATTTCGCCGCCAGAATGAACGCCATCATCTGCCGCACATACACCGGCAGCTCATCCGCCGAACGCACGCAAAGCATCAGGTCCCGGGATGCCCAGGCATCCGCCAATGCAATGTGCTTGATGCGGGCCGGCTTCGCACAGCGCACAGCCGCCGCTCGGGGTACCACCGCGATGCCCACCCCCTGGCCCACCATCCGGCAGACCGCATCGATGCTGCGCAAGCGTATCCGGTAGCCCAGCTGTTTGCCCGAGCGGCGGGCATGGTGCGCGATGTGATCCTGCAGAGCGCTGCCTTCCGTCAGGCCCACGAAATCATAGCCGGCCAACTCGGCCAGGATTATGGACTTGCGTTGCGCCAGCTCATGGTCTCTGGCCACGATCAAGACTAGCGGGTCAGGGCGAAAAACATGCGTTTCCAGGCCTTGAAGATCCACCGAGTCCGCCACGATTCCCATATCTGCGATGCCCACGCGTATCGCATCCGCGATGTCATAGCTCATTTTCTCTTCGAGATCGATGGATATCTGCGGATTCTGGATCAGGAAATCGCTGAGTATGTCGGGCAGATATTCGCTTAGGGCCGCCGTATTGCACAGCAAGCGCACATGCCCCTTCAGGCCCTTGCCGTACTGGTCCAGCTCGTCGCGCATGCGGTCCATTTGCTGAAGCATGGCGCGGGCGTGGTGCAGCAAGGCGCGGCCTGCTGACGTCGGCTGTACGCCGCGCCGATCTCGGATCAGCAGGGCGACCCCCAGGCTCTCTTCCATGCCTTTGACGCGCTCACTGGCCGAAGCCAGCGTCATGTGCGAACGCTGGGCGCCTTTTGTGATGGTGCCGGTTTCATGGATGTTCAGAAACAGGCGCAGATCGGTCAGGTCGAAGCGCATGAAAAAATCATAGCATGCCGATGCAGCCAGGCTAAGGTTCAGCCTGAGCCTGGCTTAGACAAAGCCGCATTTTCCGCAAGTCGATTAGAGGTCAGAATAGCGCCTGTACTGGATATTGACTATTGCACGGAGCCTCGTTGATGTTGACTGAACTGCTTGCCGGCTACACGCCGGGTGTCTTCGGCCTGATTGTGGCGGTATTCGTGCTGGCAGGATTGGTCAAAGGCGTAGTGGGCCTGGGCCTGCCCACCATCTCGATGGCCTTGCTCTCGATCTTCATGCTTCCGGCGCAAGCGGCCGCCTTGCTGGTGATTCCCTCGCTGGTCACCAACGTCTGGCAGACGCGCCCCGTTCACAGCCTGCTGCCCATGCTGCGACGCATAGGCGGCATGCAGGCGGGCGTTGCCGCCGGGACGCTGGCGGGCGCCATGATACTGGGTGCCCCGGCTGGCGCCTGGGCCGCCGTATCGCTGGGGGTGGCGCTGGTCGCTTATTCCCTCTGGACGCTGTTCGGCCATCCGCTGACCATACCCGCGCGCACGGAAGGCTGGCTGGGTCCGGCGATCGGAGCCTTGACCGGTTTCATAACGGCGGCGACCGGCGTGTTCGTGGTGCCCGCCGTGCCCTACCTTCAGTCGCTGGGACTGGCCAGGGATGAGCTGATCCAGGCCATGGGCATATCCTTCACCGTTTCGACGGTGGCCCTGGCCGCCGGCTTGTGGCTGAACGACAGTTATACGCTGGGCGCTGTTGGGGCATCGCTGATCATGCTGGTGCCCGCCTTGATTGGAATGGGAGTTGGCCAGCGCCTGCGCCAGTCGCTCCCGCCCGCCACTTTTCGCCGCTGTTTTCTGGTCAGCCTGCTCATCGTGGGTGTCTACTTGGCGGCGAAGGGCCTGCTCTTCTGATTGCCGGGTGTCGGATGCCGGATTTCCTTGTCGGCTATTCCGCGCTTCCTAGGCGGTGATATTGAAGGCCTGCCCCAGCATTGCATGTCCGGCCGGGGTGAAGGCCACCGCCCGCGTGCCGTCCAGGCGGCGTATCCAGCCACGGTCCAAGCAGCATAGGCATAAGGCTTTTCCGACGGCGCCCGCGATATGAGGGCGCCGTTCGCTCCAGTCCAGGCAGGGGCGGCAGAACGTCCTGCCGCTGTCCCGGCCCCCTGTGCCGGCCAGTACGGCGTCCAAGTCTACGCCCAGGCCGTTCAGGAATCGGATGCCGTCGGCGGTCAGGACGCCGCCGTCCGCGGTGAATTCAATCTGGCCGCGTTCGGCCATCCGGTCCGTCATCGTCACCGCAATTTGGCCGGCCAGGTGGTCATAGCACGTGCGGGCGTACCGCAAGGCCTGGTCGCGTGGGCCGGTCACCACCGACTTCTTTCGTCCGGCCCGGCCGGGCCCATCAAGGTCGCCGGCCACCGACATGATGCTTTCTATCATCCTCGCGACGGCGGGTGAGGCCAGTCGGTGGTAACGGTGCCGGCCCTGTCGTTCCATAGCCAGCAGGCCGGCGTCGGTCAGCAGCGCCAGGTGTCCGCTTGCGGTTTGCGGTGTGATTCCGGCAACCCGCGCAAGTTCGGTCGCTGTCAGGGCGCGCCCATCCATAAGCGCGGCCATCATGTTCGCGCGTGCCAGGTCGCCCATCAGGGCGGCTGTTTCGGCAAATGATGAGGTGCTGAGCATGAGCGTTTCCTGTGCGAAGGCTTGGGTCATCGTAGCACCGGCATGCCCGGCGATGCTACGGCCCAGCCCGTAGCAATCGGGTGTTTATCAGATGCAGAATTTTCGGCATGGAAGTATCAATTTTTTATGCCGGAGTGTAGCGATGATGCAGCCCGATATCGGTTATGTGCTTTTACGCCCTTTCGTATGGAAGCGGAAATCTTTGTGGACGAGGTGCTTGCGGTGGCTGGATGAACGCAGGCAACAGGTTCAACTGGAAGAGATGGACGAGCGCATGCTGCGCGACATCGGGTTGACTCGCGGGGACGTCATTCGCCGCGTTCCGTTCAATAGGGCGCGTGAGTATCGTGTTTAGCCATGGGCTCATGGTTCTAGCTCATTTTTCTTGAGGCAGGCGTGCTGGCACAGGCCGGGACCTCCTCACCGTCCGCGGTCCCGTTCCGGGACTACTCGCGTTTCCGGCCGCTGGCGGGGCGGCCGTGAAACTCGCAACGTTGGCAGCCCCCCGGGCTGCCAACACCCGTGTTGCTCAAACAGTCACGGCCTTGCCTCCCCGCCAGCGGCCGGAAGCGCGACGCTCCCGAATTCGCCGGCCCCGGCCCGCGCCAGGACGCCTTTGCATCAAAGGCTGATGATGGGTGTCGACCCCGATCTCGGAACTGATTCTGTTTGGTGCCGTTTGTTTGATGATGCTGTATTTGAAGAGGAGCTCAATCGGATGTGCTTATTCGAAGGCCTTGCAATCATCTTCTGCAAAGGCGTGGTGGGCCGGCCTGGGCCGGGCCAAGCTTGAGCGCGCCGCGTGGGCGGGCTGGATCGGGGGCGTAAGAGGGCGCGCATGTTTGAGCACAAAATCAGTCCGGGGGACTGATTTTTGCGAGTTCGCGCCCGACCCCGAATCCAGACCGTTCAGGCGGGAAATCCCGGCGTAGCCGGGATCGCGGCGAGGCGCAGCCCGGTCCAGGCCGGCCCACCAGGCCGTTTTTAGAATCGGATAGGCCAGTCCATCACGTCCAATAGAACAGAGTCAAGGCAGCGATGCACATCAGTAAATCTCGACGCTATAGAACCAGCACGCCACCGCAAATGAAAACGGGCGCCCGTCATAAACAGGCACCCGTAAACAAAAAAAGCAGAGCCGGCGGGAGGGCAGACGCGCTTCACTCCGACATCGAAGAAGCGCGTCGAACGCCGCCGGATTACAACTGAACCTGCCCAGCCTCCTGCTGCGCATCCACAACGGCCAGCGCCGTCATGTTCACAATGCGCCGCACCGTCGAACTCGTCGTCAGGATATGCACCGGACGCGCCGCGCCCAGCAGCACAGGCCCCATCGCAACGCCATTGCTGCCCGTCATCTTCAGCATGTTGTAGGTAATGTTGCCCGTATCCAGATTAGGCGTGATCAGCAGATTTGCCGGACCCTTCAGGGTTGAATCCGGGAAGGACTTCAGGCGGATTTTTTCCGACAAGGCCGAATCAGCATGCATCTCGCCATCGACTTCCAGATTGGGCGCGCGCTCTGAAATCAAGCGACGGGCCTCGGCCATCTTGCGTGACGACGCCGAGGAACGGCTGCCGAAGTTCGAATGCGACAGCAGGGCCACCTTGGGCACCACGCCGAAACGCTGAACCTCTTGCGCCGCCTGTATCGTCATGTCTGCGATTTCCTCTGCCGTCGGGTCCTCGTTTACGTGCGTATCGCAGATAAACAAAGTTTGCGTCGGCAGCATCAGCACATTCATGGCCGCATACGTCTGCGCCCCGGACTTCAGGCCAATGACCTCTTGCACATACTTAAGCTGATTGTCGAAGCGGCTGGTGACCCCGCACAGCATCGCATCGGCATCGCCCCGTTGCAGCAGCATGACTCCGATCAGCGAATTATGCTTGCGCACCATCGCCTTGGCGATTTCCGGCGTGACCCCGTCGCGGCCCTTCAGCTTGTAATAGGCACCCCAGGTTTCGTTGAAGCGTGCATCGTCTTCAGGGTCGACGATATCTACGTCTTTTCCAACCACCAGACGCAAGCCGAACTTCTCGATACGCATCTGGATGACCGAAGGCCGGCCTATCAGTATGGGGTTTGCTATTTGCTCGTCGACCACCGTCTGGGCTGCGCGCAGCACGCGTTCGTCTTCGCCGTCGGCATAGATGACCCGCTTGGGCGCGCTCTTGGCCTGCATGAACAGTGGACGCATCAACTGGCCGGTGTGATAAACCAGGCTCATGAGCTTCTGGCGGTATGCCTCCAGGTCCTGGATGGGACGGCGGGCCACGCCGGAAAGGGCGGCCGCTTCGGCCACGGCCGGCGCAATCTTGACGATCAGGCGCGGGTCGAAAGGCTTGGGAATGATGTAGTCGGGGCCGAAGGCCAGTTCCTGGCCCGCATAGGCCAGCGCCACTTCGTCGTTCTGCTCGGCTTCGGCCAGCTCCGCAATGGCCTTGACGCAGGCCAGCTTCATTTCCTCATTGATCACCGTGGCGCCGACGTCCATGGCTCCCCGGAATATGAAGGGGAAGCACAGTACATTGTTGACCTGGTTGGGGTAGTCCGACCGGCCGGTCGCGATGATGCAGTCGGGCCTGGCCGCCTTGGCGACTTCAGGACGGATTTCCGGCTCGGGGTTGGCCAGGGCAAGAATCAAGGGGTTGGGGCCCATGGTTTTCACCATGTCGGCGGTCAACACGCCGGGCGCCGAGCAGCCTAGGAACACATCGGCGTCCTTGCAGACGTCGGCCAAGGTGCGGGCATCGGTTTCCTGGGCATAGCGCGCCTTGTTGGGCTCCATGTTCTCTTCGCGCCCCACGCGTATGACGCCGCGTGAATCCACCACGTACATATTCGAGCGCTTCAGGCCCAGGTGGACCAGCAGGTCCAGGCAGGCGATGGCCGCGGCGCCCGCGCCGGAGCACACCAGCTTCACATCGCCGATCTTCTTGTTGACGACCTTCAGGCCGTTCAGGATGGCGGCCGACGAGATAATGGCCGTGCCGTGCTGGTCGTCATGGAAAACCGGAATCTTCATGCGCTCGCGCAGCTTCTTCTCTATATAGAAGCACTCCGGTGCCTTGATGTCTTCCAGGTTGACGCCGCCCAGGGTGGGTTCCAGCGCAGCGATGATGTCCACCAGCTTGTCGGGGTCGGTTTCCGCCAATTCGATGTCGAAGACATCGATGCCGGCAAACTTCTTGAACAGGCAGCCTTTGCCTTCCATGACGGGCTTGGCCGCGAGCGGGCCGATATTGCCCAGGCCCAGGACGGCTGTGCCGTTGGTGATCACGCCGACCAGATTGGAGCGGGAGGTGTACATGGACGCGGCGTCTTCGCCCTCGGCGTGGATGGCCATGCAGGCCACGGCCACCCCGGGCGAGTAGGCCAGCGACAGGTCATCCTGGTTGGCCAGCGGTTTGGTCGGCATGACCGAAATCTTGCCCGGGGAAGGGTAGGCGTGATAGTCCAGGGCCAGTTTTGCAAGGTCGGCGTTGGCGTCCATGGGTGTAGCTCCTAAAAATGAAAAACGAAAAAGATAACCGTGCTTGAACGTTTACGCGACCGTTTTGATGCGGAAAAATGCAAGGTGTTTGTAAATGCCAACGCTTTCCCGGTTTTGGGATGCAATTCCCGTCTTTGGGTTTGTTGCCCTATGCTTCAAGGGTATACTAGTATGAATACGGCTTATTAAGGCGTCGTACTGTTGCCTTCTGCCCCGCTATCCGCTAACCGGTCTGGCCGTGTCGCGGAAGGTTTTTCCCTGCATCATAACGAGTGAGACACTCGGATAGGTGAAGCGCATATATGTCATCGGAAATAGAACTTTTATCCAATTCTTACCTGTTTGGTAGCAACGCTCCATATGTCGAGGAACTCTACGAGTCCTACCTCGATAATCCCGGTTCTGTTTCAGACCAGTGGCGTACTTATTTCGACCAGCTTCAGCATCAGCCTGCCACCGACGGCCGCGAAATCACCCGCGACCAGGCTCACGCCCCCGTGGTCGAGTCTTTCGCGCAGCGGGCCAAGGCCAACGCCTTTGTAGCCCGGGCTCAAGAGCCCGACCTGGCCATTGCCAGTAAGCAAGTATATGTTCAATCGATCATCGCCGCATACCGGTCGCTGGGTTCGCGTTTCGCCGAACTCGATCCGTTGAAGCGCCACGATCGTCCCGTCATTCCCGAACTCGACCCCAGTTTCTACGGCCTGGCCGAAGCCGATCTGGATCAGGTCTATTCCGCCACCAATACCTACTTCACCAAAGCCGACACCATGACCATGCGGGACATGCTCAAGGCTTTGCGCGATACGTATTGCCGCAGCGTGGGCGCCGAGTTCATGCATATCTCCGATCCGGCCGCCAAGCGCTGGATTCAAGAACGCCTTGAGTCCACCCTGGGCGTGCCCTCGTTCTCGGCCGATCGCAAACGGCACATTTTGCAGCAAGTCACCGAGGCCGAAGGCCTGGAACGCTTCCTGCATACCAAGTACGTGGGCCAGAAGCGCTTTTCGCTGGAAGGCGGCGAAAGCTTCATTGCCTCCATGGACGAAGTCGTCGGCCACGCCGGCGACAACGGTGTGCAGGAAATCGTCGTGGGCATGGCTCACCGCGGCCGCCTGAACATGCTGGTGAACATCATGGGCAAGATGCCCGGCGACCTGTTCGCCGAGTTCGAAGGCAAGCACGCCGAAGGCCTGACCGATGGCGACGTCAAGTACCACAACGGCTTCTCCAGCGACCTGTCCACGCGCGGCGGCCCCATCCATTTGTCGCTGGCATTCAATCCGTCCCACTTGGAAATCGTCAACCCCGTGGTCGAAGGCAGCGTGCGCGCCCGCCAGGACCGCCGCAATGACGAGGACGGCCTGCAAGTATTGCCCGTGCTGGTTCACGGCGATGCCGCTTTTGCTGGGCAGGGCGTGGTCATGGAAACCCTTAACATGGCGCAAACGCGCGGTTACGGCACCGGCGGCACGCTGCACATCGTCATCAACAACCAAATCGGCTTTACCACTTCCGATCCGCGCGATACCCGCTCCACGCTGTATTGCACCGACGTGGTCAAGATGATCGAAGCCCCGGTTTTCCACGTTAACGGCGACGATCCCGAAGCCGTCGTGTATGTCACTCAGCTGGCGCTCGACTACCGCATGAAGTTCCATCACGATGTCGTGGTCGACATTGTCTGCTTCCGCAAGCTGGGCCACAACGAGCAGGACACCCCCTCGCTGACCCAACCTCTTATGTACAAGAGCATCGGCAAGCACCCCGGCACGCGCAAGGTCTACGCCGACAAGCTGGTGGCGCAGGGCATCCTGGCCGAGGGCGAACCCGACCAGCTCGTCAAGGACTATCGTCAGCTCATGGAAGACGGGCAGCGCACCATCGAGCCCGTCCTCACCGACTACAAGAACAAGTATTCCACCGACTGGTCAGCCTTCCTGGGCGCCAAATGGACCGACCAGGCCGATACCGGCGTACCGCTGGCCGAACTGACCCGCATAGGCGAAAAGCTGACGACCGTGCCGGAAGGCTTCACGGTTCATTCGCTGGTCAACAAGCTGCTCAACGACCGTCGTAACATGGCGCGCGGTGAACAGAACCTGGACTGGGGCATGGGCGAGCATCTGGCGTTCGCCACGCTGGTGGCCAGCGGCTATGCCATCCGCATCACCGGACAGGATTCCGGCCGCGGTACCTTTACGCACCGCCATGCGGTATTGCACGACCAGAAGCGCGAGCGCTGGAACGACGGCACCTATATTCCCCTGCAAAACGTATCCGACAATCAGGCGCCGTTCACGGTGATTGATTCGGTATTGTCCGAAGAGGCCGTGCTGGCTTTTGAATACGGCTATGCCTCGGCCGAGCCCAACACGCTGACCATTTGGGAAGCCCAGTTCGGCGATTTCGTCAACGGCGCGCAAGTGGTGATCGACCAGTTCATCACGTCGGGCGAGGCCAAATGGGGCCGTCAGTGCGGCCTGACCATGATGTTGCCGCACGGCTACGAAGGCCAGGGCCCGGAACACTCTTCGGCACGCATCGAGCGCTTCCTGCAATTGTGCGCCGACAACAATATCCAGGTGGTGCAGCCGACCAATGGCGCGCAGATATTCCACGTCTTGCGCCGCCAGATGATCCGGCCTTTCCGCAAGCCGCTGGTCATCCTGACGCCCAAGTCGCTGTTGCGCAACAAGGACGCCACGTCGCCGCTGGCCGACCTGGCCAACAGCCAGTTCCTGCCGGTCATCGGCGAGCAGGACGAGTCCATCGATCCGGCGGGCGTCAAGCGCGTGCTGGTGTGTTCGGGCAAGGTCTATTACGACATCGTTCACGCCCGCAAGGAAGCCGGCCGCGACGATGTCGCCATCCTGCGCGTCGAGCAGCTGTATCCCTTTGCGCACAAGGCTTTCCAGGCCGAATTGCAAAAGTACGTCAATGCCAAGGAAGTGGTCTGGACTCAGGACGAGCCTCAGAATCAGGGCCCCTGGTTTTATATTCAGCATCATTTGTACGAGAATATGGCTGAAGGTCAGAAGCTGGGCTATGCAGGCCGCGCCGCTTCGGCTTCGCCGGCGGTGGGCTACCTGGCCAAGCACCAGGAACAGCAGCGCAATCTGCTTGAGCAAGCGCTGGCGCCCAAGTTCAAGAGCTTTATGCTGACCAAATAACGAATACCTTACACAACGGAATACATACTATGGCTATTACTGATGTTCTCGTGCCCCAGCTTTCCGAGTCGGTTTCCGAAGCGACTTTGCTCAACTGGAAGAAGCAGCCAGGTGAAGCGGTCGAAGCCGACGAAATCCTGATCGAGGTCGAGACCGACAAAGTCGTCCTGGAAGTCCCCGCTCCCTCGTCGGGCGTCCTGAAGGAAATCGTGAAGGGTGACGGCAGCATGGTCACTTCGGGCGAAGTCCTGGCGCGCATCGATTCCGAAGGCAAGGCCACTGCCGCCGCGGCGCCCGCCGCTGCCGCCGAAACCGCTCCGGCACCCGCCGCCGCAGCCGCCGGCGCGCCTGCCGCCTCGGCGGTCGCATCGCCCGCCGCCGGCAAGATCCTGGCTGAAAAGGGCGTCGATCCCGCTTCCGTCGAAGGCTCCGGCCGTGGTGGCCGCATCACCAAGGGCGATGCCCTGCAAGCCGGTTCAGCCGCTCCCGCCGCCAAAGCGGCCGCGCCGGTCGCGCCGCCCACCTTGTCGCTGGACGGCCGTCCCGAACAGCGCGTGCCCATGAGCCGCCTGCGTGCCCGTGTGGCCGAGCGTTTGCTGCAATCGCAGTCCGACAACGCCATCCTGACGACTTTCAACGAAGTCAATATGCAGGGCATCCTGGATCTACGTAAAAAATACAAGGATCAGTTCGAGAAAGAACACGGTGTCAAGCTGGGCTTTACGTCCTTCTTCGTCAAGGCCGCGGTTGCCGCGCTCAAGAAGTACCCGGTCGTCAATGCGTCGGTCGACGGCAAGGACATCATCTATCACGGCTACTTTGACATCGGCATTGCCGTAGGCAGCCCGCGCGGCCTGGTCGTACCCATCCTGCGCAATGCCGATCAGCTCTCCATCGCCGACATCGAAAAGCAGATCGCCGATTTCGGTACGCGTGCGCGTGACGGCAAGCTTACCCTTGAAGAGCTGACAGGCGGCACGTTCTCGATTTCCAACGGCGGCGTCTTCGGCTCCATGCTGTCCACGCCCATCATCAATCCTCCGCAGTCGGCCATCCTGGGCATACACGCCACCAAGGACCGCCCGGTTGCCGAGAATGGCCAGGTCGTGATTCGCCCCATGAATTACCTGGCCCTGTCCTACGACCATCGGATCATCGACGGCCGCGAAGCCGTATTGGCTCTGGTGGCCATGAAAGAAGCACTCGAAGATCCCCAACGCCTGCTGCTGGACGTCTAAGCATGCAGGAAAAAGCCTGAACAAGCCCCGGAAGCGATCCAGCCGCGCTGGAACCGCTGGCCGGGGTTTTTTAAGCGCTTTTCATCGTGGAAGCGGGCGCTAGATTGTGTCGCCTCCTTCCGGCTCGCGAGCTCTGCCGAGCTTGCTTCAACACTATCCAGATCGAGAAAGAACATGGCTAAACAATTCGACGTCGTCGTTATCGGTGCGGGCCCCGGCGGCTACATCGCCGCTATCCGCGCTGCGCAACTGGGCATGACCGTTGCCTGCATAGATGCCTGGTCCACCACTGACGGAAAGCCCGCGCCTGGCGGTACCTGCACCAATGTGGGCTGCATTCCGTCCAAGGCCTTGCTGCAGTCGTCCGAACATTTCGAGCAGGTCAACCATCACTTTGCCGAGCACGGCATCCAGGTCAAGGGCGTAGAGCTGAAGCTGGACACTCTGGTGGGCCGCAAGAACACCGTCGTCAAGCAGAACAACGAAGGCATTCTTTACCTTTTCAAGAAGAACAAGGTCACCTTCTTTCATGGCACCGGCTCGTTCGTGGCTCATGTGGACGGCGGCTGGTCGATCAAGGTGGCGGGCAAGGCCGAAGAAGACCTTGTCGCCAAGCATGTCGTCATCGCCACCGGTTCGTCGCCGCGCGCGCTTCCCGGCCTGCCGTTCGACGAAGACCAGATCCTGTCCAATGATGGCGCGCTGCGTATTCCCGCTGTGCCCAAGAAGCTGGGCGTCATCGGCGCCGGCGTCATCGGACTGGAGCTGGGCAGCGTATGGCGCCGCCTGGGCGCGGAAGTCACCATACTGGAAGCCATGCCCGATTTCCTGGCTGTCGCCGACCAGCAGGTTGCCAAAGAGGCCCAGAAAGCCTTCGCCAAGCAAGGCCTGGCGATTCATACGGGCGTCAAGATCGGCGAGGTGAAGTCCGCCGCCAAGTCGGTGACCGTGCCGTATACCGATGCATCGGGCGCCGAGCAAAAGCTGGTCGTCGACCGGCTTATCGTCTCCATCGGCCGCGTGCCGAATGTGGACGGCCTGGGCGTGGATACGGTCGGACTCAAGCGCGATGAACGCGGCTTCGTGGTGGTCGACGACGATTGCAAGACCAACCTGCCCAATGTTTGGGCGGTGGGCGACGTCGTTCGCGGCCCGATGCTGGCGCACAAGGCCGAAGAAGAAGGCGTGGCCGTGGCCGAACGCATCGCCGGGCAGCACGGCCATGTGAACTTCGGAACCATTCCTTCAGTCATCTACACTTCGCCCGAGATCGCCTGGGTGGGCAAGAACGAGCAGCAGCTCAAGACCGAAGGCCGCGAATACAAGGCCGGAAGCTTCCCGTTCATGGCCAATGGCCGTGCCCGGGCGCTGGGCGACACCACCGGTTTCGTCAAGGTCCTGGCCGATGCCAAGACCGATGAAGTCCTGGGCGTTCACATTATCGGACCCATGGCTTCCGAGCTGATCTCCGAAGCCGTCACCATCATGGAATTCCGCGGCGCCGCGGAAGACATCGCACGCATCTGCCATGCGCATCCGACTTTGTCGGAAGCCATGAAGGAAGCGGCGCTGGCGGTCGACAAACGCACGCTCAACTTCTGATCCCGGTCGGCATGCATTGACCTTGCAAGGGGCGGGCGGACGGCTCGCCTCTTTTTTGCCGCCGGGCCGCCCCAAGGCAAAAAGCGCCCCCTTGGGGGGCAGCAAGCCGAAGGCGCAGCGTGGGGGCCATTTTTTGTTGTGTTGTAGTGAAGAGTCTTGGTTTATGAATGTACGCGAGTATTACGAACATGCTTTGCAAGAGCGCGGCTATCGGTCCGATGAGGCCCAGTTGGCGGCCATCGACCGCTTGCAGGCGTATTTCGACGACTGGCTGGAATTCAAGCAAGCTCGTTCTTCCACCTTGCGAAAGATTTTCCGGCGGCCCGATGTTCCCCGGGGAATCTACATGTGGGGCGGGGTGGGGCGCGGCAAAAGCTTCCTGATGGATGCCTTCTATCTTACGGTTCCGGTCAAGCGCAAGACCCGCGTGCATTTTCATGAATTCATGCGCGGAGTGCATCGCGAACTGGGCAATGTGCGCGGCCAGCAGGATCCGCTGGACGAGGTGGCGCGGCGCATTGCCAAGCGCTATCGCCTGATCTGCTTCGACGAATTCCATGTGTCGGACGTGGCCGACGCGATGATACTGTATCGCCTGCTGTTGCGCTTGTTCGAGTACGGAACGTCTTTCGTCATGACGTCCAATTACGAACCGTCAACGCTGTATCCGGATGGCCTGCACCGGGATCGCATATTGCCGGCGATCAAGCTCATACAGGAAAGAATGGACATCGTGAACGTCGATGTGGGTACGGATTATCGCCGGCGCGCGCTGGAGCAGGTGCGCATGTACCTGACACCCATAAACGCGGAAACTCGCCAGGAACTTCAGGACAACTTTGATCGCCTGCTTGATACCGCGCCGATGAAGCCGGTGCTGGTGGTCGAGAATCGCGAGATCAAACCCATTGCACTGGGGGGCAGCATCGTATGGTTCGATTTCGCCACGCTGTGCGGCGGTCCCCGCTCGCAAAACGATTATCTGGATCTGGCCAGCCGTTTCCAGACGGTGATTCTGTCGGATGTGCCGCGCATGAGCCCGCGCCAAGCGTCCGAGGCGCGCCGCTTTACCTGGCTGATCGATGTGTTTTACGATCACAAGGTCAAGCTGATCATGTCGGCCGAATGCGAGGCGGAAGAGCTCTACACCGATGGCCCGATGTCCAACGAATTCCATCGCACCGTATCGCGCATCATGGAGATGCAGTCGCGCGAATACCTTGACGCCGAGCGGCGCGAGGCCGTGACCCTCTGATACCCATCGGTCCCGGCAGCATGGCGGGGCCGCGCTTATCCGTTTTTATTTGAAGCCATCTATGAATACTCGTGTATTGACCGGCATTACGACCTCCGGAACGCCGCACCTGGGCAATTATGCCGGGGCGATCCGTCCATCCATCCAGGCCAGCGTCCTGCCCGGCGTCGATGCCTTCTATTTCATGGCCGACTATCACGCGCTTATAAAATGCGACGACCCGCAACGCATTGCGCGGTCGCGGCTGGAGATCGCCGCAACCTGGATCGCCGCCGGCCTGGATCCCGAAAGAGTCACGTTTTATCGGCAGTCGGATATTCCCGAGATACCCGAGCTGTGCTGGATGTTGACCTGCGTGACGGCCAAGGGCCTGATGAACCGCGCACACGCCTACAAGGCTTCGGTCGACCAGAATGTGGCCCGGCAGGCCGAGCCCGACGACGGCATCACCATGGGCCTGTTTTCCTATCCCGTCCTGATGGCCGCCGACATCCTGATGTTCAATGCGAACAAGGTGCCGGTGGGGCGCGATCAAATACAGCATCTGGAAATGACGCGCGATATCGCGCAGCGATTCAACCACCTGTATGGCAACGGCACTGACTTCTTCGTCTTGCCCGAAGTCCAGATCGATGACGAAGTGGCCACCCTGCCGGGGCTGGACGGACGCAAGATGTCCAAGAGCTATGACAACACCATTCCCTTGTTCGAGGGCGGCACCAAAGGCTTGCGCTCGGCGGTGATGCGCATCGTTACCGATTCGCGCCAGCCCGGCGAAGCCAAGGATGCCGAAAACTCGCATCTCTATACCTTGTACCGTGCCTTTGCCTTGCCAGCCGAGTCCGCTGCTTTCCGGCAGGAGCTCGAAGGCGGCCTGGGCTGGGGCGATGCCAAGCAGCGTTTGTACGAACGTATCGAGCAGGACCTTGCACCCATGCGTGAAGTCTATGCGGAATTGATGTCCAGGCCCGATCGCATCGAAGATATTCTGCAAGCGGGGGCCGCCAAGGCGCGGCGTTTGTCGCAGCCTTTGATGGCGGCCTTGCGCGAGGCGGTCGGCTTGCGGGCATCGGCCACCGCCGCGCCCGCGTCGCCAGCGTCGGTGAAAAAGGCGGCCGGCAAGCGGGCCCGCTTCGTCAGTTTCCGCGACGAGGGCGGTCAATTCCGTTTCCGCCTGCTGGCAAGCGATGGCCAGGAGCTGTTCCTGTCCGACGGCTTCGACAATCCCAAGGCGGCCGGCGCCGTCATCAAGGGATTGCAGGATGCGCCGCTTGACAGCGTAATCGCCCAAGAGGGAAAAGAGGCGGCGATGTATTTGGACGGTGCAATCGTGGGGCGCTTCGACGCCGCACGCCTGGAGCAGGTCCGGGAAGCCCTGGCCGAACTGGCCCGGGACCGGGACTAGATCAAAGCGACTTTGTTTATTCGCAGAGCTCGGCCCGCAGGCCGAGCCCTTTGCATAGCGCCAGAATGTCTGCCGCCTGTTCGCGGTATACCAAAATGACCTGGAAGTCGTTGGTGTAGCTTTCGCCGAAACCGATCAAGCGGTACTTGCCGTGATGCTCCTGCAATTGCCGGTCGACCCATCGGTAGAAATCCGAGATCGTTTCGAAGTCATTGTCGTCGTAGGGATAGTCGGGCAGGGCGGGCTGTTCGAACGCGTCGACGATTTGTTCGTACAGCTCATCGACGGTGTCCGCCACGGCGAAATAGTCTTCAAGTTCCACGAAAATGATGAAGGCCATGACGCCGCCCGGATCGTATTCGGCGACTTTGGCGGCATCGGCCCCGTAGTTTTCGTGCAAGGTTTCGGCGGGCCGGTCTTTGGCCTGGACGCAGATATTGACGATGCGGCTGGTCTCGTGCTCGTCAAGATCGCCGCAGCTTAGCATGCCGATCAGCTCGCCAAGGCGCTCGGCAAGCTTGTCGTGGTCGATGATGGAAGTCATGGCCGTCCTATCTTTTCAACTTGGCGAATGCGGCGGCCATGGCCCCTTGGCCCGCGGGTTCGGGAGCGCGTGACGGCGGATGGCGCTTGGCGTTGCCGTTGCCGCCCGGCGCGCCTCGCCGTTCACCGCTGCCGCGCCGGTCGTCGCCGCCCCCGCGGCGCACAGGCGCGCCATCGTCATCCAGGCGCATGGTCAGGCCGATGCGTTTGCGCGCAACGTCCACTTCCTGGACCTTGACTTTTACCGTCTGGCCCACCCGTACGACGTCGCGGGGGTCCTTCACGAAGGTTTCCGACAAGGCGGATATGTGGACCAGCCCATCCTGATGCACGCCCACATCGACAAAGGCGCCGAAATTGGCCACATTGGTGACCACGCCTTCCAGTATCATGCCCGGATGCAGGTCATTGATGGTATTGATGCCTTCCTTGAATTGCGCCGTCTTGAATTCGGGGCGCGGGTCGCGGCCGGGCTTCTCGATTTCCTGGAAAATATCTTTTACCGTGGGCAAGCCGAAGCGTTCGTCCGTGAATTCGGACGGCGAGACGCCTTTCAGGGCGCCGGGCTGGCCCATGATGCTGTTGGCCTCCGTCTTGATTTTTTCCAGTATGCGCTTGACCACCGGGTAGGCTTCCGGGTGGACGGCCGAGGCGTCCAGCGGATTGTCACCGTTGGGAATGCGCAGGAAGCCGGCGGCTTGTTCGAACGCCTTGTCGCCGAAGCGCGGCACCTTCAGCAGGGTCTTCCGGTTGGGGAAGGCGCCGTTCTCGTTGCGCCAGGTGACGATATTCTTCGCCAGCAGCGAGTTCAGCCCCGAGACGCGGGTCAGCAGCGGCGCCGAGGCGGTGTTGACATCCACGCCCACGGCGTTCACGCAGTCTTCGATGACCGCATCCAGCGAACGGGCCAGCTCGCGCTGATTGACGTCATGCTGGTACTGGCCCACGCCTATGGCCTTGGGCTCAATCTTGACCAGTTCGGCCAGGGGGTCCTGCAAGCGGCGCGCAATGGAAACCGCCCCGCGCAGGCTGACGTCCAGGTCGGGGAATTCATGCGCGGCCAGTTCGGATGCGGAATAGACCGATGCGCCGGCTTCCGACACCATGACGCGCGTAAGCTTCAGATCTGGAAATTTCTCCAGCATGTCGATGACCAGCTTTTCGGTCTCACGCGAGGCGGTGCCGTTGCCGATGGCGACCAGCTCGATCTTGTGCTTGGCGACCAGCGCAGCCAGGGTGTTGATGCTGCCTTCACGGTCGCGGCGCGGCTCGAAAGGGTAGACCGTGGCGGTGCCCAGCACTTTGCCGGTGGCATCGATGGCGGCGACCTTGACGCCGGTGCGTATGCCGGGATCCAGGCCCAGCACCGATTTAGGGCCGGCGGGAGCCGCCAGCAGCAGGTCTTTAAGGTTGGCGGCGAAAACGCGTATGGCTTCTTGCTCGGCGGTTTCGCGCAGGCGGCCGATAAGTTCCGATTCGAAGGCGGTAAGCAGCTTCACGCGCCATGTCCAGCGGCACACTTCACCCAGCCAGCGTCCCCGGGGGGCGGCATCCATGCTGAAGTCGGCGCCCATACGCAGGAAGTCCGCAATCCGCAGCACGCAAGGATGTGGCGTCTGGGCTTCCAACTCGGCCTCCAGGCCCAGGCGGATATCCAGGGCGCCTTGCTGGCGGCCGCGCAGCAGGGCCAGCACACGGTGGGAAGGCAGCGAGCGCAGGGTTTCGCTGAAGTCGAACCAGTCGCGGAAATTGTCGCCTTCGTTCTCCTTGCCTTCGACGACCTTGGAATACAACAAACCGGTATTCCACAAGTGTTCACGCATATTCGCCAGCAGATCGGCATCTTCGGCGTAGCGCTCGGCCAGTATGTCGCGCGCGCCATCCAGCGCGGCTTTCGTGTCGTTGATCGAGGCTTCGGTATTCAGGTAGCCTTCGGCCAGCAAGACGGGATCGCAATTCTTGTCCGCCAGGATCGCATCGGCCAGCGGTTCCAGGCCCGCCTCGCGGGCGATCTGGGCGCGCGTGCGCCGCTTGGGCTTATAGGGCGCATACAAGTCTTCCAGCCGCTGCTTGGTATCGGCCGAGCTGATCTCCTGCTGCAGCTCGGGCGTCAGCTTGCCCTGCTGATGCACCGATTCCAGGATGGCCGCGCGGCGCGATTCCAGCTCGCGCACATAAAGCAGCCTGACCTCCAGATTGCGCAGCACCGTGTCGTCCAGGCCGCCGGTTGCTTCCTTCCTGTACCGGGCGATGAAGGGAACCGTGGCACCGCCGTCCAGCAATTCGACCGTGGCGGCGACCTGCGCGGCGCGTACGTTCAGCTCATTGGCGAGCAAAGCGACAATACGGGCGGGGTCCGCTGCGTCCTGAAAGGAATCGGATTTTGCGTGAACAGAGGTATCGGTCATTGGTCCATCTATAAATCGAGAATAACGCGGCGCATTTTGCCACAACGGCAGCCTCGCCGGAAAAATAGACGGGTATCATCACGTCTGGATTCTCCGGGGAGTGCATACTTTACCCTTTTTGCCGCGAACGATCCGCCGGCCATATTCCTAATTTACCTTTTGATGCTTTTGCAAGAACTTTCCGATATTTTTTCTTCCGACGGCCCGATAGCGAAGGCCGTGCCGGACTATCGCCCGCGCCAGGCGCAGCTGGAGCTTGCGCAAGCCATCGAGGAAGCCTTGCAGACCCATTCGACACTGATAGCCGAGGCCGGCACCGGCACCGGCAAGACCTGGGCCTATCTGGTGCCCGCTTTCCTCAGCGGGTGCAAGGTGCTGGTTTCTACAGGTACGCGCACGCTTCAGGACCAATTGTTCCGGCGCGATTTGCCCCGCCTGCGCCAGGCATTGGCGCTGCCGATTACCGTGGCGCTGCTCAAGGGCCGGGGCAATTATGTGTGCCACTATCATCTGGAGCGTCTGCAGGGCGACGACAGGGCATTGAAATCCCGCGCGGAAATCAGCCAGTTGCGCCATATACAGGTATTTGCGCAGCAGTCGCGCAGCGGCGATCGCAGCGACCTGGCCGAGGTCCCGGAAGACGCCGACATCTGGAACCGGGTTACCTCCACGCGCGAAAACTGCCTGGGCCAGGAATGCCCCCATGTGCGGGATTGTTTTGTCATGAAGGCCAGGCGCCAGGCGCAGGATGCCGACCTGGTGGTGGTCAATCATGCATTGTTCATGGCCGACCTGGCGTTGCGCGAAGAGGGCATCACCGATCTGCTGCCCACCGTCGAGCTGGTGGTTTTCGACGAGGCGCATCAACTGCCGGACATCGCCACGCGTTTTCTGGGCACCAGCGTGTCGTCGCACCAGTTGCTCGACCTGGCGCGTACGGCCGAAGCGGCCGGCCTGGCGTATGCGCGCGAATCCACCAACTGGAGCGAAGCGGGCAAGAAGATCGAGCATGCGGCGCGCCAGTTGCGCCTTGCCGCGGCGCCCATCGAGAAAATGCCCGGGCGCAAAGCCACCTTCCAGGCCATCCCCAACCCCGAAGAGTTCGACGCGGCCCTGTCCGAGCTGCTGGACGTGCTGGACAAAAGCTCGCAACTGCTGTCGGTGGTCAGCGAGAAGCACCCCGATCTGGCGGCTGTCTCCAAGACCTGCCTCGATTTGCGCGCCCGCCTGTATCAATGGAGCCAGCCCGACCGCCAGGGCGGGAACACGCTCAAGCCGCCTCCAAAGGAAGGCGGACAGGCCGCAGGCGAAGACAATGCCGCCGTGCGCTGGGTGGAGCACAGCCTGCACCATATGCGGCTGCACAGCGCGCCCTTGTCGGTGGCGCAGATCTTTTCCCGCTATCGCGGCAAGGAGCAGGCTTGGGTGCTGACGTCCGCCACGCTGTCCGTGCATGGCGATTTCGGCCATTTCCTGCGCCAGCTCGGCCTGTGGGATGCCAAGACATTGCGCTGGGATTCTCCTTTCGATTATCCCGCCCAGGGCGTTCTGTATGTGCCCAAGGCGCTGCCCCTGCCCAGCGACCGCTATTTCAACGAGCGCTTCGTCGATGTGCTGCTGCCGCTGATCCGCGCATCGTCGGGCGGTGTGCTGATTCTTTGCACGACATTGCGCGCGGTGGACCGTATCGCCGAGTTGCTGGAAGAGCGTTTCGAGGACGAGGGCATCGATCGGGTTCTGTTGCGGCAGGGCGAAAGCTCGCGCCGTGCGCTGCTCGAGCGTTTCCGGGCGGCGAGCAATGCCGTGCTGGTCGGCAGCGCCAGCTTTTGGGAAGGCATAGATGTGCCGGGCAATGCCCTGACGCTGGTCGCCATCGACAAGCTGCCTTTTGCTCCGCCCGACGACCCGGTCCTGGAGGCCCGCCTTAATCTATGCCGCAACCAGGGCGGCAACCCTTTCATGGAATATCAACTGCCCGAAGCCGCCATTGCCCTGAAGCAGGGCGCGGGCCGCCTGATACGGTCGGAACAGGATTGGGGCGTGCTGGTGGTGGGCGATACCCGCATCGTGGAAAAGCCCTATGGGAAGCTGCTATGGCGCGGATTGCCGCCATTCTCCCGCACCCGCGAGCCCGAGCAGGTGGTGGCGTTCTTCGAAAAGAAACAGGCGTCCTGAAACGGATCGCCCCGCGCAAACCGGCCAGACAGGCGGCATGCGCGGGGCGATGGGACGGGCGGCGCCCGGTCAGAACCAGTTGATGGGATTCCAGTAGCTGCCGCCCGGCTCATCCAGGCCTTGCTCGTAATATTTGCTGTTGGGGAAGTTTTGATCGAGAACGCGCTTTGCGTCGTCGCGCAGCTCCGTCAGGCCCAGCTTATCGTAGGACAGGTAAATAATGTACAAGGCCTTTTCGGCAATGGGCACGCCCTGAAAGTCGGTGATGACGGTTTGCGCCCGATTGACGGCGGCGACATAGGCGCCGCGTTCATAGTAATACTGGGCAACATGCACTTCGTTCTGGGCAATCGTGCTGACCAGCCAGGTGACGCGTTTCTTGGCGTCGGCGGTATAGCGGCTGTCGGGGTAGCGCTTGATAAGCTCATTGAACGATTCGTACGATTCACGCAAGCCTTTGGGATCGCGTTCGCTGGGGTCCTGGCGCGTAAACTTGGTGAACGAGGCGCTGGGAGGCGTGAACGTGATCAACCCCTTCAGGTACAGCATGTAGTCGGTGCCGGGATGGTTGGGGTACTGCTGCTGGAAACGATCGATGGCGGCAAGGGCCTGCTCGGGCTCGTCGTCTTTCCAGTTTACGTATGCCTGATCGATGAGCGATTGCTGCGCATAGCCGCCGAAGGGGTAGCGCGCCTCGACGGCTTCCAGGCGGGTGCGCGCGTCTTTCCAGTTGCCGGCGCTTATTTCCGTGCGGGCATCCTGGTACAGGCGCTCGGCGCTCCATCCCGCCGTGGGGTCCGTCTCGCCCTTGATGGATCCGCATCCGGCGATCAGCACAACGGCAATGAGGGCGAGGGCGGCGTGACTTAACCGCGCGAAGCCGGAAAATCGAGATTGATTGAGGTCGATACGAGTCACAAAAGCATCCTTGGTGTTAGCATTGCACGCTGATTATATGATTTGTCGCCATGCCTGACACAGATATCGCCAAAGAAAGTTTTTCTTCGGCCGCGCCGCTTGAGTTCCATATTCCCTTTACGGCGCTGCCGGAGCGCCTGGACAAAGTCCTGGCCCGGCTGGTGCCGGATCATTCCCGCAGTCGGCTGCAAGGCTGGATAGAGGCCGGACATGTGCTGGTGAATGGCCAGCCTGGGCGCATAAAGCAGATGGCCAACCCGGGCGACACGCTGCTGGTCTATGAGCAGGCGGCTCCCGAGTCGCAGGCCTTTACGCCCCAGGATGTCGACTTCACGGTGGTTGATGAAAGTCCCGACTGGATCGTCGTCTACAAGCCCGCCGGTCTGGTGACCCATCCGGGGGCGGGCAACTGGCAGGGCACCTTGCTGAACGGGCTGCTTTACCGCTATCCGGAACTGGCCCGCGTGGCGCGCGCGGGCATCGTCCATAGGCTGGACAAGGATACTTCCGGCTTGCTGGTGGTGGCCCGGCACGAAAAGTCCCAGACGCACTTGATCCGCCAATTGCAGGCGCGCAGCGTCAGCCGCGAATACATTGCGCTGGTTCATGGCCGCCTGACCCGGCCGGGCGCCGTCAAGCTGAGTATCGGCCGGGACCCGCGCGTACCGGTGCGCATGGCCGTCGACAACCCCATTGCCCCCAAGCCGGCCATCACGCATTACGCGCCGCTGCGCGTGGGCCAGGCCGCTGCGGGCGAGGGCGCCACAGTGACCGAGGTCGCCTGCAAGCTGGAGACCGGCCGCACGCATCAGATCCGGGTGCACATGATGAGCTTGCGCCATCCGCTGGTGGGCGATGTGCTGTATGGCGGCAAGCCCGTTGGCAGCGCCCAGCGGCAACTCTTGCATGCGCAAGCCCTTGCCTTCGATGATATTTCCAGCGGCGAACGCCTGTCTTTCCAGGCGCCCCTGGCCGAGGATTTTCAGCGCGTGCTGGATGAAATCGATTGGGAGGAATGAACATGGACAGCGCGTTGCCGACCGTCACCGGCTTGCCATGGAAGGGCGTTAAGTACTTCAGCACGACACGCCAAGGCGGCGTCAGTGCCGGCCCATGGTCTTCCTTGAATCTTGGCCTGCACACCGATGACGACGGCGCGCATGTGGCGGCGAACCGGCAGCGGCTCGGCGCCATGGCGCCGTCGGAGCCCTTGTGGCTGAAACAGGTGCATGGGGCGGATGTGTTCGATGCGGACGGGATGCCGGAAACCGTGCAGGGCCGGGCGATGCCAGGGCCTCCGCCCGCCGCCGATGCCGCCGTCACGGCCACCGCGGGCAGGGTGCTGGCCATCATGACGGCCGATTGCCTGCCGGTGGTGTTGGCAAGCGCCGATGCCTGCGTCCTTGGCGTGGCGCACGCGGGCTGGCGAGGCCTGGCCAATGGCGTGCTGGAGAACACCCTGGGAGCCATGCGCCGGCGGGCGCCCGAGGGTGCCCGGTGGCGGGCCTGGATAGGCCCCGCCATCAGCCAGCGCCATTTTGAAGTGGGCCGCGACGTATATGAAGCGTTTGCCGGCGCCGACCCTGGGGCCGCTGTCTTTTTCGCTGAAAAAGGAGACGGGAAATGGCTGGCCGATTTGCCCGGGATCGCACGGTATCGGCTGCATAATGCCGGCGTGGCCAATATAGAGCTAAGCGGGCAATGTACATTCGGTCAGGCCGATATGTATTATTCCTTTCGCCGCGCATCGACCACCGGCCGTTTGGCCACCTTGGCCTGGCTGGAGCCCGCCGACCCTCCCGGACAGGTGGGTAGCGACTTACCCTGATTGACACGCTTTTAAATGACATCCAACATGGGGTCAAAGCGTCGATAAGTGTAAGGTGTCTTAAAGTGAGAGCTCCGTCGTCATCCTCATGGCCAGTTCCGGTCAGCATTGCTCCGGATAAGATCGGAGCAATTCAGGCAGAGTTCTCCCGCGAATGGCTGCGCATTGCGGCCAGTGCCCAGCAGGGATCGCTTGAACCGCCGGCCGATCGCCGCTTCAGCAAACCGGCCTGGGCGTCCAGTCCCGCGTCCCTGTTTTCCGCGCACGCCTACTTGCTGTCGGCCAAAGCCATGAACCAGATGGTCGAGGCCGCCGAAGTTCCCGAAGCCGTGCGCAGCCGATTGCGGTTTTCGCTCATGCAATGGCTCGAGGCCGCATCGCCTTCCAATTTTCTGGCCAGCAATCCTGACGCGCAGCAAATGCTCCTTCAAACCCAGGGCCAGTCCTTGGGCAATGGCGTGCGCAACCTGCTTGGCGATCTGCGGAAAGGGCGTCTTACCCAATCCGACGAATCGCGCTTCGAATTGGGCCGGGACCTGGGTGTCACGCCGGGCGAGGTCGTTTTCCAGAATTCGCTCATGCAGGTGATCCAGTATGCGCCGCAAACCGCGAAGGTCCACAAAAGGCCCTTGCTGATGGTGCCGCCGTGCATCAACAAATTCTACATACTCGACCTGCAACCCGAAAACTCCTTTGTCAGGCATGCCGTCCAGGAAGGCTTTACGGTTTTTCTGGTGTCCTGGCGCAATCCCCTGGACTCCGATGCCGACGGTATCGATACCGCCACGTGGGGCGACTACCTTCGTCATGGCGTGCTCCAGGCCATCGATGTCGCGCGTGCCGTTTCCGGACAAGATCAAATCAACACGCTGGGTTTTTGCGTGGGCGGCACTTTATTGGCCTCGGCGCTTGCGCTGGCGCGGGCGCAGGGAGATGATCCGGCCGCCAGCCTGACCTTGCTCACCACCTTGCTCGACTTCGATGAAACCGGCGTGCTTGATGTCTTCGTCGATGAAGCCCATGCCCAGGCGCGCGAACACCAACTGGGCAACCGCGGGCTGATGACCGCCCGCGAACTGGGTACGACGTTTTCCTTTCTGCGCCCCGGCGAACTCGTCTGGCACTACGTCGTAAGCAACTACCTCAAGGGCGAGGCGCCTCCCGCGTTTGACCTGCTGTACTGGAATGCCGACGGCACCAACCTTCCAGGACCGTTTTTCGCCTGGTATTTCCGCAATACCTATCTCGAGAATAATCTGAAGACGCCAGGGCGCATACAGGTCGACGGCCATGGCCTGGACCTGGGCACGCTCGGCATGCCAGCGTATATATACGGTTCCCGCGACGATCATATCGTTCCCTGGCATGCGGCTTACGCCACAACCCGATTGCTGCGCGGACCCATGCGCTTCGTGCTCGGCGCTTCAGGGCATATTGCCGGTGTCATCAATCCGCCACCCAAAAAACGCCGCAGCTACTGGAACCATCAGGATGACTATCCGCCTTCCGGCATGCCCGGCGATCCGGCAAGCTGGCTCGATGCGGCTACCGAGCATCCGGGCAGTTGGTGGAATGACTGGACGAAATGGCTTGCCTCGCATTCAGGAGCCCAGGTTCGCGCGCGCCCAGAGTTGGGCAATGCGAAGTACCGGCCCCTGGAACCGGCGCCCGGAAGCTATGTAAAGGTGCGCGCGTTTTGACCGTCGTCGCGGCGACGGCTGGCGCGCCCCGATGGCGGTCCGCGATAAAACGCTATTCGGTTGTGGTGCCGCGGGGGCATCTGGAATTAAGAGGAGATCGTCATGAGTGAAAAACTGGCTTACGTAACAGGCGGCATGGGCGGCATAGGAACGTCCATATGCCAGCGCCTGGCAAAAGAAGGCTATACCGTCGTGGCCGGCTGCGGCCCCAGCCGCAACTTCAAGCAATGGCTCGACGAGCAGTCGGCGCTCGGCTATTCCTTTCATGCGTCGGTCGGAAATGTCTCCGACTGGGACTCAACGGTGGACGCGTTCCGCGTGGTTCGCGAGAAGCTGGGCCCTGTCGATGTGCTGGTCAACAATGCAGGCATTACCCGCGACGGCCTGTTCCGTAAAATGAGCCAGGAAGATTGGCGGGCGGTCATCGATACCAACCTGAACAGCCTGTTCAACGTGACCAAGCAAGTCATCGAGGGCATGGTCGACAGGCAATGGGGCCGCATCATCAACATCAGTTCGGTCAACGGCCAAAAGGGCCAGTTCGGCCAAACCAACTACTCCACCGCGAAGGCGGGCATACACGGCTTCACCATGGCGCTGGCGCAGGAAGTGGCCAGCAAGGGCGTCACGGTCAACACGATCTCGCCCGGTTATATAGGCACCGACATGGTGCGCGCCATACGTCCCGACGTGCTCGAGAAAATCGTGGCGACCATTCCTGTCAAGCGTCTGGGAACGCCTGAAGAAATAGGATCAATCGTGGCCTGGCTGGCGTCGGATGAATCAGGGTTTGCCACCGGCGCCGATTTCTCACTGAATGGCGGGCTGCATATGGGCTAAGTCCCATGCCGGCCAGGTCCGGCCCCATTCGATCCCTTTCGCTCCATCACGTATTCGGTCAATGACATGTCGCAATCCCAAGCCAGCAGCCCAGTCCGCCTGATCAAGAAATACCCCAACAGGCGTTTGTATGACACGCAGACCAGCACTTACATTACCTTGGCCGATGTCAAGCAGTTGGTGCTGGACAGCGAGAACTTCCAGGTCGTCGACGCCAAGTCGGGCGAAGACCTGACCCGCAGCATTCTTCTGCAGATCATCCTGGAAGAAGAAAGCGGCGGGATGCCCATGTTCTCGCCCACGGCCTTGTCGCAGATCATCCGTTTCTACGGCCATGCCATGCAGGGCGTCATGGGCTCCTTCCTGGAAAAAAACATACAGGCCTTCATGGACATCCAGGATCGCATGGCAGAGCAATCGAAGGGACTGTACGGACCTCAGTTCGGCCCCGAGGCCTGGGCGCAATTCATGAATGTGGAGACGCCGGTACTGCAGAACATGATGAACAACTACGTCGATCAAAGCAAAAACCTGTTCGTGCAGATGCAGGATCAAATGCAGGATCAAACGCGCAGCATGTTTTCGGCATTTCCCTTCACCCCTGTCCCGCCCAAAGACAACAAAAAATAAACCCGGCATGGCGCCGGCCCGCCGACAAGTCCGGATTTGCATCATGGTTTTCAGATGGCTGTAAGAACACTTGCTTCATAATAATGAGAATGAATCTTGTTTATGGAGCATGCAGGCATGAGAAAGCAATGGTTGGGCGTATTGGTCGGAGCGGCGTTGACCATGCCCGCGATGGCGGCCGAGTATCCTATCGGCGAACCCTCCGAGCAGAACGGGCTGGAAGTCGCGGCCGTTTACTTGCAGCCGGTCCAGATGGAACCGGCCGGCATGATGCGCGAAGCCAAGGACTCCGACATCCACCTGGAGGCCGACATCCATGCCACTGCCGACAACAAGAACGGATTGCCTGAGGGCGCCTGGGCGCCTTACCTGAACATTGGCTATGTGCTGCGGAAGGCGGGCGGCAATGTCCAGAAGGGCGAACTGATGCCCATGGTAGCCAATGACGGTCCGCACTATGGCGACAACGTCAAGCTTGACGGTCCCGGCAAGTACAAGCTGACCTTCATCATCGGGTCGCCCGACACGGCCAAGGTGAACCATTTCGGGCGCCACGTCGATAAGGAAACGGGGGTGGCTCCCTGGTTCAAGACATTTGAAGTGCATTACGACTTCGTGTACGCCGGCACCGGCAAGAAGGGCGGGTATTGATGTCTATTCTTGGACGCCTCCTGCTTGCTTTGTGTCTGGCGGCGGGCGCGGGCCCGGCCCTGGCGGCCGAGATGCCGACCTTTACGCTGACCTTCAAGCCGGACGGCACCTTCGAGCCGGCCAGGCTGGAAGTGCCTGCCGGCCGCTTCAAGCTGTTGCTGGTCAACGAAAGCAAGGAACCCGTCGAATTCGAAAGCCTGCCCTTGCGCAAGGAAAAAGTCATGGGGCCGGGGGTCAAGTCCTTTGTCGTCATTACCATTTCGCGCCCTGGGGAATATCCCTTTTTCGACGACTTTCATCCCGATGTAAAGGGCGTGCTGGTCGTCGTGCCCAAGCCTTAGCGCCGGCGCGGCTTTTTTTTCAGCATTAATGGACCGGGTCCGAATCGGCAAAAAATGGAACAAGTAGCATTCATCGTATGGCGCGAAAGCGTCGAAGCCCTGCTCGTCGTGGGCATACTTTTTACCTGGTTGCGCGCCAGCCCCGAAGGCCGCAAGGGCCTGCCCTGGCTGTGGGGCGGCGTGGCCGCAGGGCTGGGGCTGGCGGTAATGCTGGCCCTGGTCTTGCTGGGCGTCTCTTCCTGGCTGTCCAGCGAAGGGCAGGAGTGGTTCCAGGCGATCATGGCGCTGGCGGCCTGCGCGCTGGTGGTGCAAATGGTGTACTGGATGAGGCGCCACGGGCGCACGCTGAAAAGGGAATTGGAAACGGGTGCGACCCGCGAACTGGCCGAGTCCAACTGGTGGGGCTTGCTGGCGCTGGTCATGATCGCCGTCGCCAGGGAAGGCAGCGAAACCGTGGTGTTTTTATACGGCACTGTGGCCGCCGGCGCGGCCAGCGGCTCTGGATGGAGCCTGGCTCTGGCGGGCGTGCTGGGTTTTCTGGCGGCGCTGGCTTCGTTCTGGATACTGCAATTGGGCGGCAAGCTGATTACCTGGCGGCGTTTTTTCAAGCTGACCGAGATCCTGTTGCTGCTGTTGGCCAGTTCCCTGCTGGTCAGCGGGCTGGATCACTTGATATCGCTTGATGTCCTGCCCACCCTGATCGATCCGGTATGGGACAGCTCCTGGCTCCTGAGCGCGGACGGCGGCCCGGGCAAGGTCCTGGCTGATTTCGCCGGCTATCGCGCCTATCCCGCCCTGTCGCAGGTGTTGATCTGGATGGCGTACTGGGTGGCGGCCTGGGCGGTGCTTCGGCATGCAAGCGCCATGGCCGGGCAGGCCCGGCCGCTGTCCGCCGCATCGGCATAGACGGGCACGCCATGGCTTTGGCTTTACGGACGGCAACGGGAAAGTTCGCCGATTTCCTGCGCGATCACGCGGCCTGCTTGCGCATCATGCAGTGGGTCATCGTGGCGTTCTATCTGACATTGCTGGTGGTGCCGGCCGTGCTGCCTCTGCCGGACCGCACGGCGTCGGTGTTCAATAACCTGACCGTTTTCGCTCAGTTCGCTTTCTGGGGCATATGGTGGCCTTTTGTGCTGCTGTCCATGCCGTTGTTCGGGCGCGCCTGGTGCGGGTGGTTCTGTCCGGAAGGCATGCTGTCCGAATGGGCCAGCGAACATGGGCGGGGCGGAGCCATACCCAAATGGATGCGCTGGGGCGGATGGCCTTTTGTCGCGTTCTCGCTGACGACGATCTATGGCCAATTGGTCAGCGTCTATCAATACCCATGGGCCGTTCTGGCGGTGCTGGGCGGCTCCACGGCCGCCGCCATGGTGGTGGGCTGGCTGTACGGGCGCAACAAGCGGGTGTGGTGCAAGTATTTGTGTCCGGTCAATGGCGTGTTCAATCTTCTGGCCAAGCTTGCTCCCTGGCATTACAAAGTGGATGAAGAGGCCTGGCGCCGCCCGGAGCGGCGCACCGAGGCCATCAATTGCGCGCCTCTGGTGCCGCTGCGCCATATGCAGGGCGCTTCGGATTGCCATATGTGCGGGCGCTGCAGCGATTATCGTGGAGCCATACACCTGACGCCGCGCTCGCCGGAGGCGGAAATCGTTCACGTCGCCAGCGGCGATGGATGGCAGACCGCCTTGATTGCGTTCGGCTTGATGGGCCTGGCCGTCGGCGCATTTCTATGGAGCTCCAGCCCCTGGTTCGTGTTCCTGAAGCAGGCGGAGGCCACCTGGCTGGTCAATCACGATATCTATTGGCCGCTGGCCCAGAATGCGCCCTGGTTTATCCTGACGCATTATCCGGAGGTGAACGACAGCTTCAGCTGGCTGGACGCCAACGTCATTCTTACCTTTATTTTCGGCAGTGCGCTATGCGTGGGCGGCCCGGTCTATCTGGGGTTGTGGGCGGCCGATCGCTATTTGCCGGCCATGGATAAGCCTGGCGTCCGTCATCCCTGCGGAGCCCGGGTCGCGACCCGCGGCGGCTTGCACAAGCTGGCGCAGGGGCTGATCCCGGCGGCCGGCGTGGGTGTATTCCTGGGCTTGTCGGCCACCACGCTGACGCTGTTGCAGCACGAGGGCGTGTCGACCGGATGGGCGACAGGGTTGCGCTTTGGCTTTCTTGGACTGGCTTTGTTGTGGAGCTTTCGGCTGGTATGGCGCTTGACGGGCCTGCGTACGGAATCGCCTTGGCGCCGGGGGCTGGCGCTGTCCATGGTGGCATTGGGCGTGGTTCCCTTTTGTACTGCCTGGGTCCTGTTTTTCGTGGTCTGGTAAGAGTCTGGCCCCATCAAGCCCGCTGTGCCGGGATCAGCCTGGTTCGGGCTTCTTTTTGAACGGGCTGTGCTCGGCAAGCTCGTCGATGTAGGCATCGATGGCGGGACTTTCGCGCGCCAGGAAATCGGCGATGGCGTCGGCGTAGCGGCGATCCGAGATCCAGTGCGCGGAACATGTTTTTACGGGCAGCATGCCGCGCGACAGCTTGTGCTCGCCTTGCGCGCCGCCTTCGAATACAGACAGGCCCTTGTCGATGCAATAGGCGATGCCCTGCATGTAGCAGGTTTCGAAATGCAGGCCCGGAATATAGCGCATGCTGCCCCAGTACCTTCCATAAAGCGTACGGCCGCTGCACAGGTTCAGGGCCGACGCCACGGGGTTTCCGTCTTGTTCGGCAAGCACGAGCACCATGTTTTCCGCCATGGCGCTACGCAGCCGACTGAAGAATTCGCGCGTCAGGTAGGGCGCATTGCCGTGTTCCAGATAGGTCTGTGTATAGCAGCGATAGAAGAACTCCAGTGCGCCATCGTCGATGTCCCGGCCTTGCAGCCACTGAAAGCTTACGCCGGCCTGTTGGACCTTCTTGCCATCCTGCCTTAGCTTCTTTCTTTTTTGCTGGTTCAGGCTTCCCAGGAAATCATCCAGGCTGCCGTAGTCCTGGTTGAACCAGTGGAACTGTACGTTCTCGCGAAACAGGAAGCCCGCTGCCTCCAGGGCCTTGCGGTCGTCGTCGCAGGGAAACAGAATGTGCAACGAGGACACGCCGTTCTGCTGCCCGATTTCGATCGCCTTGCGCGCCAACAGCACGCGGTCCGCATGGCTGGCCGCCAGCAAGCGCGGCCCGGGGACGGGGGTGAAGGGAATCGCGCTCAGCAGCTTGGGGTAATAGTTCAGTCCCTGTTGTTCGAAGGCTTGCGCCCACGAATAGTCGAACACATACTCGCCGCGGGAATGGAACTTAAGGTACAGGGGCATGGCGCCGGCCAGTTTTTCGCCCCGGTGCATCAGCAGGAAGTGGGGCGCCCAGCCGGTGCGCGGGCTTGCACAGCCTGTTTCATCCAGCGCCAGCAGGAACTCGTGGCGGACGAGCGGATGGTCCCCCGCCAGCCGATTCCATTGCGCGGCGTTAATATCATGCAGGCGGCGGGTCAGGGTGAAGCTTACTGGCAAGGCTTTCGGTATCGTTTATGGCTGTGGAGTGTGGCGGATCGCCAAGTCAACACGATGCAAGTGTAGTCCATGGACCGACGCGCGCGGCGCACGAGATGCGTTTTTGTGTTGTATTGAACGGAGCCGGAAGGCCAGCCATGAGCGGCAAGATACCTGTGACAGTCATTTCCGGATTCCTGGGCAGCGGCAAGACAACGCTGCTCAACCGCATCTTGCGGCCGGAAGCCGGCGCCGCGGGGTTGGCGCAAGGGGCCATGGTGTTGATCAACGAGCTGGGCGACATAGGCCTGGACCATGCGCGTGTACAGCAGTTGAGCGATACGGTCGTGCTGCTCGATTCGGGCTGCCTGTGCTGCGCGCTGCAGGGTGAACTGGTCGAAACGCTACGCCGGCTTTTCATGGATGCCTTGCACAAGAAGATCCCGCCATTTTCCCGCGTCATCATAGAAACGACAGGCATCGCCGATCCCGCTCCCATCATCTATACGCTGCGCTACGAACGCTTTCTGGCGGAGCGCTACCGCTATGCCGGTTGCCTGTCGGTCATTGACGGCCTGAATGGCCTGTCGCAGTTGGAACGGCATCCAGAGGCCGCGCAGCAAGCCGTGTTGGCCGATGTCCTGCTCATAGGCAAGACCGATCTAGCCGAGCCCGGCCAAATAGCGGACTTGGGGCAGGCCTTGAGCGGTATCAATCCCGACGCGCCGCAATACGACGTTCGGTCCTTGCCCCGGTCAGAGCAATTGCTATCGATGGCGGACCGGGGAGCCGGCAGGGCGGGACAGGGGCACGGATTATGGTCGGGGCGGTCCATGGCTTCGGCGGGAGCCAGGCATGTGGGCGTGGACACACTGACCTTGGAGTGGACCGAGCCGCTGACCCGGTCCAGCGTCGTGCGGACGCTGGAGTCGCTCTTGTCGGATGAGCGCCTGGCGCTCCTGCGGGTCAAGGGCAGGCTGCGGTTTCGGGGCCAGGCGCAATCGTATGCGGTGCATGCGGTGCATAGGCAGCTTTACCCCATGGAGCCCATGGACGGCACCGAAGCGGATACCTTGTCGGTGCTGGTGTTTATTTTCCAGGAGACGGACAAGGCTGCATTGAGTGCGCAAGTGCTGGCCGGACTGCCCGGGGGCGCAGCGCCCGTTCCAATGTCGCCTGTCCACAACTTTGTTAAGTGAATTCTTGCATTGCGTGCCCGCAAATGGTGTAATGGAACTGTTACCGCCACAGGTCGGACACGTTGCCATCGAACATCGTCGTCCTGCTGTCTGCCCAGTTTTTAATTAAACAACACGCATTCCAAGCACCTGCTGGTCATGGCTCGCGATGATTCCAATTCTCCGGCCAATCGCAATATAAATTGAATAATCTTTAAACAGGCGTCTATCGCATATGTCGGGCTTTGCTCATTTCATGGGCACGCCCCTGGCGGATCGGAAGCGCTTGAATTGCAATATTTCACAGTAGTCGGCTGCTTTTTCGTAGACGGATTCGTGTTCGGGTTTCAGAGCCGCCGCGAATGTTCCGGCCTAGCTGCCTGCTGAAACAGGAATAATGACTGATACCCCGTCTGAGTCCGGCTTGCCGGGAATTTATGCAATCGACAAACGCAGCGCGCCTTTATGGCTGGCGATGCTTTGCCGCGCCATTTTTCTGTTTGCGCGACAAGTCATGAGCCGGACGGCGGCAGGTCGTGTTAGCGCGGCATGCACTGGGCATTCCGCCCGGACGGCCGCCGGAAACGGGACCCATTCCTTGGTGCAAGCGATATTGGCGACAGGGGTTGCCGGTCCGCTGGTCAGGCTGTTTGCTGGTTCGCTGGCGGGTGCGCTTGTTGCCGCGCCTGGCGGTCTGGGCAATGCCGTCAGATTCAAAATTGCCGGCCTTGATTTTTCCGGCCCAAACGAAAATGGGTCGATTGCTTGTAGCAATCGACCCATTCCTGAAACTGGTTGCGGGGACAGGATTTGAACCTGTGACCTTCGGGTTATGAGCCCGACGAGCTGCCAGACTGCTCCACCCCGCGTCTGAAGAAAAAGATATTAACCCATCCATTAATTTTATGCAAATCAGGCGGTCTTTTGCCCCATTTCACCGATGACTGAAACCGAGATCATCCGCGTGCTGGAAACGGCGCTTTTATGCGCCGACCAGCCCATGCCCATAGCCGAGTTACGCAAGCTGTTCGCAGCAGAAGACTTTTCCAGCGATGATCTGCACCGCTACCTGTCCGCCCTTCAGGCGGACTGGAGCGAAAAAGGCCTTGAGCTGGTCGGTCTCGCTTCGGGCTGGCGCTTTCAGAGCCGCCCGGAGATGCAGCGCTTTCTGGCCCGGCTGAATCCCGAGAAGCCTCCCAAGTACTCGCGGGCGGTGCTTGAAACCCTGGCCATCATTGCCTGGCGCCAGCCGGTCACCCGCGGAGACATCGAAGATATTCGCGGTGTAACGGTTTCGTCGCAGATCGTCCGCACACTAGAGGATCGCGGCTGGATCGAAGTGCTGGGCCATCGCGACGCGCCTGGCCGGCCGGCCCTGCTGGGCACCACACGCCAGTTCCTGGACGACCTGGGCTTGAAGGCGCTGGATGAATTGCCGGAACTCGAATCGCACGAAGCGGTCGTTGCCTTGGCCGGGCTGGAGCTTGAAGAAACAGGCGGTAGCGCGGCAATCGCCGGCGCCTCAGAGGAGCCCGGCGTTTCCGCCGACGATCCGCGGCAGGACGGCGGCATTATCGCCAATGGCATCCCAAACGAAAGCGAAGCAGGGACCGGCCAGGAGCCGGAAGACGATCCCGCGCTGGCGACCACAGAACATGAAAGCGGCAATTCCTTGCCGCTGAACGAACAGATAAAAACGGAGTACCCGAACGAAAATGACTGAAGCAAACGAAGAATACAGACTGCCGGCGGGCGAAGCCGCCTCTCACGGAAACACGGATGCCGCTGCGGATGAGTCCAAGCCGGCGGCGCCTCGCGGCCGCGGCCGCAAGCTTCGGACTCCGTTCCGCCGGCGGCGCGGCGATGCCGAGGCCGTCCCGGCAGGCGATGTCGACCAGGCCGCGGGGCATGCCTCGGGCGAAAGCCCCGACAGCCCGGCCGTGGCTGTGAAGCCGGCCCGCAGCCCGCGGCGGCGCAAGCCGGCCGCGGCCAATGCCGCGGAGGGCGCAAATGATGCCGCCGCCACGGTTGCCGGCGCCTCCGATGGCACGGGCGGCCGCCGCAACAGCCGCGGTGCGCGGCGCCCGGATACGGTCGAGAACGAGCAGGAAACCGAACAGGCGCTGGCCTATCTGGAGAGCGCCGCCCCCATAGCCCAGCGACTGGGCAAGTATCTTGGCAGCGACGCCTTGATGCCCAAGCTGCACAAGGTGCTGGCCGATGCGGGCATCGGTTCGCGCCGCGAGATGGAAGAGTTGATCGTTGCCGGGCGCGTGTCCGTCAACGGCGAGCCCGCCCATATCGGCCAGCGTGTAGGCGCCAACGATCAAGTCCGGGTCAACGGTCGGGCCATAACCCGCCCCAACGCCAAGAAGCCGCCCCGCATCATCCTTTATCACAAGCCGGCCGGCGAAATCGTCAGTCACGACGACCCGGAAGGGCGTGCCACCGTCTTTGCCCGTTTGCCCAAGATGCGCGTGGGCAAGTGGCTTTCGGTCGGCAGGCTCGATCTGAATACCGAAGGCCTGCTTATTCTTACCACCTCGGGCGATCTGGCCAACCGGCTGATGCATCCTCGCTATGGCGCCGAGCGCGAGTATGCCGTACGCGTGCTGGGCGAATTGGGCGACGAGCAGCAGGCCAGCCTGCTGAAAGGCATACAGCTGGACGATGGCATGGCTCAGTTCGGCTCCCTGGAATACCTGGGCGGGGAAGGCAGCAACCGTTGGTATAGGGTCACCCTGAAAGAAGGGCGCAACCGCGAAGTGCGGCGGATGTTCGAAGCGGCGGGCGTGACCGTCAGCCGGCTGATCCGCACTCGTTTCGGCGAAGTGGTTCTGCCGCGCAACCTGCGCCGGGGCCGTTGGGAAGAGCTCGACAGCTCCATCGTTACCGCGCTGATGCTCCAGCTGGGGCTTTTGCAAGAGGACGATTCCGAGGGGTTCGAAGGCCGGGGTGGGCGCCGCGAGCGGCAGCCCGCTTCGCACGACAGCGCCTTGCCTCCCGGGTTCGGCACGATGGAACGCAATGGCATGAACGGCGCGAAGGTCAGTCGCCGCGGCAAGTTGTCGGGCGGCCGTCCGATTCGCGGAGCGACAGGCGAAGCCTACCCGTCCGACCCCTACGGTACCGGCTTGATGTTCAGCGGCGGCCTGGCGAACGGCCACCCGAATGGAAATGTTTCAGCGGGGGCGCGTAAAACAGGCGGTCGCGGCAAGAGGCCGGCGGGCGCTCCGCGTGGACCGCAAGCCGAGGGCTCCCCGGCCGACGCAAGGCGCCGCGGTCCTGGGGCGCGCACGCCCAAGGCTGGCGGGAAAGCAGCCCCTCGTGCCGGCCAGGCCGAGGGCAAGTCCAAAGCCAAAACCGGCAAGGCCGGTGCGCCCAGAGCCCGATCCACCACCGCCCGTGGCGACGATTGGCAGCCTCGCGGCGCTTCGGCCCATGAATCCCATTTGGGCAAGCTGGGTGGCGGGCGCGGCCGCTAGTCTGCGGTTTGCCGGGCTGGTGTATTCAAAGTAGCCAAAGGGCACATTGGGCATCGACTGGCGACCCGGCGACCGGATCGCCGGCCACCGGGTGCCGCATGTGTTGCTTTTTATGTGTAAGGCCCAGACATAACAGGAAATTTTCTGATTTTCTGTTAGAATGTAGGGCTTTACAGCTATATTGTTTTGTCCTAGAGGCTTTGCGGTTGCTGGCTGCAAGCCACGACTGCAATGGCAGCAGTTCCTGGCCGGCAACAATCATAGCGGCACATTTTCGAATGCGTCACGCGACGTGCCGGCTTGGATACATGCCAGGGACGCGCCGCAGATGCGATAACAGTGGGCTGGGGCATACAGCCCATTTTTTTTGGATTTTATGGCAGATATATTCGCTTTAACTCAAGAGGCTCTGGCCGGTATGGATATCGAGCTTGTCGATGTGGAACGCGCCCCGCTAGGGCTTTTGCGTGTCACGATCGACCGCCCCGAAGGTGTGCGAATCGAAGACTGCGAACAGGTTTCAAAACAGTTGTCGCGCGTATTCGAAGTGGAAAACATCGATTACAGCCGTCTCGAGGTTGGTTCGCCAGGCATAGACCGCCCATTAAAGCAGCCTGCCGACTTCATCCGGTTCGCCGGCGAGCGGGTCGAGATCAAGCTGCGCGAGGCCGTCGATAACCGCAAGGTATATGCAGGGCTGCTTCGTGTAAACGAGGGTGCTGCCGATGCGTCTGCCGGCCCGGTGTTCGGTCTTGAACTCGAATCTCCGTCAGGTGAAGGCCAGGTATTGAACTTCTCCTTCGATGATGTCGATCGTGCCAAATTGGATCCCATTCTTGATTTCAAGGGTAAAAAGCGATGAGTCGCGAAATTCTTTTATTGGTTGACGCCCTAGCGCGTGAGAAAAACGTAGAACGTGAAGTCGTTTTCGGCGCGCTCGAAAATGCCTTGGCGTCCGCGATGAAAAAGCGCTTCAAGGAAGACGCCGATATCCGGGTCACCATCGACCGGACCACGGGCGAGCACGAAGGCTTCCGCCGCTGGCTGGTGGTGCCCGACGATGCCGGCCTGCAGGAGCCCGATCAGCAGGAAATGTATTCGGATGCCCAGGAAATCGTTCCCGGCATCGAGGTGGGCGATTACATCGAAGAGCCGCTGGAACCCGAAGAGTTCGGCCGCATCGGCGCCCAGGCCGCCAAGCAGGCCATTTTGCAGAAGATCCGGGACGCCGAGCGCGAGCAGGTGCTGAACGACTTCCTTGAGCGTGGTGAAAACATTGTTTCCGGCACGGTCAAGCGCATGGACAAGGGCGACGCCATTATTGAAACCGGCAAGATTGAAGCCCGGCTGCCGCGCAGCGAAATGATCCCCAAGGAAAATATCCGCGTGGGCGACCGCATCCGCGCCTGGGTGCACAAGGTCGATCACACCGCCCGCGGCCAGCAAGTGATTCTGTCGCGCACCGCGCCGGAATTCATTCGCCAGCTGTTCGAGAATGAAGTGCCCGAAATCGAACAGGGCCTGCTTGAAATCAAGGCGGCCGCCCGCGATGCCGGCGTACGCGCCAAGATCGCCGTCGTCGCTTACGACAAGCGCATCGATCCCATCGGCACCTGCGTGGGCATGCGCGGTTCGCGCGTGACGGCGGTGCGCAACGAATTGGGCGGCGAGCAGGTCGATATCGTTTTGTGGGCCGAAGATCCCGCCGAGTTCGTCATTGGCGCCCTGGCCCCGGCTCACGTCGAATCCATCGTGGTTGACGAAGACAAGCACGCCATGGATGTCGTGGTCGATGCCGAGAACCTGCCCAAGGCCATCGGCGCGCGCGGGCAGAACGTTCGCCTCGCTTCCGAGCTCACCGGCTGGCAGATCAACATCATGACGCCGGAAGAAAGCCAGAACCGCCAGGAAGAAGAGCGCACCGAATTGCGTCAGACCTTCATCAGCAAACTGGATGTCGACGAAGAGGTGGCCGACATCCTGATCGACGAAGGTTTCACCGGACTGGAAGAGATCGCCTACGTTCCTTTGCAGGAATTGCTCGAGATCGAAGCCTTCGACGAAGACACGATCAACGAGTTGCGCACCCGTGCGCGCAACGCGCTGCTTACCGAAGCCATTGCCCAGGAAGAGCGTGTACAGACCGTTGCGCAGGATTTGCTTGAAATCGAAGGGATCACTCCCGAGTTGATCTCCAAGCTGGCCGACAACAAGGTCCTTACCCTGGACGATCTGGCCGAGCTTTCAACCGATGAGCTGTCCGAAATTACCGGCCTGTCCGAAGACGACGCCAGTCAGATGATTATGCGCGCCAGGGCACATTGGTTTAATGACGATGCCTGACACTCGTGATGCATGAGCCAAGGTGTGTTTATTGAAAAATAGTTGTAGTAAGCAAGAGAGAGTCGAATGCCGAGTAACACCGTCGCCCAGTTCGCTGTTGAACTGAAAATGCCTGCGAACGTACTGCTGGAGCAGTTACGTTCCGCCGGCGTTGAACTCAAGTCGGTTGACGAAGCCGTCACCGACGCGGACAAGGCGAAACTCCTTGAGTCGTTGCGCCGCGCCCATGGCGGGAGCGAGGGCAAGAAAATTACCCTGACTCGCCGTCAAACCTCCGAAATCCGGCAGGCCGACGGCTCTGGTCGATCGCGTACGATTCAGGTCGAAGTGCGAAAGAAGCGCGTGTTCGTCAAACGTGATCCTGCTGAATTGGTTGCCGAAGCCAAGGCCGATGTGGTGGAGCCCGCGGTAGAAGCCCCGCAAGTGGAAGCGCCGGCGCCCGTTGCCGCGCCCGAAAGCGCTCCGCGCATCGAGTCCGACCACACTCCTGACCGCGATGCCGTCCAGGCTCAAGAGCCCGTTGAGGCGTCGGAACCGCCAGCCGCGGCCGAGCCCGCATCCGAAGGCGCTGCCGAGCCGCAGGCCCAGGAAAAGGCCGACGTGCCCGCCGTCTCGCCGGTTGCCGACCAGGCGCCGCAAGCTCCGGCGCAGCCCGAGGCTCCCGAGCCCGCCGTCCAAGACGAGCCGGCGCCTGCTCAGGCCGCCGCTGACGCTGACGACTCTGCGCAAGCCCCGAAAAGTGCCGAGGCCGCATCCGGATCAACCCAGGATGCCGCCGCCGAAAGCGGCAAGCAGGCCGCCAAGGGTGTCGCGCGTCCGGCCAAGAGCGCCGCCAAGCGCGTGGTCGCCGAGCCCGCCGTCGACGAAGAGCGCGAGCGCGCCCGTCGCGCCGCCGAAGCCGAAGCCGCCGCCTTGCGTGAAATGCTCAACCGTCCGCGCAAGGTTCTGAAGGCTCCCGAGCCCGAAGCCGGCGGTATTTCCGGTACCTTGCACAAACCCGCCGGCGCCAAGGGCGCCAAAAAGGACGGCAAGGTTGCCGCAGGCGACAAGAAAGTCATCAAGGCATCCGAAGTCTCGTCCTCCTGGACCGACGACAGCGGCCGCAAGAAACCGGCCGCCAAGGCCGATGCGCCTCCGGCAAGTCCCAGCCGCGACGGCTGGCGCGCCGGTGGCAAAGCCGGCAAGGGCGCAAAGGGCGGCAATGCCCGAGGCCGTGGCCGCAATGCCCAGCCAGAGCGCAAAGAGCAGCAGCCGGCGGAGTTCATCGCACGTGAAGTCCATGTGCCTGAAACCATTTCGGTGGCTGATCTGGCTCACAAGATGTCGGTCAAGGCGGCCGAGGTCATCAAGCACCTGATGAAGCTAGGACAAATGGTTACCATCAACCAGGTGCTCGATCAGGAAACGGCCATGATTGTGGTCGAGGAGCTGGGCCATACCGCCATCGCCGCCAAGCTGGACGATCCCGAGGCTTTCCTGGAAATCGCCGAAGGCCCCGAGGCCGAAGCGCTGCCGCGTGCTCCGGTCGTTACCGTGATGGGCCACGTGGACCACGGCAAGACTTCGCTGCTGGACTATATTCGCCGCACCAAGGTTGCATCCGGCGAAGCCGGCGGCATTACCCAGCATATCGGCGCCTACAACGTCAAGACCGATCGCGGCATGGTGACTTTCCTGGATACCCCGGGCCACGAGGCGTTTACCGCCATGCGTGCCCGCGGCGCCCAGGCCACCGATATCGTCATTCTGGTGGTGGCTTCCGACGACGGCGTGATGCCGCAAACCAAGGAAGCCATACACCACGCCAAGGCGGCCGGCGTGCCGCTGGTCGTGGCCATCACCAAGATCGACAAGCCCGATGGCAATCCCGAGCGCGTCAAGCAGGAATTGGTGGCTGAAGAGGTCGTGCCCGAAGAATACGGCGGCGACGTCCCCTTCGTGGGCGTGTCCGCCAAGACGGGCGAAGGCATCGACGCCTTGCTGGAAAACGTTCTGTTGCAGGCCGAGATCCTCGAACTGACGTCTCCGGTCGATGCGCCTGCCAAGGGTCTCGTCATCGAAGCGCGCCTGGACAAGGGCCGAGGCCCCGTGGCCACCATCCTGGTCCAGAGCGGCACGCTCAATCGCGGCGACGCGGTGCTGGCGGGCGCAAGCTTCGGCCGCGTCCGAGCCATGCTGAACGAAAACGGCAAGCCGGTCGCCAGTGCCGGTCCTTCGACGCCGGTCGAAATCCAGGGCCTTACCGAGGTCCCGGCGGCGGGCGACGAGGTCATCGCCATGGTCGACGAGCGCAAGGCGCGTGAAATCGCCTTGTTCCGCCAGGGCAAGTTCCGCGACGTCAAGTTGGCGCGCCAGCAGGCGGCCAAGCTCGAGTCCATGTTCGACAACATTGGCGAAGGCACGCAGACTCTGGCGCTCATCGTCAAGACCGATGTGCAGGGTTCGCAGGAAGCATTGGTGTCTTCCTTGACCAAGCTGTCCACCGACGAAGTCCGCGTACAGGTCGTGCATGCGGCCGTGGGCGGTATCTCCGAAAGCGACGTCAACCTGGCGATTGCATCGCATGCCGTGGTGATCGGCTTCAACGTGCGCGCCGAGCAAAGCGCCAAGAAGCTGGCCGAACACAATGGCATCGACCTGCGCTACTACAACATCATTTACGATGCGGTGGACGACGTGCGCAACGCCATGTCCGGCATGCTGGCTCCCGAGAAGCGCGAAGAGGTCATCGGCATGGTCGAGATCCGCGAAGTCTACAGCCTGTCGCGAGTGGGCAATATCGCCGGCTGCATGGTGCTGGACGGCGTGGTGCGGCGCGATTCGCAGGTTCGCCTGCTGCGCAACCATGTGGTTCACTGGAGCGGCTGGATCGACTCGCTGCGCCGCTTCAAGGACGACGTCAAGGAAGTCAAGGCCGGTTTTGATTGCGGCATTACCCTGAAAGGCAATAACGACATCGAAGTCGGCGACCAGCTTGAAATCTTTGAAATCAAAGAAATCGCCCGGACACTGTAATCATGGGCCGTCATAAATCCAAGCCCAATCCGGGTCGCAATACCCGGCTGGCCGACCAGATACAAAAAGATCTGGCCGGCCTGATACAGCGCGAGCTCGATGTTTTCCGCGCGGGCCTGATCACGCTTACCGGCGTCGAGCTGTCGGCCGATTACGCCCATGCCAAGGTGTATTTCACCGTCATGGGCGCCGAACCCGAAGCGGCGACCGCGGCGCTGGCCGAGAAAGCGGGCTGGCTGCACTCCCTGTTGTTCAAGCTGCTGCATATTCATACCGTACCGACCCTGCGCTTCATCCACGACGACCAGGTCGTGCGTGGCATCGAACTGTCGCAACTCATCGACCGGGCCAATCGCCCCCAGGCCGAACCCTTCAAGCCCTCGGAGCCCGAGGACCCCGACGAGCAGCCCTAAGAGGCTGTCGTTTTTGCATGGAACTTTAAACGATGGCTTCCCGACGCGGGCAGATGCTCGATGGTGTCCTGTTGCTGGACAAACCAGAAGGTTTGTCCAGCAATCACGCCCTGCAGCGAGCCAAGCGCACGCTGGATGCGCGCAAGGCCGGACATACCGGCACGCTGGATCCATTCGCGACCGGCCTGCTGGTCTGTTGCCTTGGCCGGGCAACTAAAATATCCAGTTATATGCTGGAGGCGGACAAGGGCTATATAGCCACCTTGCGCTTCGGCGAGGAAACAGATTCGGGCGATCTGACCGGGAATATCGTCACGCAGGCAGCCGAGGGGTTCGGCGGCGTCGAGCGCGACGAACTGGACAAGGCGCTGGAGGAATTCCGTGGCGAGATCGAACAGATACCGCCGATGTATTCGGCCCTGAAACGCGATGGCAAGCCGCTCTATGAGTACGCGCGTCAGGGAATAGAGTTGGACAGGCCTGCCAGGAAGATCACTATTTACAAACTGGAACTCTTGAGCCTTGACGGGCTTGAGGCGGAAATTGCGGTTCAGTGCAGCAAGGGTACGTATATACGCACCCTTGCTCAGGACATTGGCCGCCGGTTGGGTTGCGGCGCTCACTTGAAGGCTTTGCGGCGCACCAGCGTCGGGCCGTTCAAGCTGGACGACGCCATCGGACTGGATGCGTTGCAAGCCATGCCCGCGCCTCAAACCACTTTAATCGCACTCGATGCCTTGCCCGCCGGCCTATTGCCAGCAACCACCAAACAAAAGGATGAAGAATTATGAATCGCGCTCTGCGCAATGTGGCAATTATTGCCCACGTCGATCACGGTAAAACCACACTCGTCGATCAGTTGCTGCGCCAGTCCGGAACCTTCCGCGACAACCAGCACATTTCCGAGCGGGTCATGGACTCCGGCGATATCGAGAAGGAACGCGGGATCACCATTCTGGCCAAGAACTGCTCGGTGCAGTACGAAGGCACGCACATCAACATCATCGATACCCCGGGACACGCCGACTTCGGCGGCGAGGTGGAACGGGTGCTGTCCATGGTCGATGGCGTGGTGCTGCTGGTCGATGCGGTCGAAGGCCCCATGCCCCAGACCCGCTTCGTGACCCGCAAGGCCCTGGCGCTGGGCCTGAAGCCCATCGTCGTGGTCAACAAGATCGACCGTCCCGGCGCGCGTCCCGATTTCGTCATCAACGCCACGTTCGACCTGTTCGACAAGCTGGGCGCGACCGAAGAGCAGCTTGATTTCCCGGTGATCTACGCATCCGGCCTGGCGGGCTATTCGGGCTTGACCGAGGACGTGCGCGAAGGCGATATGCGGCCCTTGTTCGACGCCATACTCAAGCACGTGCCGCAGCGCGAGGATGATCCCGACGGTCCCTTGCAGATGCAGGTGATTTCCTTGGACTACAACACCTACGTCGGCAAGATAGGCGTGGGCCGCATCAACCGCGGGCGCTTGCGCGCGGCACAGGATGTCGTGGTCAAGTTCGGTCCGGACGGTCAGCCCATCAAGGGCCGCATCAATCAGGTTCTGAAGTTCAAGGGACTGGAGCGCGAACAGGTCGAGGAAGCACAGGCCGGCGATATCGTGCTGATCAACGGTATCGAGGATATCGGCATTGGCTGCACCATCGTCGATCCGGCCAATCCGGAAGCGCTGCCCATGCTGCGCATCGACGAGCCCACCCTGACCATGAATTTCATGGTGAACACATCGCCTCTGGCCGGCCGCGAAGGCAAGTTCGTGACCAGCCGCCAATTGCGCGATCGCCTGGACCGCGAGCTGAAGTCCAATGTGGCCTTGCGCGTGAACGACACTGATGACGATACGGTCTTCGAAGTGTGCGGGCGCGGCGAGCTGCACCTGACCATATTGCTGGAAAACATGCGCCGCGAAGGTTACGAACTGGCCGTATCGCGTCCGCGCGTGGTGTACAAGGAAGAGAACGGCGTCCGGCTGGAGCCCTACGAATTGCTGACTGTCGACCTTGAGGACGCCCATCAGGGCGGCGTCATGGAAGAGCTGGGACGCCGCAAGGGCGACCTGCAGGACATGCAGGCCGACGGCCGCGGCCGTACGCGCCTTGAATACCGTATTCCCGCTCGCGGCCTGATCGGATTCCAGGGCGAGTTCATGACGCTGACGCGCGGCACGGGTTTGATGAGCCACATTTTCGACGACTACGCGCCGATGCGCGAAGGCGGTGTGGGCGAGCGCCGCAACGGCGTGCTCATCAGCCAGGACGAAGGCGCCGCCGTGGCCTACGCCTTGTGGAAGCTGCAGGATCGCGGCCGCATGTTCGTATCCCCGCAGGAGCCTTTGTATGAGGGCATGATCATCGGCATCCATAGCCGCGACAACGACCTGGTGGTCAATCCCATCAAGGAAAAGAAGCTGACCAACGTCCGCTCCTCAGGGAAAGACGAGCATATCGACCTGGTTCCGCCCATCCAGTTGACGCTGGAATACGCGGTCGAGTTCATCAGCGATGATGAATTGGTCGAGGTGACGCCCAAGTCCATACGCCTGCGCAAGCGCTATCTGCAAGAGCACGAGCGTCGCCGCGCATCCAGGGATGCTGCTTGATTTTTTGATGTAAAGAAAAGCAGTTTGCAAGGCGCCTTCGGGCGCCTTTGCTTTTTCTAGCGCATTTCCTGGTTCAGGTGTGGAGTTAGCTTATACAACCGCTTATACAACCGGCGCAGCCGGTGGGCAGGGGCCGGGCTTGGATCGCTGCGCCCCTTCTGGGTTCCCTTGCAGCGGCTTGCTCAAACCTCGCCCATCCCCTGCCCACCGGCTGCGCCTTGGCAGCATAGTTAGCGATGAACCCCCTTAGCGATGGACACTGTTGGCGATGGACACTGTTGACGATGGATCATCCGTCAAGCTCGAATGTCCTGGCCCGCGCGGCGGGCGCGCGAGGCCGGGACGGCGCGAGACCCCTTCCAGCGGCACCGAGCGCCACATAAAAAGGCCAAGCACAAAAACCGCCCCAGCGGCGCCTCAAACGCAAAACACCGCAGCGGGTCGGGTGGCGGGGGCCGGACGCGGCGACTTTCGGGGCCGAGCGAGCCGTCGGCGAACGCAGCCCGAACGGGCGCAGGAGCCAGGCGCAGCGGCGTTCGGCGCGCAGGGCGCCGAACCGGGCACGAGGAGCAAGGCCGGCTCCCGCCACCCGGCACGCGTCAGAGCATACCTTGCACGGAATTCGCCCCGCAGTCCATAGTGGCACCACCGCGCACGAACTCCCGTCAGAAAACACTCCACACGGATTCCGAATTACCACTGGATATTGCACCGGCAGAACCAACAAGCACGTAAGCACTTGAACCGAAAATGCTCTAGATCAAACGTGAACGCGAAGGCGAAGGCGAAGCGCGAGAACCTACTTGTAAGGCAAGCGAAGCCGACAAAGTGCACGTTTGATATGGGAATGGGCTTACATCCCGCCCAGGCAAACGTACTTGAGCTCCATGAAGTCGTCCATGCCGTAAACCGAGCCCTCGCGGCCCAGACCCGATTGCTTGACTCCGCCGAAGGGTGCGACCTCGTTCGATATCAGGCCTGTATTGACCCCTACCATGCCATATTCCAGCGCCTCGGCGACGCGGAAGATGCGCGTCACGTCACGGCTGTAGAAATAGGAGGCCAGGCCGTACTCGGTGTTGTTGGCAAGCGCGATGACATGGTCTTCGTCCGAAAACTTTACAACCGGCGCAAGAGGGCCGAAGGTTTCCTCTTTCATGCACAGCATGTCCTCGCTTATGTTGGACAGCACGGTCGGCTGGAAGAAGCGTCCGCCCAAGGCATGGGCCTGCCCGCCGACCGTAACCTTGGCGCCCTTGTCGATGGCGTCCTTCACGTGCTCTTTTACCTTTACGATCGCCGCGTCGTCGATAAGCGGGCCCTGCGCGACTTTGTCGGTGAAACCATCGCCCACCGTAAGCGCGCCCACCTTGGCGGCGAACTTTTCGATGAAGCTGTCGTACACGGCTTCATGCACGTAGATGCGATTGGTGCAGACGCAGGTCTGGCCGGCGTTGCGGTACTTTGCGGTCATGGCGCCGTCGACCGCCGCATCCAGATCGGCGTCATCGAATACGATGAAGGGCGCGTGCCCGCCCAGCTCCAGCGACAGTTTCTTGATGGTTGGGGCGCTTTGCTGCATCAGTATGCGGCCGACCGCGGTCGAACCCGTAAAGGTCACCTTCTTGACGATGGGGCTGGCGCACAGGACTTTGCCGATGGCGATCGAGCGGTCGCTGTCTGCCGTAATGATATTGAGCACCCCGGCCGGAATGCCCGCCCGCTGGGCCAGCTCGGCCAGCGCCAAGGCCGAAAGAGGCGTTTGTTCCGCGGGTTTCAGCACGACCGTGCAGCCGGCGGCCAGCGCCGGCGCCACCTTGCGGGTGATCATGGCGTTGGGGAAATTCCAGGGCGTTATGGCGGCGCAGACGCCTATGGGCTCGCGCATGACCAGCATCCGGTTGGCGCGATTGGGCGAAGCCATGATGTCGCCGCTGACGCGCTTGGCCTGCTCGGCAAACCATTCCACGAAGGAGCCGCCGTAGGCGATCTCGCCGCGCGATTCGGCAATGGGCTTGCCCTGTTCCAGGGTCATCAACTGGGCCAGATCCTCGGTGTTGGCAATGATCAGGTCGAACCATTTGCGCAGGATGTTGGCCCGATCCTTGCCGGTACGCGCCCGCCATTCCTTGTAGGCCCGGTCGGCGGCGGCGATGGCGTCTTGCGCTTCGTCCGCGCCCAGATTGGCGACCTGCGCGATGATGCGTCCGGTGGCCGGGTTATCCACCGCAAATGTGGCGCCGTCCCGGGCGTCCATCCATGTTCCGTTGATGTAGGAGCTGGTTTTGTACAGGCTGGGATCGTTCAAGTTCAAAGGAAGCTGCTGTGCGGTCATGTCATTCTTCCGGGTAAAAGGGTTGATGGAACGGAATAATCAATTGTATGCCCGCACTGGAGGCAGGGATGCGTCGGGATTATTCCGGAAGGGCGGGCGCCGCATCGCGTTCTTCGGCATAGTCTTGGCAGAACTCTTCGATTTGCCGCATGACGAGATCCAGATCGTCGGTCAGCGTCAGCAGATCCAGGTCATGCGGCCCGATCAATTGGTTGGCCAGCAAATGGCTTTTTATCCAATCTATAAGGCCGGACCAGAATTCGGTGCCGATCAGCATGATGGGTGCCGGCGGCACTTTATGCGTCTGGACCAGGGTGAGGACTTCGAAAAGCTCGTCAAGCGTGCCGAAGCCGCCCGGCAAGGCGATGTAGGCGGCGCTATGCATGAAAAACGTGGCTTTTCGTGAATAAAAGTAATCGAACGTAAGGCTGTGAGTTTGATAACGATTGTTGCTGGCTTCGCGCGGCAGCTTGATGTTGAGCCCCACGCTATTGCCGCCCGCTTCGAAAGCGCCTTTATTGGCGGCCTCCATGATGCCCGGTCCGCCGCCGGCAATGACGGTCAGGCCGGCTTTGGCCAACCGGGCGCCGACGTCCTCGCTTAATGCATAGTAGGGTGAATCGGGACGGATGCGGGCGCTGCCGAAAACACTGACGCCCCAACCGATTTCCTGCAAAGTCTCGGCAGCGACCTGCATCTCTGACATAATCCCAGGAATCTGCTGCGCTGCCGGCATACGGACTATTTTATTGTTTGACATGAAAAAAACCTTGTTACTTGTTGATGGGTCGAGCTATCTGTATCGCGCCTATCACGCCATGCCCGACCTGCGAAACGCCAAGGGAGAGCCAACCGGCGCCCTCTATGGTGTCATCTCCATGTTAAGGAGACTCCTGCAGGATTACAAGGCGGACTATGCGGCCTGCGTGTTCGATGCCCGAGGCAAGACATTCCGCGACGATATCTATCCTTTATACAAAGGAAACCGTCCGTCCATGCCTGAAGAGTTATCAGCACAGATCGAGCCCATCCATCGGGCCGTTCGGGCGCTGGGCTGGCCCGTGCTGGCGGTGCCGGGCGTCGAGGCCGACGACATCATCGGCACGCTGGCTTGCCGCGCGGCGCGCGAAAATGTGCATACGATAGTGTCCACGGGCGACAAGGATCTGGCCCAATTGGTGAACGAGCATGTCGAACTGGTCAACACCATGAGCGGAGAGCGGCAGGATGTGGACGGCGTGATAAAAAAATTCGGGGTCAGTCCTGCACAGATTGTAGACTTTTTAATGCTGACGGGCGATGCGGTGGACAATGTGCCGGGCGTGCCCAAGGTGGGCCCCAAGACCGCCGCCAAATGGCTGGGCGAGTTCGGTTCGATAGAGGCTCTGGTCAAGAACGCCGCAAGCATCAAGGGCGTGGCGGGCGAGAACCTGCGCGGCGCCATACCCAATTTCGAATTGACCCGTCAATTGCTGACGGTCAAGACAGATTGCGATATTCCCGATCTGGCCCTGGACCTTGCCGATCTGGCGCCTAAACCCCTGGATCGCGAAACCCTGATCGCGCTATACGACGAGTACGGCTTTCGTTCATGGCTGCGCGAGCTTAGCGGAGAGCCCGAACGCATCCCCGCGCAGGACAGCCGCCAGGCCGTCGAAACACCCGCGCCGGTGGTCGATCTTCAGTATGAGACCATCCTGGACTGGGACGCGCTGGAGCGCTGGCTGGCCAAGCTCCAGGCCGCCGAGCTGGTTGCGCTGGACACCGAAACCACTTCGATCGATCCCATGGCCGCGCGCATGGTGGGCATGTCGCTGTCCGTCGGCCCGGGCGTGGCGTGCTATATACCGGTGGCTCATCGTGGGCCTGACAATGTGCGCCAGTTGCCCAAGGACGAGGTGCTGGCGCGCTTGCGCCCATGGCTTGAGGACTCTTCGGCCCGCAAGCTGCTGCACAACGCCAAGTACGATGCGCATGTGTTCTTGAACGAGGGCGTGGCATTGGCGGGCATAGCCGAGGATTCCATGCTTCAGGCCTATGTGCTGGAATCCCATCGGCGTGTCAATATGCAGGAACTGGGCCAGCGCTGGCTGGGCCGCACGGGCACGACGTTCGAGGATTTATGCGGCAAGGGCGCCAAGCAATTGTGCTTCGACGAAGTCGAGGTCGAAAAGGCATCCCACTATGCCTGCGAGGATGCCGACTTCACTTTCCAACTGCATCAGGCGCTGCGTCCGCAGCTTGCTGTGGATCCGGGGCTCGATGCCATCTATCTTCTGGAAATCCAGGTGTCGCGGGTGCTGACCACCATAGAACGCAACGGGGTGCGCATCGATGCCGATCTGTTGGCGATGCAAAGCCACGAGCTCGGCCAGCAATTGCTGGCGCTCGAAAAAAAGGCGTTCGAGCTGGCCGGCCAGCCGTTCAATCTGAATTCGCCCAAGCAACTGGGCGAGATCCTTTTTCAGCGCATGCAGTTGCCGGTGGTCCGCAAGACCGCCAGCGGCGCGCCGTCGACCGATGAAGACGTGTTGAGCAAGCTGGCGCGCGACTATCCCTTGCCCGCGCTGTTGCTGGAATACCGGGGCTTGGCCAAGCTCAAGTCCACCTATACCGACAAGCTGCCCAAAATGATCAATCCCGCCACGGGGCGCGTCCATACGCGTTACGCGCAGGCCGCGGTGATCACCGGCCGGCTGGCCTCGTCGGATCCGAACCTGCAGAACATTCCGGTGCGCACCCCCGAGGGCCGGCGCGTGCGCACGGCCTTCATCTCCGATAAAGGACAGATCCTTTCCGCTGACTATTCGCAGATCGAGCTGCGCGTCATGGCCCATGTTTCCGACGACGACAACTTGCGCAGCGCGTTTGAGCGAGGCGATGACATCCACCGTGCAACCGCTTCCGAAGTGTTTGGCGTTGCACTGGACGAGGTCTCGGGCGAGCAGCGCAGGGCGGCCAAGGCCATCAATTTCGGCTTGATCTATGGCATGGGCGAATTCGGCCTGGCCTCCAATCTGGGCATCACGCGCGACGCGGCCAGGGCTTATATAGATCGCTACTTTGCCCGCTATCCCGGTGTGGCAAACTATATGGCGCAAACCAAGCAGATGGCGCGCGAACTGGGTTATGTGGAAACCGTGTTCGGCCGGCGGCTTTGGCTGCCCGAGCTGCGCGGCGCCAAGGGACCCCGGCAGGCGGCCGCCGAGCGGGCGGCAATCAATGCGCCCATGCAGGGCACGGCCGCCGACCTGATCAAGATGGCCATGGTGGCCGTCCAGGACTGGCTCGAGGCCGAAGGCCTGGAAAGCCTCGTGGTCATGCAGGTGCACGACGAACTGGTGCTCGACGTTCCCGCGGGCGAAGTCGATATTGTGGCCCGGCATTTGCCGGGGCTTATGTGCAACGTGGCCAGTCTTAGCGTGCCGCTGGTGGCCGAAGTGGGCATAGGGCCGAATTGGGAACAAGCCCATTGACCGCTCGCGATCGCGAGTACTGGCAAGGACAAGGAGTCAAAAATGTCGTTTTCACCTATTACCGGGGCAGCCGGAACCACCATCCATACCAGCGTCGACGGCTTGCGCCACGGACAGGTGGACATGCCCACTTTCGACGGAACGATACCGGCTTATTTCGCCGTTCCCGCCGATAGCGAGCAGGCGCCCGTCGTTCTCGTCATCCAGGAAATTTTCGGCCTGCACGAGCATATCCGGGACGTATGCCGGCGTTTCGCCCATCAGGGCTATATGGCGGTAGGCGTCGAGCTGTACCAGCGCCAGGGCGATGCCAGCCAGTATTCCGACATGGGCGCCCTGATCAAGGACATTGTGTCGCGGGTGCCCGACGAGCAGGTGCTGGCCGACCTGGACGCCGCCGTCAAATGGGCGGCAAGCCAGGGCGCCGACACGGCCCGTTTGGGAGTGACCGGATTTTGCTGGGGCGGCCGCCTTACCTGGATGTATGCGGCCCACAACCCGCGCTGCAAGGCCGGCGTGGCCTGGTACGGGAAGCTGACGACGGGTCACGGCCCGCTGCAACGGCGCAATCCCATCGACGTGGCGGCTGAACTGCACGCGCCGGTGCTGGGTTTGTATGGCGGGCGCGACACCAGCATTCCGGTTGAGGATGTGCGGCGCATGGAAGCCGCGCTGGCGCAGGGCAATGCCGCGGCGCAAAGCTCGGAAATCGTTGTGTATCCGGATTCGGGGCACGCCTTCTATGCCGACTATCGGCCCAGCTATCATGCGCAGGACGCGCAGGATGCCTGGGACAAGGCGTTGGCCTGGTTCGGCCGGTATCTGGGCTGAGGGCGCAGGCCTCTACTCGGGAGAGCCGCCATTGTCGCGCAAGCGATTGGGCAGCAGTTCGCCGTGCTTGGCCAGTATGGGGTAGGCGGCCGCTTCAACCAAAAATGAATTGATGGTTTTGGCATCGCGCAGTATGTCCAGGTAGAAGGACCCCAGTTCGGCCTGGTCCAACCTGCCGGCCTGAATGTTCTGCAGATTGCGCTCCGCCGCCGTGGCTTCCAGTTCGCGGAAGTGGTCTTTTTCGAACGCCAGATAGCGTGCGCTCCGGATGTCTTCAGCGACGAACAGCGCGGCGGTCTGGCGCTGGTTGCGCATCAGCCTGTCCAATATTGTGGTCAGCTCATCGCGTTGCGCGGCGGTGAAGGCCCAGCCTTTCTTGCGCAAGGTGGCCGTGTGGCCCAGCAGGCCGCCGGTGGCGATATTTCCGGCATGGGCCATGTTCGACGAGAAGGCCAGTATTTCGTCCAGCCGCCGATGGTCTTCCTTGTTCATGGCGTCCTGGTCCAGCGTGGCCAGGTAAGTGGTGATGGCGCCGTCCAGGCGGTTGATGGCATTGTTGATGTAACGTGCGTGCGCGATCCGGTGCCGGTTGTCCCGCAGAAAGCCGGCGCGCGCCATGCCCAGCAGGCTTTGCGCCATGTCGGCCACCCGCAAGGCTTCGCGCGCGGCATTGCCCAGCGCGATGGCGGGGACTTCGTGGGCGGATTCGTCCAGATATTGCGGACGGGACGGGTCGTTCGGGTCGCTGCGCTTGGGCAGCAAACGCACGAGCATGCGCGAATAAGGGGTCAACAAAGGCAGGAACAGCAGCGCGACGGCTACGTTGAACAGGGTATGGAAGTTCGCCACAGCCCTTGCGGAATCGGTCGTCAGGGCGTTCATCAAGGCGGGCAGCCAGGGCAGCAGCGCCAGCGCCAGCAGGCAGCCGGCCAAGCGCGTGCCCAAGTTGCCCAGCGGCAGGCGCCGGGCGGCCGGATCTTCGTCGCTGGCGCCCTCCAGCAGGGGATTCACGGCGGTGCCCAGGTTGGCCCCCAGCACCAAGGCATAGGCCAGCGAGGGTTCGATCAGGCCATGGCTGGCCAGGGACATGATCAATACGACCACGGCAACGCTGGAGTGCGACGCCCAGGCCAGAATGGCCGACAATAGCAGGGCGATGACCGGCTGATCGGCCAAGGCGTCCAGCAGTATCTCCAGCAGCCGCGCATCCTGCAGCGGGGCGAACAGCAGCACGAGTTCGTGCAGCGACAGCAATAACAGCCCCAGCCCTATGAACACGCGGCCCAGGTCGCGCCGCCTGCTGGGCTGGTTGCGCCGGAACAGCCAGACGCCCGCCAATATAAAGGTGGGTGCCAGGACGGTAAGGTTGAACGAAAGCAGTTGGACGATGATGGTCGTCCCGACATTGGCGCCCAACATCGCCGCCAGTCCGGGAGACAGGGCAACCAGGCCTCCCGCGGCGAAGCTGGTGATCATCAGTCCGGTTGCCGTGCTGCTTTGTATGGCCGAGGTAATGGCCAGCCCGGTGAAGAAGGCCCGTATGCGGGTGCCTAAAGCCCGGCCCATCCAGACCCGGAGAGCCGCGCCGAAGGCGCGCTGCACCCCGCTCTGAACCATATGGACGCCCCAAAGCAGCAGCGCGATGTAGCCGCCAAAGTTCAGCAGGGCAAATAATTCCGTCATGTCCGCATGATAAACCAGGCGTTCGGCTTATGTTGCGGAAAACTGGTGGCTGCAGGCGCCTGGAAGAGAAGGGATCTTCCAGGCGCCGTAGTGGTCAGATGCGTTGCGCGGCTTGCAAGGCATGGATGCGCGCGGCAATGGGCGGGTGCGAGGCGAACATGGCGCTGATGGAACGCGTGCCCGAAATACCCGACGCCTTGAAGGCCTTGGGCAATTCGCCGGCCTCGAGCCCGCCCAGGCGGGCCAGGGCGCGAAGCATGGGTTCGCGCGAACCCAGCAGGCTGGCCGAGCCGGCATCGGCGCGGTATTCGCGTTGGCGCGAGAACCACGCGACGATGACCGACGCCAATATGCCGAAGACGATTTCGCACACAACGACGGTAATGTAATAGCCCGCCCCGATGCCGCGATCGTTCTTCAGTACGACGCGGTCCACGAAGTAACCGACGATGCGCGCAAAGAATATGACGAAGGTATTGACCACGCCCTGGATCAGGGTCAGTGTGATCATGTCGCCGTTGGCAACGTGGGCGACCTCGTGGCCCAGCACGCCGGCCACTTCCTCTTCGGTCATGCTGTCCAGCAGGCCGGTCGACACCGCGACCAGGGCGTCGTTCTTGAAGGCGCCTGTCGCGAAGGCATTGGGTGCGCCGTCATAGATGGCGACCTCGGGCCGGCCGATGCCGGCCCGGTCGGCAAGTTGGTGCACGGTATCCAGCAGCCAGGCTTCCTTGGCGTTGGCGGGCGCCTGTGGATCGATGACGCGGGCCCCGGTGGACTGCTTGGCCATCCATTTGCTGATCAGCAGGGAAATAATGGAGCCGGTGAAGCCGACCAAAGCTGAAAAAATCAGCAATTGGGTCAGGTCCAGGCCGTTGGCGGTAAGAAAGCGCCCCACGCCCAATACGTTCATGGAAGCGCTGAGCACGACCATGACAGCAATGTTGGTCAACAGGAATAAGAAGATTCGTTTCATGTTTTAAGTTTTCCGAATAACGCGAGCAAAGCCTTGGACTACATATATGGAGGGCGGTTCCTCTAATTTAAAGTCGGGGCGCCATAATTTTTTCAGCATCAGAGTATAGTAGCGACTTGGCGGTTTTAATCAGATTTTCGGTTGAGTACATGCAGTCTCTGTGGATGTTACTGGCGAGTGTGATGTTTGCTGGCATGGGGGCCTGCGTGAAGGTTGCCTCGGATTATGGCGCAACCCTGCCGCATGTGGTTCTTTTTCGCGGCATTCCTTCGGTTCTGCTGCTCTATTTCTGGACCCGTTACACTCACCGCAGCCTGGTCCCGTCCAGCTGGAAGCTGCATGTCTGGCGCAATGTCTCGGGCATCGGGTCCATGTGGCTGGGCTTCTTCGCAATTTCCCACCTGCCTTTATCCACCGCCATCAGCCTTAACTACACCGCCCCCTTGTTCATTGCGGGCTGGATGCTGGGCTGGGGCGGAAGCCAGCGCGACCCGGTACGCATACTGGCGGTCTTGCTGGGGTTTTTCGGCGTCATCGCCGTGCTGCGTCCAAGCATCGCGCAGGACCAGTTTCTTCCCGCCGCGCTGGGCCTGGGCGCCGGCGCCTTGTCCGCGGTGGCCATGATGCAGATTCGTCAATTGGGCCGGGTGGGCGAGCCCGAGTGGCGCACCGTGTTCATTTTTTCATGTTGCGTATGCCTGACCAGCCTGGTGGGGCTGGCGCTGGAAGGCTGGAAGGACATAGGTCTTGCCGCCTGGTTCGCGTTGACCGGCGTGGGCGTGCTGGGATTGGTGGGCCAACTGGCGATGACCCGCGCTTTCGGCCTGGGCTCGGCGCTATTGACGGCGGCGCTGCAATATACAACCATTATCTTTGCAACCTTGCTGGGCATTGTTTTCTGGGGCGATCTGCCCGATGCGGTGGCTTGGGCCGGAATGGCCCTTATCATTGCTTCCGGCCTGCTCTCGATCTGGCGCACGTATAGCGAAGATCGCATCATGCGCGGCCAAACGGTGCTGAGCAAGCAGACTGTCCAGGATGATGACAAGGAGACACGAAATGTATAAGTTACTGATAAGCGCGGACGAACTTCGCGGAAAGCTGCCTGCGCGTGATTGGCTTGTTTTCGATGTCCGCCACGACCTTGCCGACCACCGGGCCGGCAGGAAGGCCTACGAGCAAGGGCATATCCCCGGCGCCTTGTTTCTGGATCACGAAACCCAGTTGTCCGCCCCGAAAACCGGCAGCAACGGGCGCCACCCTTTACCCGACCGCGACGATTTCGCGGTGCTGATGCGTTTGCATGGCTTGACCGGGCAGTCTCAGGTGGTGGTCTACGATGGGGGCAACGGCATGTATGCTTCGCATTTGTGGTGGATGCTGCGCTGGCTGGGCCACGAAAATGTCGCCGTCCTGGATGGCGGTTGGCCGGCCTGGCTGCAGGCGGGCGGCGCCAGCGAAACCGGCGTGCGCAGCGCTTCGGTGACGGAAGCGCAGGCGCTGCAAAGCCTGGAGCCGCCGGCGGCGGCCGCGATGCCCACGGTCGATGCGCAGACCGTGCTGGAAAACCTGGAAAACCCGTCTTTTACCGTGGTCGATGCCCGTGCCGCGAATCGCTATCGCGGCGAAACCGAGCCCATGGATCCGGTGGCCGGCCATATTCCGGGCGCCCTGAACCGTCCAAGCTCCCTGAATGTACGCGATGATGGCCGATTCAAGGCGCCCGATGAGTTGCGGAGCGAGTTCGATGCCTTGCTGGATGGGCGTCCCGCCGCGCAGATCGTGCATCAATGCGGATCGGGCATCACCGCCTGCCATAACCTTTTTTCCATGGAATTGGCCGGCCTGAAGGGCTCGGCGCTGTATCCGGGCTCCTGGAGCGAGTGGTGCAGCGATCCCGCCCGTCCGGTGGCGCGTTCCGCGCCGTAACGGATTCGGCCCAGCCGCTCGGCGGCAAAAAAAAAACCGGCGCTTAGGCGCCGGCTCCGGTCATCATGCGGCGATACCATTCGTGGAAGTGCCGCATGCCGTCTTCCATGGGCGACTGATAGGGGCCGGCTTCGTCGGCGCCGCGCCGCATCAGGGCCTTGCGGCCCGCGTCCATGCGTTCGGCGATTTCATCGTCCTCGATCGCCGTTTCCATGTAGGCCGCCCGCTGTGCCAGCACGAACTCGCGCTCGAAGGCAACGATGTCTTCCGGATAATAGAACTCGACGATATTCATCGTTTCCTGGGGACTGACCGGATGCAGCGTCGATAGCACGACCACATGGGGGTAGAGCTCTATCATGTGCGTGGGGAAATAAGTGACCCACACCGCCCCGAAATCGGGCTCCTGGCCCGCGCGGTAATCCATCAGCCTGTCGTGCCATTGCGCATACACGTCGCTGCCCGGCTGGCTGAGCGATTTGTGCACGCCCACGCGCTGCGAGCTGTACCAGTCGGAGAACTCCCAGCTAAGGTCGTCGCAGGTCACGAACTTGCCCAGGCCGGGATGGAAGGGGCCGACGTGGTAGTCTTCCAGGTATACCTCGATGAAGGTTTTCCAGTTGTAGCGGCATGAATGCACTTCGACGTGATCCAGCACGTAATCCGAGAAGTCGAATTCGGGCCGGTCGAACAGGGCCGCCAAGTCTTGCGCCGGATTGCGCGGTCCTTCGAACAGCAGCCCATGACAGTTCTTAAGCGTGTAGCGCTGCAGATCCATGCAGGGTGTCTTGGGAAACTGCGGAGCGCCCAGCAGCTTGCCCTGTTTGCTGTAGGTCCAGCGGTGCACCGGACATACGATGTTTCCGCCGGTGCTGCGCAGATTGCCGTGCTCGCTTCGCGTGCCGCCCAGGTTTCCGCCCTCGCCGCCCAGCATGATGGCTTGCCTGTGGCGGCAGACGTTCGACATCAATTCCACGCCATCGGCGTTGCGCACGAGAACGCGCCCAGCCTGTTCTTGCGGCAGGGTACGCCAGTCTCCCGGTTCGGGCACGACTTTTTCGTGTCCAACGTAAAGTGCGGAATTCTTGAAAATGCGTTCTTGCTCTTGGGCAAAAACGGCTTCGTCAAAATAGCTGCTGACTGAAAGTTGCGTTTGCGCCAGCGCGAAATGCGCTTCCCGACCGATGTCGGTCATGATTCCCCCCGCTGTGATGAAACCAGGAAAAAACGCGGCAATCCATCGAGGTCATTTCCTTGCGGTCATTTCCTGCGGTTATCCCTGCTTTGATGTCCTGGTGCGAAGAAAAAACGGACTGGCCGATGAAATTTTTAGGAGCTAGGATTGTACCCCAGTTTTTCCGCTCTAAAGTCGGGCCCGGATGCGGGGTTTGGGCAGGCATGCCCGGCTTCTCGTACAATTTGGGCAGGATGCAAAACAAGCGCGGCCTTGGCTGCGCTGATTTTCTGGAATACGCTCATGAACGACGCAAAACCCGGCTCCACGCCCGCCGCCGCCGATCAAGCCGACGGCAAGGCCGCCTTGCCGCAGGATTTTGAAACGGCCTTGGCCCAACTCGAATCGCTGGTCTCCCAGATGGAGACCGGCGCGCTGCCGCTTGATCAGTCGCTGGCCGCCTACGAGCAGGGCGTCGAGCTTGCCAAGATATGCCAGCGCCGCCTGGACCAGGCCGAGCAGCAGGTCAAAGTATTGCAAGGCAATTTGCTCAAGCCCCTGGCCGATGCCGACAGCGGCGAGGAATAGGCATGGCGCACAGAAAGCAAGATTTCCCGGCATGGCTGACCGAGCGCGTGCAGCATGTCGAAGGCGTGCTGGACCAACTGCTGCCGCCGGCCGCGGCAGCGCCTGAAACCCTGCACGAAGCCATGCGCTATGCGGTGCTGGGCCCGGGCAAGCGCGTACGCGCCGCCCTGGTCTATGCCGCCGGCGAAGCATCGCTGCAAGCGGGGACAGCGGCGGCGGCGCAGGAAATCGCCCTTGATCACGCCGCGGCGGCTGTCGAGCTGATACACGCCTATTCCCTGGTCCACGACGATTTGCCTTGCATGGACGATGATGCGCTGCGGCGCGGCCGTCCCACGGTTCATGTGCGCTTTGACGAGGCCACCGCGATGCTGGCCGGCGATGCCTTGCAGCCTTTGGCGTTCGAGTTGCTGGCCTTGATGCCGATTGCGCCGGCCCTGGTCGTGCAGGCCTGCCAATTGCTGGCGCGTTCAGCCGGCAGCATGGGAATGGTCGGAGGCCAGGCCATCGATTGCGGCAGCGTCGGCGTGGCATTGAACGATGCGCAATTGCAGCAGATGCACAGCATGAAAACCGGCGCGCTGCTCGAGGCCAGCGTTCTGCTTGGCGGCATTGTCGCCGGAGCCGGCTCTTCCGCTCGGCAGGGTCTGGAAAGCTACGCGTCCGCGGTGGGCCTGGCCTTCCAGGTCGTCGATGATATCCTGGATGTAACCTCGGATACCGCCACACTGGGCAAGACGGCCGGCAAGGATGCCGCCGGCAACAAGCCCACCTATGTGTCCATCATGGGCCTGGACGGATCCCGCGAGCTTTTGGAATCGCTGCATGCCCAGGCCCGCGCCGCGCTTTTGCCCTTGGGGCCCGCCGCGGGCCGCCTGGCGGATATCGCCGATTACATCGTCGGGCGCGATCGCTGAGCTCTGTTTCGCTCCGTTTGAGCGCCGACGCCATTGACGGCCTAAAATGCAGTTTGTACCCAATCCCTTGACTTGTATGCCTACCGTAATCCTCGAAGATATCAATACGCCAGCCGATTTGCGCTCGCTGGATCGCGCCGAGCTCAAAGAGGTCGCCAGCCAGTTGCGCGAGTTCGTCCTGCAATCCGTATCTAGAACCGGCGGTCATTTGTCGTCCAACCTGGGTACGGTCGAGCTGACTATCGCCCTGCATCACGTATTCAACACGCCCGACGACCGCGTGGTGTGGGATGTGGGCCATCAATCGTATCCGCACAAAATCCTTACCGGCCGGCGCGCCGGCATGGCCCGCTTGCGCCAGCAGGGCGGCATCTCGGGCTTTCCCAAGCGCAGCGAATCCGAGTACGACGCGTTCGGCACCGCGCATTCATCGACGTCGATTTCCGCCGTGCTGGGCATGGCGGTGGCATCGCGCAACGCGGGGCTTGACCAGCGGCAGCACATCGCCGTCATAGGCGATGGGGCCATGACGGCGGGCATGGCCTTCGAGGCCTTGAACAACGCGGGCGTGACGCCCGGCGTCAATGTGCTGGTGGTGCTCAACGATAACGATATGTCTATTTCGCCGCCGGTGGGGGCGCTGAATCGCTATCTGGCGCGCCTGTTGTCTGGCGGGTTCTATGCTGCCGCCAAGAACGTGGGCCGCGCGGTCCTGCAGCATGTGCCGCCCGTGCTCGAACTGGCGCGCCGCTTCGAAGGGCATGCCAAAGGCATGGTGTCTCCTGCAACCCTGTTTGAAGAGCTTGGCTTCAATTACGTGGGACCCATCGACGGCCACGACCTGGATGCGCTTGTCCCTACGCTGGAAAACCTCAAGGCGCTGGGCGGCCTGCAATTCCTTCATGTGGTCACCAAGAAAGGGCAGGGATACAAACTGGCCGAAGCCGATCCCGTGCTTTATCATGGGCCGGGCAAGTTCGACCCCAGCGTGGGCATCCAGAAGTCCAAGGTGCCCGCCAAGCAGACGTTTACCCAGGTGTTCGGACATTGGCTGTGCGATATGGCCCAGGCCGACAGCCGCCTGGTCGGCATCACGCCGGCCATGCGCGAAGGCAGCGGCATGGTCGAATTCGAACAGCGCTTTCCCGCGCGCTATTTCGATGTCGGCATCGCCGAACAGCACGCCGTCACTTTTGCGGCCGGCCTGGCCTGCGAGGGCCAGAAGCCGGTGCTTGCCATCTACTCCACCTTCCTGCAGCGCGGCTACGATCAGTTCATACACGACGTGGCACTGCAAAATCTGGATGTGACCTTTGCCCTGGATCGGGCGGGCATCGTCGGCGCCGATGGCGCCACGCACGCCGGCAATTACGACATCGCCTTCTTGCGCTGCATTCCCAATATGGTGGTGGCCACGCCGTCCGACGAGAACGAGGCGCGCTTGCTGCTGAGCACCTGTTACCGTCATCCCGGTCCCGCGTCGGTACGTTATCCGCGCGGCGCCGGCCGCGGCGCCCCGGTGCACGAAGGGCTGGACGAAGTCGAGCTGGGCAAGGGCGTCATTCGCCGCCAGGGCGAGCATATCGCCATCCTGGCTTTCGGCACCCTGGCCGGCGCGGCGCTGCAGGCCGCGGAGGCGCTTGGCGCCACCGTGGCCGACATGCGTTTCGTGAAGCCGCTGGATGAGGCCCTGCTGCAAAGCCTGGCCGATACGCACCAGGCTTTCGTGACTGTCGAGGATGCCTCCATCATGGGCGGAGCCGGCAGCGCCGTGCTGGAGTTTTTCAGCCGGCAGAATATCGCCCGGCCGGTGCTGCAACTGGGCCTGCCCGACCGCTTTATCGATCATGGCGAACAGGCGGCCATTCTTTCCGAATTGGGCCTGGACGGCGCAGGCATAGAACGCTCCATTCGGGAACGTTTCTCTTCCCTGGTGCATCCAATGGATGTGTCCGTAGCGGGACTTGCGGTAAAGTAACAGTGAAAGGCCCCTATCCCGTCAGGGTTATGGGGTTGATCGCGGCGGGCTTCCCGCATCATATTTTGAGTAACCGGCGTACCGCCGTGGCGGGCGTCCACCAGGTCTATATTTCATGAATATACTGATTGATTCTGCTGTTGCCATGCCTGACGTGCAGAGCAGCGTCGATACCCGTCACATCGCCATACAGCGCGTCGGCGTCCGGGGCGTGCGTCATCCCATGGCCATTGCGCAGGCCGATGGTTCGGCGCAGGCCACCGTGGCCAACTGGGAACTGACCGTGGCCTTGCCGGGGCACGAAAAAGGAACGCATATGTCGCGTTTCGTGGCGCTGCTCGAGCAATACCGCCAGACGCCGATGACGCCGTCCCTGTTTTGCGCAATGGCGCAAGACATGCTGCCTTTGCTGCACGCCCAGAAGGGCGATATTGCCGCGACCTTTCCTTATTTCCTTTCCAAGACCGCGCCGGTTTCGGGCGTTTCCAGCCTGATGGACTACGAGGTCAAGTGGTCGGCCCAGGCCCAGGCCCAGGCCGGCGTTGCGCAATTCACGCTTTCCGTGTTGGTCCCCGTGACCAGCCTGTGCCCCTGCTCCAAAGCCATTTCGCAATACGGCGCCCATAACCAGCGTTCGCACGTCACGGTCGAGATTGCCTATCAGGACCCTTCGCAGGCCGATGTGGACGCCCTGATCCGCAACATCGAGCAGCAGGCATCATGCGAGCTGTGGGGCCTGCTCAAGCGCAGCGATGAAAAATTCGTGACCGAGCGCGCTTACGAAAACCCCAAGTTCGTCGAGGACCTTGTTCGCGATGTGGCCGAGCATCTCCAGGGGCTGGCCGGTGTACGCAGTTTCCGCGTCACCGCCGAGAATTTCGAGTCCATACATAATCATTCCGCCTACGCTGTCATCGAAGGCTGATTTGCCTTTGGGTGCTGTGGTGGCTTGGGCTGGTCTTTCTTCGGGTTCTTGAGCGCCACGGTGGACGGACCGTGGCCGTGCTCCCGATCGCTGCGGCCCTTCGGGCTTCCCTTGTCCCGGCTTTCCAGCGGGGGACGTGCGCGAACTCACAAATGATCAGTCCCCCGGACTGATCATTTGTGAGTTCGCGCACTCTTACGCCCCCGCTTCCAAGCCGGGCCTGCGGCTTGCTCAATGGTCGCCCGTCCCCGGCCCGTCCACCTCGACGGCGTCACCGAAAACCATCGGCGTCACCGAAAACAACATGCATCAGCTGTACCAGCGACAACGAGACACACCGACTTCGATATGTTGGGAGATGGCTTCATCTCCAGGCCAGTCCCAGATTCCAGCAGGCCAGCCATTGCCGGCAAGCCCCGAAAATGCTATTATGGTTGGTTTCTTGCTCGACCAGCATCTATTTTTTGATGCTGGCGGGCTGCCCCTTTTGGCGCGTGGCCGTGTTTTTGCATCATGTTTGCATGGCCGGGGACGCCGAAAGATATCCACAAGGAGTTGTTTATGCGTCACTACGAAGTAGTGTTTATTGTGCATCCCGATCAAAGCGAGCAAGTGCCCGCCATGATCGAACGCTATCAGGCTGTCGTTACCAGCAATGGCGGCCAGGTTCATCGCCTGGAAGATTGGGGCCGCCGTCAGTTGGCTTACCCGATCCAGAAGCTGGTAAAGGCCCATTACGTTTGCTTCAACATCGAGTGCGGTCAGACCGTGCTGGACGAGCTGGAGCATTCCTTCCGTTACAACGACGCCATCTTGCGCCACCTGGTCATCAAGACCAAGAAAGCCCAGACCGCCGCATCCATCATGATGAAGTCGGTCGAGCGCGAAGAGGCCCGCAAGGCCAGCGCCGAAGCGGTTACCGCCACACCGTCGGAATAAGGGCCTGTGTCCCGGGCAGCAACGTGAATCAACTGATCCTTACGGCGACGACCCTCGAGGTGCAGCCTTTAAGGTATACCCCGGCGGGATTGCCGGCAGTCGAAATGGTCTTGAATCACGAATCGGAAGTCCAGGAAGCCGGCCATAACCGCCGGATCGAAATGGTTCTTTCCGCTGTAGCTTTGGGAGACATCGCCTTGTTGCTGGCAGACACCCCTTTGGGTGCGCTTTTGTCGATACAGGGGTTTCTGGCCCCCGCGCGCAAAGGCTCGAACAAACTGGTGCTGCACATACAACAGGCGAAACGGGTTTTTGCCGGCGGCGCGACAGCTGTTGTATAGCAGAAATTCATGGCAAATCGTAGCGCGGACGCATTGAGCGCCAGGCGCATGGAATATACAGTTCGGGTTCATCCCGGGCATTAAAGAGGCACATCATGGCTTACTTCAAAAAAAGCAAGGAAAAACGCAAATTCACGCAACAAAATCCGCTGTTCAAACGCCGCAAATTCTGCCGTTTCACAGCCGCCAATGTTGACGAGATCGATTACAAAGACCTGGACACACTGCGTGACTTCATCCAGGAAAACGGCAAGATCATTCCTGCCCGCCTAACCGGTACCAAGGCGCATTACCAACGCCAGCTGGACACCGCCATCAAGCGTGCCCGCTTCCTGGCCTTGTTGCCTTACACCGATAACCACAACTAATCCGGGGCCTATCGTCATGCAAGTTATTCTGCTCGAAAAAGTCGTCAATCTGGGTAACCTCGGTGAAGTCGTTCGTGTCCGCGACGGCTATGCCCGCAATTACCTGATTCCTCAAAAGATCGCCCGCCGCGCCACGGAAGCCGCCTTGAAAGAATTCGAAGCGCGCCGCGCCGAACTCGAAAAGGTTCAGGCCGAAAAACTGGCCGCCGCGCAAGCCACCGGCGAGAAGCTGGCCGGCCAGACCATTACCATTCTGCAAAAAGCCGGCGTCGACGGCCGCTTGTTCGGTTCGGTCACCAGCATGGATATCGCCGCTGCCATGGTCAAGGCCGGCTTTGCCACCATCGAAAAATCGCAAGTCCGCTTGCCCGATGGCGCATTGAAGGCTGTCGGCGAGTACCCCGTGCAAGTGGGTCTGCACGCCGACGTGGTGGTCGACATCACTGTGGTCGTGCAAGGCGAAATGGCCTAAGCCATCTTGCCGCGCATGGTACATTCCTTCTCCAGGAAGGTGCCGCGCCAGCGCTAGTAAGAAAGCCGGCACACGCCGGCTTTTTCCTTTTTTCACCCCGATTGTTCGGAGCCCGATTTGGACAGCAAGAAAACAAGCAGCGACCCGCAACTGGATTATTTGCGCGTGCCTCCCCATTCGGTGGAGGCCGAGCAATCCGTGCTGGGCGGCCTGCTGCTGGACAATGCCGCCTTCGACCGGGTTACAGACGTCCTGAACGAAGACGATTTCTATCGCTTCGACCACAAGATCATCTGGCAGCACATCACCCGTCTCATCAGCCTGGCCCGGCCGGCCGACGTCGTTACGGTCAACGAATCGCTGGCCAGCGCCGGCAAGTCCGACGACGTGGGCGGCCTGTCCTATCTGAATGCCCTGGCGCACAATACGCCATCGGCCGCCAATATCCGCCGCTACGCCGAGATCGTGCGCGAGCGCTCGATGCTGCGCAAGCTGGTGTCGGTGGCCGACGAGATTTCCGCCGCCGCTTTCCAGCCGCAGGGCAAGGAAGCCCGGCAACTGCTGGACGAAGCCGAATCGCGCGTATTCCAGATTGCACAGGAAGGCGCGCGCGGCGCCACGGGATTCCAGGAAATCCAGCCGCTGCTGACTCAGGTGGTCGAACGCATCGACGAGCTTTATCACCGCGAGGGCGATTCCGACATCACCGGAGTGCCTACCGGCTTTACCGACCTGGACCGCATGACCTCGGGCCTGCAGGCCGGCGACCTGGTCATCGTTGCCGGCCGTCCCTCGATGGGCAAGACCTCGTTCTCCATGAATATCGGCGAGCATGTGGCCATCGAGCAAGGCCTGCCCGTCGCGGTGTTTTCCATGGAAATGGGCGCCGTGCAGCTGGCCATGCGCATGGTCGGCTCCGTCGGCATGCTGGACCAGCACCGCATGCGTACCGGCAAGCTGACCGCCGATGACTGGCCGCGCCTGACGCACGCCGTGCAGCAGGTCCAGGAAGCGCAAATCTATATCGATGAAACGCCGGCGCTGACCTCGATGGAAGTGCGCGCCCGTTCGCGGCGCCTGGCGCGCCAGTGCGGCCAGTTGGGCCTGATCATCATCGACTATATGCAGTTGATGTCGGCCAATTCTTCCGGCGAGAACCGGGCAACTGAAATCTCGGAAATCAGCCGTTCGCTGAAAGGCTTGGCCAAGGAATTGAATTGCCCCCTGATTGCCTTGTCGCAGCTTAACCGCAGCCTGGAGCAGCGTCCCAACAAACGGCCGGTTATGAGCGATCTGCGCGAGTCCGGCGCCATCGAGCAGGACGCCGACCTGATCCTGTTCATTTATCGCGACGAAGTCTACAACCCCGATTCGCCCGACAAGGGCACGGCCGAGATCATCGTGGGCAAGCAGCGTAACGGCCCCATCGGCAGCGTGCGCCTGACCTTCCAGGGCGCCAGCACGCGCTTCCTGAACTTCACGACGGGAATGGGCTGACGTAAAGGGCGCGCCTGCCGTGGCAGGCGCCGCTTACGCCGGAGCGTGCTCCGGCGTCATCGCCAGCGCGAGATCGTAGGCGGCGCGCAACGAGCTTGGGTCGGCGACGCCTTGTCCCGCGATGTCGAAGGCCGTGCCGTGGTCCACGCTGGTGCGTACGAAGGGCAGGCCCACCGTCACGTTGACCCCCTGGTCCACACCCAGGTATTTGACGGGAATGAGGCCTTGGTCATGGTATTGCGCCACCACAATGTCGAATTCGCCGCGGCGCGCGCGCATGAATATCGTGTCGCCCGGCCAGGGACCGCTGGCGTCTATGCCTTCGGCTCTGGCCTGCCGGATGGCTGGCGAAATCACCTGGATCTCTTCCTGCCCGAATCGTCCGTCCTCGCCTGCGTGGGGGTTGAGCCCTGCAACGGCGACGCGCGGCCGTCGGACGCCCGCCTGCAGGCAGGCGCGCTGCGCCAGGCGTATGGTTTCAAGCTCGGTATCGAAGGTGATAAGCGGGCTGACCTGGGCCAGGGCCACATGGATGGTCGCCAGAATGACGCGCAGTTCGTCGTTGGCCAGCATCATGGCGTAGCGGCGCGTGCCGGTCCGCTCGGCCAGGATTTCGGTATGCCCGGGGTAGTCGATGCCGCCCGCCTGCATGGCTTTCTTGTTCAGCGGCGCGGTGACGATGGCGCGCAGCTTTCCCGCCTGTGCGTCATCGATGGCGTGGCAGAGGTACTCGTAAGCGCCGCGGCCCGCCTGAGCATTCAGTTGGCCTGCAGGCAGATCGTTCGGCAGGGCCTGCCAGCGGTTCAAGACGGGCAGGGCGCCCGGCCGCCCGGTGGCTTGTTCAGGCGAGGCTATCAATTCCACGGACAGCGCACCCGACAGCCCCAGGCGCCGCAAGGTGCCATCCAGGATGCCCGCGTCGCCGTAGACCAGCGAGGGATACGGCAGGCCGCCGGCAAACAGCTTGACGATGATCTCAGGACCGATGCCGGCCGCATCGCCCATGGTGAAGCCTATGGGGAAGGATAACGATGCGGAGGCATTCATGGAGCGGCCCTTACAGCGCCTCGCTGGCGTAATCGGCCAGGCGCGAACGTTCGCCGCGCTGCAAGGTGATGTGTCCGGCATGCGGCCAGCCCTTGAAGCGGTCCACGACGTAGGTCAGGCCGGAACTGCCTTCGGTCAGGTAGGGCGTGTCGATCTGCGCGATGTTGCCCAGGCAGACGATTTTGGTGCCCGGGCCGGCGCGCGTCACCAGTGTCTTCATTTGCTTGGGCGTCAGGTTCTGCGCCTCGTCGATGATCAGGAACTTGTTCAGGAAGGTGCGTCCGCGCATGAAGTTCAGCGATTTCACCTTGATGCGCGAGCGGATGAGTTCCATGGTGGAGTTCTTGGACCAGTCCTGGCCGCCGCCGGCGATTTCATTGTTGCCCGCGCCCAGGTGCAGCACTTCAAGATTGTCTTCCAGCGCGCCCATCCAGGGCAGCATTTTTTCTTCTTCTGTCCCGGGCAGGAAACCGATGTCGTCGCCCACCGGAACGGTTGCGCGGGTGATGATGATTTCGTTGTAGCGCTTGGTCTCCAGGGTTTGCGTCAAGGCGCTGGCCAGAGCCAGCAGCGTCTTGCCGGTTCCCGCCTGGCCCAGCAGCGACACGAAATCGCAGTCCGGGTTCATGAGCAGGTTGAGCGCGAAGTTCTGTTCGCGGTTCCTGGCCGTAATGCCCCATACGTTGTTCTTGCCGTGGCTGTAGTCGCGCAAGGTGGCCAGCACGGCGCTGCGGCCGCTGACTTCCTTGACTTGCGCCTGCAGCGGCAGGTCGCCGTCGAAATACACGAACTCATTGACGATGAATTCCGAGCACAGGGGGCCTTTGATGCGATAGTAGGTCGTACCGCCTTGCTGCCACGATTCGACGTCCTTGCCGTGCTTGGTCCAGAAGTTCTCGGGCAGCGGCATGACCCCGTCGTACAGCAGGTCGGAGTCGTCGAGCACATGATCGTTCAGGTAGTCTTCGGCCGGCAAGCCAAGGGAGCGCGCCTTGAGCCGCATATTGATATCTTTGGATACCAGTATGACCTCGCGCTTGGCGTGCGCCAGTTGCAGTGCATGGACGACATTCAGTATGGCGTTGTCGGCCTTGCCCAGCGGAAGCTCGATAGGCAGCTTGGAATGCAGGGCCGAGGTCTGGAAATGCAATTTGCCCAGCGCTTCCTGGTTGCCCAATGCATCCAGCTCCACGCCTTTTTCCAGTTCTTTGGCGCCGGCCACCAGGCCGTCCAGGAAGCGGCTGACCTGGCGGGCGTTGCGCGCCACCTCGGACATGCCTTTTTTCTGGTGGTCCAGTTCTTCGAGCACCATCATGGGCAGGAAAATATCGTGCTCCTCGAACTTGAACAGCGAGTTCGAATCGTGCAGCAGCACGTTGGTGTCCAGCACGAACAGCTTGCGCTTTGCGACGGCCAGCCGCGTTTTCTTGCCTGGGCGCGACGTGACGACGGTCAAGGCGGGTACCTCGGGCGCCGGCGGGATCAAGGCTGCCTGGCCGGGCTGCGGCCCGGTTTGCTCGCGTTTTGCCATGGGCTTGCTGGCGGCTGCCGCTGGGGTGGGCGCGACGGATGTCTTGGTCGGTGCATCGGCGGGGACCATGGCGCCCATACGGGTCGGCAACTGGGGTAGCGGCATAAAGTATTTGCTCCTGAGCGTTCTGGAATAACGGCGTGATGGATGCCGACAGCAGCCGTTCTAGGCGTCGCCGCGCACCGCTTGCAAGACTTCGTCGACGTGGCCTGCTACGCGCAGGCCGCGCCACTCGCGCAGCAACGTGCCGTCGGCGTCGATCAGAAAGGTACTGCGTTCGACTCCTCGTACCTGTTTACCGTACATGTTTTTCATTTTGATGACGCCGAACATCTGGCAGAGCGTTTCGTCGTCATCGGAAATAAGGGGAAAGGGCAGGTCCTGCTTTTCGGTGAAGTTGGCATGCGATTTAAGCGAATCGCGCGAGATGCCGATGATTTGACAGCCAGCGTCGACGAACTTCTGGTAGGCGTCGCGGAAGTCCTGGGCTTCGGTCGTGCAGCCGGGCGTGCTGTCCTTGGGATAAAAATACAGCACGGCGCGGTGCCCCCGCAAGCTGTCCAGGCTGACCTGGCCTTGGGTGCTCTGGGCGGCGAACTCCGGAATGGACTTGCCGACGGCTATCGGATTCATGCGACCTCCTTGTTGGGCAGCAGGGCAACGACGACGCGCCGGCCTTCGGACATCAGGATGTTGTAGGTGCGGGCGGCGGCTTCCGTGCTCATGGCTTCTATGCCTATGCCCATCCCCAGCAGGGGTTGGGTTACGTGGGACGCCAGCAGGTGCTGTTTCAGGCCTGTGCCCACCAGCAGCACTTCCGGTGCATCCGCGGGCTTCTGCTCTGTTGCTCCCCCATCCAGGAAGGCCATGGGGTCGGGCTTGCTGTCGCCCAGGCCAGCCACCTGGCGCAGAACGCCGGCGTCGATGTCGCCGATGCGTTGAACCATCCACTGGTGTACCTCGCCCTCTGGGGCGAAGTAGACGGCGTGCCCGTAGGACACCTCGTTGATTTCGATATAGTCGGGCCCGTATGCGGTGACCGTATTGAGCGCCGGATTGGATTCGCTTTGTAATTGCACAAGTAACTCCCTGGGTCATCTCGATCATAGCGCAAAGCAAAGTTTCCGATAACGCGGCATCCGCTTTTTTTTGAATGGATTAAACTAAGTGGTTATTTGCTCCAGGCGCCGGCTTGGGCTAGATTACTGCTTTTGCTGCACCGCACCCATCGATAGAAAACTCCCCCCTTTGTGACCCAAGGATAATCATGACGAATTTTCCGCGCATAGAGCGTTTACCGCCTTACGTTTTCAACATTACCGGCGAATTGAAAATGGCGGCGCGACGGCGTGGCGAGGACATCATCGATATGTCCATGGGTAATCCCGATGGGCCGACCCCCAAGCATATCGTCGACAAGCTGGTCGAGGCCGCCAGCCGGCCCGATACGCACGGGTATTCGGTCTCCAAGGGCATCCCGCGCCTGCGCAGGGCGATATCAGGGTGGTACGAGCGCCGCTACGGGGTGCAGATCGATCCCGATTCCGAGGCCATTGTCACCATAGGCTCCAAGGAAGGCCTGGCGCACTTGATGCTGGCGACGCTGGATCGGGGCGACACGGTTCTGGTGCCCAATCCCAGCTATCCCATTCATATCTACGGCGCCGTCATCGCCGGCGCGAATATCCGGTCGGTCCCCATGACGCCCGGCCTGGATTTCTTCGAGGAGATCGAGCGCGCGGTCAGGGAAAGCATACCCAAGCCCAAGATGATGATCCTGGGTTTTCCCAGCAATCCCACGGCGCAATGCGTCGATCTTACGTTCTTCGAACGTATCATCGCCCTGGCCAAGGAACACAATATCCTGGTGGTTCACGACCTGGCTTACGCCGACATCACCTTCGACGGTTATGTGGCGCCGTCCATCATGCAGGTGGAAGGCGCGCGCGATGTCGCGGTCGAGTTCTTCACCATGAGCAAAAGCTACAACATGGCGGGCTGGCGGGTGGGGTTCATGGTCGGCAACCAGGAACTGGTCAATGCCCTGGCCCGCATCAAAAGCTATCACGACTATGGCACGTTCACGCCCATACAGGTTGCGTCCATCGCCGCGCTCGAAGGCCCGCAAGAATGCGTCTCGCAAGTGGTCGAGCAGTACCGTAACCGTCGCGACGTTTTGGCCAAGGGCCTGCACGAGGCGGGCTGGATGGTCGATATTCCCAAGGCATCCATGTATATATGGGCGAAGATCCCGGAAGCCTACCAAAGCCTGGGGTCGCTGGAGTTTTCCAAGCGTGTGCTGGCCGATGCCAAGGTGGCGGTTTCGCCGGGTATCGGGTTCGGCGAGTATGGCGATGAGTACGTGCGCTTCGCACTGATAGAAAACGAGCAGCGCACTCGCCAGGCGGTGCGCGGCATCAAGGAAATGTTTCGCAAGGACGGGTTGGCGTCGGTCAGCGCAAAAAAAGAGATCCTAGAGAAATGAGTCCTATAAAAGTTGGTTTGCTGGGCCTGGGCGTGGTGGGTGGCGGCACCTGGAAAGTATTGACGCGTAACGCCGAAGAGATCGCGCGTCGGGCGGGCCGGCGCATCGAGGTCGCGGCAGTGGCCGTGCGCGATATGGACAAGGCCAGGCGCCTGGTCGGCGATCAGGTTCTGGTCACGCAGGATGGCATGGAAGTCGTACGCCACCCCGATATCGACATCGTGGTCGAACTCATAGGCGGCGATACGCTGGCGCGCGAATTGATCATGGAAGCCATCGCGCAAGGCAAGCATGTCGTTACCGCCAACAAGGCCCTGCTGGCCAAGCATGGCAACGAGATCTTTGCCGCCGCCCACGAAAAGGGCGTCATGGTGGCATTCGAGGCGGCGGTGGCCGGTGGGATTCCCATCATCAAGGCCATACGCGAAGGCTTGACCGCCAATCGCATACAGTGGCTGGCCGGCATCATCAACGGCACCACTAATTTCATCCTGTCCGAAATGCGTTCGCGCGGCCTGCCTTTCGGCGACGTGCTGGCCGAAGCGCAGCGCCTGGGCTATGCCGAAGCTGACCCTACCTTCGATATCGAAGGCGTCGATGCCGCACATAAACTGACGCTGCTCGCATCCTTGGCCTTCGGCATACCTGTGCAGTTCGACAAGGCCCATATCGAAGGCATTTCGTCGCTGGCTCAGGAAGACATCGCGCACGCCGAACGTCTGGGTTATCGCATCAAGCTGCTGGGCATTACCCGGCGCCGCGCCGACGGCATCGAATTGCGCGTGCATCCCACGCTGGTACCCATGGAGTGTCTGCTGGCCAATGTCGAAGGCGCGATGAACGCCGTGCTGGTTAGCGGCGACATGGTCGGACCGACCTTGTATTACGGCCAGGGCGCAGGCGAATTGCCCACGGCATCGGCTGTCGTGGCCGACCTGGTTGACGTTACACGCCTGCAGGCCGCCGACCCAGAGCACCGTGTGCCGCATCTGGCCTTTCAGCCCGACGCCATGGACGATACCCCCGTCTTGCCCATCTCCGAGGTCCATTCCTCGTACTACCTGCGCATGCGCGTGCAGGACCGTCCCGGCGTGCTGGCCGATATTTCGCGCATTCTTTCCGAGGTCGGCATTTCCATCGGCTCGATGTTCCAGCAGCCCAGCGGCGATGCGCAAGCCGACATCATCTTCCTGACCCACGAGGCGCGCGAAGGTTCGATCGATGCCGCCCTGCTGCGCATACGCACGCTAGCCTTCGTCCATTCCGATGTCACGCGCCTGCGTGTCGAGAGCCTGATATGAAATACCGTTCCACGCGCGGCGGCATGGCGCCGCAATCCTTTTCCGACATTCTGCTGGAAGGGCTTGCGCCCGATGGCGGACTGACCCTGCCCGAACACTTGCCCCAGATCGACGCCGACACGCTGGAATCCTGGCGCCGCCTGGGTTACGCGGATCTGGCCGCCGAGATTCTCGGCCTGTTCATCGACGATATTTCCAAGGCCGATCTGTCGCGCCTGACGCACGCCGCCTATACGCCGTCGGCGTTCGGCAGCGATGGTATCGTGCCGCTCAAGCCGCTGGATCGCGGCATGAGCCTGCTGGGCTTGTCGGAAGGGCCGACACTGGCGTTCAAAGACATGGCCATGCAGTTTCTAGGCCAGGTGTTCGAGTACGTGCTGGACAAGCGGCAGGGCAGCCTGAATATCCTGGGCGCGACATCGGGCGATACCGGCTCGGCGGCCGAGTACGCCCTGCGCGGCAAGCGCGGCGTATCGGTCTTCATGCTTTCGCCGCAGGGCCGCATGAGCGAATTCCAGCGGGCCCAGATGTATTCGCTGCAGGACGCCAACATCCACAATATTGCGCTGAACGGCGTGTTCGACGAATGCCAGGACATCGTCAAGGCGCTGGCGGGCGACTTGCAATTCAAGTCGGAATACCGCCTGGGCGCGGTCAATTCCATCAACTGGGCGCGCATTGCCGCACAGGTCGTTTATTACTTCTGGGGCTGGCTGCGCGCCACGTCCGGGCCGGGGCAGCAGGTTTCATTTGCCGTGCCCTCGGGTAATTTCGGCAACATACTGGCAGGCCATATCGCCCGCCGCATGGGCCTGCCCGTGCGCCGCCTGGTCTTGGCCACGAACGAGAACAATGTGCTGGAAGAATTCTTCCGCAGCGGCATCTATCGGCCCCGCGCCGCCGAGCAGACGCATGCAACGTCCAGTCCCTCGATGGACATCTCCCGGGCGTCGAACTTCGAGCGCTTCGTTTTCGACCTGCTCGATCAGGACGCCGGCCGTGTGCGCGCCTGCTGGGAAGAACTGTCCCGGACCGGCCAATTCGATCTCAGTGCGCTCCAGCCCTTGTTCGAATCGCGCTATGGCTTCGTGGCGGGCGTCAGCACGCATGCCGATAGGCTGGCGACCATCAAGTCGCTGCATGAGCGCACAGGCGTGCTGATCGATCCGCATACGGCCGACGGCGTCAAGGTGGCGGCCGAATATGTCGAGGAAGGGATTCCCATGCTGGTGCTTGAAACCGCCTTGCCTGCCAAGTTCAGCGAAACCATCCAGGAAGCCATCGGCAGGCCGGCGCCGGTGCCCGCACACTTGCAGGATCTGGCCGATTTGCCGCAGCGCGTCCACGTCATGGATTGCAAGGCCGAGCTGGTCCGCGAATACATAAAGCAGCACGCGGTGGCGTGACACCCGGAGGCGGGCGTGGGCCCGCCATCGCGGCAATGTTCGGTTGCAATGGCCCGAATTCGTTTTGCTACACTGGATTGACCTTCTAAGGAGCCTGATATGCCAAACGAAAATCATGCAGAAACAGAAGTCGTCGAAATTCATCCGGATGGCCGCCGCGCCGTGGTATGCATCAGGGCAAACGGCAGATCGTATTACCAGGCCTTCGGGCAGGACGGATTCGGCGTGGGGGTATATGATCTTCGCGACGAAGCGTCGGCCGCCGCTCAATGGGCCTGGGACTTTCTCCAGGAAGAGCCGGCCCTGCGCCGTCTTGCGCTGATGCAGCTTATCATCGATAAACTCAAGCTTCAGTTTCCCCTGGAATCCCCCGAGGTCGTGCTCGGACTCAAGGAGTAGCCGCTAGAAAATGCTGACATTCAGCCATTGTCTTGCCGTCGCGATCGGCGCCGCCGTCGGCGCCATCAGCCGCTGGCTTTTGGGACTATGGCTGAATCACGCGCATGCGGCCTTGCCCTGGGGCACGCTGGTGGCCAATCTGGCCGGCGGCTATCTTATCGGCCTCATTCTGGGCGTGGTGTCCCTGTATCCGGAAGTGCCCGTCTGGCTGCGGCTTATGCTGGTCACCGGCTTCCTGGGCGGCCTGACCACCTTCTCCACCTTTTCGGCCGAGACGTTCGGCTTGCTGGAGCGCGGCGCCTACCTGCATGCCCTCGGGTACAGCGGCATAAGCCTGCTGGGCAGCCTGGCTCTGACAGCCTTGGGCTATGCGACAGTGCATGGCCTGCGTCCCGGCCTGTAGGATCGGCTGGCGCTTCACCCCAAGCCGCTACGGCAAAGCCAGGGCCCGATGCAGCAGGTCGGCCGCCCGGCGGCCGCTGCGCACGGCGCCTTCCAGCACGGCGGGGTAGCCGGTATCGGTCCAGTCTCCCGCCGTCCATATGTTCGGCCATGGCGTGGCGTTGCCCGGCCGGACCAGGCCAGGCACGGCGGCAAAGGTTGCACGCTTCTCCACAATGAGGCTATGGCCGATGACGGCCGGCATGGGGCCGAAGCGCCCGGTTTGTTCCCGTATTTGTTCAATGACCGCCGTTACCATGAGTTCCCGGTCATGCTCCTGCATGGCGCCGGCATCGCTGACCACGACATGCAGCAAGCATGCGTCCGCATAGCCCGCGGTCGGCGTTTGGGTAGAGTGCTTGTATACGCTATGCCTGTTGAACAGCCATTGTCCGAAGTGCAGGCGCGCGGGCTCGTCATGCAGCAGCAGCATGGCTGGCGGCGGTGCCCAGGGGCTGGCCAGTTGCAGGGTGATGGTGGCTATCGGTATGTAGGCGAAGGCCGACAGCGCGGCCAGATACTGCTTGCCTTCGGCTGAAGGATCGAGCCGCTCCAGCAGCTTGTGGGCGGCTGGCGCGTTGGCGGCCAGTACGGCGGCGTCGAACATCATATCGTCCACTTTCACACCGGCGGCCGCGCACGCCAGTTTCCTGACGCTGCGGCCCCGATGCAGGCGGGATGGACCTGGGTCGCCTTCCATCAGATAGGCTTCCAACCGGTCGGGCCACAAGCGCGACAGATCGACATTGGGAATCAGCACGTCCGAGGCGTGGCGCGTACCGCCCAGGCTATCGCGCAGGACATGGGCGAACAATTGGGCGCAGGCTTGTTCCAGTGACGTGTTCAGTGCGGCCAAACATAGCGGTTGCCAAAAGTTGCGCATGGCTTGCGGCGATTGTCCGCCGCGATACAGCCAGCTTGCAACCGTCAGGCCTTTCTCGACCCGCCACCCGCTGCCTTGCAATTTGGACGTAATGGCAATCAGCCTCCATTTATCGCGCAGGCCCAGTCCGCGAGCGCCGGCAATGGCGGCGAGCAGATGCAGCGGAGCGGGCAGGGCGGCGGCTCGCAGCTTGAACCGGCCATCGGCGGATTCCAGCGACAGCCGTTCGCGATGGAACAGCGTGGCCGGATCCAGGTCGAGTTCCCGCATCAAGTCCAGGGTCTCGGTGTAGGCGCCCAGCAAAATATGCTGGCCGTTGTCGATGTGGATATTCAGGGCGGGCGAATGGACGCGGCGCGCCCGGCCGCCGACCGTATGAGCCGCCTCGAATACGGTCACCGCATGCCCATGGCGTTTCAGGCGCTGGGCGGCGGCCAGGCCCGCCCACCCCGCGCCGACGACAGCGACTTTCATCGGCCAGGGCCTTAATCGGCCCGAAGGCGCTTGACCAGGCCGCGTCCCCCGCCAACCCATATCTTCCAGGCCAGCCAGAATTTGCGTATGGGAGTCAAGGAAATTCGCTGGTCGAGCACTTGCCAGTTATCGCGTTCGATCTCGCGCAGCAGGGCATGATAGATGGCGGCCATCATCAAGCCGGGGCGCTGCGCGCGGCGGTCGGCTTCAGGCAGCGCCAGCATGGCTTCGCGGTAGCATTGCCTGGCGCGCTCGGTCTGGAAGCGCATCAGTTCGACGAAGCGCTCGGAGTGTTTGCGATCGATGATTTCCGCCGCCGTCACATTGAAGCGCTGCATATCATCGACGGGTAGGTAGATCCGGCCGCGCCGGGCGTCGTCGCCGACATCGCGGATGATGTTGGTCAACTGAAATGCCAGTCCCAGCTTTTCGGCGTAGACCAGGGTTTCGGCTTGGGTATAGCCGAAAATGCCGGCCGAAAGCTCGCCGACCACGCCGGCGGCGTGCCAGCAGTATTTGCGCAGGCCCGGCCAGTCGGCATAGCGGGTCTGGTCCAGATCCATCTCCATGCCCTCAACGATGGCGTACAGCCGGTCTGCGTCAAGATCGAAGGCTTGCACATGCGGCGCCAGCGCCTGCATGACGGGATGGTCGCCACGGCCGTCCTTATACAGCTGTTCGATCTGGCTGCGCCACCATGCCAGCTTCATGCGGGCCACGGAAGGCTCGTTGGATTCATCGACGATATCATCGACCTCGCGGCAGAATGCATACAGGGCGGTGATGGCCTTGCGGCGTTCGGGCGGCAGGAACAGGAAGGCGTAATAAAAGCTGGAGCCGCTCTGGGCGGCCTTGTTCTGGCAGTATTCGTCTGGACTCATAGGGTGGTCGTGCGCTCTGGGGGCTATGCTCTGCGGATGTCGTCGGCGCCGGCCTCAGCCCAGCGCGCGCCACAAAAGCAGTATCCAATCGCGTTTTGCAAGCGTTGGCCGGTGAAAGAATATGTCGTAGTGTAATTGTTCCAGGCGTTCAAGGATACGCAATCCCCCGTGCACGACCAGCTTGAGCTCGTAGCCTATCCGTCCCGGCAACTGGCGCGTCAATGGCATGCCGGAGCAAAGCAAATGCCGGGCATGCCGCAATTGTTCCTCCATCAAGGCTTGCCAGGCGTGCGTGCGTGCGTCGGCCGTATAGGCCTGGGCGTTCCCGGCGATCGCCGCCTTGCCGGCCAGTTCGCTGTAATGCGCGATGTAGGATTCGTCGACGTTGTGGCGTCGCAGGGCGTCTTGCGGCAGGTAGACACGGTTCTTTTGCCAGTCTATGGCCACGTCCTGCCAGAAGTTGGTCAGTTGCAGGCCGGTGCAGATGGCGTCCGACCAGGCCAGGTTGGCATTGCCGGATTTCCCGTACAGATGCAGCATGATCCTGCCTACCGGATTGGCTGAGCGCCGGCAGTAATCCAGCAACAGGCTGTCGTTGTCGTAGCGGGTGGTGCCTATGTCCTGTTCGAAGGCGGACAGCAGGTCGAAGAAAGGTTCCAGCGGCAGCGCATGCCGCCCGATGGTGTCGGCCAGGGGTTCGAACACCGGCTTGCGGGGATCGCCGTCGGCCAGGTTCAGCGTATGGCCGGCGATGTCGCGCAGCGCGGCGCGGTAGCCCTCCAACTGGGCCAGGCGTTCGCCGGCTGGCGCATCGCCTTCGTCGGCAATGTCGTCCGCGCTGCGCGCATAGCGGTAGATATCCCGCACGGGGATGCGCAGGCGGCGCGGCAGCAGCACGGATGCGACGGGAAAATTTTCATAATGATCGACGGCCATAGGCGCTGAGTATAAGACACGCCTTAACGAATCGGCGGCACTGGTTTAGACTTCGGTATCGATAGGGAGTAGCAATGCCACGTCCAATTTCGGCGACCATTTCGTTGTCGTCGCTAAGCCATAATCTGCATACCGTGGTCCAGCAACTGGGTTCGGCCGCAGACAGGTCCGCGCCCAGCATCTGGGCTGTCATCAAGGCCGATGCCTACGGGCATGGCATCGCCAACGCCGTCCAGGCTTTCCATCAGGCGCAGGGGCTGGCCATGCTCGATCTGGACGAGGCAGTACGCTGTCGCGAGCTGGGCTGGGACAAACCCATCCTGCTGCTCGAAGGTTTTTTCGAGCCCCGCGATATCGCCGTGCTGGACCAGTACCGCCTGACGACGGCCGTGCATTGTCAGGAGCAGCTCGATATGCTGCTTGGGGCCAGCGTGGCCAATCCCATAGACGCTTTCATAAAGCTCAATACCGGCATGAACCGCCTGGGCTTCTCCGTCGAAGAATACGCCGCCGCGTATCGGCAAGCCCAGGCGGCGCAAGAGCGCGGCATCCTGGGTTCGTTGGGCAAGATGACGCATTTTGCCCGTGCCGACGACGATCCCGTCGTCACCCGGCGGCAACTCGATATCTTCACGCAGGCCACGCAAGGCCTGCCCGGCCATGCCAGTGTTTGCAATTCGGCCGCCACGCTTACATCGGGCTTGTGGGCCGACATCCCCGTGTCGGATGGCCGTAAGCAATGGCTGCGTCCGGGAATCTGCCTGTATGGCGCTTCGCCATTCGCCGACAAGACGGCCGCGCAGTTGGGCCTGCTGCCGGCCATGACGCTGTCGGCGCAATTGATCAGCGTGCGTGGCATAGCGGGCGGAGCCGCGGTCGGCTATGGACACTCCTTTGTGTCTCCGGGGCCCATGCGTGTGGGTATTGTGGCCTGCGGCTACGCCGACGGCTATCCGCGCCACGCGGGCACCGGTACGCCCATTAGCGTCGATGGCGTCCGTACCCAGGTGCTGGGGCGGGTGTCCATGGACATGCTGGCGGTCGACCTGACGCCGGTGCCTCAGGCCCGGGTCGGAACGCCCGTGGTCCTGTGGGGCCAGGGCGGCCCGTCCGTGGACGAAGTCGCCCAGGCGGCGGGCACCATAGGCTACGAGCTGCTGTGCGCCGTGGCGCCCCGTGTGCCAAAAATTATTGCCTAGCCCGCGCCGGCATTGAGTACACTGTCGCGTCGTCTTTCCGTGTTTCGACGGACCTTGAAAAGGAAATCGCGTGAAGAACAAATGTGTATTGGTAACGGGCGCAACCAAAGGAATAGGGTGGGCGATCAGCCAGCGCCTGGCGGACCTGGGATGCCATGTGGTGGGCCTGGCGCGCAATACGCAGGACATTGACTTCCCTGGCTATCTGTATTCCTGCGACCTCGCCAATGCCGGCGAAACCGAAGACATGCTGCGCGTGATCCGCGAAAAATACCCCGTCGATGCCGTGGTGAATAATGTCGGGATGGTCCTGCCCGAACCTTTGGGCGAAGTCGATCTGGCCTCGCTCTATCATGTGTTCGATCTGAATGTGCGCGTGGCCGTCCAGGTAACGCAAACCTTCATCCCGTCCATGAAAGCCAGGAAGGAAGGGCGCATTGTCAATATCTGCAGCCGGGTCACGCATGGGGCGGTCAACCGCACCAGCTATTCAGCCGCCAAGAGCGCGCTGGTGGGCTGTACCCGGACATGGGCGCTGGAGCTGGCGCCTTACGGCATCACCGTCAATGCCGTGTCGCCGGGTCCCATCGAAACCGAGCTGTTCCGGGCCGGCCATCCCGAAGGCAGCGACACCGAGAAAAAAGCGTTGTCGTCCATCCCCATGGGGCGCTTCGGCGCGCCGGCCGATGTGGCGGCGGCGGTCACGTTTCTGCTCAGCGACGAGGCCGGCTTCATTACCGGGCAGGACCTGGGCGTGGATGGCGGAGGCAGCATTGCCGGCAGATAGTTCCATGCTTGCCGGTTAAACTTGCCCGATGGCCAAAGCAAAAACCTTATTCACTTGTAGCGAATGCGGCGGGACCTGTCCCAAATGGGAAGGCAAATGTCCGCATTGCGGCGCCTGGAATACCTTGCAGGAAACCCGCGATCCCGGCGTGGCCGCGCATCGCTACGCGCCGCTGGCCGGCGCCAGCCCGGTGCGCAGCCTGGCCGAAATCGAGGCCCGCGAACTGCCGCGCCAGCCCACGGGCATTTCCGAATTCGATCGCGTTCTGGGCGGGGGCCTGGTGTCCGGGGCCGTGGTGCTGATCGGCGGCGATCCCGGCATAGGCAAATCCACACTGCTCCTGCAAGCCCTGGTATCCCTGTCCAAAGCCGTCAAGGTTCTGTATGTGACCGGGGAAGAGTCGGCCGAGCAGGTCGCCTTGCGGGCCCGGCGCCTGGAGCTGGTTACCGGCGAAGTCGATCTCCTTGCTGAAATCCGCCTGGAGTCCATCATGGCGGCCTTGTCCGAGCAGAAGCCCAGCGTTGCCGTCATCGATTCCATCCAGACTCTGTATTCGGGCGAACTCAGCGCGGCACCGGGTTCGGTTTCCCAGGTGCGCGAGTGCGCCGCCCAACTGACGCGGCTGGCCAAGCAGACCGGCATCACCATAGTCCTGATCGGGCATGTCACCAAGGACGGCAGCCTGGCCGGCCCCCGTGTGCTGGAACACATCGTCGACACGGTGTTGTACTTCGAGGGTGATACGCATTCCTCTTTCCGGCTGGTGCGGGCGTTCAAGAACCGTTTCGGGGCGGTCAATGAACTGGGCGTCTTCGCCATGACCGACCGCGGCTTGCGCGGCGTCACGAATCCCTCGGCTTTGTTCTTGTCCCAGCACGAGCAGAACGTGCCGGGCTCCTGCGTCATGGCCACTCAAGAAGGGACGCGCCCCTTGCTGGTCGAAATCCAGGCCCTGGTCGATACGGCCCACGTCCCGAATCCGCGCCGCCTCTCGGTCGGACTGGAAGGCACCCGCCTGGCCATGCTGCTGGCGGTGCTGCACCGGCACGCCGGCATCGTCACCTTCGATCAGGATGTCTTCGTCAATGCCGTGGGCGGGGTCAAGATCACCGAGCCGGCGGCCGATCTGGCGGTGCTGCTGGCCATTACGTCTTCCTTGGGCAACAAGCCGCTGCCCAAGGGTTTGGTCGTATTCGGCGAAGTCGGGCTTGCCGGCGAAATCCGGCCCGCGCCGCGCGGCCAGGAGCGCTTGCGGGAAGCCGCCAAGCTGGGATTCAGCGTGGCGCTGATCCCAAAGGCCAACGCGCCGAAGCAGCCCATCGAAGGGCTGGAAATATGGGCGGTCGATCGCGTCGATGCCGCCATGGCTCGCTTGCGCGACCGTGCTTGAGGGGTAGCGATTGGAGTGGTACATCATTGCCCTGGGCTGTTTGCTGTCGGGCGCCCTGATCGGCTTCACCGGCGGCGTACTGGGCATAGGGGGCGGCTTGCTGGCCATCCCTTTATTGGGCCTGGTCATGGGGCTGGACCAGCAGGCCGCGCAAGGGACGGCGCTGATCATGGTGCTGCCCGCCGTGCTGATTTCGGTGCGCAAGTACAACCAGCATGACAAGATCGATGTGCCCGCAGCGGTCGCCGGGGCGCTGGGCTCCATTGTGTTCACTTGGGTGGGCGCCAAGATAGCCCTGGGCATAGACCCTATCCTGCTGCGCCGCATCTACGCGATGTTCGTCCTGTGCGTCGCCTTGTTCTATTTTTACCAGAGCCGGCGCGCGCCGCGCGCCGGCAAGCCGTCCGCTCCCCGTGGCAGGCCGCAGGACTTTCACAAGGGCTGGTTTGCGTTGCTGGGTGTCTTCGCGGGCCTGGCCAGCGGAATATTCGGCGTGGGCGGGTCGGTGCTGGCGGTTCCCGTGTTGACTACGGTTTTCCGTCTTAGTCAGACTGGCGCCCAGGCGCTGGCGCTGTCCATGATCATTCCCAGCATTTTCGTGGCGCTGTTCACCTACGCCTCGCACGGTCAGGTCGATTGGCTGGCGGGGCTGTTCATGGCGCTGGGCAGCATCTTTCTCGTTCCGTACGGCGTCCGGCTGGCCTACGCCTTGCCGGAGCCCAGGTTGAAGCTCACCTTTGCGTGCATGCTTCTTGTTATCATGGTTTTATTGCTTTTGAAGGCCTGATTTCATGCGTGCCGGCTTGTTGTCCAATATTCGACTCGGGGTAAGAGCCCTGCGGCGCGACTGGCGTTCGGGTGAATTGCGCCTGCTGCTGCTTGCCTTGCTGATTGCGGTGGCGGCGGTGACCAGCGTGGGCTTCCTGGCCGACAGGGTGGGGGGCGCCCTGGAACGCGATGCGGCGCAGATGCTGGGCGGCGATCTGGCCCTGCAAGCCGACGAGCCCATACCGGCGGAATTTCTGGCGCAGGCTTCGGCGCGCCGCCTGAATACCGCCCAGACCCTGCAATTTCCGTCCATGGTCGGCAGCGGCCAGGCCAGCCAGCTCGTTTCGCTGAAGGCGGTGTCCGACGCCTATCCCTTGCGCGGCGAACTGCGATTGTCGGATTCCGTTGCCGACCCGGTATTTTCGGCGAGCGGACCGCCCGCCGCCGGAACGGTATGGGTCGATGCCCAGGTGCTGGGTCTGCTGGGCGTCAAAGTCGGCGATGCGATCGATGTGGGCGACGCCAGCATGACGATATCGCACATCATTGCCTACGAGCCCGATCGGGGCATGCAATTCGTCAATGTGGCGCCGCGCGTCATGATGAATCTTGCCGACCTGCCGGCCGCGGGCCTGCTGGGGCCGGGTAGCCGGATCAGCTACTCCTTGCTGCTGGCCGGGCCCGAGGCGGCGGTGCAAGGCTATGAAAGCTGGCTCAAGCAAAATATGCGGCGCGGCCAGAAGCTGAGCACCGTCGAGACGAATCGTCCGGAAGTCCAGCGCGCCCTGACGCGGGCGCATCAATTTCTGGTCCTGGTCGCCCTGCTGACCGTCATGATCGCCGCGGTCGCCATTGCCTTGGGGGCGCGGCGCTTCAGCCTGCGCCACCGCGATGGAATCGCCGTCATGCGCTGCCTGGGCGCGGGCAAGGCGCAATTGGGCCACATGCTATGGTCGGAATTCCTGTTGCTGGGCATTGCCGCATCGCTGGCGGGCTCGCTGATCGGCTATGCCGTGCATGAAGGCCTGGTGGCCGTCGTATCGAACTGGCTGGACACCCGCCTGCCCAGCGCCACATTCCAGCCGGCCTTGCAGGGGGTGGCCGCCGGTCTGCTGCTGTTGTTGGGCTTTGCCCTGCCGCCGCTGGCCGCCTTGCGCCAAGTGGCGCCTGCGCGGGTCCTGCGGCGCGACATGGCCATGGCCGCGACCGCGCGCTGGCCTGCGTACATCCTGGGAGCCGGCGCTTTCTTCCTGCTGATGCTCTGGATAGCCGAAGATTTAAGGCTAAGCATCATCATGGCCGGCGGCTTTCTGGCCGCCCTGGCGATCTTCGCCATGCTGGCCTTTGCCTTGGTGGCGGCCCTGGGGCTGTTGCGCTATCGCGCGACAGGGCATCCGGCCCTGCGTTTCGCGCTGGCCGGTATGGCGCGCCGCCGGGGCCATACCGTTACGCAGCTTTGCGCCTTGTCGGTCGGCCTGATGATCATGCTGTTGCTGGCCATCACGCGCAACGATTTGCTGCAGGGTTGGCAAAGCACTTTGCCGCCCGATGCGCCCAACACCTTCCTGATCAATATCCAGCCGGATCAACGCCAGCCGGTGGCGCAGCGGCTGGAGCAATCCGGCATGGGGCCGATCAGCTTGTCGCCCATGGTGCGCGGCCGGCTGCTGGCCATCAATGAGCGGCCCGTCAACGCGGACAGCTACGAGGACGAGCGTGCACGCCGCATGGTGGACAGGGAGTTCAACCTGTCGTATGCCAGCTCGCTTCCCGCCAGCAACGATATTGTCCAAGGCCGTTGGCTGAACCCCGATCGGCACGAGGTTTCCCTGGAAAGCGGTTTGGCCAAAACGCTGGGCATCCAGGTAAACGACACCTTGACCTTCGACGTGGCGGGCCGCTCCGTCCAAGTGACCGTCAGCGGCTTGCGCAAGGTCGACTGGGATTCCTTCCAGGCAAACTTCTTCGCCATTGTCAGCCCCGCCGCCTTGGCCGATGCGCCGGCCAGCTTCATCACTTCCATCCATGTCGCGGGCGACGGCGGGCCGGCCATCCGGGATCTGCTGCGCGAGTTTCCCAACCTGACCGTCTTCGATGTCGGGGCGATCCTGGGGCAGTTGCAGCATGTGCTGGATCAGGTGGTGCAGGCTGTCCAGCTGCTTTTCCTGTTTACCGTGCTGGCCGGCATACTGGTGCTGGGCGCCGCCCTGTATTCGACGCGGGATGAGCGCATGCACGAAGTGGCCATTCTTCGCGCCCTGGGCGCGAGCGGCCGGCAACTTTCCGCGGCGCTGCGTGTGGAGCTGCTGTTGCTGGGCGGCCTGGCCGGACTGCTTGCGGCGTCCGCCGCCGTGGCGGTGGCCTGGCTGCTGGCGCGCGAGGTGTTCGAGTTTTCGCTGAGCCTGTCATGGTGGCCCTGGGCTACAGGCATCGGCGCCGGCATGCTCGCCTCCCTGGCGGGCGGCAGCGTTGCGCTGGCCGGCGTACTGAAGACGCCGCCGCTTGTGTCCCTCAGGGAGGCGGCATGAACGTCCCTGTGGAACCTCGAGTTTTGGATTTTCCGGATGGCGCCATGCGCTACGATGCCGTGAGCCTCCAGGATCCGGGACCGTTTCTGTTCGATCCGGCCTCGGCGGGGCTGGCTGCGGTTCCCGTCTCGCAAGGCGGCCGCCAGGCAGCCTGGTTCGTACAGGGCGAATTCGGCCAGGGCGTGCTGCGCCGCTACCGGCGCGGCGGCCTGATCGCCAAGGTCAGTGTCGACCGCTATGTCTGGCGCGGCGCCGACAGTACGCGTTCCTTCGCCGAATTCGAGCTGCTGCGTTTTATGTACGATAGCGGCCTGCCGGTGCCCAGGCCTCTGGCCGCGGCCTATTGGCGCCAGGGCCTGACTTATCGCGCCGCCATCCTGGTGCAGCGGATTGCCGGCGTGCAGCCTTTGGCCAGCATGCTTGACACGGGCCGCACGGCGGTGGTGGCCATGGCGATCTTCGCCATGCACGAGGCCGGTGTCTGGCATGCCGACCTGAATGCCTATAACATCCTGCTTGATGGGCAGGGCAAGACCTGGCTCATCGACTTCGACAAAGGCTATAGGCAAGTGCTTTCGGCAGAGCGCAGGCACGTCAATCTTTTGCGCCTGCGCCGTTCGCTGCTCAAGGTGGCCGGCGGCCGCGGTCTGGAGTGGTGGGAGCAACTGGCCCGCGACTACCGCTTGCTTGCAGAGGCAAAAGCACACATTTAGCGGGAAAAGCTTTATCATCACGCCTTTTGACGTTTTTACAAGTGTCGGGGGGGCTCGCAATGAAATTCAGCACGGTAAAAGGACTGCTTCTAACGGCGGCCCTGGCTGCTTCACCCTTGGCCTGGACGCAGGACAAGGTCGTGAACGTCTATAACTGGGCCGAATACACAGCCCCCGACACGATATCCGGCTTCGAGAAGGCCACCGGCATCAAGGCGCGCTACGACGTCTACGACAGCAACGACACCTTGCAGGCCAAATTGCTGACCGGAAAGTCGGGCTACGACGTGGTCGTACCGTCCACGCACTACGCCGCGCGCCAGATCGAGGGCGGCCTGTTTCAGAAGCTGGACAAATCCAAGATCCCCAATTGGAAGTACCTGGACCAGGACATCATGGATATCGTCGCGACAGTCGATCCGGGCAACCAGTATCTGGTGCCGTGGGGCTACGGCACCAACGGCCTGGGCTATAACGTGACCAAGGTCCGCGAAATCATGGGCAACGATGCGCCGCTGGGCAGTTGGGACATGCTTTTCAAGCCCGAGAACGCCGAAAAGCTGAAAGCCTGCGGCATCTCGGTGCTTGATGAGGCCGCCCAGGTGTTTCCCGCCGTCCTGCATTATCTGGGCAAAGATCCCAACAGCAGCAATGCCGACGACTACAAGCAGGCGCTGCAACTGCTTAAAACCATACGCCCGTATATCCGGCAGTTCAGCTCCTCGGGTTATATCGACGAACTGGCGGCCGGCGACTTGTGCATGGTGTACGGCTATTCGGGCGACGTCATGATTGCCGCCAATCGCGCCCGCGAGGCGGGCAAGCACTACAAGATCGATTACTACATACCTCAGGGTGGAGCGCCGGCCTGGTTCGATACCATGGCCATACCCAAGGATGCCGCGCACGTCGATGAGGCCCTGGCCTTCATCAACTACATCGAGACGCCCGAAGTGCATGCCGCCATCACCAACGTCATGTTCTATCCCAACGCCAACAAAGAGGCGCGCAAGCATGTCGTCAAGGAAGTGGCCGACAATCCCATGATTTATCCGCCGGCGGACGTGGCCAAGACCCTGTTCGTGATCAAGCCGCAGCCCCTGGCCGCGCAACGCCTGCAGACGCGGATGTGGGCTGAACTCAAATCGGGACGATAGCCGCCATGCTGGACAACCGATCCGCTGCGCCATCCTGGTCCGGCGATGCCGAAGAATTCGTGCGTGTCGAGGAAGTCGTCAAGATCTTCGGCGATACGGTCGCCGTGCAGTCCGTCAATCTGTCGGTGCGCCGCCACGAGGTCTTCGCCCTGCTGGGCAGCTCGGGCTGCGGCAAGTCGACCTTGCTGCGCATGCTGGCGGGCTTCGAGGAAGTAACCTCGGGCCGCATCTATCTGGATAACGAGGACATCACCGCCTTGCCGCCGTACCGTCGGCCGGTGAACATGATGTTCCAATCGTATGCCCTGTTTCCGCACATGACGGTCGAGGCCAATGTGGCCTTCGGCCTCAAGCAAGAGGGCGTGCCGCGCAACGAAATCCACGAGCGCGTATTCGAAGCGCTGGACCTGGTGCAGATGGCGGGCTTTGCCCGCCGCAAGCCGCATCAATTGTCGGGCGGGCAGCAGCAGCGCGTCGCCCTGGCGCGCAGCCTGGTCAAGCGCCCCAAGCTGCTCCTGCTGGACGAGCCTATGTCGGCCCTGGACAAGCAGATACGCCAGAAAACCCAGATCGAACTGGCCAAAATACTGGAGCAGGTCGGCGTGACCTGCATCATGGTCACACATGATCAGGAAGAGGCCATGACCATGGCCCACAGGCTGGCCGTCATGACGGAAGGGCAGATCGTCCAGTGCGGCACGCCGCACGATGTCTACGCCTTTCCCAATTCGCGCTTCGTGGCTGGCTTCATCGGTTCGACCAACCTGTTCACGGGCACCATCGTGGTCGACGAGCCCGATCACGTGCTGATCGAAAGCGGGGACCTGACACGCCCCCTGTACGTCAATCACGGCGTCAGCGAGCCGCTGGGCATGGAAGTGCATGTTTCCATACGGCCCGAGAACATCCGTGTGCTGCGCGAACAGCCCGAGGCGGAATCGAACTGGGGCCATGGCATGGTCAGCCACGTGGCCTGGATGGGCAGCTATGCGCGCTACCAGGTCAGGCTGGATGCGGGGCAAGTCATCGAGGCCAATGTGCCCAGCATGATGCTGGCGCAAGCCGATGCGCCCGGCCTGGACGACGAGGTGTATGTCGCCTGGTCCAACGACAGCGCCACCGTACTGCCATCATGAAGAAGATCCTGTGGAGCGGCCTGCCGGTTCGGCGATGGTTGTCGATCGGGCCCCCGTTCTTGTGGCTGGCCCTTTTTCTGCTGCTGCCTTTTCTGCTGGTCCTGAAAATCAGCTTCGCCGACTTGAAGTTCGGCGTTCCGCCGTACACGCCGCTGGCCGAGCTGAAAGACCAGACCGTGACGCTGGCCCTCAGCCTGCGGGGCTACGCGCTTTTATTCACCGACAGCCTGTACATCGCCACCTATCTGAATTCGATCAAGATGGCGGCCGTGACCACCTTGTGCTGCGGACTGATCGGCTATCCCATGGCGTATTACATCGCGCGTTCGCACCCTTCGGTGCGCAACCTGCTGCTGCTGGGCGTGATACTGCCTTTCTGGACCTCGCTGCTGCTGCGCGTCTATGCCTGGGTCGGAATCTTGCGCAACGATGGCCTGCTGAACAACCTGTTGCAATGGCTGGGGCTGATTTCCGAACCGCTGGAAATCTATCGCACCGATCTGGCGGTGTATATCGGCCTGATCTATGCCTACTTGCCGTTTTTCGTACTGCCGCTGTATGCCACTTTGGTCAAGTTCGACCTGCGTCTTCTGGAGGCCGCCTACGACCTGGGCGCCCGTCCATGGCGCGCCTTCCTCAGCGTGACCCTGCCTCTGTCCATGCCGGGCGTTATCGCCGGCGCCATGCTGGTGTTCATTCCCTCGGTGGGGGAGTACGTGATTCCGGAGATGCTGGGCGGCGCGAACACGCTGATGATGGGACGCGTGATGTGGACGGAGTTCTTCAATAATGCCGACTGGCCGATGGCGGCGGCGGTCACCTGCGTCATGGTCCTGATGCTGCTGGTTCCACTGGTCATCTTCCAGTACAACCAGGTCAGGCAACTGGAGCGGCAACAAGGAAAAACGCAATGACCCGGCCCAATCCCGTGCTGCGCGCCATCGTCCTGACATTGGGGTATGCCTTTCTGTACATACCCATCCTGTGCCTCATGGCGTTCTCTTTCAACGACTCTTCCATGATGACTTCATGGACCGGCTTTTCGTTCAAGTGGTATGTCGAGCTTTTCAATGACCAGGCCTTGCTCGGCGCGGCTCGCCTGTCGCTGCTGATTGCCGCGCTGACCGCCACGGCGGCGGTGGCTATCGGTACCTGGGCCGGCTATGTGCTGGCCCGCATGGGGCGCTTTCGCGGATTCGCCCTGTATATAGGCATGGTCAGCGCGCCGCTGGTCATGCCCGAGGTTGTGCTGGGGATTTCGCTGCTGCTGATGTTCGTCGAGGTAAGCCAGTTGTTCGGATGGCCGGCAGGCAACGGCATATTCACGATATGGGTGGGTCATGTGACGCTGTGCATGGCCTATGTGGCGGTCATCATCCAGTCCCGCATACGGGAACTCGACCGGTCCCTGGAAGAGGCCGCCCTTGACCTGGGCGCGACGCCGCTCAAGGTGTTTTTCGTCATTACCCTGCCGCTTATCCTGCCGGCCCTTATGGCTGCCTGGCTATTGGCGTTCACCTTATCGCTGGACGATGTCGTGATTGCCTCTTTCCTGTCGGGACCGGGCTACACTACCTTGCCGCTGGAAGTCTTTTCGCGTGTTCGGCTGGGGCTGAAGCCGGAGATCAATGCGCTGGCCACCCTGTTCATGCTGATCGTCGGCATTTTCGTGGTGGTTGCCAACCGCATGCAGTGGCGCAAGGAAACCTCGTAAAGGATGGAAATGAATACCGTGCAGCTTTATGGCTTGAAAAATTGCAGCACTTGCGTCAAGGCCATGCGCTGGCTGGAACAGCGCGGCATCGCTTTCGATTTCACCGACTACCGCGACAAACCGGTGCCCCCGGCCGTGCTTGGCGCATGGGCGGCCGAACTGGGCGGCTGGGAAAAACTGGTGAATCGCGCATCCATGACCTGGCGCAATCTGGGCCAGGAGCGCAAGTCGCCCGCATCCGACCATGAATGGCTTGCACTGATTGCCGAATACCCGGCGCTGGTCAGGCGTCCGGTTGCTATAGATACCGGCGGCCGCGCGAGCGTCGGTTTTTCAGAAAAAAAATACGGCGAAATTTTCGCCTGATAAAAATTGGAGCCTATTATGTTTACCCAAGACGAGCTCAAGCAGAATGTTGCGCGAGCCGCCGTGCAGTACGTTCTGCCTTTCCTGAAGCCCGATACCATTCTGGGGGTGGGCACGGGCTCCACCGTGGATATGTTCATCGATGCGCTGGCAGTCCACAAAGATCGCTTCCAGGGCGCGGTATCCAGTTCCGAGCGCAGTTCGGCCCGCATGAAAGCCCTGGGCATAAGCGTTTTCGACCTCAATCAGGTCGAGTCCATGCCCTTGTACGTGGATGGCGCCGACGAAGTGGATCACGACTTGTGCATGATCAAGGGCGGCGGCGGCGCTCTCACGCGCGAGAAAATCGTGGCGTCGGTGGCTGACCGCTTCATCTGCATCGCCGATGAGTCCAAGCTGGTGAACACGCTGGGGCGCTTTCCCTTGCCTGTCGAGGTCGTGCCCATGGCCCGCGAAGCCGTGGCCCGCCGCCTGATACGCCTGGACGGCAGGCCCGGCCTGCGCGAGGGCTTCATCACCGACAACGGCTGCGAGATTCTTGACGTGTCCGGCTTGATCATCGACGCGCCCGCCGAACTGGAGCAAACCATCAACAATATCCCTGGCGTGGTCAGCTGCGGCTTGTTCGCGCTGTCGGGGGCCGATATCGTGCTGTTGTCCACACAGAAGGGCGTACGCCAGATCGACAGGCTCCAGGTCGGCGACCTGGAGTCATGATTTCGTCATAATTGAACGGTAAGCTTGCCGGGCTAGCGGCCGCCATGGTCCGCGGCCTTGTGCCGCCCCGCACGCTCTACACAAGCGGCGGCGATAGTGCTACGCTATTTATTCGTTACCCATCCCCGCGATAATCAAAGGCCGATATGTCCGAGCATACCAACAAGCAATTCCACGCCGACCTGGAAACCACCCGTTCGCTGTTCCTGCAAATGGGCGGTCTGGTCGAGTCCATGGTCAGAGACGGCATGGAGGCCCTGGCCACGGGCGATCTCAGCCTGGTGGACCAGGTGCGGGAACGCGAAAAAGAAGTCAATCGCCTCGAGGTGGATATCGACGAACGCATCAGCCTGCTGATTGCGCGCAACCAGCCCACGGCGGTCGACCTGCGCCTGCTGCTATCCATCTCCAAGATGCTGACCGATATGGAGCGTTGCGGCGACGAGGCCGAGAAAATCGCCAAGATGGCGCGCCGCCTGCATGAGTCGGTCAGCCGCTATGAACCCGTCGTCGAACTGCGCCACATGGCCAATTTCGTTACGGCTATGATCCGCGACTCGCTGGATGCCTTTGCCCGCCTGGATCCCATCCATGCGGCGCAAGTCGTGCGCAACGACAAGGAAGTCGATAAGGAATGGAAGGGCTCGCTGCGCCATATCATCACTTACATGATTGAAGATCCGCGCACGATCTCGCACTCCATCGACTTGATCTTCATTGCCCGTGCGCTGGAACGCATCGGCGACCATGCCAAGAACATGTCGGAGCGCGTCATCTACATGGTTCGCGGCGACGACGTCCGCCACACCGGGATCAAGAACACCGAGCGCATGGCGCGCGGCGAACCAACCGAAGAAGAAAACAATATCTGATCCCGAACTCGCTTGAATAATATAAAGGGCGGCTCTGAAGGAGCCGCCCTTGGTGTTTTTGGCGATAAGCGCTTAAGCCGACGGCGGCACGTAGCCCTGCGCTTCGACATCGGCGTCTTCGAACAGGAAGCTTTCCATTTGTTGCGCCAGATATTTCCTGGCGCGCGCATCGGCCAGGTTCAGGCGGTTCTCGTTGACCAGGCGGGTTTGCGTATCCATCCATTGGGCCCAGGCCTCTTTGGAAATGCTTTGCCAGATGCGCACGCCCAGGTCGCCGGGGTAGGGCGGATAATCCAGGCCTTCGGCTTCGCGCTTGAGTTTCACACATTGAACCATACGTGCCATGACGGTATTACCTTTAAAACAAGTTAGCTGACGATGCCATTGTACCCAGCGCGCCCGGCGCCGGCATCAAAGCCTTTTAATGAAAACCAGGCTGTTGCGCGAGCGGTTGTAGTGAGCCTGGCGCTCTTTGGGCAAATCGGATATGCCGCCCTGGACGAAACCGCGCTTGATGAACCAATGCGAGGTGCGGGTCGTCAGCACGAACAGGCGCTTCGCGCCCATGGCGCGCGCGCGCAGCTCGGCATGGCGCAGCAGCATTTCCCCTTCGCCGGCTCCCTGCCATTCCTGCTGCACGATCAGGCAGGCCATTTCGGCCATGCCTTCGCCGATGTAGGGAATCACCGCCACGCACCCATAGATGACGCCGTCGTGTTCCAGCACCGTGAATTTTTCCACGTCGCGCTCGATCACCGAGCGGCCGCGCGGCACCAGCGTTCCGTCCGCTTCCAGCGGTTCGATCAGTTGCACGATGGCCCCCACATCGTCGACCGATGCCGGACGCAAGTCGTCCAAGGTGTCTTCCACCACCATGGTGCCCACGCCGTCGTGAGTGAAGATCTCAAGCAATACGCTGCCATCCAGCGTGTAAGGCACAAGGTGGGCTCGCGCCACGCCGCGCTTCACGGCGCGCGAGGCGTGCCCCAGGAACGACGCGGTGTCCTCGTCCAGCGTGCCGGCGGCCAGCAGCTTGTCGGCGTCCTCGCGGGCCAGCTCGGTATCCACCGCGCCGTCCTCATCCAGGACGGTGCGGTCCTGAGTCAGAAAAATTAGCTTCTCGGCGCGCAGGGCGGTGGCGGCGCTGGTGGCCAGGTCTTCCATGGCCAGATTGAAGGCTTCCCCGGTGGGCGAGAAGCCCAAGGGGGAAAGCAGAACGATGGCGCCCTGGTTGATGACGTTCTTGATCGCGTCCAGGTCCATCTTGCGGACGGCGCCCGTATGCCGGTAGTCGATGCCGTCGATCACGCCCACAGGCCGCGCGGTAACGAAGTTGCCCGATATGACCCGGATCTGGGCATGCGACATGGGCGTATTGGGCAGCCCCTGGCTGAATGCGGCCTCGATATCCAGCCGGATCTCGCCGGCGGCCTCTTTGGCGCACTCCAGCGCCTCCGGGCTGGTGGGCTCGGTGCCGCGGCCGAACTGCGTCTGGTAACCTTTGAGCTTCAGCTGTTCGTTGACCTGGGGCCGCGAGCCGTGCACCAGCACCAGCTTCACGCCCAGCGCCGACAGCAGCGATAAATCCTGTATAAGGGTGTTGAGCGCACCGTCGCTGACCAGTTCGCCGCCGAAGGCGACCACGAAAGTCTTGCCCCGAAAGTCGTGGACATACGGGGCCACTTCGCGAAACCATCGCACGAACTGGGCCGGAGCGAATTCGGGGGCGTCCTGCGCAGAGAGCGTGGTGTCAATTTCAATCGAAGTCATGGCGTCGTTAAATGCCTCGGTAAGGGGTTGTGTCCATCCAAAATTATAATAAGGGACTGCCTGTTCAAAAGAAGTTTTATGCAAGAGCCTGTTAGTTTGTCGGAAAACACACACAAACGCCCCGCGCAAGCCGCTGGCCGCGGCCCCAAGGCCGGGCCGCGGATCCAGCGCGCCTTGCCGCCGCTGATCTATCCGGAAGATCTGCCGGTCAGTGCGCGGCGCGCCGATATCGCGGCCGCCATACGTGCGAACCAGGTCGTGATCGTGAGCGGTGAGACCGGTTCGGGGAAAACCACCCAGTTGCCTAAAATCTGCCTCGAACTGGGGCGCGGACAGCAAAAAATCATCGGTCATACGCAGCCTCGCCGGCTGGCCGCCACCTCGGTGGCCAAACGCATCGCCCAGGAGCTGCAAACCGAATTGGGCGATTGGGTAGGGTACCAGATACGCTTCAACGACCGGACCGGCCCCAACGCCGCCATCAAGCTGATGACCGACGGCATCCTGCTGGCCGAATCGCAGCGCGATCCGCTGCTGCGGCGCTACGACACCATCATCATCGACGAGGCGCACGAACGCAGCCTGAACATCGATTTCCTGTTGGGTTTCCTGCTGCAGCTGCTTCCCAAACGGCCCGACCTGAAATTGATCATCACGTCGGCAACCATCGATGCCGACCGCTTCGCGCGCCATTTCGCCGGCAAGGGCGGGCCGGCGCCGGTCATCGAGGTCTCGGGCCGGCTGTATCCGGTCGACATCCTGTATCGTCCGGTTCGGCAGGAGACCGATTCCGACGCCGCGGCAAGCGACAGCCGGCGCTCCACCGCCGACGAGGAGCGCGACCTGATTGATGCCGTGGTCGACGCAGTGGCCGAGTGTTCGCGCCATGGGCCTGGCGATGTGCTGGTCTTTCTGCCCGGCGAGCGCGAAATCCGCGAAACCGTGGAGGCCCTGCGCAAGAACCATCCGCCCGCCATCGAGGTCCTGCCCTTGTATGCCCGCCTATCGCAGGCCGAACAGGAGCGTATCTTCAGGCCTCAGGGCAATGCGCGGCGCATCGTGCTGGCCACCAACGTGGCCGAGACCTCGCTGACCGTGCCGGGCATACGCTATGTCGTGGACAGCGGCCTGGCGCGCATCAAACGCTATTCCTGGCGCAACAAGGTCGAGCAGCTGCGCATTGAGCCCATCAGCCAGGCCTCGGCCAATCAGCGCGCCGGGCGCTGCGGCCGTATCGGGCCCGGCGTCTGCGTGCGCCTGTATGCGGAAGACGATTTCAAGGGCCGGGTTCAGTTCACCGATCCGGAAGTACTGCGCTCGTCCCTGGCTTCGGTCATTCTGCGCATGAAGGCTTTGCGGCTGGACGATATCGAGTCCTTTCCCTTTGTCGACCCGCCGCCCGGCCGGGCGATTGCGGACGGCTATCATCTGCTGCAGGAGCTGGGCGCCATCGATGACGGCAACCTGCTGACCGATACCGGGCGCGAATTGGCGCGGCTGCCGGTGGACCCCCGCCTGGCCCGCATGATACTGGCTGCCAAGGACCAGCAATGCCTGACCGAGATCCTGATCATCGCCTCGGCGCTGTCGGTGCAGGATCCGCGCGATCGGCCCATGCAGGAGCGCGAGGCTTCGGAAGCGGCGCACGCGAAGTTCGGCGACGACAAATCGGAGTTCATCTCCTATCTGAAACTATGGCGCTGGTACGGCGAGCAGGTCGAGCACAAGGCATCGCAGCGCAAGCTGGTGACCTTGTTGCGGCAGAATTTTCTGTCGCCGCTGCGCCTGCGGGAATGGCGCGACGTGCACAGCCAACTGGCGGCGCTGGTGGGGGAACAGGGCTGGCGCATGAATGCCGTGGACGCCACCTACGAACAGACGCATATGGCTTTGCTGGCCGGCCTGTTGGGCAACATAGGACTTAAAAGCGAGGATTCGTCGGCCTATCAGGGCGCGCGCGACATCCGTTTCCAGATACACCCGGGTTCGCGTCTGGTCAAGAAGGCAGGGCGGTGGATCGTGGCGGCCGAACTGGTCGAAACCACGCGTTTATATGCCCGCTGCGTGGCCCGGATAGATCCCGTCTGGTTGGAAAAGGCCGGGGCGCATCTGATACGGCGCACGTGGTCCGACCCTCGTTGGGAAAAGAAAGCCGGCCAGGTGGTGGCCAACGAGCGCGCCACGCTATACGGGCTGCCCGTCTATACGGGGCGCCGGATTCATTTCGGCAAGGTCGACCCGGCCCAGGCGCGCGAACTGTTCATCCGGCAAGCTTTGGTGCCCGGGGAAATCGACTCGAATCTGCCTTTCCTTAGGCACAACCGGCAATTGATCGCTTCCATTGAGAAGCTGGAACATCAGACGCGCCGCCCCGACATCCTGGTCGATGACGCCCTGATTTTCGCTTTCTACGATCAGCAGATTCCCGCCGATGTGTTCCAGACGGCCACCCTGGAAAAATGGCACAAGGCCTTGTCGAAGGAACAGGCCGCGTCGCTGATGCTGACGCGCGACGCCCTGATGCGCCATGACGCGGCCGGGATCACCACCGAGGTCTTTCCCAAGAAAGTCGAATGGCAGGGTGTGCAGATGGCGCTGGACTACCATTTCGAGCCCGGTTCGGTGCGCGACGGCGTGACGCTGACCGTGCCTTTGTTCGCCTTGAACCAGATCGATCCGATGCGCTGCGAATGGCTGGTGCCCGGCATGCTGAAAGAGAAGGTGCATCTCTTGCTGAAGTCGCTGCCGCAAAAGATTCGGCGCCACTGCGTGCCTCTGCCCGATTACGCGGCCGGCTTCGCCGGCCGCTGGTTCGAGCGCGCCGCCGATCCGGGCCAGGGCCTGCCGGAGGCCATAGGCGCCGATATGTGGGAACAAGTCAAGGTGCGTCCGCAACGCAGCGACTTCAAGCCTGAAACCCTGCCCGCGCATTTATTCATGAATTTCAAGGTTGTCGACGAGCATGGACGGATGCTGTCCGGCGGGCGGAACCTGGACCAGTTGAAGGCCGAGCATGGCAAGCAGGCGCAGGCCTCTTTCCAGAAGTTCGCCGCAAGCGACGAACAGGTCGCGCAGGCGCTGGCGCACGAGCAACTGACGGATTGGACCTTCGGACCCTTGCCTGAGATCATGGAGATCAAGCGCAAGGGGCAATCGTTCGTGGGTTATCCGGCCCTGGTCGACCGGCGGACGTACTGCGACCTGGACGTGTTCGACGATCCGGCCCAGGCGCGCCAGCAGCATCACGCCGGCATGCTGCGGCTGTTTCGCCTGGCATTGCGCGAACAGGTCAAATTCCTGGAGAAAAACCTGCCCGACCTGACTCATATGAGCATGCTGTACATGAGCCTGGGCACGCAGGAAGAACTGCGTCAGCAGATCGTTGATGCCGCCCTGGATCAGGCCTGCCTGGCCGAGCCATGGCCGACGGACCAGCAGGCCTTCGAGCAGCGGCGCAACGAAGGCAAGGCGCGGCTGGGTCTGCTGGCTCAGGAAGTAGGGCGCCAGGCAAAACTGATACTGACGGAGTGGTCCGCCTTGCAGAAAAAACTTCCGCAAGCCAAACCGCATGCGGCCGCCTATGCGGACCTGCAGAAGCAGCAGGGGGCGTTGATGGGAAAATGGTTTTTGCGCGATACCCCGTACCGCCAACTGACGCATTATCCGCGCTACCTGAAGGCGGCCCAGGTGCGCATCGAAAAACTGCGGGCCGATCCGGCCCGGGACGGCAGGTTGATGGCTGAAATGGCACCGTTGCTGATGCAGTATCAGCGTGCGGCGTCGGCGCTGAAGGGCGCCAGGGATGCCCAGTTGGATGAGTTCCGCTGGCTGCTGGAAGAACTGCGTGTAGCGCTTTTTGCGCAAGAGTTGCGCACGCCGATGCCGGTTTCCGTCAAGCGCCTGCAAAAGGCCTGGTCGGCCATGCAGCGTTAAAGGGTTTGCGGCTTAGGTGCTTACGTAGCTGTTGGTTCTGCCGGGGCGATATGCAGTGGCGACTCAAGCTCCGTGTGGTATGGGACAAGCTCTGTGCAAGGTATTCTCTGCAGCGGGTCGGGTGGCGGGAGCCGGCCTTGCTCCTCGTGGCCGGTTCGGCGCCCTGCGCGCCGAACGCCGCTGCGCCTGGCTCGTCCACCCCTTCGGGCTTCCTTCGCTTACGGCTCGCTCGGCCCCGAAAGTCGCTGCGTCCGGCCCCCGCCACCCGTCCCGCTGCAGTGTTTTGCGTTAGAGGCGTCGCTGGGGCGGTTTGGGTGCTTGGCCTTTTTATGTGGCGCTTGGTGCCGCTGGAATAGCTCTTGCGCCGTCCCGGCCTCGCGCGCCTGCCGCGCGGGCCGGGACGTTCCGAGCTTGACGGATGATCCATCGTCAACGGTGCTCATCGTCCCCGCGGTGTCCATCGCCAACGTGCCCATAGCCCCAACGGAGTCCTCCACCGCCAACTATGCTGCCAAGGCGCAGCCGGTGGGCTGGGGCCGGGCGAGGTTTGAGCAAGCCGCGGCAGCCGTTTTGCGGCGGGGGCGTAAGAGGGCGCGCATGTTTGAGCCAGCCATCAGCCCACAGGCGGCTGATGGCTGGCGAGTTCGCGCCCGACCCCCGGCGCAAAGCGGCTGCAAGGGAACCCCGAAGGGGCGCAGCGATCCGAGCACGGCCCCGGCCCACCGGCTGCGTCGGTTGTATAAGCGGTTGTACAGGCTGAGCCCACACGCTTACAGATCATGGCCACACGCTTGCAAGCCATATGGCGGCAAACGCCCGAACCGAAAATACCTTAGTGTCTGGTCAAGCCTTGACCAGCCTTGCCGACATGCCCATTTTGCCCGCGGTCAGCAGCGCGTTCTTCATGGCGCCCGGCGTGGCGATGCCTTGCTGCACGATATCGTAGGCGGTTCCGTGCGCCGGTGTGGTCACCGGCATGGGCAAACCGTAGTGCACGGTGATGCCCTGCCCGAAGCTCATGAGCTTCATGGCGATCTGCCCCTGATCGTGGTACATGGTCAACACCCCGTCGTAGCCGCCGCCGTTGGCCTTGTTGACGGCGCGCACAAAGGTGGTGTCGGCGGGAAACGGACCCTGCGCGTGAAAACCTCGGCTTGCGGCCAGCTTCACGCCTGGCTCGATCACGTCGATTTCATCCCGGCCGAAGGCGCCGCCGTCTCCGTTGTGGGGATTCAGGCCGCAGACGGCGATTTTGGGCTGTTCGTAGCCGGCCGACTGCAAACCCTGCCACAATAATTCGATGCCGGTGGCGATACGTTCGGCGTTTAACAGGCCGCTGACATCCTTGTGAGGAACATGCGAGGTGACCCGCGATGTCCAAAGCTTGTCGTTCACATTGAACTCAACCGTCTTGCCTTTGAAGTCCAGCACTTCGCAAAAATAATGCATTTCGTCCGGGTGCTTCATGCCGCCGGCGCGCAGCGCCGCCTTGTTCAAGGGCGCGACGCACATGGCATCGGCGATACCCTGTTGGCAAAGCCGCAAGCCGAAGGCCAGGCCGTCCAGCATGAACCGGCCGTTTTTGGGCGTGACCTGCCCCAGCTCGAAGCCGTCGGCGTTTTCATGCTCCCAATGCATCAGTAGCGGGGCATGGTCGCCGTCGGGCAAGTCGGCGGGGGCATAAGCCAGTTCTGTGACCGCGCCCGCCGCGCGCATTCCCGCCTCCAGCACAGGGCGGCTGCCGATGATCAGCAAGTTCGCGGCATCGAGCGCTTCCTTGTCGGCCAGGACTTTGGCCACGATTTCGGGGCCGATGCCGGCAGGGTCGCCGGCGAACAATGCAATGGTGGGCTTCATAGAGATTACCTTTTTGAAATTAGGCTGGTGAATGAAATAATTTTATGCGTATTGTCGACAATCGTCAATGTAAGTATAATAAATCCACCCTATACTAAAATCCAGGAGACAACATGAATAAAGCCCGTCGCATCCTTTTCACGGCCTGCGCCGCCTTGTTTGGCACCGCGCTGCTGGGCCCCGCCGCCGCCCAGGCCTTTCCCGACAAGCCCGTCAAGATGCTGGTGGGCACGGCGCCCGGCGGGGGCACCGATTTTGTCGCCCGGCTTGTGGCGCAAGAGCTGTCCAAGCTATGGGGACAGCCCGTTGTCGTCGAAAACCGTACGGGCGCAAGCGGGACGATAGCCGGCGGCGAACTCAAGAACGCCAAGCCGGACGGATATACCTTATGGATTTCGCCTCAGACGGCGGTCGCCGTCGCTCCGCAACTGTTGGCCAAGACCCCGTACGATTCGCTCAAGGACTTCACACCCATAACGGTCATCGCCTCTTCGCCGCTGGTGCTGATTGCCAATCCGTCTTTTCCCGCCTCGAACTTCAAGGAATACATCGACTACGTCAAGAAGAACCCGGGCAGCATCAGTTTTGCGTCCGGCGGCGTCGGCTCGTCGCCGCACATGACGCAGGAACTCTTGAACAAAGAGCTCGGCCTGAAAATGATCCACGTGCCGTATCGCGGCGAGGCGCCGGCCATCGCCGACGTCCTCGGCGGGCAGGTGCCGGTGCTGTTCGCCAATATCCCGTCGGGCATGCCCCATGTCAATTCGGGCAAGCTGAAAGCGCTGGTGACTACGGGCGCAACACGTTCCCCCGAGGCCAAGGATGTCCCCACCATGATCGAGTCGGGCGTGGTCAATGTGCAAACGGCAACCTGGAATGCCCTGTACGCGCCTGCGGGGATGCCGCCGGAGCTTACCCAGAAGATCTATGCGGACGTCGCCAAGGTGCTCAAGCAGGGCGCGGCCAGGGATCGCCTGCTGGCGTCCGGAAATGAGCCCGTCTTGAATACGCCCGAGAAGTTCAAGGCATTTCTGGCCGAGGAATACAAGCGCTGGGGCGATGTCATCAAGGCGGGAAATCTGCGTACCGAATAAGCGCCGCCAAAGCGGGGGGGCTGTATCGCAAACACCATAAGGAGAGCCAGTGTTGGACTACAAGCGAATTCTCATTACCGGGGCCGCCGGGCAAGTGGGGCGCTTGGCCCGCAAGGCCTTGCGCGGCCGCGTGCCGCATCTGCGCTTGAGCGATATTGCGGCGATGTCCCCCGCCGGCGACAACGAAGAGTTGTGGAACTGCGATCTTGCGGACGGGCCGGCGGTCGCCGCCCTGCTACAGGGCGTGGATGCGGTCGTCCACCTGGGCGCGAGCCTGAATGTCGACGATTGGCAGGACACCCTGCGGGTCAATATCGCGGGAAGCTACAACATCTATGAGTCGGCCCGCCAGGCCGGCGTGAAACGAATCGTTTATGCCAGCTCGCATCATGCCGTCGGCATGTATCCGGTCGGCGAGCGCATTCAGGCCGATGCGCCCGCCAGGCCCGACAGCCTGTACGGCCTTAGCAAATGCTTTGGCGAAGATCTGGCCCGTTATTACTGGGACAAGTTCGGAATTGAATCCGTATGCCTGCGCATCGGATCGACCCGGCCGCAGCCCAATGAGTCCAGGGAACTGGCCACCTGGCTCAGCGAACCCGACTTCGAGCGCCTGTTGCTGGCCAGCCTGAGCGCGTCCTCCGTGGAGCACACCGTGGTTTTTGGCGTGTCCGGCAATCGGGACTCATGGTGGGACAATGAAAAAAGCGCGGCCCGCTTGGGCTATGCGCCGCAAGACGATGCAAGCGTCCATGCCGACAGGGTCGATCAGCAGGTGGAGCGCGGGGAATCGCCCGGACCTTATCCTCTGCAGGGCGGCAAGCGCGCCGAGTACGGGCTGGTTCGGGACGGGAAGGACACATAGGCCAGCCATGACTCAGACGAACGAACTCTTGCGCCTTCCCGAGGGCGCATGCGATACGCACTCTCATATTTATGGCGATGCGGCGCGCTATCCTTTATGCCCGGGGCAGCAGCCGGAAAGCAATGCCGCCATCGACGACTACATCGGGCATGCGCAAGGCTTAGGAATACAGCGGCATGTGTTTGTACAGGCCAAGGCATACGGGCTCGATCCGCAATGCATGCTGGACGGAATCGCCAGGCTGGGCCGGCATCGGGCGCGCGGCATCGTCATGGCCGGCACCCTGCCGGGCCAGGCCGATATGGCAGGTCTGGATGAGGCAGGCATACGGGGCATTCGTTTCTTGTTTCCCGAAGGTTCACCCATAGACCTGGGGGCGATCAGGCTTGCGGCGGAACGAGCCGCCGATTTCGGCTGGAGCCTGCTGGTGCAGGCCCAGGGACCTGCGCTGGGCGAAGTCTGCGCCGACCTGGAGTACATGCCCTGTCCCATCGTCATTGATCATCTTGGGCGCTTTCCGGCGGGCATAGGCGCCGATGCCAAGGCGTTCCGGACGCTGGTCGAGTTCGTCGCAAACGGCGGATGGATTAAGCTTGCCGCTCCCTATTATGGGACGCCCGATGGCGCATCGGACTTCAATGCGCTAAGCTCGCGTGTGCATGCGTTTCTGGATGCCGGTGCGGAGCGCGTCATTTGGGGCATGAATTGGCCGCATCCCAACCTTCCCGCCGGGCGCAAGCCCGACGATGCGGCGACGCTGACTTCCCTGCTGGCAATCTTGCGATCGGATGCCGAGAAACGCGCCGTCCTGGTCGATAATCCGGCCAGGCTTTACGGATTCACCCCCGCTACCTAGGACTTTAGCGATACAGGCCCTGGCGTCCTGTCCAATGTTTGATCTATATGGCTTCCAACATTTCCACCCTGACTGCGAAAGAGCCGCCTTCGGCGGCGCCCGACGAGGCCGTGCAAAACGAATCCTCGGCGCTCGCCTTTCTTCGATCGGAATCGCTCACCACCGTCCTCCAGGAAAGAATTGAGCGGATGATATTGGGCGGCGAGCTGAAAGCGGGCGAGCGCATCAACGAACTCGCCCTGGCCCAGGCTTTCGGTGTAAGCCGAAGTCCCATTCGCGAAGCCTGCCGCAAGCTGGAACAGGCGGGCATGGTCGAAATCATCAAGAATCGCGGCATGTTCGTGTGCAGCATTGACTTGCAGCGCGCCATGGATATTTACGAAATCCGGGGCGCCTTGGCCGGGCTGGCCGGAAAGCTGATCGTCCAAAGGGCATCGGACGACGACATCGCCGCCTTGCGCCTGATGGTTCAAAGCATGGAGGATACGGTCCAATCGGGGGTCGTGGCCGAATATTATCGGCAAAATATCGCTTTCCACAGCGCGCTCATACGATGCACGGGCAACCAGCGGCTGGTCGACATGTTCCTGGGCACGGATAAAGAGCTGCACCTATACCGGCACCGCAGCCTGGTCCAGCCTTCGGGCATCGCCATTTCCAACCGCGAACACAAGGAAATCGTCGAAGCCATCGCGGCGCGCGACGCAACGCGGGCCAGTCGGGCATTCAAACGGCACGTGCTGAATGGAAAAGCTCGGGCCGTGGCAGCGGCAACTGCCGCCGATGCCGAACAGGGCGGTATATCCGCCACATAAAACGGCCGTTCATATGGCCCACGTTCGGGCGTCAGGTGGGTACAATCCGACCATGACCGAAGCGAATTTCCCCACCCCATTTGTGCATTTACGCGTCCACTCCGAGTTTTCGGTGGTGGACGGCCTGGCCCGCATTCCCGATCTGGTGAAGAAGGCGGCTGAATACGGGCAGCCAGCCATGGCGCTGACCGATCTTTCCAATCTGTTCGGTTTCATCAAGTTCTACAAATCGGCGCGCAATGCCGGCATCAAGCCGATAGCCGGCTGCGACGTCTGGCTTGAAAATGAACAAGACCGCGAAAAACCGTCCCGCCTGCTTCTGCTGGCGTGCAATCAGCAAGGCTATTTGGCTTTGTGCGACATCCTGACACGCGCCTGGCTGGACAATCAGTACAAGGCCCGGGCGGAAGTGCGCCGCGAATGGCTGCTGGGCCGGGAAGGACTGATTGTGATTTCCGGCGGCAGGGCGGGTGACGTCGGCCAGATGCTGGAAGCCGGCAAGCCGGACGAGGCCGCCATCGTGGCGGCAAGCTGGGCCAGGGCTTTTCCGGACCGCTACTATATCGAATTGCAGCGCAGCGGGCATGATGGCGACGAGATCTACGTGCAGGCCGCCATGCGCCTGGCCGGCAAGCTGAACCTTCCTGTCGTCGCGACCCATCCGGTGCAATTCCTGCAGTCCAGCGATTTTCGCGCCCACGAGGCGCGTGTCTGCATTGCCGAAGGCGAACAACTGGGCAACGCCCGCCGGGTACGCCGCTTTACCGAAGAGCAGTACTTGCTCAGCTCCCAGGAAATGGCGGAGCGCTTTGCCGATGTACCCTCGGCTTTGGCCAACTCGGTGGAAATCGCCAAGCGCTGCAACCTGACTCTGGAACTGGGCAAGCCGCGCCTGCCCGACTTTCCCACGCCGGACGGCATTACGCTGGACGACTACCTGGTGCATCTGGCCGAAGAAGGGCTGGAAAAGCGCATGGTCCAGCTCTTTCCGGACCTGGCCGAGCGGCAGGCGAACTATCCCCAATACCAGGAACGGCTGCGCTGGGAGTGCAAGACCATTATCGGCATGGGTTTCCCGGGCTACTTCCTGATCGTTGCCGATTTCATCAACTGGGGCAAGAACAATGGAGTGCCGGTGGGGCCGGGCCGCGGATCGGGCGCGGGCTCCTTGGTGGCTTACTCCCTGGGCATTACCGATCTGGATCCCATACGCTACGACTTGCTGTTCGAGCGCTTCCTGAATCCCGAGCGGGTATCCATGCCCGACTTCGATATCGACTTTTGCCAGGATAATCGCGAACGCGTCATCGACTACGTCAAGCAAAAGTACGGCAAGGAAGCGGTCAGCCAGATCGCCACTTTCGGCACCCTGGGCGCAAAGGCGGTGGTGCGCGACGTGGGCCGGGTGCTGGAGATGCCATACTCTTTGTGCGACGGCCTGTCCAAGCTGATCCCGTTCAGTCCGGCCGACCCCTGGACCCTGGGGCGCGCGCTGGAAGAAGAACCCACATTCAAAGAGCGCTACGAACAAGAAGAGGAAGTGCGGGCGCTGATCGACCTGGCCCGACCGCTCGAAGGGTTGACTCGCAATATCGGCATGCACGCCGGAGGCGTTCTGATCGCCCCGGGCAAGCTGACCGATTTTTGCCCCTTGTATTGCCAGCCCGGCACGGACAGCAACGCGGTGTCGCAGTTCGACAAGGACGATGTCGAGGCGGCGGGGCTGGTCAAGTTCGACTTCCTGGGCCTGCGCAACCTGACCATTCTGGATTGGGCCGTGCGCTATGTGCGCCAGTTCAACGAAGACAAGCGCGACTTCGACGTCATGGCGCTGCCGCTGAACGATGCGCATGCCTATAAGCTGCTCAGCGAAGGCAACACCACGGCGGTGTTCCAGCTTGAGTCGCGCGGCATGAAGGAGCTGCTCAAGAACCTGCGGCCCAACACGTTCGAAGACGTCATCGCCATGCTGGCCCTGTACCGTCCGGGCCCGCTTGAATCGGGCATGGTGGTCGATTTCGTGAATCGCAAGCACGGCCGCGCCGAAGTCGATTATTTCCACAAGGACCTCGAGCCGGTGCTGAAAAGCACCTACGGCGTGATCGTGTATCAAGAGCAGGTGATGCTCATTTCGCAGATCGTCGGCGGATACACACTGGGCGGCGCCGATTTGCTGCGCCGGGCCATGGGCAAGAAGAAAGCCGAGGAGATGGCCAAGCATCGCGCCATCTTCGAGAAGGGCGCGGTCGAGAAGGGCTACGATGCCAAGCTGGCCGTCAAGCTGTTCGACTTGATGGAAAAGTTTGCGGGCTACGGCTTCAATAAAAGTCACTCCGCCGCCTATGCCTTGATCGCCTATCAAACGGCCTGGCTCAAGCACTACCACCCCGCCGAGTTCCTTGCCGCCACCTTGTCGTCCGATATGGACGATACCGACAAGGTGCAGATTTTCTGGAAAGACGCGCTGGCCAACGGCGTAGAGGTCTTGCCGCCCGACGTCAATGCCTCGGCCTACCGCTTCGAACCGGTGCCCGATGCCTATTCCGCCAAGGGTCAGCCGCCCCGCACCATGCGTTACGGCCTGGGCGCCGTCAAAGGCACGGGCCAGGGCGCGGTCGAAGAGATCATCCGCATCAGGAACGAAGGCGGTCCGTTTTCCAGCCTGTTCGATTTTTGCCGCCGCGTGGACCGGCATACCGTCAATCGCCGCTGCATCGAGGCGCTGATACGCGCCGGCGCCTTCGACACGATCGAAGAAAACCGGGCGGCCCTGCTGGCGACGGTGGGCAATGCCATCGAGGCGGCCGAGCAGGCCGAGCGCAGCGCCAACCAGGTATCGCTTTTTGCCGACAACGCGAACGATATCGTCGAGGGCGAGCTTGCGAAGGTGGCTCCCTGGGATCTGCAAACGCGCTTGACCCAGGAAAAGGCCGCCTTGGGCTTCTATTTCAGCGGCCACCTGTTCGATGCCTGGCGCGACGAAGTACGCCGTTTCGCGCCCAAGCCGCTGGCGCGCCTGGAAGCGTCGCGCAGTCCGCAATGGTTCGCCGGGGTATTGTCGTCGGTGCGCCCCAAGATGACCCGCCGCGGGAAAATGCTGTATGCCGTTCTGGACGACGGTTCGGCGCAGGTCGAGGTCGCGATTTTCAATGAGTTGTACGAGCAGCATCGCAATCGCCTGAAGGAAGACCGCCTCGTCATCATCCATGGCAAAGTCAGCAACGACGATTATTCGGGCGGCTTGCGCGTATCGGCCGAATCGGTGTTTGACCTTCAGCTTGCCAGGGAGGCGCGGGCCCGCAGCCTGCGCATCACGCTCAACGGCAATGCCGATGCCGCCCGCTTGCGGCAAATGCTCAATCCCTTCCGCGCCGAGCCCGAGAACGGCGTACCCGGTGTGCCGGTCGAGGTCCGCCTGCACCGCGATGAATTCCAGTGCATGATCCGTCTGGGCGAGGACTGGCGCGTCCGCATGGCCGATGCCATGCTGGATCAATTGGGCGACTGGACCGTGCCGGATGGTGTGGAGATCACGTATTCATGACGCCTTTGCGCATCCTCCATTCAGAAGCCGCCACCAGCTTCGGCGGGCAAGAGCAGTATATCTATCGCATGATGCTGGCCATGCGCGACCGTGGCCATCACCTGGAGGCGGTGTGCCAACCGCATGCCGTATTGACGCAGCGCTTGCGTGAACAGGGTTTCACCGTGCACACCACTTATATGGACGGCCCGGTCAATTTCGTGAAAAGCGTCGCCTTCATTCGCAAGGTATTGCGTACCGGCCGTTTCGATGTGCTGAACACACATAGCCGCCGGGATACCATCGTCGCTGGTTGCGCCGGGCGGCTGGCCGGCACGCCGCTGATTGTGCGTACGCGCCATCTGGCCAACCGCGTGGGATCCTTGCTGTCCTACACGGTGATTCCCCATCGGGTGACGACAGCCAGCGATTTCGTGCGCGATCATCTGATTGCGCGCGGCGTGCCGCCGGCCCATGTAGCCACTGTCTATCCCGCCGTGGAGCTGCCGCCCATACCCGAACGATCCACCTTGCGCCAGGAGTTAGGCCTGGCAAAGGATGACATCGTGGTCGGTTGCGTGGCCGTCATGCGCGCACAGAAGGGACATAAAGACCTGATCGACGCCATGGAGCCCTTGTTCAAGGAAAGGCCCGGGCTGCATCTGGTGTTCGTCGGCGGCGGTTCGCCGGTCTTCGAGGATGTGCAGGCCTATATTGCCGAAAGAAGCCTGGAGCAACGCATACACTTGCTTGGCGTTCGCAGCGATGTGCCCAATTTGCTGGCTGGCTTCGACCTTTTTGCGCTGGCCACGCGCAAGGAAGCGTCCGGCACCGTTTTTGTCGAGGCGGGCGCGGCGGGCTTGCCCGTCGTGGGAACCCGCGTGGATGGCGTCCCGGAAATGATGCGGGACGGCATCAGCGGCATACTTGTGCCGCTGGATGACCGGGCGGCGTTGACGGAGGCCATAAAGCGCCTGGTCGACGACCCGGATCTGCGCAGCCGGATGGGCGGGGCCGGTCTGGATTTCTGCCGCGAACAGGGTCGGTTCAGCCTGGGCGCCATGGTCGAACGCATTGAATCCTGCTATACCCGTTGGCTTACGGAGCGAAAGCAATGAAGCATACCCAGACCGTGCCGGTATTGATGTACCACCATGTTTCTCCCGTCGAGGGCATGATCAATGTTACGCCGTCCAACTTCGAAGACCAGTTGCAGTGGTTGAAACGCCACGGCTACCGATCGCTGGGCAGCGACGAGTTCGCCGCGCATTTGGGCGGCAAGCCCGCGCCTGCCCGATCCGTGCTGATTACCTTCGATGACGGCTATCTGGACAACTGGGTCTACGCCTACCCCCTTCTGAAGAAATACGGCTATACCGCCTTGATTTTCCTGGTCACTGGCTGGGTGGGCGATGGCCCCTTGCGGCATTGCCTGGGCCAGGGCGAGCTGCCCGAAACGCCTTCCCACCACGATTGCGAAACGCGTATCGCGCAGGGGCGCGGCGACGAGGTCGTATTGCGCTGGAGTGAAATCAAGGCCATGAGGGATGACGGTGTCATCCAGTTCCATAGCCATACCCATACCCATACGCGTTGGGATCTGATTGCGCCGCAGGAAAAAAATACGCGCCTCGCCGAAGAGCTGGCACTGTCGCGGGCAGCCCTGAACGCTCATCTGGGCAACGTTTCGGAGCATTTCTGCTGGCCGCAGGGCTACTTCGATGCCGACTACACCCGCCTGGCCAAAGAGGCTGGCTTTCGCTACTTGTACACCACGCAGGCGTTCGGCCAAAACCGCCCGGGCACCGATCCCGCGCACATCTTTCGTTTCGCGGTCCGCAATACGTCCGGCAATTCCGTGGGGCGGCGCATCCAGGTGGCCGCGCATCCGCTTATCGGGCCTTTGTTCAACAAGTGGAAGCTCTGGAAGCGCAGCCTCAGGAAGCGCGCATGAAGCTTTCGGTCATCATCATCACCAAGAACGAAGCCCGGCATATCGGCGATTGCATCGATTCGGTCGGCTTTGCCGATGAGATCATCGTGCTGGATTCCGGCAGCACGGATGGAACCCGTGAGATCGCCGAAGGCAAGGGCGCCAAGGTCAGCCTGACGGCGGATTGGCCTGGATTCGGCCCGCAAAAGAATCGGGCGCTTGATCTGGCCGGCGGCGAATGGGTGCTTTCCATCGATGCCGACGAGCGCGTTACGCCGGAACTGGCGCGGGCCATCCTGCGCGAGCTGGAGCAGCCGCGCGGCGAGGCTTACAAGATAGCGCGTCTGTCGAATTTCGGCGGGCGCTGGATACGCCATAGCGGATGGTGGCCCGACCACGTGTTGCGCCTGTTCAAGCGGGGCACGGCCCGATTCAAGGACGTGGCGGTGCACGAAAGCGTGTTGCCGCGTACCCAGCCCCTGGTTCTGGACGGGCATTTTCTGCACTATCCCTATGCCGACCTGGAAACCTTTATCGCAAAGATAAACCTTTACTCCTCCGAGGCGGCCGCCATGATGCATGCCCGGGGCAAGAAAACCAGCGTGCTGGGCGCCACGGGCCATGCAATATGGACCTTCGTGCGTATGTACCTGATACGTCGGGGGTTTCTGGACGGAAAAGAAGGTTTCATTCTTGCAACAATGGGTGCCGCGGGCAGTTTTTTTCGTTACAATAAATTGCTATTATTAAACAAACAAAATAAATAAACGGTGGAGCCGACGACGCGGGGGCGTCCAAGGATATCGCCGGCCCGCAATGAAAATCCTTATTACCGACATCCACCATGGAAATGGCGGCGGCTATGTTACGTATGTGCTCAGCCTGCTGAAGGGGCTGAAAGGCCAATACGACCTGACCGTGGCTGCTCCACCGACTGGCCGCCTGTATCGGGCCGCATCGGCCGAGCAGGGCGTGCGCGTCCTGCCGGGCCTGTATACCTCGCGGCCGCTGACTCTTCTGAAGGAAGTCTGGCGTTTACGCAAGTTCCTTCGGCAAGAGCGCTTCGATGTCGTCCATGTCAATGGCGGCGCCGATCATCGGCACGTCATGCTGGCCAGCATCGGGCTGCGGCATCGGCCGGCCATCGTATGGACCAAGCACAATACCAATCCCGTGTGCAGCTTCGGCCATCGCATGCGGGCCCGGTTCGGCACGCATGCGTCGATTGCCGTATGCGAATACGTTGCCCGCATCCTGGGTCAATCGGGCTATAGCCGCCATCCCATCAGCGTGGTCAGGAACGGAATCGATCACAACTATCTGCAACCCGTCGATCCGGCCGACAGGCAGGCATTCAGGAATCGGCTGTTCGGCCCGCTGGACGATGATGTGCTGGTATTGGGCAGCATAGGCGGGACCGATTACAACAAAGGCTGGCTGGACCTGGTTCAGGCTGTTTCCCGGCTGGCGCCGGACCAGCAAAGGCGTTTGCGCATCGTGGTCGCCGGCGACCCTCCCACGCCCTGTATGCAGGCCAAGGTCGACTTGCTTGCCATGCGCAAGCTCGTGATTTTTCCCGGACTGGTCAAGGATGTCCGCACGGTGCTGGGCGCTTGCGATATCGGTTTCGTCCTGTCCTATCGTGAAGCCGCCTCGTATGCCAGCTGCGAAACCATGGCCATGGGCCTGCCTGCGCTGGTGTCCAATGCCGGCGGCCTGCCGGAGAACGTTCGCGACGGCCTGGACGGTTGGGTGGTGCCTGCCGGAGACATCGACGCAATGACCGATGCATTGCGCCGCATACTGGAGAATCCCCAGGCCCTGGCTGCATTGGGCAGGTCCGCGCGCGAACGGGTCGAGCACATGTTCTCGACGCCGGGCTTTATCGAAGACACCAAAAAAGTGTATGCGCAGGCAAACCGCCTGGTACGGGATCTGACTGCGCCGATATAATCAGCCATATGATTCCGATTCTCATGTATCACCAGATAGGCCGGCCCGCAGTCAAAGGGTCGCCGTATCGCAGCCTTATCGTGCACCCCACGGATTTCCGGCGGCAAATGACGTGGCTGCGCCGTTTCGGCTATCGCGGCCTTTCCATGCGCGATTTGCTGCCCTATGTGCGTGGCGAGCGGCATGGAAAGGTGGTCGGCATTACCTTCGACGACGGCTATCGCAATGTGTACCAGCACGCCTTGCCCATCCTTCGCGAACAGGATTTCACCGCCACCAACTATTTCGTGGCCCGCCAATTGGACGGCGGCAATGTCTGGGACTACGAAAAAGGCATCGCGCATGCCGACCTGATGTCCATTGACGAAATGCGGAACTGGGCGCTCGCCGGCATGGAGGTCGGCTCGCACACACTGGATCATCCCTTTCTGCCCAAGCTGTCCCCCGAAGTCGCCGATTACCAGATCCGGCAATCCAAGCAAGAACTGGAGGCTGTTCTGGACAGCGAAGTTACCGCTTTTTGCTACCCCTACGGGGGCGAATCGCCCGATGTGCGGGCCATGGTGCGCAGTGCCGGCTATACCAACGCCACGACTACTCAAGGCGGCCTGGCCAAGGAAAGCGACGACCTGTTCGGCCTGCCCCGGGTCACAGTCGCCCGATCAACCAATATCTTCCGCTTTTTGCAAAAATGCATGACACGGCTGGAAGAGAAGCGGCGCAAGGAATAAGGGATAACGCATGCCCATGCCCAGCCTGAAAATCGCCTTCGTCGTAGATCGATTTGGAAACCGTTACGGCGGAGCCGAGGCTTACGGGGTCGAGCTCATGCGCGAACTTTCCGCCGCCCACGACATTACCGTGTTCGCCCGGGACTACGATCCGGAATGCGGCCTGAAGCTGCATTTTGTTCCCTTGCGGTCCTGGCCTTTCCTGCCCAGCTGGGTGCGTGTGCTGCTGTTTGCGTGGCGCGCGCGCCGGGCTACGCGCAAGGGCTACGACATCGTCCACTCTCACATGAATGGCTGGTGCGGCGACGTGGAGGTCGTGCATGTCACGCCCGTGCGCTACAACTGGCGAGTGCGGGCGCTGCCCGGGATCAAACGGCTGCTGTCTTACGCCAGCTTGCGTGTCCAGGCCTATCTAAGGCTGGAAGCGCGGCGCGTGGCCGCCAGGCCGGGCCACCGGACGGTCGCTGTATCCGGTTTGATTGCCGAACAGCTGAAGCAGGCTTACGGGCAGAGCTTATCCTTTCCCATTATTCCGCCAGGCGTATCCCGATCCGCGCCTTCGGACCGGGCCGCCAGGCCGCAGGCGCGCAGCGCATTGGGTTTTTCGGCTGACGATTGCGTATGCCTGCTGGTGGCGCGCAATCCCATGCGCAAAGGCCTGCCAACGGTGCTGAAGGCCTTGGCGCGGTTGCCGGCCCGATACAAGCTGCTGATTGTGGGCAGCAATGCCGCTACGCGCGATTTCATACACAAGCCTCCCGAAAACCAGGGCCTGTCCGAACGCATAAAGCTGGTCGAGGAAACCGCCGACGTGGCGCCGTACTACCAGGTCGCCGACATTTACGTGCATCCCACGCTGAACGACAGTTTTGGCATGGCGCCGCTGGAGGCCATGTCCTTCGATCTTCCGGTCATTCTCAGCCCGGCACCGTGGTGCGGGTTTGCGCAGTATGTGCAGGACGGGCAGGACGCCATGGTGCTGGATCATCCCGAAAACGACGAGCAACTGGCACAGTTCATTGCACGCATCGACGGCGACGAGGCCTGGCGCCAACGCCTGGTGCAGGGCGGCAGCGATGTCGTGGACAGGCATACCTGGAGCGAAGTAGCCGGCGAGTATCTGGGGCTATATCAAGAGATACTCAAAGAGCGCGAGGCCGACAAGCAAAACCGCCCTGTAGGGCGGCGATAAGATTCGCGGTGCTATCCGCGCAAGCCGGGTTCCCGCTTGCTTGAACCTCGTGGCGGATGAACCGGCTATGAGCTGCGATCAGGCCTGCAGGGAAGCGTTGTCCCGCTGCGTGGCCTGCGCCGCCAGGAAGATCGCCGTTCCGATCGCCAGCAAAATCCAGGATCCGGTAGCCATGGTGCCGGCCCCCAGCGCAATCGCGGCAAGAGAACCAATGAAAAGGGATTTGTTGCGCGGCACAAGCAAGGCGCCGATGGCAGTGCCCATGAGCATGGCGGCGAGAATAAGGATGATGTAGTGCATGGAAGCCCCCGTTTTTTGATTTAATCCGCGGGCGGCACGAATACAACCCGCGTCGTCGTCCATACAGGACCGCCCGAGTGTAGCATCGATCAAGTGCGGGATTGCTGCTACGGGGCAGTAGCGTCTTCCAGGCGGGCTATCCAGCGGATCGCCTCTTCGCGGCTCGATCCGCACATTTCCTGCGTGGCTTGCAGTCCCGCGCAGACAGCGGGTCTTTCCGGCCGCCCGAAGATCCGGCAGCGGTTGTCGTCCGCCAGTTGTACGCAGCGGATTCCCGCCGGCTTCCCGAAAGGCATGCCCGGAATGGGGCTTGATATGGATGGCGCAATGCAGCACGCGCCGCAGCCTGCACGGCATTGCATGATCTAGATCCAGCCCCGAATCCAATACACCAGCAGTCCCACGTATTCCTTCACGATGGAGCGGCTGGCGGAGAGGGCGCGCATATTGGGTTGCCAGAATGAAAATCTGGAATCGTCGGGAACCACGATTTGCGGCGGCGATGGAGAGGCGACGGCGCTGATGCCCTGCTTCCTGAACACAGCCATGGCGCGCGGCATGTGCAGGGCCGATGTCACCAGCAGGACTTGGCCGATGTGGCGTTCTTTCAGTTTCTGTGCGGTGTAAAGGGCGTTTTCGTGCGTGGTGAAGCTTCGGTTTTCCAACACCATCGCATCGTCGGGTATGCCTTCTTCCTTCAATGCGTTGGCCATCATTTGGGCCTCGCTGGTGTTGCCTTCAAGGGCCGCGCCCGAAAGAATGATCAACGGAGCTCGACGGGCTTTGTACAGGACGGCAGCCGTATCGACGCGCGCGGATGCCGTGGCGCTGTCGTAGGGTTCGAACCAGTTCTGCCGGCCATTGGCGGTGCTGCCGCCCAGGACGACAATGGCCTGCGCGGTGGGCAGCGCCATGACGGGCCTGTGCGGGTACAACTGCTCCAGGCGGCCTCCCGCCCATAGCGACGAGGCGGGCAGGGACCAGAACAGCGCCCATCCCAATCCGGAGGCGGCGATAAAAAAAGCCGTCTTGCGCCAGCGCACCATGAACAATACCGCCGCCATCAGCAACAGGGTTATGCACAGGTTCAGCGGTATTACCAGATTGGTAAGGAAGCTCGAAATCGTCATGCGTTACCGTTCAATTTTTTCGGGCAAAAGATCAAGTATCTGTTGTTCGGCTTGCTCCAGCGTGGGCCAGGCATGCATTGAGCCCAGGCAAGCGGCCAAGTCGGACCAGGGGCCCGTGCGTTCGCGCTGGGTGACGCCGAACAACGTCAGTTGCTTGGCATGGGCGGCGGCGGCCAGGTGCGAAACCCCGGAGTCGTTGCATACAACCAGCGCGGCAAGTTGGGTGAGTGTAGCAAACGCGCCCAGCTTCAAGGGCGGCAGGCAAACAGCGGTCGGCGCATTGCGCCTGGCCGCTTCGGCCTCGGCGGGAGGCGGACACATGGCGACGACATGGCCGAGCTCCTGCAGGCGGCGCGTCAGGGCGTCGAAGTGCGGCCAGACCTTGATTTTTCCGCGATGCAGCCCCGTCGCCGTGGGAGCGATCAGTATGAATTGGCCCGGCTCCAGTCCGGCGGCATCCACGGCATGCATGGCTTCGGCGCCGTGCCTGCCGGCAAGGCGCAATCCCAGCTTTCTTTTTGATGGCAAGGAATGTACGGGAAGGTTCCAGCGCCTGAGCGCCTGGCTGGTCACGTAATACCAGGATTCCACTGCGTGCAGGTGCTCCGGCGGCTTGACTATGGGCCAGCGCAAGATCAGGCTGCGGCCGTCGTCGCGGTAGCCGGCGCTGGGAACGCCCGCAAACTTGAATACCATGGCGCTGGACAGGGAATCTGGCAGCAGCAGGCCGCGCGGGTGTGCATGCTGCGCTTTCTTCTTGTGCTGCTGGACGGCGGCCCGGTCTTCCCGCCAGCGGCCTTTCATCTCCACGAATCCATCCAGTTTGTAGCCCGCCAAGAGATCCCTGGCCCAGGGGCGCGCGCAGACCACAACGGGAACTTGGGTATCCAGCAGCGCATGCAAGCTGGGAAGACTCATGCAGACATCGCCGATCCAGTTGGGAAGACGTACGTAGATGGCGGAAGGCATAGTCATGAGAGGAAGGGTGGGTTTGGGGCGGTATGATGGTTGATGTTTGCAATCGGCGTTCAGCGAAGGAACGTTAAAATGATTCACCCAATAGTATATAAGCGAGTTTATTGTTGAAGTCAGCCACTGAAGCCGCATCGTCTCGTTCGGACCCCGTCAAGCTCGACCTGTGGCGCCGTATCTACAGCCGCCTGGGCGTCTACTGGAAGGCGGTCATCGTGGCCGTTCTTCTGGTCAGCGTCGCCGCCGCCACGCAGCCCACGCTGGCCATCATCATGAAGCCCTTGCTGGACGATGGCTTTTCGGGGGCGAAGCCTTCGTACATGTGGTCGATTCCCCTGGCGGTCGTGGGCCTGATGCTTCTTCGCGGCATATGCAGCTATGCCAGCACCTATCTGCTGGCCTGGGTGGCCAACAACATGCTGCTGGGCCTGCGCAAGGAGATGTTCTCGCGTTTGCTGGGCTTGTCCGACGAGGACTTCAAGCGCGGCGATTCCGGGCGGCTGCTCAATCGCTTCACCATCGACGCCGGCACGGTCACAGGCCTGGCCACCGAGGTCATAACCGTTGTCGTGCGCGAATCGCTGGTAGTCGTGGCGCTATTGTGCGTGCTGCTGTATATGTCCTGGCAACTGACACTGATCGTACTGGTCATGCTGCCTGTTTCGACCATTATTGCGCGCATCTTCATCAAGCGGCTGCGCCGCATCAATCGCGACACCATAGGCATGAACGCCGAGCTTACGCGCGTCGTGCGCGAGGGCATCGACGGCCAGCGGGTCATCAAGCTGTTCGACGGCTACGAGCGTGAATCGGGCCGCTTCGAATACGTAAACAGCCGGCTCCGGCGCTTTGCCATGCGGGCGGCCAGCGCCGATGCGGCCATGTCGCCTCTGTCGCAGTTCTCCATTGCCTTGTCGGTGGCGGCCGTCATCGCGGTCGCCTTGTATCAGGCCAATAATCAGGGCCTTACCGTAGGCAGCTTCGCCGCCTTCATGGCGGCGCTCGGCCAGATATTCGACCCCATGAAGCGGTTGACCAATATCGCCAGCGCCATGCAAAGAATGCTGATCTCCGCCGAAAGCGTGTTTACGCTGATAGATCAAAAACCCGAGGAAGATGGCGGGACTGAAGTGCTATCGCTGCCGGTCAAGGGCCGGGTCGAGTTCAGCGGCATCTATCATCGTTTTCCCAATGCCCAGACCGATACGCTTTCCAACGTGTCCTTTGTGGCCGAGCCGGGACAGACGGTTGCGCTGGTCGGCCGATCGGGCAGTGGCAAGACGACGCTGGTGAACATGTTGCCGCGCTTCGTCAATCCCGGTAGCGGCCAGGTGTCCATCGATGGTCAGAACATCAAGGATCTCAGTCTGCGCGGCCTGCGCGCCCACCTTTCCCTGGTCAGCCAGGACGTCGTGCTTTTCGATGGAACCATTGCCGACAATGTGGGCTACGGCGCCTTGCACGAAGCCAGCCACGACGAGATCCGCAAAGCGCTGGATGCCGCCAATTTGCTGGACTTCGTCGAAAGCCTGCCGCAGGGGCTCGATACGCCGGTAGGCGAGAACGCCAGCCAGCTGTCGGGAGGCCAGCGCCAGCGCCTGGCGATTGCGCGGGCGCTGATCAAGAATGCACCCATACTCATCCTGGACGAGGCTACGTCCGCGCTCGATAACGAGTCGGAGCGGCAAGTGCAGGCGTCGCTGGAGCTGCTCATGGCGGGGCGCACCACGCTGGTGATCGCCCACCGCTTGTCGACCGTGCAAAAGGCCGACCGTATAGTCGTGCTGGATGCGGGGAAAATCGTGGAGCAGGGCCGGCACGAAGAGCTGCTGGAACTGAATGGGCTGTATGCTTCGCTTTACCGCATGCAGTTCCGTGAAGAAGATTAAGCAATCGGCATGACGCCAAGCAAGGAAAATCACACGATATGAAGATAATGGCAATGCTCGCCGCAGCGGCGATACTGGCCGGCTGCGCCGCCACTCCACAGGGACTGCGCATTGGCGATGTGCGCGATCCCGCCTATTTTCGCGGCGAACGCGTCATACCGCTGACTTTTCCCAAAATCCAGATGGCCTTGTTCAAGCACGAGGCGGCCTGCGGCGCCTCGGCAAAATTCACTCTGGACCCACGCCAGACCAGCTACGCCACCATCACGCAAATGCCGGAACCCTCCGCTTCCTATGAACGAGCCATCGTCGTCGACCTGACTCAGTATCAAAGCACCATGATGGAAGACGACCGGGCCAAGGCGCAGGTGTACTCCTATTATGCGGACAGCGGCACCAAGGCGCGGATCGAACAATTGTTCGATTCGATCAGCCACCCAGAAGTTTGCCCGCAACCAGGGGGCTGAAACCGGCGGAGCCGCATGGCTCCGCAGCCTGAATCGATTTATGGGTCAGTTCCAGTAAAGGCCTACCAAGGACGCGGCCAGGATGATCGCCAATACCGAGCCCGAAATGACCGCATACGTATAGTCCCGTTCGCGCAGGAACATGGCCAGCATCAGGCCCACGCGAAGTATGGGAAGGAGGATGAAAAGGGCAATGCCGAAGCCCGCCACCCGCTTCCAGTCGAGGCCGGGCGGCGAGTCCAGGAAAGCGGCGAAGCCGATGATCATCCCGATAGCGATGATCGACGAGGCGAGCCACGTTCCCCATCTCAGCAACCCGGCGATTGCCTGATCCTTCCGCTCGCGAACGCCCGCATCCGGCTTCATGATGTTGCTCCCGAAAAATCTATCCCCAGGCTGCTCATCAGCATCTGGATGGCCAGCAGCGACAGCACCAGTACGAAAAAGACGCGGAGCCGATCAGCGGGGATGCGCAGCAAGAGGCGGGCTCCGGCGAATGCGCCCAGGACGGAACCCAGGGCCACGGGCGCGGCGACGGCCACATCGATATCGCCGCTTATAAAGTAAGCGACGGCGCTGGCCGAGGCGGTCACCCCGATCATGAAGTTCGACGTGGCCGATGACACTTTGATCGGCAAGCGCAGCGCCGCATCCATTGCGGGAATTTTCAATACGCCGGAACCAATGCCAAGCAAGGCGGACAGCACGCCCGCTCCGTACATCAGGAACAGTCCCAGGGGCACATGGCCCACTTGGTAGGCGATGGAATGGCCCGCTTTCCCCGCTGGAAACTCCGAGTGCAGCCTTAGCCATGTGGCCCAGCTGCCCGGATCGGGCGTGTCCGTGATCACCCTCTCGCGCCGCCGGGCCAGCATCTGCCTGGCCGATATGGCCAGAATGGCGGCGAACAGGCCATAGAGGTAGGGCTCGGGGATCAGTCCGATAAAAAACACGCCGGTGAGCGCGCCCAATGCGGTTGCCGTTTCCAGAACAATGGCAAGGCGGATATTCGTCAGCCCCGCTTTCAAGAACGGCTGGGCGCTTGCGCAGGAGCAGGCGATGACCGACACGATGCTCGCTCCGATGGCGATCCGGATATCCAGGCCAAAGAACAGCGTGAGTATCGGCACGATGAAGATGCCGCTCGCCATGCCGAGTACGCCGCCCAGCGCGCTGGCCCCGAAAGCCGATGCAAACAACAACAAGATAACTGTCCCTGACATGCGCTTGTCTTCAAGCCTCCCTATCGGTCACAAAAAAACAGTGAGTGTACCGGGACGGTCAGATCAGGACGATATCGTATTGTTCCTGCGAATACTGGCTTTCCACTTCCAGCGAGACAGGCTTGCCGATGAAGTCGCCCAGCATGGCCAGATGGGCGCTTTCTTCTTCCAGGAACAGATCCACGATGGCCTGCGAGGCCAGGATGCGGAACTCCTTGGGGTTGAACTGGCGCGATTCGCGCAGTATTTCCCGCAGGATCTCGTAGCACAAGGTGCGCGGTGTGCGGACATTGCCGCGCGACTGGCAGGTGGGGCAGGGCTCGCATAATTGATGCGCCAGCGAGTCGCGCGTGCGCTTGCGGGTCATCTCGACCAGACCCAATTGGCTGAATCCGCTGACCGTCATGCGGGTGCGGTCTTTGCTTAGCGCCTTGTTCAACTCGGTCAGCACGGAATTGCGGTGCTCCGCATCGTCCATATCGATGAAATCAAGAATGATGATGCCGCCCAGGTTGCGCAGGCGCAACTGGCGCGCCAGCGCCACGGCGGCTTCCAGGTTGGTCTTGAAGATGGTGTCGTCGAAATTGCGCCCGCCCACGAAGCCGCCTGTATTCACGTCCACTGTGGTCAGCGCCTCGGTCTGGTCGATGATCAGGTAGCCGCCCGACTTCAGATCGACCCGGCGCGACAGCGCACGTGCGATTTCCTCGTCGACGTTGGCTGTATCGAACAATGGGCGTTCGCCGCTGTAGTGCTTGATGCGGTCCAGCACCGACGGCGTGTATGTCTTCGCCCATTCCAGCAATTGCTGCGTGGTGCTGCGCGAATCCACCAATATCGTTCCGGTATTGGGTCCAACCATGTCGCGCAAGACGCGTTGACCCAGGGTCAGGTCGGTATAGAGCACCGATGGCGTGGGCTGGCTCTTGGCCTTCTCCTGGATGCTGTTCCACAAAGTGCGAAGATAGGTGTGATCCGCCTGCAGTTCCTCATCGGTGGCGCCCTCGGCCTGGGTGCGGACGATGAACCCGCCCTTGTCGTCCCCCCTGAACTGCAGCACCCGTTCCCGCAGCGCGATCCGGTCTTCCTCCGATTCGATCTTCTGCGAGATGCCGACATGGGGATCGTAGGGCAGGTAGACCAGCATGCGTCCGGCAATGCTGATCTGCGTGGAAAGCCGCGCTCCTTTGGTGCCCAGCGGATCCTTGATCACCTGCACCATAAGGGACTGGCCTTCGAACAGCAGTTTTTCGATGGGTGTCACCGCCGCGCCGGTGCTGCGCTCCGTCCGGTTCTGCCTAAGGTCGGCCACATGGATGAATGCGGCGCGGTCCAGCCCTATATCGACAAAAGCGCTTTGCATGCCCGGCAATACGCGCACCACCTTGCCCAGATATAGATTGCCCACGTGGCCCCGCTGGATGCTGCGTTCCATATGCAGCTCTTGTACCGCTCCTTGCTCTACCAGTGCGACGCGTGTTTCAAAGGGAGTGACGTTTATCAGTATGTCTTCAGTCATGATGCTCGTGGGCGGGTTGTCTATATAGAGAGTATGGCGGATTCGACGCATGCTGTGTTCGATTCCAAAGATAAAGGAAGTATTGCGTTTGGTCATAGGCGGCCGCATGCCATCCCACCCATGAAGAAGAACTGGGACATGGCCCCTTTTTAACTATGCGATAGGGCCCATCCCGACCTTTTCGGCCGGATTCAGCGGTTCGGCCGTCAACTATTTCATTTTTCTTAAAAAAATATTTCAGTGGGATTTCAAGGCCTTGCGCGCCGGGCGGGGCGGGCGGGGGGCACGGCCGGGCATTTTGGGCCGATTTCGATTTGCACGGCCTAAAAAGCGGTGCTATAGTTCTGTTCTTCGCAGCACACGGCACTAGGGTTTTCCCTAGCGGCGCACCCGATTCAAGTCCTTGATTTCATGGGCGTTTAGGCGGGTAAGGTGGGGCGAAGCGCAGCAAGGCGGTGCGCCAAACTGTGGTAAGCTTACGGGCTTGGCCGCAGGACTTCGAAAGGGGTTGGGCGCCACGGCGAGGAAGGTGGCAGCGGCGGTTCGGTGGGGGTTTGGCGGTTTAGGTCTTGAGGCCAGCGCGACACACCCCAACTTGACAAGCTTAAAAAACTGCTTCATAATCTCGTTT
>NZ_JAZHOB010000019.1:0-1644 GCF_048751585.1 Pollutimonas rozaliensis | reverse complement strand
CCCCCAGTGTCAGCATAGTTGTCGCATTCTTTTGAAAGCGATTTTTATCGATGAGCCCCTACAGCCTTGCCATCAGACAAGAAGCCGTGCGCAAGACGTTGCACCGTGAAAACGGTCGAACGATTGGCCAGATGGCTAATGAGCTGAATGTCCCGTACCATAGCCTTCGTAAATGGTTACAGGATTTCAGAATGTCAGAACCGACGGCGCCACAGCCGCCCGAAAAACGGGCCACTGATTACAGTGCAGAACAACGCCTTCAAGCCGTGCTGGACACGCATGCCATGACGCCCGAGGCCCGCAGTGCCTGGTGTCGCGAGCACGGGCTGTTCGAGCATCAGTTGGCGCAGTGGAAAGCACAATTGTTGACCCCTGCTGAACCTGCCGGCAACGCCGGCGAAGTGCGTCGCCTCAAAGACGAGGTCAAACAACTTGAACGTCAATTGAATCGACGGGACAAGGCTCTGGCCGAGGCGGCCGCACTGCTGGTGCTACAAAAAAAGTATCAGGCGCTGTGGGAGGGCGAGGACAAATGACCTCACTGCCGCAGCGCCAACGTATCAACGCCATGATTGAACAGGCCGTCAACGACGGGGCACGTCAAGCCAAAGCGTGCGAGGTCATTGGCGTGTCGGTGCGCACCTTGCAGCGTTGGCAACAAGACCTGGCACGAGCAGACGGGCGCCTGCAACGCCAGCAGCACCCCCATAATCGATTAAGCGACCTGGAGCGCCAAGAGGTGCTGGCATTGCTGAACAGCCCCGTCTATGCCGACCTGCCGCCATCACAGATTGTGCCTCGTCTGGCGGATCAGGGGCAGTACGTGGCCAGCGAGTCAACCCTGTATCGCGTCTTGCGCCAGGCCGGCCAACTGAAGCACCGCGGCACTGACAAGCCACGCCAGGCGCGGCCTCGTCCCACACCGCTGTGCGCCGCCGCCCCGAATCAAATTTACAGCTGGGATATCACCTACTTGCCTGCACCCATCAAGGGTCAGTTTTACTATTTATATCTGTTTATGGATATCTTCAGCCGCAAGATTGTGGGCTGGCAAGTCTTTGAGACCGAAGATAGTGGGCGGGCGGCTGAACTGGTGCGTGATATTTACCGACGCGAACGGGTCCGCCCAGGACAGGTGGTCTTGCATTCTGACAATGGCAGCCCGATGCGCGGTGCCTTGCTGCAAAGTACGCTACACCAACTGGGGGTTCGCGCCTCGTTCAGCCGACCCTCGGTCAGCAATGACAATCCATTCTCGGAGTCGTTATTCCGTACCTTGAAATATCGTCCTCTGTATCCACGCAAACCCTTTGACAGCCTGAAGCAAGCCCGGCGCTGGGTAGATGGCTTTGTGCGCTGGTACAACACCGAACATCGTCACAGTGCAATCGGCTTCGTCACGCCAGATGAACGTCATCACAATCACGACCAGGATTTACTTGTGCAACGCCACGCCGTTTATGAAGCCGCACGCGCCAAAAACCCGCAACGTTGGTCGGGCAAGACGCGGAACTGGCATCGTGTTGATGTGGTTCATTTGAACCCGCAGAGTCATCAGGACATGGCCTGTTCAAACCATGAAAACCAACTCAAGCTGGCGGCTTGAATACATGTTACATGCGACAACTAGCTTGACAATTACCG
>NZ_JAZHOB010000197.1:0-260 GCF_048751585.1 Pollutimonas rozaliensis | reverse complement strand
AACGCCTGCCATCTGTTATGAATCACTTCAAATGGATCATGCTAACGATGCAGCCGCCTTATTTTCTGATATGTATCTCGCCAGTGTCGCAAAACCTGTTGGAGGTATAGCCAAAGCAATGAAGCATTATCCTATTGTTGCGCGACGTCACAATATGTTTGTAATGATGGCTAACTGTGTCGGTCCGAGCGACGACTTTCTTAGCGTCGGTCAGTCGGCAGCCTGGAACATTCGAGGGGAGCTTCTTACCCAGTTAGATG
>NZ_JAZHOB010000196.1:0-260 GCF_048751585.1 Pollutimonas rozaliensis | reverse complement strand
GTAGGCGTTGGTGCTGCGGGTATAACTACTGCTAGCACTCAAGGCCTACACTAAATGCAGCAGCACGAGATACTTGATACGCCTTAGGAACAGCAGCACCGCCGACACCCATCAACGCAGTTACATCAATTGTTTCACCTATAAACGAAGTTACAGGGTTATCAGCCTGAGCCTGACGGCGTAAGCGTTCAGAGAACACTCGTTGCAGTCTGTGATTCATTTGCTCGGAGCTACGAGCCTCCATAAGGAATGAACGTTCC
>NZ_JAZHOB010000195.1:0-260 GCF_048751585.1 Pollutimonas rozaliensis | reverse complement strand
CAGAGCTACATCGGTCTGAAGAGCGAGCAGTACGGTACAGTGGTTGGCGGTAACTTCGACAGCTTCTACAACCAGTTCGTTGTCGATCCGTTCGACGTCTACATCGACCAAGGCTTGCAGTTCGCTGAACATCCGACACAGTCTCGCGGCGACTCTATCGGTTACTACACGCCTGACCTGAGCGGTTTCACTGCGTTTGTACAGGCGAAGCACTACAGCACCCGTGGTCAGCTTGAGCCGACTGCTGGTTCTGAAACTGC
>NZ_JAZHOB010000194.1:0-261 GCF_048751585.1 Pollutimonas rozaliensis | reverse complement strand
CGGTCGCCGAGTTTGTATTGCCGTGATGCGGTGTAGATGCCAAGGCTGATGCCAAGAACGGTAGCGATAATCGTTGCGCCAAGTAGCAGGCGTGCGGAAATGAAAATTGCGTAGTGGATGGCTTCGTTGACTGAGCTTCCGGTGGGGGACAATCCCCAGTCCCAGTGCAGAAAGATGCCTTTTATCCATACCCACCAGCGCTCCATAAGGGGAACGTTGGGATCAAGGTTACGAGGTCGCAAAATAGAAGCGATTTGTTCC
>NZ_JAZHOB010000193.1:0-261 GCF_048751585.1 Pollutimonas rozaliensis | reverse complement strand
AACAGACAATGATTTTGAGCGATATGACCGTGTAGATGATAAAGGCAATGTGATCAGTTTAAATGAGCAGCAAAGGTTGGCATTTCAGCAATTATTGAGCACTGGCCCGCTATCTTTGTTACAAGGCCCTCCAGGTACGGGTAAAACTGAATTCATTGCAGCTTTTGTTCATTATTTGATTGAAAAGCAAGGGACTGAAAGAATTCTGTTGGTGAGCCAATCACATGAGGCTGTAAATACGGCAGCAGGACGAATTCGAAA
>NZ_JAZHOB010000192.1:0-261 GCF_048751585.1 Pollutimonas rozaliensis | reverse complement strand
CTGCTCGGCGGGCTGGCTAAAGTCTAGCTCGGCCTCGGCTTTGCTGAGCTTGGCGGCGTAGGTCACGCCCTCTTCCGGCTGAGGCGTTGCCTCTAGGCTGCCGTTGTCCAGCTGGTCTAGCACGTTCACCAGCGCATTGGCCCCTTGAATGGCCAGTCGGTCGTGGAGGTCGCCACCGGTGGTGAGGGAGGTAATTGGGGTACGCACTTCATACAGCATGGCGCCGGTATCCAGCCCCGCATCCATCTGCATGATGGTGAC
>NZ_JAZHOB010000191.1:0-261 GCF_048751585.1 Pollutimonas rozaliensis | reverse complement strand
GCCATGAGTTCGGTGCTACCACCGGGCGTCCGCGTCGCTGTGGCTGGTTCGACGCCGTGGCCCTGCGCCACGCCGTGCAGATCAACTCGGTCTCGGGTATCTGCTTGACCAAGCTGGACGTGCTCGATGGCCTGGAGAACATTCGCGTCTGTGTCGGCTATCGCAGCAAGGACGGTGAAGTGCTCGACAATCCGGTGGACTCAGAGGGCTACGAAGCCGTCGAGCCGGTCTATCACGACCTGCCGGGCTGGAAAGAGTCGA
>NZ_JAZHOB010000190.1:0-261 GCF_048751585.1 Pollutimonas rozaliensis | reverse complement strand
CCAGCAGAACCCGGTGTTCGTCTATAAGCTGGTATGCGCCGGCACCGTGGAGGAGCGCATCCTCGACCTGCAGGCGCGCAAGGCCGATCTCGCCGCCTCGATCCTTGAGGGTGGCGCCGAGCACAAGAGCGACGGCCCGCTGTTCGACGAGGAGGATCTGGCGCTGCTCTTTGCCCCGGTGGTTTAGATACCATCTCTCATAGGCGGCCACAAATGTCCCATCAGGCAGTTTGTGGCCGACAACTACCCCACCCAACCGGC
>NZ_JAZHOB010000189.1:0-261 GCF_048751585.1 Pollutimonas rozaliensis | reverse complement strand
AGTGTCCTTCGGCCCTCCGTGACAACCTGCAATCTTACTATCAACAAGCGACCAGCTTGGCTGAGACCTTGTTATCATGGGTTGAGCGTCAGTCACCGGACAGCGTCAGTGAGCACTACTCACAATCACTTTCTAGCATGATTGCAGGGAGTGAGCAGACATTGTTACGCGTATCACATTACCCGCCGTTAAAAGGCGATGAAGAGCTAGGCGCTATCCGTGCTGCCGCCCACGAAGATATTAACCTGTTGACCATACTGC
>NZ_JAZHOB010000188.1:0-261 GCF_048751585.1 Pollutimonas rozaliensis | reverse complement strand
AAAGGCATCGGTACGAGGAACCATAACTTCGCGAGCCAACATTTCATCCAGTGAAAAAATCCCCTGCAACATACCAATTTCCTCGGCATCCAAGGTCACTTCACTTTTCGTCAGCATATACTCAATTTCATCACGTGTCATCTGCTCATCCGCATCGTCAAACTTCATCGGTGTAATGCGACTGAGGAGATTGGTGGAAGCAGATAAAAGCCAAACAAAGGGAGTGACTAGCTTTCCAAGAGCCAGAATGATGGGAGCTGA
>NZ_JAZHOB010000018.1:0-2229 GCF_048751585.1 Pollutimonas rozaliensis | reverse complement strand
TTGGCGGTTTAGGTCTTGAGGCCAGCGCGACACACCCCAACTTGACAAGCTTAAAAAACTGCTTCATAATCTCGTTTCTCTGCTGCTGACACAGCAACGCGCTGCACCGGCAACGGCCAGCGGGGTGTTGGAAGCGGTACGGAAATAGCGGTAACGGCAGTGCGCCAACGGGCGCCGCGCCGGGCAGTAAACGCTCTTTAACAATTTAACAGCCGATAAGTGTGGGCGCTTGGAATGAGTGTGCAGCCTTTCTCACGAGAGGTCGCCAAAATTATCAAGTGCTCGCACAATTGAAGAAGTAAGGTTTGAAGAAATTTAAACCGGTCTTTTTCTTTGAGCGAAACGCGACGTATGACCACTTGCCTTCGGGCAGGATGGAAATTACGATTTATACAGAGATTGAACTGAAGAGTTTGATCCTGGCTCAGATTGAACGCTAGCGGGATGCTTTACACATGCAAGTCGAACGGCAGCGCGGAACTTCGGTTCTGGCGGCGAGTGGCGAACGGGTGAGTAATATATCGGAACGTGCCCAGTAGCGGGGGATAACTACGCGAAAGCGTGGCTAATACCGCATACGCCCTACGGGGGAAAGGGGGGGATCGCAAGACCTCTCACTATTGGAGCGGCCGATATCAGATTAGCTAGTTGGTGAGGTAAAGGCTCACCAAGGCCGCGATCTGTAGCTGGTTTGAGAGGACGACCAGCCACACTGGGACTGAGACACGGCCCAGACTCCTACGGGAGGCAGCAGTGGGGAATTTTGGACAATGGGGGAAACCCTGATCCAGCCATCCCGCGTGTGCGATGAAGGCCTTCGGGTTGTAAAGCACTTTTGGCAGGGAAGAAACGGCACCGGCTAATACCGGGTGTCACTGACGGTACCTGCAGAATAAGCACCGGCTAACTACGTGCCAGCAGCCGCGGTAATACGTAGGGTGCAAGCGTTAATCGGAATTACTGGGCGTAAAGCGTGCGCAGGCGGTTTGGAAAGAAAGATGTGAAATCCCAGAGCTTAACTTTGGAACTGCATTTTTAACTGCCAAGCTAGAGTATGTCAGAGGGGGGTAGAATTCCACGTGTAGCAGTGAAATGCGTAGAGATGTGGAGGAATACCGATGGCGAAGGCAGCCCCCTGGGATAATACTGACGCTCATGCACGAAAGCGTGGGGAGCAAACAGGATTAGATACCCTGGTAGTCCACGCCCTAAACGATGTCAACTAGCTGTTGGGGCCTTCGGGCCTTAGTAGCGCAGCTAACGCGTGAAGTTGACCGCCTGGGGAGTACGGTCGCAAGATTAAAACTCAAAGGAATTGACGGGGACCCGCACAAGCGGTGGATGATGTGGATTAATTCGATGCAACGCGAAAAACCTTACCTACCCTTGACATGTCTGGAATTCCTAAGAGATTGGGAAGTGCTCGCAAGAGAACCGGAACACAGGTGCTGCATGGCTGTCGTCAGCTCGTGTCGTGAGATGTTGGGTTAAGTCCCGCAACGAGCGCAACCCTTGTCATTAGTTGCTACGAAAGGGCACTCTAATGAGACTGCCGGTGACAAACCGGAGGAAGGTGGGGATGACGTCAAGTCCTCATGGCCCTTATGGGTAGGGCTTCACACGTCATACAATGGTCGGGACAGAGGGTCGCCAACCCGCGAGGGGGAGCCAATCCCAGAAACCCGATCGTAGTCCGGATTGCAGGCTGCAACTCGCCTGCATGAAGTCGGAATCGCTAGTAATCGCGGATCAGCATGTCGCGGTGAATACGTTCCCGGGTCTTGTACACACCGCCCGTCACACCATGGGAGTGGGTTTTACCAGAAGTAGTTAGCCTAACCGCAAGGAGGGCGATTACCACGGTAGGATTCATGACTGGGGTGAAGTCGTAACAAGGTAGCCGTATCGGAAGGTGCGGCTGGATCACCTCCTTTCAGAGCGACGCACACGAAGCGAAAGCGTCCACACTTATTGGCTGTTTAATTAGAAAGAGTAAGCCACGACAAGGTTACGCCGCAAGGGGCCAGTACGGCCGTGTCTTGGGGCGCACACTGGGTCAGTAGCTCAGTCGGTTAGAGCACCGTCTTGATAAGGCGGGGGTCGTTGGTTCGATTCCAACTTGACCCACCAGTACGATTTTATCGCTGCGGGGGATTAGCTCAGCTGGGAGAGCACCTGCTTTGCAAGCAGGGGGTCGTCGGTTCGATCCCGTCATCCTCCACCACCTCT
>NZ_JAZHOB010000187.1:0-262 GCF_048751585.1 Pollutimonas rozaliensis | reverse complement strand
CGCTTTGGTTTTTCTTGCCATGGAACCTCACCTCACTCTCGACACGTATGCGGCGTATTTTATATGAACTCGCCGGTTTTTTACATTCAAAAGTGTATGGTTAATCAGAGAACTTCATAGCGTGCGTTAACAATGATGTCGGATAATGCTAAACAGAGTTTTCAGACATCAGGTTTTCCAACCCTTTAGCTACTGCACGATGCTTGATCGAGGAGTTGTCATGGCGCGAGCGCCTTTTACGCTAGCCGGGCATACCGTACTG
>NZ_JAZHOB010000186.1:0-262 GCF_048751585.1 Pollutimonas rozaliensis | reverse complement strand
CGGTTTTATCCATGTTTTTGCTCTGCTGAAAACAAGGATAAAACCGTTTATCTCTACACCGACGGCGCGTGCAAAGGCAACCCCGGCGCGGGTGGCTGGGGGGTGTTGATGCGCTACGGGACGCCTGAGAAAGAGCTGTTTGGCGGCGAGCCCGACACCACGAATAACCGTATGGAGCTCAAAGCCGTGATTGAAGGCCTCAAAGCGCTCAAGCGCCGCAGCCGCGTGCAAATCTGCACCGATTCGCAATATGTGAAAAACG
>NZ_JAZHOB010000185.1:0-262 GCF_048751585.1 Pollutimonas rozaliensis | reverse complement strand
GTATACACAGCGAAGTTCAATGAAAATGCAGTACTAGAATTCGATGTAATGAACAACATCAAGGTAGACCGTTTGGTATTGATGTCTACTTACCTAACACCTGCTAACACAGGATGTCTATGGGAAATGAAGATTGTGTTAGACAACGAACCAGCTAACACAAACATCAATGACAAACCATGGATTCCAATTGCAAACTATGTAGATATGGACGTGAACCAAATTGCTCGTTCGGTGAAACTTCGTGCAACCTTCAAGTCTA
>NZ_JAZHOB010000184.1:0-262 GCF_048751585.1 Pollutimonas rozaliensis | reverse complement strand
GCCAGTACTGGTAGGCGCGAAAGATGCCCTAAATTCCGGACTCACGGGCGTTGAGGGTGAGCAACTGGGCATGATGATCGATAACCTCAGTGTCGGTTATGCCATGGCGTACTTAACCGGTTTGGTGAGCTTGATTGTGCTGGCGAAATTGATGCCGAAGTTACAGCGCCACAACTTAGAGCATTCTGCGCAGCAAATTGCGATTGAACGCGGCTTGGGGAGTGAGTCGCAGCGTAAAGTCTATTTACCCATTATTCGCGCC
>NZ_JAZHOB010000183.1:0-263 GCF_048751585.1 Pollutimonas rozaliensis | reverse complement strand
TTAATCCCATTGAGACCCTTTTCCTCAAGTGCTTCCACTATCGCGACCCCAATGACGAGGCTTAAGCCCATAGCGGCAGCCAAACCCGCGTCTAAACGCCAGAACAGGGAGAAATAAAGGTTAGAACCAAAAGGCGATACCCAATGCCGCCCCCGGCGACCACGACCCTTATTTTGATATTCAGCGATACAAACCGTTCCAGATGAGATCATGTGCGAATTATCTAATAAATAATGATTGGTTGAATCAATAATATGATGCTA
>NZ_JAZHOB010000182.1:0-263 GCF_048751585.1 Pollutimonas rozaliensis | reverse complement strand
GTTTACCATTAGGGTTTACCCGAACAATACTATTAACCTCATTTTTTAATAATGGTGCATTGACCACTTTAACATTCGCAGGCCAACGCCCCATCACCAAGGCAAAATAGTATTTTTGTACCGTTTTCTCACGAAATTGCGCTTGTAAATGACGTAAGGCCGAGCGCTTCTTAGCGACCAATAGAATACCAGACGTGTCTCGGTCAATACGATGGACGAGTTCTAAAAAACGTGCCTGTGGACGCAATGCCCGCAAAGCTTCA
>NZ_JAZHOB010000181.1:0-263 GCF_048751585.1 Pollutimonas rozaliensis | reverse complement strand
GCATGAACGTGACCTGGGAAGCGGACCTCAGCCTGGATGACATGATCAACGAAGGCGTGCGCCGGGCCTATCAATTGCCCGATAACGTTCTGCGTGCATCGGTTCTGGCTGACCCGGATGGCAAGCGCCAAAACACCAAGGACAATACGCCCGCCATCATCCATCACAAGATCGTGCCTGGCGACAAGGTCGATATTCACGTGGCAGCGAAGGGCGGCGGTAGCGAGGCAAAATCGAAGTTTGCCATGCTCAACCCTTCCGAC
>NZ_JAZHOB010000180.1:0-263 GCF_048751585.1 Pollutimonas rozaliensis | reverse complement strand
ACTCAATGCTAATCTTGGTGGGGTTATCGCTTTTGGTATACCAAACCGCTATATATCTGCCAATATATTTGGCAAAGCGTACACAGAAGTGTATGCCGCTCCCAGCATCGCATCAGATTGCCCTGTAAGTGGTGCTAATCCTAGCAGCCCTGAATGTATTCTTGAGCAGGCACAAAATAGCGGTATTAATGCTGTCTCTATTGCCGTTACTGAAGTTGGTATCTCGTTAGCCAAATATCAAACCTTCCTCGGTCAACATATGG
>NZ_JAZHOB010000179.1:0-263 GCF_048751585.1 Pollutimonas rozaliensis | reverse complement strand
CTGCCATGTTGATTCTCCTTTTGATTTAAAAAAATTTTTAATAACTGCCTAGGGCAGATGATTAACTAAAGTTTAATGATGAGAGAGCCCCAGGTGAGCCCCCCTCCAAATCCGCTCATGATAACTGTCTGACTACCATCCAACTTGATTTTCCCCTGCTCTACACATTCAGAAAGCAAGTTTGGAATCGAAGCTGCACTGGTATTTCCATAGTCCATCATATTAGCTGGAAATTTCTCAATGGTGACTCCCAACTTCCGAGC
>NZ_JAZHOB010000178.1:0-263 GCF_048751585.1 Pollutimonas rozaliensis | reverse complement strand
GGTGACCGCACCGCGCAAGCCATCGCCCGGCAGCTCAAGGCCATGGGCTGCGATCGGTACGACATCGGCATACGGGACGCCTCCAGCGGCAAGATGATGAACCGGGAATGGACACCGCAGGAAGTGCAGCAGAACGCCGCCTGGCTCAAGCGCATGAATGCCCAGGGCAATGATATTTACATTCGCCCCGCCGAGCAGGCCCGGCATGGTCTGGTGCTGGTGGACGACCTCAGCAGCGACGATCTGGACGCCATGAAGCAGGA
>NZ_JAZHOB010000017.1:0-3278 GCF_048751585.1 Pollutimonas rozaliensis | reverse complement strand
ATACGGCCTTTGAAAATGATGAACGGCACAAACACGCATACTCAAGTGTTTCTATAACCTATAACGTTATAGGATCAAGCGACTAAGTGCACATGGTGGATGCCTTGGCGATCACAGGCGATGAAGGACGTGGTAGCCTGCGAAATGCGGCGGGGAGCTGGCAAACAAGCTTTGATCCGCCGATGTCCGAATGGGGAAACCCACCCTCGCAAGAGGGTATCCCTGGCTGAATACATAGGCCAGCGGAAGCGAACCGGGTGAACTGAAACATCTCAGTAGCTCGAGGAAAAGAAATCAACCGAGATTCCGAAAGTAGCGGCGAGCGAAATCGGAACAGCCTTGACGTTTTAGCCGGTTGGGTAGTCGAACGCGATGGAAAGCGCGGCCGTAGCAGGTGATAGCCCTGTAGACGAAACCCAGCCGGTGGAACTAGGCGTCAGACAAGTAGGGCGGGACACGTGAAATCCTGTCTGAACATGGGGGGACCATCCTCCAAGGCTAAATACTCGTGATCGACCGATAGTGAACCAGTACCGTGAGGGAAAGGCGAAAAGAACCCCGGAAGGGGAGTGAAATAGATCCTGAAACCGTGTGCATACAAACAGTAGGAGCCTCCTTGTGGGGTGACTGCGTACCTTTTGTATAATGGGTCAGCGACTTACATTCAGTGGCAAGCTTAACCGAATAGGGAAGGCGTAGCGAAAGCGAGTCCGAATAGGGCGATTCAGTCGCTGGGTGTAGACCCGAAACCAGGCGATCTATCCATGGCCAGGTTGAAGGCACGGTAACACGTGCTGGAGGACCGAACCCACTAATGTTGAAAAATTAGGGGATGAGCTGTGGATAGGGGTGAAAGGCTAAACAAGCCTGGAAATAGCTGGTTCTCTCCGAAAACTATTTAGGTAGTGCCTCACGTATTACTGCCGGGGGTAGAGCACTGTTATAGCTAGGGGGTCATGGCGACTTACCAACCTATGGCAAACTCCGAATACCGGCAAGTAGCAGCGTGGGAGACAGAGCACCGGGTGCTAACGTCCGGACTCAAGAGGGAAACAACCCAGACCGCCAGCTAAGGTCCCAAACTATGGCTAAGTGGGAAACGAAGTGGGAAGGCACAGACAGTCAGGAGGTTGGCTTAGAAGCAGCCATCCTTTAAAGAAAGCGTAATAGCTCACTGATCGAGTCGTCCTGCGCGGAAGATGTAACGGGGCTAAGCCATAGACCGAAGCTGCGGGTGTATATCTTTGATATACGCGGTAGGAGAGCGTTCTGTAAGCCTGTGAAGGCGGATTGTGAAGTCCGCTGGAGGTATCAGAAGTGCGAATGCTGACATGAGTAGCGATAAAGGGGGTGAAAAGCCCCCTCGCCGTAAGTCCAAGGTTTCCTGCGCAACGTTCATCGGCGCAGGGTGAGTCGGCCCCTAAGGCGAGGCAGAGATGCGTAGCTGATGGGAAGCTGGTTAATATTCCAGCACCGTCGTGAAATGCGATGGGGGGACGGATTGCTGCAAGGTCATCGGGGTGTTGGATGTCCCCGTTGCTGCACTATAGAAGGCGCTTAGGTAAATCCGGGCGCGTAATTCAAGGGTGTGGCTGAATAGGACTTCGGTCCTAAACTGATCGGAAGCAGTTCCAAGAAAAGCCTCTAAGCTTCAGTTTCACGAGACCGTACCGCAAACCGACACAGGTGGACGGGATGAATATTCCAAGGCGCTTGAGAGAACTCAGGAGAAGGAACTCGGCAAATTGATACCGTAACTTCGGGAGAAGGTATACCCCGGTAGTGTGATGGGCCTGCGCCCAAAGCATGAAGGGGTCACAGAGAATCGGTGGCTGCGACTGTTTATTAAAAACACAGCACTCTGCTAACACGAAAGTGGACGTATAGGGTGTGACGCCTGCCCGGTGCCGGAAGGTTAAGTGATGGGGTGCAAGCTCTTGATCGAAGCCCCGGTAAACGGCGGCCGTAACTATAACGGTCCTAAGGTAGCGAAATTCCTTGTCGGGTAAGTTCCGACCTGCACGAATGGCGTAACGATGGCCACACTGTCTCCTCCTGAGACTCAGCGAAGTTGAAGTGTTTGTGATGATGCAATCTACCCGCGGCTAGACGGAAAGACCCCATGAACCTTTACTGTAGCTTTGCATTGGACTGTGAACCGGCCTGTGTAGGATAGGTGGGAGGCGTTGAAGTAGGCTCGCTAGAGCTTATGGAGCCAACCTTGAAATACCACCCTGGTTTGTTTGCGGTTCTAACCTTGGCCCGTTATCCGGGTTGGGGACAGTGCATGGTGGGCAGTTTGACTGGGGCGGTCTCCTCCTAAAGCGTAACGGAGGAGTTCGAAGGTACGCTAGGTACGGTCGGAAATCGTGCTGATAGTGCAATGGCATAAGCGTGCTTGACTGTGAGACTGACACGTCGAACAGGTGCGAAAGCAGGACATAGTGATCCGGTGGTTCTGAATGGAAGGGCCATCGCTCAACGGATAAAAGGTACTCTGGGGATAACAGGCTGATACCGCCCAAGAGTTCATATCGACGGCGGTGTTTGGCACCTCGATGTCGGCTCATCTCATCCTGGGGCTGTAGCCGGTCCCAAGGGTATGGCTGTTCGCCATTTAAAGAGGTACGTGAGCTGGGTTTAAAACGTCGTGAGACAGTTTGGTCCCTATCTGCCGTGGGCGTTGGATACTTGACGGAGCCTGCTCCTAGTACGAGAGGACCGGAGTGGACGTACCGCTGGTGTATCGGTTGTCATGCCAATGGCATTGCCGAGTAGCTATGTACGGAAGAGATAACCGCTGAAGGCATCTAAGCGGGAAACTCGTCTGAAGATTAGGTATCCCGGGGGCTAGACCCCCCTGAAGGGTCGTTCGAGACCAGGACGTTGATAGGTCAGGTGTGTAAGCGCAGTAATGCGTTCAGCTAACTGATACTAATTGCCCGTGCGGCTTGATCCTATAACCTTGTAGGTTGTACGTGTTCAAGTGCCGTTCAAACAAAACAAAAGTCGTACCGTGAGTTGACCGGTACGCAACCCATCGCGGCCCGTACGCCGCCACACACCCTACATTACACCCCGGTTCACCCGAGCCGGCGCGGTGCTTCTTCCCAGATTCGTTATCCACGCCCCAACGCGTGGATGACACCCGGTTACGCTTGACGACCATAGCAAGGTGGTCCCACTCCTTCCCATCCCGAACAGGACCGTGAAACGCCTTCGCGCCGATGATAGTGGACGTACGTCTGTGAAAGTAGGTCATCGTCAGGCTCTTATTG
>NZ_JAZHOB010000177.1:0-263 GCF_048751585.1 Pollutimonas rozaliensis | reverse complement strand
AATCTCGCCAAAAGTTATTCGTTTGTAGAAATAGGAAAACTCTACCGCCAGTTTGATTACCGATAAACTGAGTTTGTTCATCTGTACTCGCTTGAGCTAACAGTAAATTTGTCCCATTCGAATTGGGTGGTGAAACTTGAACCCAACGCTTACCGCCACCTAAATCGGTATCTTCAACTAGCGTAAACTGAAGCTTTTTAGTATAGAAATCAATGGCATCATCGTAGTTTTCGACCACAAGGGCGATATTGCCAATTTGCTGT
>NZ_JAZHOB010000176.1:0-263 GCF_048751585.1 Pollutimonas rozaliensis | reverse complement strand
CGTAATTGGTAAAATTACATCGCCCGCCACCGGAAATTAAAATTTTCCGGCCCGGTTTTTTGGCGTGATCCATCACTAATACTTGACGACCACGCTGCGCCGCTTGCGCCGCACACATTAACCCTGCGGCACCAGCACCAATGACAATCACGTCTACTTGTTCACTCATCCACTACTCTCACGGGAATAAAAAAAGGATGTGCGACCAGCACATCCTTACTAGGGTGACTATTCTAACGATAAACGTCTGGCTTGCCAATCCA
>NZ_JAZHOB010000175.1:0-263 GCF_048751585.1 Pollutimonas rozaliensis | reverse complement strand
ACTCGGTCTGGCCGCCCTTGAAGGCGTCGCGCGCGAAGGCGTAGATTTCCTCGATCTGCGGGTCGTTCATCGAATAGCAGCCCGACGACGAGCAGGCGCCGTGCACCATCAGGTTCGAGCCGGTGCGGCCGTTGGCGCGGTCATAGGCGTTGGGGTAGCCGATGTTGAACGACAGGTGGTATCCCGACTTCGGGTTCATCTGCCCGGGGCGCACCGTGTAGAAACCTTCCGGCGCCTGGCGGTCGCCCTCGGTGTATTTCGGA
>NZ_JAZHOB010000174.1:0-263 GCF_048751585.1 Pollutimonas rozaliensis | reverse complement strand
GGCTGAGCCAGCTTTACGTGCGTTTAAAACCGAATGGATTAAGCAATACAACATTGTGTTGAGCAAATACAATCAGCAACAGAAAAAGCAGTTTATGCGGTTTGCACAAGAAGAGCTGGAAACGCTCTATCCATCGATCCCCAAAGGACAATTTAACTCGGTATTATGGAACCGCATAGTGCGTTCAGAATTCGGCTCTGAAAACAAACAGACCAATCCCTATTATGTTAAAGCCTCTCTGTAACTAAGCCGTTAGGAACTAA
>NZ_JAZHOB010000173.1:0-263 GCF_048751585.1 Pollutimonas rozaliensis | reverse complement strand
AGCGTTCTGAGTGTCAGCTCGCCGGTCGGTTTGATGGTCTGCTCGGTCATGTCCAGATTTGCTCCATGCGAATGACAAAGGCGCAGCATGCGTTGCGCTTTGCGATTTCGCAAGGAAGGGAAAGCGTCAGGACGACGCTTTGCCCAGAAATTGCTGCGTTGCATAAAGAGCGATGGCCGCTGCATTCGACACGTTGAGCGATTTGATCTCGCCGGGCATATCGAGACGCGCAAGCGCCGAGACGGTTTCGCGGGTCTTCTGAC
>NZ_JAZHOB010000172.1:0-263 GCF_048751585.1 Pollutimonas rozaliensis | reverse complement strand
CAGCAAAAACCGTCGAACTGCACCGCCCTGCGGCGCGCATCACCGTGCCGGAAGCGGCCACCTGGCCCGTCGCCGATGTACTGGCCCTGTTCGACCTGCCATTCAATGAGCTGATGTTCCAGGCCCAGCAGACCCACCGCGCCAACTTCCCGGACGGCGACGTGGAACTGGCAACCCTGTTGTCGATCAAGACGGGCGGCTGCGAGGAAGACTGCGGCTACTGCCCGCAGGCGGCCCGCTACGACACTGGCGTGGAAGCGAAA
>NZ_JAZHOB010000171.1:0-263 GCF_048751585.1 Pollutimonas rozaliensis | reverse complement strand
CAACGCCGTAACGTTCATGTTCGAGATACTTTGAATGCTCATGATCGTGACAATATAAGCATAGCAGCTCCCAATTGCTGCCATCTTCCGGATTATTGGTGTGATCATGATCTTTATGGTGCACGGTTAACTCGCGCAAGTTGGAGTACACAAATTCCCGAGCACATTTACCACATACCCATGGGTAAAGTTTGAGCGCTTTTTCTCGGTAACCACTTTCTTTACGTGCGTAATTTGCACTCGAACCGTAAAAATCCGACGAC
>NZ_JAZHOB010000170.1:0-264 GCF_048751585.1 Pollutimonas rozaliensis | reverse complement strand
GCTTCCTTGCTGGTTTCAGCCAACATTTGCAAAGCGGCATTATTGGCATTGACGATGGCATCGGCTGTGACACCAGATTTTACGGATTGTTGCAGCATACCCAACTGAGCGATGGACAATTTCATAGTTGGGATGGTATTACGACGTAGCATGCCTAGTTTTTGTCTCATATCTGAGGAGACCTTGACCATGTTGCGCATCTGAGGGGTTGTTGCCCAAGCGACATAGAGACGACTGACATACTCGGTGTGTTGTTGCTCCAAG
>NZ_JAZHOB010000169.1:0-264 GCF_048751585.1 Pollutimonas rozaliensis | reverse complement strand
GAGTCCGAGAAGGCCCCGGGCACGTTCACGACCACCGTCGCCACCCGTTCGCGCTGGCGACGGCGGCTGCGGCAGCCGAAGAGCCTCGTCGCCCGGATCGTCCTGAACGTCATCCTCGTGCTGTTCGCGCTGCTGTTCCTGTATCCGTTCGCATGGCTCATCGCGGCGAGCTTCAAGCCGCGGGGAGAGGTGTTCGACAACGCCCTCATCCCAAGACCTTCGTGCCGGAGAACTACGTCGAGGTGTGGAATCAGCTCCCGTTGC
>NZ_JAZHOB010000168.1:0-264 GCF_048751585.1 Pollutimonas rozaliensis | reverse complement strand
AATTCGGCGAACACCTTCTCACCCACATGGCCGGCATCGCGCCAGCGGTCGGCGAACTGATGCAGCGCGCGGTTGTGCGCCTTCAGATCGGCGGCGCCGGCGTGCTCCGCCGCCCAGGCCTTGACCTCCTCGATCAGCGCGACGCGCAGCGCGCGATGCTCGGCAGCATCGGCACGAACCTTCTCGAGCCAGGCCTCGACCACCTTGTGGGCTTCGTTGCAGGCTTCGTCGAAACGCTTCCAGAGCGCATGGTTCGGCACGCCG
>NZ_JAZHOB010000016.1:0-5023 GCF_048751585.1 Pollutimonas rozaliensis | reverse complement strand
GCCTTGAACACGGAATTTCTGACACTCCCATCGAAATAGCTCTCAGGTCTATGGTTCGAACTCAGATCTCATTATTGAGGTGAGGACGGCGCTTCAAGCTTGTCGGCATACTTGATCATGATGTCGCCCATGGCACGCATCATCTCGCCATGCATCTGCATCATCACTTTGCTATTGGCTCCGCTAGCAGCGCCCATCATAGGACAGCTGCCCATCATCCTTATCATGTCGCCGCCCATCATGCCGTGATCTTTCATCTTGCCTGGCTTCATATCGCCCATCTTGGCCGCGTCACCATTCTGCATCATGCCCGATTCAGCTTTCATGCCCGCGGTAGTGTCATCACTGCTGGAAGACGCTGCTACTCCCGCACCGCTTACGCCCAACAAGAGCGCCGTAATGGGTGCAATAAATAGTGCTTTCATATTCATTTGTATCTCCTAAATTCAGAAAATTGACTTTTCACGAACCGGCTTGAACTTATGATGCAAGAAAAATGTAGGTATGGCAGGTGTAGTGTCTTCCAGCGTCAGAACAGTAAAGGTGTACCAATCGTGGCGTACCCGGCTATACCGTTACTCGTCTGTAGATTTAGTCCTTGGAAAACGGTTTACCGTTAAAGTCAACAGTAACTAAATTTCCATCAAGTTCACCCATGCCTGGCGCATTCAACGGCATGCCAGGCGCCGACACGCCCTTCACTGATGAGTCAGCCAGCAATTTGTTGACAGCATTGGCCGGTACGTGCCCCTCGATGATTTGGCCAGTGGCTTCTACCACGCCCGTATGACACGATCCAAGCTTTGGTGGCACGCCGAGTTTTTGCTTCACCGAAGCCATGTCGGCCGTTTTGATCGCCGTAACATCAAAGCCAGCATCCCGCATATGCTCGACCCACCCAGTGCAGCAACCGCAATTGGGATCCTGATATACGGTAATGGCCGTGCCGGTAGCCTGTGCAAAGGATGACGCGACGGCCAAGGCAGCCGCTGCTAGCCATAATTTCATGAAACCTGCTCCAGCGTAAATGTAGATCTTGAATGATTCATAGTATAGATAAAGACCACGCTCGGGCAGCTTAGTTCTGTCGTTGCAATGTGACGTCCTTCTGTGCCTCCAGGACCTTGGGCGGCCAGTTGCTCTTGATGTAAGCCAGTACCGCAATGATCTCTTGATCGCTGAGGATGGTCCGATACGCGGGCATGTCGCTAACGTAGCCTGGAGGCGCCGTCTTCCCAGGAACCAGGCCGTTTTTCACCATATCGAGCAACATCGCATCAGGATGATGCCAAGTATGGCCGGTTTTGTCGTGCGGCGGTGCGGGCAGCCTGCCATTGGGCATGCGGTCACGCCAGTTCGGCTGCCCTTGCAGGGACTCACCATGGCAAGCTGCGCAATTGTTCGCATAGATCGCCCTGCCCTGCATCACAAGAGCCTGATCCGCAGGGTCGATGAATGCCGAGCCGGATCCCCGTATGACGCTGTAAAGGATGGCGGCGGCGCCGACGACGACAGCGCAGACTACCCCAAAGACCAATTTCTTCCGTGCCATTTTAATGCGCTAGATCAGCTAACTTTTACCTTGCCGACCATCCCGGCCTCCATGTGGCCCGGAATGAGGCAAGCGAAATCCACGGTGCCCACCTGATCGAACTGCCACACCAAGCCGCCAATCTTACCTGGGGCCAATGTAATCATATTTGGTTCGGCATGCTGCATGCCCGGCATTTTTTGCATTTCGGCCGCATGGGCCTTTAGATCGGCGAGGGATCCGATCACCATTTCATGGGGGATTTTGCCCGTGTTCTTGATAAAGAAACGAACGGTCTCGCCAGCGCTGACCTGGATGTCACCCGGTGTAAACCGCATGGTGTCGTCCATCGTCAACTCAATCGTGCGGGTAACTTTGGCCGGATCGCCGGGCTTGCCAGTCGGCGACGGTGCATTCGACATGGTGGACATATCGTGCCCAGGCATGCCATGCGCCGGTGCGCCATGCCCCCCGCCATGGTTGCCCGCAGCCAATGCGAGGGCCGGAAGGACACTTAACGCCAAAATAGAAAGGGTCTGTTTCATCACGAGTACACTCCTAGAGTTTGTTTAAGTAGGCAGCCATTTCAAACCGCCCTAAGAAAAGGCAATATCGAAACCGAAAACTCAAGACATCCACGAAACGGGCTTCCGGCTTCATCGCCCTAGTTAGTCACTTTAATGGCAACAGTATTGATCAATCAATTGCACTTTAACGAAGTACAACTGCCGATCTACTGACGTGTAAATTACAATTTTGTAATATAGGCACGCCCGTCCTAATGACCGGGGGGTTTATTTGAGTTACTACGAGCACCTCCATGGCGTCTGCCACCTCTGCCACAGGCAACTGTTCCATAACATATTTGTGCCATGCGCACGGTTAAGGCCGTCGGAGCTCAGTCAGGGCGTACAATCCATGTGCTTTTCTTGGGCGAAACTTTGCCACGTTGGTACACCTCCTGCGTAGACGAAACGAATGAACCAATCGAAAACTCCTGAACAGCCTTCTGACGCGCGCGCTGACCCATGGAAACTAGATCTGTAGGGCTTTCCAACACCTTCGTTAGAACGGAAGCTATCGCCTGCGGATCTCGGATTGGCACAATCCAGCCATCATGTCCATTTTCGACGTTCTCTGGTAAACCGCCCGCATCACTTACGATTACAGGTATACCCATAGCCATCATTTCCCGGCATGCAAACGAAATGGTCTCTATCTCAGATGACACAACAAATCCGACGTCCAATGCTGCCAAGCATGAACGGACATCATCCAAAAGCCCGGTAAAAACCACACTGTTGCGTAGGTTTAATGCCTCGACTCTGGCGCGCTGAGCATCTGATGGAAGGGCGCCGGCAATCAAGACGACGATTTGGCTGCGTAGCGCAGCAGGAAGAAGAGAGACGGCTTCGACCATATCCAGCCAATTCTTGTAGGCTGCGGTCCCCGCATTACTGCCTACGACCAACCGCCCCGTCAAGCAAGGCGGAATCCAGCAGCTTTTCGCAGCTAATCGCTCCTCTGGCGCGGCGGGAACAAACTTGTCCAGTTCAACACCATTACGGATTACGTGCAGACGGCACCCTCTGAAGTACGAATGGACCAACTTATTTCGCGTGTGATCGCAGACGCAAATGACATGATCTGTTGCCAGCTTTGCACGAGCTAATGCTCCGACGCTTCGAGATAGGCGGTCACTATGTTGGGTATACACGAGCACTGGGCGCCAAGCGCCAGAACCCATCAATGCGAACATACAGGCACGATGGTCTGTCGCGCCGTTAACATGAATAATGTCAAATTGCTCACGCCGCAAGAATGCTCTAAGGCGCCGAAGGCTCAGCAGCGTTCTGAGCAACCCTCCTTTAAATTCGTGCGGCATAGTTCGAACGCCTGCCAGAGCCGCAGCTGATTCGAAAAGACGGCTCCCACTGGGTGCTGCAATGACGATCTCGTGCTCACTGCTGAGTTTTCGCGCAAGCGAAAGAATGTAAGTAGTGTGTCCTCCGCCGTCTCCTCGATGAAAGTTGGTATAGAGAATCTTCATAATGACAGCGGTGTGGTGAAACGAGATATCTTTTTCATATTCGAAATGGTCGCTATCGTTTAGAAATGGGACAGCACATAACGAGATATCTGCTAGAGCTTGAAATGCTTCTGACCCGGGCTTTGGAGTATCCGCCTAGCCTTCCTTTGCAGCCAACTGACTACTTCGACGCCTTCGCGCATTCACGTAGAACTGCAGACTCGTTGTTTATCAACGCCAGAAGACAACCTAAGCCTTGACCGAGCTACGGGTACTTAAGCGAAGCGGCAATCCAGCGTGCTGAGGAGATCAAAGCTTGTTTTCTTAGCGAAGCCACGGCTATAAAGATGGCGGGTTCTTCGCCTACAAGACGCGAATGGTAAGCGTACGGACGTGACAAACGTCGAACTCTAGGATTACATTTTTGCAATGCACATTAGAAGCGCGTCCACCCAGATAGGCAGCTTTGAAGACTGCAAACTTCCGATAGCGCAATAGCTTCCGCTCGCATGAACATGGACCAATTCATAGCATTTGGCCACACAGCATCGTCTGATTGACCGAATGACACTCAAGACTGCTAACGAGTGGAAGGACTGCGCCAAAGCACAGGGCCACAACGACACTTAAACGAACAGAGCCGCAAGGCGAATAAAGACCATTGCCATGGTGACTTTCTGGTGTCAGGCCCCGACGAAGCAGCGCCTCAGTTCCGTATGCCTTCTTCGTAGGTTCAACGATGCGCTAACCCCTCCGCTCGTTGAACGGCATAGCGGAACAATCAATATGATCAAGCAGGACGAAAAGAAGCACCGCGAACCCATTTCAATGAATTATGTAGACGCGGATTCCAGCTTTATTTTTGCCACCTGAATCTACGATTGAAGCTGCTATCAACCGTCAACTCAGCTCTGAACGGTGACGTATTCGAGATGATGCGGTCACTAAATTTCAGCGAATGTTGTCCCCTGCCAACTTTAATTACCGGAAGATGATTACGAGATTACATCTCCGTCAGGAAGTTCGAAATTCACGGCATGTTAACAAAGCACTGCTGAAATGCCGACAACTTCCATTCGGGAGTTTGATCAGTCGACTCCTCAAGGGGTCCTGCAACTGATCAAGGCTAATTTCTGGAGTTTTCATGAAAAAGAGTTTGCTGGTAGCCGCCTTGTTAACCGGTTTTGCAGGTGCGGCACAAGCCAATACATCCGTAACGCTATATGGTCTTTTGGATGGTGGTGTGGGCTATACAAAGTTCAAAAACGACACAGCCAGCGCATCCAAAACGGGGGGTTGGGATGGCGCTCAGTCGAGCAATCGCTGGGGCTTGCGGGGCAGCGAAGATCTGGGTGATGGCCTGAAGGCCATCTTCACGCTGGAAAGCGGTTACAGCTTGATGAACGGCACCCAAGCCCAAGGCGGTCGTCTGTAGGGAGTGTCAGAAATTCCGTGTTCAAGGT
>NZ_JAZHOB010000167.1:0-264 GCF_048751585.1 Pollutimonas rozaliensis | reverse complement strand
CGAACTTATTGCGGGAAGCCGCATCCAGTGAGAGTTTTCTAGCATCTCCAGTTGTTACTAAGTATGTAACTTTCCGAAAAGTTCCAACATCCAATGTCTTTAACCATAAGACGAAGTTGTATTTTCTATACCAATGGGCTGATTTTGCAGTGTTGCAGTCCAGTCTACACCAAGAGTGGGCGTTTTGGAGTTGCGGCACCCTAGGAGCCTCGACGCTGAGCTATTCGACAACAGCAGCCCTAGAGACTTGGCCGATGCCCGACC
>NZ_JAZHOB010000166.1:0-265 GCF_048751585.1 Pollutimonas rozaliensis | reverse complement strand
TAGTAATTTTCATAAACACAACCCCAAACCCTTTTCTTTAATTATACCAAGTTCAGCTGTGTATCTGAAATTTTTGATTGTTTTTTAACTGCCGAATAATCCAGAATACCTTCAACAGTAGATAAAAAGTCATTTGTCAAACGCTGCTCTTGAAAACTCTTTTTGCTGTGGATATAAGCAGCCATTTCAATTTTTAGTCGATTTCGCATGATATCATCTCTCACAAAGTCTGCGGCCATCTCTTTCTGTTCATCGCTCATTTGGT
>NZ_JAZHOB010000165.1:0-265 GCF_048751585.1 Pollutimonas rozaliensis | reverse complement strand
CTAAATTAGATAACCATATCTTTTCCTGCTTTGAAGTATTCCCGTTTTTGTCTTTTCTGGGTTTGCAACCACTCGATTCTGGGGGTGGGTCTAAAACGCCTCCCGCCAATACTGAATTGATGAATCAGAAACCACCCCCCGGTGGGTGCCAATCTCGATGACGGCTTGCTGAAAAGTGCGTGCGAGGTCTGGCTGATGACACAACGCCAGTGACCGAATGATACGCGTGATGCGTAAATGGTTATGGCCACCGGCTTTCAGCCAG
>NZ_JAZHOB010000164.1:0-265 GCF_048751585.1 Pollutimonas rozaliensis | reverse complement strand
GAAAAGCCAGTATTCCACCAAATACGCCAAGCAAACCAAAGGAAGCACTATAAACGACATTGCCTGGTCCCCCATTTGCTACCGCCGCTGAAAGTGAATCGAGTGAACCGAAGAAAGACAGGGCAATCGTACACCAAATCAGAGCAATGATCCCTTCCCCGATCATCGCGCCAAAGAACACGAAGCGGCCATTTTTTTCATTTTCCATACAGCGTGCCATGAGCGGCGATTGCGTGGCATGAAAACCTGAGATAGCACCGCAAGC
>NZ_JAZHOB010000163.1:0-265 GCF_048751585.1 Pollutimonas rozaliensis | reverse complement strand
CGGGGTAGCAGCGCTGGTAATCCAGTTCCACCGTCAAGCCATGGAACTCGGCCAGGCTGGCAATGGCCTGCTTGAAACGTGCTTCCAGGCGCTCTTTCAGCGCCATGTCGAAGCAGCGCAGCGTGCCGCGCAGCGCCACCTGCTCGGGAATCACGTTGAACGTGTCTCCGGCATTGATGCTGGTGATGCTCAGCACCGCCGACTTGTCCGGCGGCGTTTCACGGCTCACCAGCCCTTGCAGCTGGCTGATCAGCTGGCAGCTCGC
>NZ_JAZHOB010000162.1:0-265 GCF_048751585.1 Pollutimonas rozaliensis | reverse complement strand
CGCCAGATGCTTGGTGTGGAATTGAGGGCTATCCATGGGAAGTCGCTCGTCCTGACATTAAACAAGAAATTGGCGCTTCTTTTTGATGTCCATCCTCAAACGATTGTTTAAACAAACCGTACTCATAATGCAAACCATAGCCAACTGTTGGATATTCTTGCGCAGCACACGAGTCCATAAAACAAGCGGCTAAACGACCTAAACCGCCATTACCTAATGACGGATCGCGTTCTTCTTCTAATAAATCAGTCAGGTTCTGTCCAAG
>NZ_JAZHOB010000161.1:0-265 GCF_048751585.1 Pollutimonas rozaliensis | reverse complement strand
CCGCAAGCACATCAAGCGCTCGGTGGAGGAGGCGGTCAACCGCCGCTCCATCACCGACATGGAGCGCGGCGAGAAAATATCGATTCCCACCAAGGACATTTCCGAACCCGTGTTTCAGCACGGGCCGGGCGGGGCACGCAACATCGTCTCGCCGGGTAATAAGGAGTTTTTGGAAGGTGACAAAATCCGTCGACCTAGCGGCCAAGGGGGTGGTGGCGGTGCCGGGGAAGGCGGCGCTTCTAACCAAGGAGAGGGGAACGACGAG
>NZ_JAZHOB010000160.1:0-265 GCF_048751585.1 Pollutimonas rozaliensis | reverse complement strand
AATCTTTCGGTAGATCATCCAGTTTCTTCAACTCCGGTTTATCTTCGCGTTTAAAGCGTTCGTTCAAACGCGCCAGACGCGTCGCATCATCTTCATTATTCTCTTTCTCACGCACAGCGTAATTCAGAGAAACGATATTGCGCTTGTCCTTCATAGCGTTGAAGCGCGCGATATCCTTCATGATGTTCTGGAACTCAGGATCTTTCGCGATACGCGCATTATGTTCCTTCAGCAGCTCCGGTTCAAAGGCCGTTAAATCTCCTGA
>NZ_JAZHOB010000159.1:0-265 GCF_048751585.1 Pollutimonas rozaliensis | reverse complement strand
CCCGACCTGGTGATGACTGCCGTGGCCCGCATGAAGGCGCAAAGCCCGCAGCTGCGGTTGCGCATCATGGGCGACACCAGCGACCAGGTGCTGCGCCTGCTGGACCAGCGCCGCATCGACATGGCCATTGCGCGGCGCAGCCCTGCGGCCCACAGCAGCAGCTACAGCTTCGAGGAACTGGGCAACGAGCGGCTGCTGGTCGTCGTGCGCAGCGGCCATCCGCTGACACGCCGGCGCAAGCTGGGCTGGCAAGAGCTTGTCGGCG
>NZ_JAZHOB010000158.1:0-265 GCF_048751585.1 Pollutimonas rozaliensis | reverse complement strand
GCTTAGGCGGTAACATCAACCTAAACTCATTCGGATGTGTCTCAATCCACTTTCGGACGTCTGGATCGTCGAGTGTACTGTGTCCGGAATTATAAATCACGCCAATAGTGAGAAGCTGCTCGTGATCTTTGGCTCTCTTGGTTCACCCACCCTGGATCGTGCCGAAAGATACGCTGCCATAAACACACCAACATTGTATTTTGTCTTGTCCAGGTCCACGTTCTTTGGATCCGGAACCTCATACTTACTAACATCAAAAAGCGCC
>NZ_JAZHOB010000015.1:0-9368 GCF_048751585.1 Pollutimonas rozaliensis | reverse complement strand
TCTGATGGCAAGGCTGTAGGGGCTCATCGATAAAAATCGCTTTCAAAAGAATGCGACAACTATGCTGACACTGGGGGAATCCAGCGAAGCGCACCAGAGATACGTAGAGAACTCGGTGTGCTTTTCACAGTGAAGGTCTCCCTCATCCCATGTCATGCCGTGGAGCGGCGTAGCGTGGTCGGGCTCGGCAACGCCGAAGCGATGAGACAACTCGCTCATCGCCATCTGATCCCCGGTCTGGTCACCTTCGGTCATGAAAGCGAGCTGCAATATACCGCGGGGGGCCTCAAGCAACAGATGCGGGCGCGCATGCACTTCACCCACGGCTGCAGCACGATCGGCATAAGCCGGCATGCCGTACACGGTGGCGGTTGGGGTGGGTTGTACGGTCGTCGTATTGATATTGGCCGGCTCTTTCATAACTACCTCATTTCTCATTGGTTGAAAAGCACGCTTCAAAAAAAATGCCCGCAGCCATGTGTTTCGCACATGGCTGCGGGCCGATCTTCATGAGCAGGCACCGCGTTACACAGTCCGTCTAACAGGCTCACCGTATAATAGAGGCTTGTGCTGACCCTGTCAGAACGCTCTCAGCTTCCTTGCTTTCAGACGAAGGTGTACGAGCAGACCTTGTTGCCCGCCGGATCACGCAGGTAGGCCGCATAGGCACCCGGCAGGTGACCACGTGCGCCAGGCTGGCCCTCGTCAATGCCGCCTGCGGCAAGGCCGGCGGCGTGGAAGGCATCCACTTCAGCGGGAGTGGCGGCCGCAAAGCCGATCGTCACACCGTTGCTGGAAGGCGCTTCACCATTGCCCGGGCGGGCGATGATGAAAGCCGGCTTTTCGCGACCGAAAAGTACCCATCCGTTGTTGAAAGGACCGAGGTTCTTGATGCCAAGAGCACCCAGAGCGGCGTCGTAGAACGCGACCGACTTCTGAAGGTCGGCAGCGCCGATAAAGATGTGCGAAAAGATGCCATCGCCAGAAATGACAGGAGTGGACATGATTAATTTCCTTGGTGGTTGGTGTTGAATGGGTAGTGGGCGGTCAGTAGTGGATCACCGTGCGAATCGACTTGCCTTCATGCATCAGGTCGAAGGCCTTGTTGATGTCGTCGAGGCCCATGGTGTGGGTGACGAACGGGGCGAGATCGATCTCGCCTTTCATTGCGTCCTCCACCATGCCGGGAAGTTGAGTGCGGCCCTTGACCCCGCCGAAAGCCGAGCCCTTCCAGGTGCGACCGGTGATCAACTGGAACGGGCGCGTCGAAATTTCCTTGCCTGCACCAGCCACGCCGATGACGATCGACTGGCCCCAGCCACGATGTGCTGCTTCCAGTGCCGAGCGCATCACGTTGACGTTGCCGATGCACTCGAAGGTGTGATCGACACCCCAACCGGTCATCTCGATGAGAACCTCGTGAATCGGCTTGTCGAAGTCCTTCGGGTTTAGGCATTCGGTCGCGCCGAAGGTACGAGCCAGCTCGAACTTCGCTGGATTGGTGTCGATGGCGATGATGCGACCTGCCTTGGCCTGGCGTGCCCCCTGAATCGCAGCGAGCCCGATGCCGCCGAGGCCGAAGATGGCCACAGAGTCACCCGGCTGAACCTTGGCCGTGTTGTGAACAGCGCCGATGCCGGTGGTCACACCGCAACCCAGCAGGCAGACATGCTCGGGATTGGCGTCCGGGTTGATCTTGGCCAGCGAGACTTCGGCCACCACCGTGTATTCGCTGAAGGTCGAGCAGCCCATGTAGTGGTAGATCGGCTGGCCGTTGTAGCTGAAGCGGGTGGTGCCATCGGGCATCACGCCCTTGCCCTGGGTGGCGCGCACCGCCACGCACAGGTTGGTCTTGCCGCTCTTGCAGAACAGGCACTCACCGCACTCGGCGGTGTACAGCGGGATCACGTGGTCACCCGGCTTGACCGAGGTCACGCCCTCGCCGACCTCGACCACGATGCCGGCGCCCTCATGGCCCAGCACAGCCGGGAACACGCCTTCCGGGTCCTCGCCCGACAGGGTGAAGGCGTCGGTATGGCAAACGCCGGTATTCGTGATCCTGACAAGCACCTCGCCCTTGCGCGGCGGCTCGACGTCGATCTCGACGATTTTCAGTGGCTTTCCAGGCCCGAAGGCAACTGCTGCACGTGATTTCATGATGTCGCTTCCTTTACTAGCTAACTAAATTTTCCCTCACCGAGGGTACCCTGGCGCCTCTACCGCAGGTAGGAGCGGACGATGGAGATGGTCTCGTCAATGGACTTGTTCTGCGAATCGCTCCTGATTTCGCTACTGGGAAACTCTTCCCTTAGATAGCTCTCCAGAACCGTTGCCATCAATCCGTTGACAGCTCCACGAACAGCCGCAAGCTGCTGAAGAATTGCAGGGCATTCAGCACCTGCATCGAGCGCTTGCTTCTTTTCTTCCGGGCCATGTGGCACTCACCGCTTTTCACTCCAGATAAGCGGGGCCTGACGCCGAAGAGACAGGCCCTCAACTCATTAGAATTCCTGCACGGTTGGGCGCAGAACGATCTCGTTAATATCCACGTCAGCAGGCTGCTCAATTGCGAAGGCGATAGCTCGCGCGACGGATTCGGCGGGAATTGCATGCTTGTAGAAGTCCACCACGAAATCGCGGCTCTGTTGGTGGGTGCTGCCGAATTTCAGTTCGGAATCCACGGCGCCCGGTTCGATAGTCGTGGTGCGGATGCTGCCACCGACTTCGTGACGCAGTCCTTCGGAGATAGCCCGCACAGCAAACTTGGTGCCGCTGTACACGGTGCCACCCGGGCTGAACACCTTCAGGCCTGCAACCGATGCGATGTTGATGAAGTGACCACTGTTTTGTTTCTGGAATACTGGCAATGCAGCCGCGACTCCGTACAGCAGACCCTTGATGTTGATATCGATCATGCGATCCCACTCGTCAGTGCGAGTATCGCTGAGCGGTGCAATCGCCATCAGTCCGGCATTGTTGATCAGTACATCAATGCGACCGTAGGTGTCCACGGCACCTTGAATGAGTGTTTTGACCTCTTCCTGAGAGGTGACATCGGTCTGATACGCGATTGCCTGACCACCTGCATTGGTCAGCTCAGCCACCAATGCGTCGAGTTTATCTTTGCGACGTGCAGCCAGCACTACGCGAGCGCCAAGCGCAGCAAGGTGGCGTGCAGTAGCCTCACCCAGGCCGCTGCTGGCACCGGTGATAACGACAACTTTTGCAGAAATATTATTGCTCATGCTGAGAACCTCATCGGGGGGGTTGTACTTCGGGGCTTCGCCATGGCTGGTTAGCCTGGCAGTGCGCATACTTTAGACCCATAATTGATCTCAATAAATGAAAATAATTGGATTATGCTATTCCTGAAAATGGAATAAATGGGAGGGGCTACATGCTTAACCGCATGGAGATGGTTAGGATTTTTTGCACAGCAGCAGAGGCGGGTAGCTTCCGTGAAGCGGCAACTCGATTAGGCATCTCCCCACAAGGGGTGACTCGAGCCATTCAAGCCCTGGAAACTGAGCTTGGCGAATCACTGTTCCACCGCAATACCCGCCAGGTGAGCATCACTGCTTTTGGTCAGGATTACGCCAAAGATGCCAGGTCAGCTCTGGATCATTTCGATACGCTATTCCGTTCGCACAGGACGGAGCCTGAGCTGTCAGGTAGGGTGGGGGTTACGGCTCCACATGCTATTGGCAGGCGCTTCCTAATACCGTTTCTTCAGCCCCTGGCCGCTGCACATCCTGGCCTGCAATTCGATCTCCGCTTGGAAGATCAGATGACTGATGCTGTTGAGTCGCATATCGATATTGGTATCAGGGTGGGGGTTATTCGCGACCGGCGCTACGTTGCACGTGCCTTAGCTCCCGTGCCGTTTTACGTTGTCGCGTCCCCGTCTCTCATAAGCCAAAAGACATCACCTGAATCTTTGGATGCCTTAGCTAAGCTGCCACTTTCAGTCCTGATCGACCGGAAAAATGGCCGCCCTTGGCCTTGGCTATTTGCCGACGGGCAAACGTTCACGCCCAGGCAGCCAGCTCTTATCTGTGATGATCCAGATACGGAATTAGAAGCCACCCTGGCAGGCATGTGTTTTGGCCAAATTCCTGCCTATCTGGCTGAGCCTCATCTGCGGTCAGGAAAGCTGGTTGCTGTTTTGGCTGATCTCGCTCCAGCGCCATGGGATCTGTTCATATACCGCCCACAGCAGGGTCCTGTATCGAAGCGGGTGCGATTGGTGTACGACCACCTTAAGCAGGCTTTCTCAAACCCCAAGCTATTTCCCCAGGGCCTGGGGAAATAGCCAGAGACTCATAGACAACCCTGGTGCGAAGCACGGCGCGGGCACAGCTGATCCAGAAGTGAGCTGCAAGGGCGTGGAAATATGCATACGTGCCGGAAAATGATAGCGACATATTAGCATATTGACATATTCAGATATTGCAAATAATATTAACCCATAACCCGTGCGAGAAACCTTAGGAGGTACCCCCATGAAAGATTCCAGTGATACCTACCCATGAGATCTCTGCCCATGCCCCCTTTGGTGGCGATAAGAAATCTGACCTAGGACGGGAAACGCACAACTCAATATTGGAAGCCTACAGGCAAAAGAAGAACATCGACGTCAGCCTCAACGAAGCACCGCTCGGGCTCTTCAGAGCTCGTTGATCCATGTTTTTTTGACTTACAGAATCGAATATTTTAGATATGCAGATAAATGAAATGACACACTCAGAACTTTTTAAAACCACTCAGCTGGGCCCATACACCCTCAAGAACCGTATCGTTCTGCCGCCACTGACGCGTTCGCGCAGCTCCCAACCCGGCAATATTGCGAACGACCTAATGGCCACATATTACCGTCAGCGCAGCGGTGCTGGCTTCATGGTGACCGAGGGCACACAGATCGAACCCCGAGGACAGGGTTATGCCTGGACACCCGGCATTCATAGCTCGGAACAGATACAAGGCTGGCGTAAGGTCACCGACGCTGTTCACGCCGAAGGGGGGGTGATCTTTGCTCAACTTTGGCATGTGGGCCGCGTGTCGCACACATCGCTGCAACCCGGTGGTGAAGCGCCCGTCGCGCCATCAGCCATCCGCGCGGACAACGTCAAAGTGTTCATCGAAACTGGCCCCGGCACGGGCACACTGGCCGACCCATCGACCCCACGAGCCCTGTCCACCGAGGAGGTAAAGGAACTGGTTGAGCTCTACGCCCAAGCAGCCCGAAATGCTCTGGAAGCAGGTTTTGACGGGGTGGAGCTTCACTGCGCGAACGGGTACCTGGTAAACCAGTTCATTTCGGCCCATACCAACCAGCGTGATGATGAATATGGCGGTTCGCTGCAGAATCGTCTTCGTTTCCTGCGCGAAATCACGCTCGCCGTTGCTGGTGTGGTCGGCAAGGAGCGCGTTGGCGTTCGCTTCGCTCCGCTGTTCGCGACCACAGACGAAGACCGCGTTTACCTTGGCCTGGTCGAAGAAGATCCTCACCAAACCTACATCGAGGCAGTGAAGATCCTCGAGGAAGCGGGCATTGCCTACCTGTCGCTCGCCGAAGCCGATTGGGACAACGCACCCGAGCTGCCTGAGACGTTCCGGGAAGCTGTTCGTAAGACTTTCAGCGGCAAGATTATCTATGCCGGCAAATACACCGCTGAACGAGCAAATCGCGTGATAAAAGCTGGCTGGGCCGACCTGATCGCTTTTGGTCGCCCCTTCATTGCGAACCCCGACCTGCCCGCGCGTATCGCCAACAACTGGCCGCTTAACCCACTTGATCCAAGCAGCATGTACGGCGGTACCGATAAGGGCTACACCGACTACCCGACTTACAAACCCTAAGCGCTCAGAGCCACGCCCCATAACTCAGGGCGTGGCACAGCGTTTGCTGACCGAGGAAGTTAAGCATGTACCAACCGAGTACGATTCCCTACCAAGAGCATAGGGGATTCAAACAGACCTTCAGACAGGGTCATCTAAGCCTTGGGCTGTTCTTTCCCCTGGAGGCTTTCCAGGGTGACACACCGCGCATGCTAGATCAGGTCGCGCTGGCCAAACGTGCAGAGGCACTAGGTTTTTCGGCACTCTGGTTTCGCGACGTCCCGCTCAGGGACCCAAGCTTCGGTGATGTCGGCCAGGTTTTCGATCCTTGGGTGTATCTGGGCTACATCGCAGCCCATACAACAAAAATCGCACTAGGCACCGCCTCCATCGCCCTTACTTTGCGTAATCCCTTGCACACGGCAAAGGCCGCAGCGAGCATTGATCAGTTGAGCGGAGGTCGTTTGCTCCTGGGTGTAGCCTCTGGCGATCGTCCCGTGGAGTTTCCCGCATTCAGCGTTGATCCAGAAAAGCGTGGCGAGACCTTTCAAGAAAACCTCAATGTGATACGCCAAGCCCATCGAACACACTTCGAGCCCATTCGCTGGAGTCACGGCGAGTTACTGGGGGCCGATCTCGTTCCCAAACCTACGACTCGGGAAATACCGCTATTCGTAACCGGACATAGCCGCCAGTCGCTCGATTGGATCGCGCGTGAAAGCCATGGATGGATCAACTATCCACGTCCGCCAAAAATACAGCGACTCATCGTGGAAGATTGGCGACAGGAAACGGTTAAACAATGTGGCACTATCTACAAGCCGTTCTTGCAATCGCTGTATATCGACCTGGACGAACACCCATCCACGCCGCCCTCGCCTATCCATCTAGGATTCCGACTGGGACGTAACCACCTTCTGTCCTTGCTGGATATACTTCAGGAAATCGGTGTAGATCACGTCATCCTGAACCTCAAGTATGGTAAACGTCCCGCAGCAGAGGTTATCGAGGAGCTTGGCAAGCATATCGTCCCTAAATTCGGCGGCGCGCAGGTGCCCGATAGTCCTACCTGACAGGACACTAGGATTTCAGTCCAAGCCTGCCCATCACTGCGAAGGGCAGGCGGGGAGATCATGGCGAAGCCTTGCAATTTGACGCGTGAATCAGGAAGATATCCAGATATCGGAAGAATAGGTATAAAAATTAATGACTATTGACGTCAACGAAGCCCTGAAAGCATTGGCGAACCCGATGCGCTTTACTATCCTTAATTGGCTCAAGGAGCCCAGGACAGCCTTTCCCGGGCAGGAGGTCGACCCAGAAACGGTAGGCGTGTGCGTTAGTATCATCCAAGAGCGCACGGGCCTCTCTCAGTCAACAACATCGCTTTATCTCGCAGCTCTACAGCGCGCGCAATTGGTGACATCGCAGCGGATCGGCCCCTGGACCTACTACAAACGCCACGATGAGAATATCGACGCCTTCTTAAAGGCGCTGCAAGAAAGAATCTAGGTATGCAGGGCCAGGAAGTCATGGTGCATTCTTGAGCCCTCATCAGGAGGATGCGCCATGGCTCCAGGTCTTCATGGTTTGACAGCCACCGAGTAATACGCCATCGTAGGCCATTATTTAGCGCCGACCAATGACTAAATTTTTGTTAGCCTTCGAGTGCCCGGATACCTTCCGGATGTACGTCGAGGCCCATTGATAAACGAGGTATCTATATGACACGCATTGTCAGAATTCATGAATACGGTGACGCCAGCGTTCTGAAGCTGGAAGATCTGGAAGTATCGGCACCAGCAGCAAACGAGGTGCAGATTAGTGTTAAAGCTATTGGCTTGAACCGAGCCGAAGTGATGTTCCGCAATCACGCATACCTACAAGAAGCGGAGTTCCCCAGCCGCTTAGGCTACGAGGCCGCAGGCATCGTAACGGCAGTTGGGAGCGACGTAACCGAGATCACTATTGGTGACTCGGTCGCTCTGATCCCACCTTTGGATATTGCTCGCTGGGGCACCTACGGCGAGTTGGCCAATGTACCAGCCCACCTGGTGGTAAAGAGCCCTGAGAACTTGTCCTTTGAAGAGGCTGCGGCGTCTTGGATGCAGTACGTCACCGCCTGGGGAGCATTGATTGAACAGGCGAAGCTACGGCAGGGCGATTTTGTCATCGTTACCGCCGCGTCAAGCAGTGTTGGCTTGGCCGCCTTCCAAATAGCTCGAATGGTCGGCGCCACATCGATTGCGATCACTCGAACTCACGCGAAGAAGCAAGCCCTGCTTGATGCAGGCGCTGCGCATGTCATCGTCAGCGATGAAGAGGATATCGTCGAGCGTGTTATGACGATAACTGCCGGTCAAGGCGCTCGCGTTGTATTTGATCCTGTAGGCGGGCCGTCCTTCGAACCTCTCACGCAGAGCATGGCGCGGGGCGGAATTTTGCTGGTGTACGGCGCACTCAGCTCTGAACCGACACCATTTCCACTGTTTACCGTGCTGGGCAAAAGCCTGACTTTGAAGGGTTATCTCTACGCAGAGATTGTGGCCGACCCTGAAGCCCTGGAGAGAGCGAAGGCTTTTATTCTGCAAGGGTTGAAGTCCGGCGCGTTGCGCCCGATCATCGCAAAGACATTCGCACTTAGCGACATCCAGGATGCCCATCGTTTCCTTGAAGCCAATCAGCAGATCGGCAAGATCGTGGTAACTGTCTGACCAGCAATTATGGGGCTGAGAGCGTAATCCTTCGGCCCCGACTCAAGCCAGCCCTGATGACCGCTATTGGCCGACTCTGTTGAAAAAGTAGCTGCTCCCCCATGCTGTCGGCAGAATTGCTCTGTCAGCTAGCGCGGGGACGGTGAGCCGCCGCATCGTCAGGGCACAGCGTTGCTCAATCATTGATTTGCTCAACTACGGCATTGCCAGCAAAACTTTGTCCAGGGTCAAACTGGAGCTTGCGCGCCGTGGCGGGCAGTAGTTTTGTCAGTTTGTCCAAATGCGCCGTTTGGCCTGCGTCAGTTTCGCGGCGGTCTCCAGCCGTACATATACCAAACGCCTCTGGTCATCCGCCGCGTCGCAACTCTCTGACACCCCGGCCCAGCTTGCGGCGCAGCAGGGCCCGCAGGGTCGCCCCATCCGAATACCCGACCTGTGTGGCGACCTGGTCGACGCTGGCGTTTCCGGTGCGCAAGAGATGGACGGCATGCTCCACGCGCAGGTCCTGGAAATACGACAGTGGTGTCTTGCCCAAAACGCTTTGCAGCCGCCGCGCCAAGGTGCGCTCGCTTGTGCCCGCGGCGCTGGCCGCCTCCGCCAGCGAGAACCCCTGCGCGAGCCGACGTCTGGCCCAGCTCTCGAAGCGCTCCACTATTGGGTCGGCATGCGCAAGGTGGTCGGGAATCACGAACTCGGCTTGCGAACTGCGTGCCTCGACCAGCAGATAGCGTGCCACCAGCGGTAATTGTCAAGCTAGTTGTCGCATGTAACATGTATTCAAGCCGCCAGCTTGAGTTGGTTTTCATGGTTTGAACA
>NZ_JAZHOB010000157.1:0-265 GCF_048751585.1 Pollutimonas rozaliensis | reverse complement strand
CGCGGGGTACCGCTTGGTAATCAGCCAGACACAGCGCGTAACCATCCATAGCGCTATTGTCCACACCCGGCATATCGAGGGGGGCGACAACCGTTTCTGCCAGCACTCGCCCCGCCGATTGTTCTAGGGTGATGCTTTCTACTGCATTAATGGGCGTGGCGGCGTCGATAAGCCGTTGGCGTGCATCAAACAGATCTAACAAGCCGGGCGTGACTATTTCTGCGCAGTGACAGTTCATAAACGCTCCACCTCATTGGAAGAAGTC
>NZ_JAZHOB010000156.1:0-266 GCF_048751585.1 Pollutimonas rozaliensis | reverse complement strand
CTTTAATCGCGACTCATCCTCCACAAGCTTGTGCCGAGCAAGCTGTCAGGGCGTCAGATCAGGAATCATTAGGCTTACGCACTGCAACCGATGCGTTTCATCGTCAATTGATCTGTCAATCGTTGGAGGAAGCAGAATACAACTGGGCTCAAGCGGCACGAAGACTCGATGTGGATCGTGCAAACTTAACTCGTCTTGACAAACGACTCGGCATACAACTGCACAGAAACCACAGTATTGAATGACTTGACGCGTTAACTCTCACT
>NZ_JAZHOB010000155.1:0-266 GCF_048751585.1 Pollutimonas rozaliensis | reverse complement strand
CATCAACCGCTAAAAGCATTTCAATGGAGCGTAATGCGTCTTTTCATCTTTACTTTACCTGCGGCTAGGCTTGGGGCGTATTGGTATGGTGTGATCGGATTGTTTATCGGCATCGCTTTAGGCCATATTATGGGCGGTTTGCTTGGCTACCTATATGCGTTACGGCTACGTCAACGAATACTGTCGATAACAAACTAGATACCAAGACAAGTTTTATGGCAACAAAAAACCGAAGCTTTTGACTTCGGTTCTGCTTCAGATTATCC
>NZ_JAZHOB010000154.1:0-266 GCF_048751585.1 Pollutimonas rozaliensis | reverse complement strand
CCGCCATGGCCGCCGAGTCGGCCATGGTCGATACCCTGCCGCTGGCGATTCACAGCGAGGGCGGGCCGCATCGTCTGGAAGTGGAAGTGGCCGAAACGGTTGCCCAGCGTCAGCGTGGGCTGATGGGACGTGAGCACTTGCCAACCTCACGCGGCATGCTGTTCCGCTTCGAGAGCGAACAGCCTGCAGGCAATGCGTTCTGGATGTATCGCACGCTGATCCCGCTGGATATCGCTTACATCGATGACGACGGCCGCATCGTGGCG
>NZ_JAZHOB010000153.1:0-266 GCF_048751585.1 Pollutimonas rozaliensis | reverse complement strand
GCCGACCAGCGTGCCCACTCCCCAAGCTCCCCGGCGAAGGCCTTGCGGGCCGCCTGCACGGCAGCATCTACCTCTTCGGCCTGGCACCGGGCGATGCGGGTCAACGGCTCCCCCGTGGCCGGGGCATCTACTTGCAGAGCCTGCGCGGTATCGACCCACTCTCCTCCAATCAGCGCCTGCTGCGACAGCAGGCCGATGGTATGCGACATCAGGGGCTCCTTTTATTGTCATTGTGGTCATTACGGTTAATACAGACGGCTCTTTGA
>NZ_JAZHOB010000152.1:0-266 GCF_048751585.1 Pollutimonas rozaliensis | reverse complement strand
AACCACGAGCAGGTTGCCAACTCCTTCCAGCCCGCCCAAGGGGTAACGCCGCAGGTCGTGATCGACAACGCGACGTTCCCGCTGCATGCCGGTGCCTTGCGCTACTACCGGGACGACCTGGCGCTTGATATCCCCGAGGAAATCATCCCTCCTGAAGCGCAGTAACCCTTTACTTCTGCGGGCCCAGCGCCCGCAGAAGCCTCTGATGCCCTTATCCTGACGCGCCGCCATCCTATCGTGCTGCGGTGCGGGAGCTATTCCAATGG
>NZ_JAZHOB010000151.1:0-266 GCF_048751585.1 Pollutimonas rozaliensis | reverse complement strand
CCGAACCTTCATGGTTGCCCCAGACGGCGCTGAACTTGTAGTACCAGGGCAGCAGGGAGTTGGAGTTGTTGGCCACGTTGGCCACGCTGAAATCATCCAGCATGTAGCTGGTGGTCAAGCACAGGTAGGCAATGGCCACGAACAGGAACTGGCCGGTTGCCATGGGGTAGCCATAGGCCATCCAGAGGGGGCGGCGGGTGGCGGCTCCCAGCAGCGGCATCACGGCCTGCACGATAGCCATCAATAGCGCGATGACCAGCGCAAAG
>NZ_JAZHOB010000150.1:0-266 GCF_048751585.1 Pollutimonas rozaliensis | reverse complement strand
GAAAGTGGCACCCAGCATAAGACTCGTGAAATAGAGCCGGCGGTGATCTTCGCCTACTAACATACGAGCAAAGTGTGGGATTTCGAGTCCTACCCACCCCACTACGCCCGATGCGGTTACGCAGGCGCCAATAATGATAGAAATCAACGCGAAGACGACCATCCGGGAGCGTGCAACATGGATGCCAAACGACTTAGCTTCGTCGTCACCCATAGCGAGTACAGCAATGCGATAGCGCATTCTATTCAGTAGGTAAATGCTGGCAA
>NZ_JAZHOB010000149.1:0-266 GCF_048751585.1 Pollutimonas rozaliensis | reverse complement strand
CGAGGATTTCGCCGAGCCGCGCGAGGAGCCGGCCCCGCGCAGCAGCCGTGTGACCAGCAGCAAGGCGCCGGTGGCCAAGGGCGCCAGCACCGGGCCGCTGTGGGCTTTGGTCGGCGCGCTGAGCTTCGCCCTGGCTGGCCTGGGCTGGTGGAGCCTGCAACAGATCGGGCTGATGGAGCAGCGTCTGGTGGCGACCCAGGAGAGCTTCGCGCGCATCAGCGAAGAGGCCGCCGGACGCATTCAGGATATTTCCGGCAAGGTAGTAG
>NZ_JAZHOB010000014.1:0-57174 GCF_048751585.1 Pollutimonas rozaliensis | reverse complement strand
TCTTGGCCCTGTGCGGTTGGAACGGTGTCATTAACCGTGTTTGATGAGTGCCCATCCCCCGTTTATGGGGAAGAGCCAATGCTCTCACGCAGAGCGTACGGATTCAGGAATTTTGAGAATTACCGCCTGCGGGTCTTGGCCCTGTGCGGCTGGAACGGTGTGATTAACCGTGTTTGATGAGTGCTCTTCCCCCGATTGGGGGGAAGAGCCATTTTCTGGTGCCGGTTAGAAGAGTCGAACTCCTGACCTTCGCATTACAAGTGCGCTGCTCTACCAACTGAGCTAAACCGGCGAACGCATAATTCTACAGGAATTTCGGGCCTGCGTTTTCAATGCGGATCGTAGCGGATACGCCCGGATAGCCGGCGTAATTTTCATGGCCGATGGTAAGATCATCGAGCAGGCGCCGCCCGAGCAATTTTTCAACAACCCCCGGCACGACAAACCCGCAACTTCCCGGGCCAGACTCTTACTTCTTAAGCTGGCCGCCGGATGGCGCGGGGCCGCCATTACAGGAAAATCGATCCATGAAGGTTCCCGTCAATCGCTTCAAGCAGGCCATCCGCGCCGGACAGCATCAACTGGGTCTGTGGGTGTCGCTGGCGCATCCATACAGCGCCGAGGTGGTCGCGGGCGCCGGATTCGACTGGCTGGTTTTTGATACCGAACATTCACCCAACGATGTCCAGACGGTATTGGGACAGATGCAGGCTGCGGCGCCCTATCCGGTCTCCACCATGGTGCGCCCCAGCTGGAACGATCCCATTCAGCAGAAACGCTACCTGGATATCGGTGTGCAGACCTTGCTGCTCCCCTATGTGCAGAACGCCGAAGAGGCCGAGCAGGCGGTTGCCGGCATGCGCTATCCCCCGGCCGGCACGCGTGGCGTGGGCGGCACCATGCGCGCCAGCGCCTTCGGGCGTAATTCCGATTACATCCGCCAATGCCAGGACGAACTGTGCCTGCTCGTGCAGGTCGAGACACAGGAAGGCCTGGATAATCTGGAAGCCATCGCTTCGGTCGATGGCGTGGACGGCGTGTTTATCGGTCCGGCGGACTTGTCCGCCAGCATGGGCTATCCGGGCGAGCTGGCGCATCCCCAAGTCAAGTCGGCGATCGAAGACGCCATACGCCGCATCAAAGCCTGCGGCAAAGCGCCGGGCGTGCTAACCGTCGACGAGGCCCTGGCGCGACGCTATATGGAAGTGGGTACGCTGTTTACGGCGGTGGGAATGGATATGTCCATCCTGGCGCGCGAAGCGGACAGGCTGGCGGCGCGTTTCCGGGCCTGAAGCCATTTCCTTAGAAAAAATCCCGTTGTTTTTCCAACAACGGGATTTTTTACGGATTACAGCAATGCATTGCGCTGAACGACAGGCCGCCCTTACTTGACGATGGTCAGCCGGGGTGGCTTCGGGTCGTCCGAGGACGGGTCCGGCTTGTCGCCCTCTATGCTCGAACCGCTGTCGGCAACCACCCTGGGGGCGGAGTCGGACGGTTCGCCGGCTGGATGCGGCTGCGATTCCACGACATCGAAACCCATGCCCGCGCCGGTTTCCCGGGCGTATATGGCCGATACCGCCGCTACAGGCACGAAAATCTGTTCGGTGACGCCGCCAAAGCGGGTCTGGAATTCGATATAGTCATTGCCCAGCGTCAGGCGGTTGGTGGCCAGGGTCCCGATATTCAGGGTGATCTGGCCATCGTGGATGTGCGCCGGAGGAACGACGGTGTTGGCGTCGACCGTTACAACGATATGAGGGGTGTAGCCGTTATCGGTACACCACTCGTGCAGCGCGCGTATCAGGTACGGTTTGGTAGAGGACTCTTGCATGGCTTCGTTAGCGGCGCATGACCTTCTCGGAAGGCGTCAGCGCTTCAATGTAGGCCGGGCGCGAGAAAATACGCTCGGCGTATTTCTGGATGGGGGCCGCGTTCTTGGGCAGTTCGATGCCGTAGTGGTCCAGGCGCCAAAGCAAAGGCGCGACGGCTACGTCCAGCATCGAAAATTCCTCGCCCAGCATGTACTTGTTTTTTAGCAGCAAGGGGGCCAGTTGCGCAAGGCGGTCGCGGATATTCTGGCGCGCGATGTCTTGTGCCCGGGTATCGGTGGAACTGCGGTCTTCGAGCACGGAAACGTGTACGAACAGCTCCTTTTCGAAGTTGTACAGGAACAAGCGGGTGCGGGCGCGCATGACCGGGTCGGCCGGCATGAGCTGCGGATGCGGGAAGCGCTCGTCGATGTATTCGTTGATGATGTTGGACTCGTACAGGACCAGGTCGCGCTCGACCAGGATGGGAACCTGGCCGTAGGGATTCATCACCGCGATGTCTTCGGGCTTGTTGTACAGATCGATGTCGCGGATTTCAAAATCCATGCCTTTTTCAAACAGCACAAAGCGGCAGCGTTGGGAGAACGGGCAAGTCGTTCCAGAATAGAGCACCATCATGTCGCGGATTCCAATCGTAGAAATGAGAACAAGAGCGCGCACCGGAATGCGGCTCCGAAAAAGGGAAATAGGCGTATCAGACTACGCCTATTTCTTGACCGGTAGCTGACATGCAGCGCCACCTGGCGCTACCGGCGGTCAGCTTTACTTGACGTTCTTCCAGTAGGCGGCGTTCAGGCGCCATGCCACCAGCAGGAAGAAGGACAGGAATAACAGGATCCAGACGCCCATTTGCTTGCGTTGCTGCTGCATGGGTTCGGCCATCCAGCCCAGGAAATTGCTGAGGTCGGCCACGTTGTTGTCGAACACGGCAGTCATCCTGGGATCAGGCGAAGACAGCACGGCCTTGTCGACGCTTGCGCCTTCGTAGTCTTTCAGGACTTCGGTCTTGATTTCCGAAAAGCCCTGAGCGTCGTACTTGGCGGTGTGGCGTTCCCACTGCGAGCTGCCGTCGGCCTTGGCTACGTCGTGGATGGTGACGTGTTCCAGCGCGCGCGGGCCCTGGAGCTGCCACAGCACATTGGGCATGCCGACACTGGGGAAGACCAGGTTGTTCCAGCCTGTGGCCTTGGAGGTGTCGCGGTAGAACGTACGCAGGAAAGTGTACACATAGTCGACACCCGATGGGCCCATGGTGGTGGACTTGGCGCGGGCAATGACCGACAGGTCGGGCGGCGCGGCGCCGAACCATTTCTTGGCGTCTTGCGGCGTCATGGCGATATGCATGAGATCGCCCACTTTTTCGCCCGTGAACAGCAGGTTCTTCTTGATCTGTTCGTCGGTCAGGCCGATCTCGGTGAGCTTGTTATAGCGCATCGAAGAGGCGCTATGGCAGCCCAGGCAGTAGTTGACGAACAGCTTGGCGCCGTTTTGCAACGAAGCCATGTCGTTGATGCGATCGGGCGCGTGATCGAGCTTGTAACCACCCTCTGCGGCGACTGAGACCGCGCAGACCAGTGATAACGCGATGGTACCTAGCAGCTTTTTAATCATGATTGTTCCGTAACGTATTGGTGGCCTTAATGAGCGTGAAACGTGACGCGGTCGGGGACTTGCTTGAAGGTACCCAGACGGCTCCAGACGGGCATCAGGAAGAAGAAGCCCAGGTAGATCACGGTTCCGATTTGGCTCATGAGGTTGAAGGTTGGATTAGGCGCTTGCGTGCCCAAATAACCCAGCACCAGGAAGTTGACGATGAAAATAGCATACAGGTACTTGTGCCAGGTTGGACGATAGCGGATCGACTTGACCGGCGAGTGATCCAGCCATGGCAGGAAGAACAGGATGACCACGGCGCCGCCCATGGCGACCACGCCCCAGAACTTGGCGTCGATGGCGCGCAGCAGCACAGCCACCAGCAGCAGGACGACAGGCACCGCAATGCGCATGATGCCTTTCAGGTTGCCCTTCAGGAACAGGGCGATGGCCGCGATGACGGCGCCCGCGACCAGAACCCAGGTGAAGTCGGCCGTGGTGGCGCGCAGCATGGAGTAGAACGGCGTGAAATACCAGACCGGCGCGATGTGCGGAGGCGTCTTCAGCGGATCGGCGGGAATGAAGTTGTTGTACTCAAGGAAGTACCCGCCCATTTCGGGGCCGAAGAAAATTATGGCGGCAAAGACGATAAGGAAGCCGGCCACACCCATGATGTCGTGCACCGAGTAGTAGGGGTGGAACGGGATGCCGTCCAGCGGATGGCCGTTGCGGTCCTTGGGGCCTTGCTTGATTTCGACGCCGTCGGGGTTGTTGGAGCCCACTTCATGCAAGGCAATGATGTGCGCAACGACCAGGCCGATGAGGACCAGCGGGATGGCGATGACGTGGAAGGCGAAGAAGCGGTTCAGCGTGGCATCGGACACGACATAGTCGCCGCGGATCCAGATGGCCAGTTCGGGACCGATGAACGGAATGGCCGAGAACAGGTTCACGATGACCTGGGCGCCCCAGTACGACATCTGGCCCCATGGCAGCAGGTAGCCGAAGAAGGCTTCGCCCATGAGACAGAGGAAAATGGCGACGCCGAAGATCCAGACCAGTTCGCGCGGCTTGCGGTACGAGCCGTAGAAAAGGCCGCGCAGCATGTGCAGGTAAACCACCACGAAGAACATGGACGCGCCGGTGGAGTGCATGTAGCGGATCAGCCATCCCCATGGCACTTCGCGCATGATGTATTCGACCGATTCAAACGCCAGCTTGGCATCGGGCTTGTAGTTCATGACCAGGAAAATGCCGGTTACGATCTGTATGACCAGTACCAGCATTGCCAGCGACCCAAAGAAATACCAAAAATTGAAATTCTTGGGCGCATAGTATTCCGACATATGGTCTTTGAACAGGCTGGTAAGCGGAAAACGCCTATCTATCCATCCTAAAAGTCCTGTCGTCTCGACGGTTTTCTCGCCAGCCATGAAACGGCTCCTTATCTTATCTTACGGCGTATAACGGGTTCGGTTCGCGGGGCGCCTTGCGGGCGCCCGGTTCGGTGGATCAGGCCTTGTTGCTTTCGTCGACACCGATAGTTATGTGGGTGCCATCGGCCGAGTAGGTATAGGGCGGCACTTCCAGGTTGTCGGGTGCGGGCTTGTTGCTGAATACCCGTCCGGCCAGGTCGAAGGTGGAGCCGTGGCAGGGGCAGTTGAAGCCGCCTTCCCAGTTGGCGGGCAGGCCGGGCTGGGGGCCGGGCGTGAAGGCTGGCGATGGCGAGCAGCCCAGGTGCGTGCAGATGCCCACGCAGACGAAGAGTTCGGGCTTGCGCGAACGGTACTCGTTCTTGGCGTATTCGGGGGTGAAGCCGGGGCGATCGGAATTGGGATCGGCCAGTTCGGCGTCGTTGTCTTTCAGGTGCTCGAGCTGGCTGGTGGTGCGATGCATGATCCAGACCGGCTTGCCGCGCCATTCGACGGTAATCATCTGGCCCGGTGCAATATTGGATACGTCGACTTCCACCGGCGCTCCGGCGGCGCGCGCCTTTTCGGACGGCGCAAACGAACCCACGAAGGGAACGGCGGTGGCAACGCCTGCGACACCGCCCACGGCACAGGCGGAAGCTACCCAGAAACGGCGCGAAGGATCGGGTGGAAGGTTGGGGTCAACCGCAGCGGAATCATCGAGCTGTGTCGTAATCTGGCTCATTCTAGTATCCTTATTCATGCCCGAGCAGGGCATACCATTCACTGTTTTTTGGCTATGTACTATCTTATCAACCGCGTATTATAGCGTTAGCCCGCTATCGGGTGTAACGGGAAAGGAAGAAGACATGAGCAAAGCACGGGGTTTCCTGCAAGAATTCCAAGAGTTCGCCGTCAAGGGCAATATGATCGATCTGGCGGTCGGCGTCATAATCGGCGCGGCATTCGGCAAGATCATCGACTCGCTGGTCAAAGACATCATCATGCCGCTGGTGGCCTTCGTCGTTGGCGGCGAGGTCGACTTCACCAATCAATTCTGGGTATTGCGCGCGCCGGAGAATTTTTCCGGCCCTGAAACCTACGATGCATTGACCAAGGCGGGAGCCGTCGTGTTGTCGTGGGGCAACTTCCTGACCATTCTTATCAATTTCGTTCTGCTGGCCTTTGTGGTGTTCTGCCTGGTCAAGGCCGTCAACGCGGCGCGCAACCGGGTGGCCCGACAGGAAGAAGCGGTTGCGCAAACCGCTCCCACCCCCGAAGACGTCGCGCTGCTGCGCGAAATCCGCGATCTCCTGAAAAAATAGCCGGCTGTTCAGATCGGATTATCGATATCCACGAACTCCACCTTGATGCCGAACTCGTCCGCTATGGCCTGGCCCAGGGCCTGTATGCCATAGCGTTCGGTCGCATGATGGCCGGCAGCGATGAATGCCGTGCCGGTTTCTTGCGCAAGGTGGAAAGTCGGTTCCGAGGCCTCGCCGGTCAGGTAGGCATCGGCGCCCGCCGCCACGGCGGCTTGCATCATGCTTTGCGCGCCCCCCGTGCACCAGGCGATGCGGCGTATCGCTTGTTGTGTATTCCCCACAAGCAAGGGGCGACGTTGTAAGGCATTGCAAATACTGTTTCCAAGTTCATCCAGTGTTTTTGCGGGCTCGCAGCGGCCCAGCCAGACCAGGCCGTCAGGGCCGCAGACGACCGGGTTTCCATTGCCGTCCCGCTCGACCTCCAGGCCCAGAACACGGGCCAGTTGCGCGTTATTGCCCAGCACGGGATGGGCATCCAGAGGCAGGTGGTAGGCGAAAATATTCAGGTCGTGGCGCAGCGCGAGCGATAGGCGTTTGCGCTTGGGGCCGCGCACACAAGGGTCTTCATTCTTCCAAAACCAGCCGTGATGCACCAGGATTGCATCCGCTTTGCGCTCGATCGCGGCTTCCAGTAACGCCTGCGTAGCCGTAACTCCGGTGATAATGTGACTGATCGCGGCTTTGCCTTCGACTTGCAGTCCATTGGGACAGTAATCCTTGAAGCGCTGGACTTGCAAAGTGGCATCGAGCCAGTCGGCCAATTGCTGCGTAGATACCTGATTCATTGCCTGTCTTTTCCCTTATTGCCTTATGCGTCGATTGTGGTTGCTATTTGCCCAAACGGTAACAGTATGCCTGGGTATTTTATTCATCGTTGCAACCTTGCGCCCGGATTGGCTGCATTCCGCGCCTCCTCCGCCCGCGCCGGCGGTGGCCCCGCCTTTGCAGGCGTCATTCGCCGCCGCAGTGGCGCAAGCCACGCCATCGGTGGTCAACGTTTATACCAGCAAGCATATCAATGTGCCGCTGATACCGCTGCCCGCCGACCCCGAGCTTGAGCGCCTGTTCCGCGATATTCCCGGCTTCAGCCGGCGCAAGGAGTCCACCAACCTGGGCTCGGGCGTCATTGTGCGCGGCGACGGCTATATATTGACCAACTACCACGTCATCGAAGCGGCCGACGCCATCGAGGTTGCGCTTAGCGACGGGCGCCAGACGCGCGCCGAACTGGTGGGCGCGGACCCCGAAAGCGATCTCGCCGTCCTGAAGATAGACCTTCCCGATCTGCGGGCCATTGGTTTCAACGGCGAGCATCAGGTCCGTACGGGCGACGTGGTGCTTGCCATCGGCAATCCATTCGGCGTGGGGCAGACCACCACCATGGGCATCGTATCGGCGCTGGGGCGCAATCGCCTGGGCATCAATATTTACGAGAACTTCATTCAGACGGATGCCGCCATCAATCCCGGCAATTCGGGCGGCGCCCTGATCGACACAACGGGCCGGCTGGTGGGCATCAACACGGCGATCTATTCCGAAACGGGCGGTTCGCTGGGCATAGGGTTTGCGATCCCGGCGCAGGCCGCGCACACCATCATGGACCAGATCATCAAGACCGGCACGGTAACCCGCGGCTGGCTGGGCATCGAGCCCCAGGACATCACTCCCGATCTGGCCAGGGCCTTCAACCTGAAGCAGAGCGACGGCGTGATCATTGCCAGCGTCCTGCGCAACGGTCCCGCTTGGCGAGCGGGAATCCGGGTGGGCGATATCGTGCTGAAGCTGAATGACCAGACGGTCTACGATTCCATCGGCTTTCTGAACCAGATCGCCCCGCTGCCTCCGCGAGAAACGATAACGCTGACCATCATGCGCGAGGGCAAGAAGCGGGACCTGGATGTGCAGGTCGGCACCCGGCCGCGCATACGCAAGCCCTGATTGGTACACGAAAGGACGCGCGATTCCGGGAGCCGCCTTATCGGCGGTTCCGGAAACAGAGACGCCCCGGGGCAAGCGGGGCGTCTCTGTTTCGGCAGGCGATGATGCCAGTTAGATATTAGTCGTTGCGCGGAGCGATTTCGTCGGCATCGAGATCTTCATCTTCTTCAAGGTCGTCTTCCTGCGGTTTCGCTTCGTGCTTCTTGAGGGTGCTGGCAACCAGCACGCCCAGCTCGAAAAGCAGGCACAGCGGCAGTGCCAGCATGAATTGGCTGACCACATCCGGAGGCGTCACGACCGCGGCGATGATGAAGGCGCCGACGATGACGTAGCCGCGTGCCGATCGTAGCTTCTGTACGGTGACGATGCCGCTTTTTACCAGCAAGATGACCGCGATCGGCACTTCGAACGTAACGCCGAAAGCGATGAACATGGTCATGACGAAGCTAAGGTAGGCTTCGATATCCGGCGCGGGCGTGATCGATTCCGGCGCGAAATTGGCGATGAAATGAAAGACCGTGCCAAACACCACGAAATAGCAAAATGCCATGCCCATCAGGAAAAGCAGCGTGCTGGAGGCGATAAGCGGCAGGGCCAGTTTTTGCTCGTGCCGGTACAGGCCCGGCGCAACGAAGGCCCAGGCCTGATACAGCACGATAGGCAGCGCCAATACGAAGGAGGCCAGCAGGGTGACCTTGATGGGTACCATGAACGGCGTGATGACGCCGGTGGCGATCATGCGCGTGCCTTCGGGAAGGGAGGCCAGCATGGGTTGCGCCAACAGGTCGTAGATGGCGGATGGACCCGGATAGATGAACAGGACCACGAAAACGGCCAGCACGGATGCTACGGCCCACATCAGGCGTGTGCGCAATTCGACAAGATGCGAAATGAAAGTGTCTTGGGATGCTTCTTGTGTCACGTTGGCGTCCCTGATTTGGTCTTGCCGGCTTCGGTATCGGTGAATCCCGGCAGGGGAAGGGACGAGGCGGCTTCATCGCCGGGCAGCTTGGCCGCGTCCGCCGCGGAAGCGGGCGCTTGAGCCGATTCCGCCTTGGCGGTGTCGACCAGGGTTTCGACGGAAGCCGAGGCGTCCTTGAGCGCCTGCTGGGCCTCGTCCAGGGGCTTGCGCAGACTATCGGTGGCGTCCTGCATGGAGGACTTGACCGAATTGGCGGCTTCTTCCATCTGGCCCTTCAGATTGTTCAACTCGTCCAGATTCATTTCGCGCTGGATGTCCGTTTTGACATCGCTGACATAACGCTGCGCGCGCCCGACCAGATGCCCGATGGTACGGGCAACCTTGGGCAGGCGCTCGGGCCCGATGACGATCAGCGCAATGACGCCGATCAGCATGAGCTCACTAAAGCTGACGTCGAACATGTGTAAGGAATCCGCTTAAAAAGAGGTTAAGGAAAAATGCAGCCCTCTTTTTCAGGCGTCGGTCTTCTCTTTGGCTTGAACGTCGATGGTGTCGTCGCTTTGAACGCGCTGTGCGACCGATTCGGGCTTCTTTTCCTCGGATGCGTCGCGCATGCCTTTCTTGAAGCCTTTCACCGCGCCGCCCAGGTCTTCACCCATGTTGCGGATTTTCTTGGTGCCGAACACCAAGGCGACAATGACCAGGACGATAAGCCAGTGCCAAATGCTGAAACTACCCATGATACGGTCTCCGTTAGGCGGCTGGTGCCGCGCGTTTATCCCAGGGGCGAGGGCCCCCGATAATATGAAAATGCAGGTGGGCGATTTCCTGCCCGCCTTCGACGCCGGTATTGACGACCAGCCTGAACCCGCCATCAGGCCCCGGCGTACAGCCATTATCGTGCGCCAACCGGGGCGCCAGGGCCATCATTCTACCCAACCATTGGGTATCTTGAGGGCCAATATCCTGCATGGATACAACATGGCGTTTCGGTATTAACAGCAAGTGTACGGGAGCCGCGGGATTTATGTCGTGAAAAGCGAAAAAATCCTCGTCTTCGTACACTTTTTTCGAGGGTATTTCGCCCTTGGCTATTTTACAGAACAGGCAGTTGTCGCTCATGAGGGCCTCGCGTGTGGTGTTCAGGATTCGGATCGGCCGGCTTTTTCGGCCAGGCCGGATACGCCTTCGCGGCGAGCCAGCTCCGCCAGCACCTGTTCGGGCCGCAGTCCGTAGTGCGCCAGGGCCACCATGCAGTGAAACCAGAGGTCGGCGGTTTCCGCCACGATGCGATCAGGCGTGTTGTCCTTGGCGGCCATCACCAGCTCGGTGGCTTCTTCGCCGATTTTCTTCAGGAAGGCGTCGGGGCCGCGCGCCAGCAGCTTGGCGGTATACGAGGCGGAAGGGTCGCCGCCGTTCGCCGGCAGCCGCGATTCGAGCGTATCGGCCAGGCGGGCCAGGATGGTGGACGTATCTTGCGGATTCATTTGTAAATTAGCTCGGGGTCTTTCAGGACGGGATCCACCGCTGTCCAGACGGCATTGCCGGCGGTGCCGTCCAGGCGCCGGTAAAAGCAGCTTGCGCGGCCGGTATGGCAGGCGATGCCGCCTTCCTGCTTGACCTTGAGCAGGACGACGTCGCCGTCGCAATCAAGACGGATTTCGTGCACGATCTGCACATGGCCGGATTCCTCGCCTTTGCGCCAAAGGCGCTTGCGCGAGCGCGACCAGTACACGGCGCGTCCGGTCGCGATGGTTTCTTCCAGTGATTCGGCGTTCATCCAGGCCACCATAAGGATGTGGCCCGTATCGAAATCCTGGGCGATGGCCGGCAGCAGGCCGTTGTCGTCGAAATGGATGGCGTCCAGCCAGGTGGTTTCTTGCGTCATGCCGTCAATCGTACCTTAATGCCCTGTTCAGCCATGAATTGCTTGGCTTGCCGAACGGTGTATTCGCCGTAATGGAAAATGCTGGCGGCCAGGACGGCGTTGGCGCGCCCCGTGGTGACGCCGTCGGCCAGGTGCTGAAGGTTGCCCACGCCGCCCGAGGCGATTACCGGGACGGCGACGGCGTCGGATACGGCGCGGGTCAATTCCAGGTCGAAGCCCGACTTGGTGCCGTCGCGGTCCATGCTGGTCAGCAGCAGCTCGCCGGCGCCGTATTCCGCCATCTTCCTGGCCCATTCCACCGCATCGATGCCGGTGGCCTTGCGTCCGCCATGGGTGAAGATTTCCCATCGCGCGGCTTCGCCGGCCGGCGATACACGGCGCGCGTCGATGGCCACGACGATGCATTGCGATCCGTGATAATCGGCGGCGTCGCGAACCAGATCGGGATTTGCGACGGCGGCGCTGTTCATCGACACCTTGTCGGCGCCGGCATTGAGCAGGCGCTGTATATCGGATACCTGGCGCACGCCTCCGCCCACGGTCAGCGGGATGAAGACCTGTTTGGCCACCGATTCGATGATGGGCAGGATCAGGTCGCGCTCGTCGCTGGTGGCGGTGATATCCAGGAAGGTGAGCTCGTCCGCGCCTTGTTCGTTGTAGCGCTGGGCGATCTCGACCGGATCGCCGGCATCGACCAGATCGACGAAATTGATGCCTTTGACCACGCGGCCCGCCGTGACATCCAGGCAGGGGATGATGCGCCGCGTAAGTTCGGTATCGGCAAAGGCGTTATCGGTTTGCGTCATGTCGTTCCGAGTTCGTCGGCCATATCTTGCGCGGCGGCGAAGTCCAGGGTGCCCTCATACAGGCTGCGGCCCAGGATGGCGCCTTCCACGCCTTCGTCCTCGACCGCGCACAATGCTTCGATATCGCGCAGGTCGGTCACGCCGCCCGAGGCGATGATGGGAATGTTGACGTGCTGCGCAAGCTTCACGGTGGCCTCGATATTGACGCCGGACAGCATGCCGTCGCGGCCGATATCGGTGTAGACGATGGCTTCGCAGCCGTAGTCCTCGAATTTGCGGGCCAGATCCAGCACGTCGTGGCGCGTCAGCTTGCTCCAGCCGTCGGTGGCGACCTTGCCGTCGCGGGCATCCAGGCCGACGATGATGTTGCCGGGAAAGGCGCTGCATGCATCGCGCAGGAAGCCGGGATCCTTGACCGCGGCCGTGCCGATGATGACGTAGGTAATGCCGGCATCGAGATAGCGTTCGATGGTGTCCAGATCGCGTATGCCGCCGCCGATCTGCACGGGGATGTCATCGGCCACGGCCTCGATGATGGACTTGATGGCGGCCTCGTTCTTGGGCTTGCCGGCTATGGCGCCGTTCAGGTCGACCAGGTGCAGGCGCCGGGCTCCTTGCTCGAGCCACTGCGTGGCCATGGCCGCGGGGTCATCTGAAAAAATGGTTGCGTCGTCCAGGTCGCCCTGGCGCAGGCGCACGCAACGCCCGTCTTTTAGATCGATGGCGGGGATGAGTAGCATGATGTTATGGATTCCAATCAACAAAATTCCGATACAGGCGCAAACCATGGTCGGCGCTTTTTTCGGGATGGAACTGTACTGCGAAAATGTTAGCCGCTGCCACGGCACAGGTAAAGCTTGCCCCGTAGTGGCTTACCCCAACAGTAAGCGCCGGATCGTCCGGTTCGGCATAGTAGCTATGCACGAAATAAAAATGGGCCTGATCCGGAATGCCTTGCCATAGAGCATGGCCGCGGGTCTGCTGCACGCGGTTCCAGCCCATATGAGGGACCTTCAGCCGTTCCTGTTCCGGGGCGCCCTGCGCGGCGCTGGCATATTGCGGGCCTGCGAAGCGTTTTACGCGGCCGGGAAATACGTCCAGGCAGGGGACATGGCCTTCTTCGCTTTCGGTAAACAGCATTTGCTCGCCCACGCAGACGCCCAGCAGGGGCTTGCCGCGGGCGGCGCGGACGACGGCTTCGCGCAAACCCGATTTGTCCAGAGTGCGCATGCAGTCCGGCATGGCGCCTTGACCGGGGAATACCACGCGCGAGGCCTGGTCGATGTCCTGCGCCTTGCTGCAGATTCTGATGTCGGCATCGGGCGCGGCCGCTTGCAGCGCGCGCGCCACCGAGTGGAAGTTGCCCATGCCGTAATCAACGATGGCGATAGTATTCACGGTAATCAGCCGTTAATGGGTTGTGCGGATACGTGGCTTAAAGCACGCCCTTGGTCGACGGCACGACGCCGGCGTTGCGCGGATCGTGCTCGGTGGCCATGCGCAGCGCGCGGCCGAAAGCCTTGAAGACGGTTTCGCACTGGTGGTGCGAATTCTCCCCGCGCAGGTTGTCGATATGCAGCGTAACCAGCGCGTGATTGACGAAGCCCTGAAAAAATTCGCGAGCCAGATCGACGTCGAACCGGCCGATGTGCGAGCGCGTGAAGGGAATGTGATAGTACAGCCCAGGGCGACCCGAGAAATCGATGACGACGCGCGACAGCGCTTCATCCAGCGGCACATAAGAATGGCCATAGCGGCGCAAGCCTGCCTTGTCGCCCACGGCGGCGGCAAAAGCCTGGCCCAGGGTAATGCCCACGTCTTCGACAGTGTGGTGGTCGTCGATATGGGTGTCGCCGTCGCACTGGATGTCCAGGTCGATCAGGCCATGGCGCGCGATCTGGTCCAGCATGTGATCCAGGAAAGGCACGCCTGTGTTGATGGTTTGACGGCCTGTGCCGTCCAGATTGATTGAAACGCGCACGCGGGTTTCATTGGTGTTTCGGGTGATGTCGGCAGTACGCATGGTCAGGATTTGGAATCGGTAGGGTTCAGGCGGTATTCGGCGCTGGCGGCATGGGCCTGCAGGCCTTCGCCGTAGGCCAGGTTGGCCGCAATGCGCCCCAGAAACTGCGCTCCCTCTTGCGAAACCTGGATGATGCTGGAGCGTTTCTGGAAATCATACACGCCCAGCGGCGAGGAAAAGCGGGCGGTGCGGGAAGTGGGTAGTACGTGGTTGGGGCCGGCGCAATAGTCGCCCAGGGCTTCCGAACTGTAGCGGCCCAGGAAAATGGCACCGGCATGGCGGATTTTATCGGCCCATATCTGGGGGTCCGCGGTGGAGATTTCCAGGTGCTCGGGGGCGATATCGTTGGCGATGGCGCAGGCCTCGTCCAGATCGGCCACCTGGATCAGCGCGCCGCGCTGTCCAAGGCTGGCGCGGATGATGTCGGCGCGCGGCATGGTGGGCAGCAGGCGCGCAATGGCGGCCTCTACTTGGTCCAGATAGGCGGAATCGGGGCAAAGCAGGATGGCCTGGGCCAGTTCGTCGTGCTCGGCCTGCGAAAACAGGTCCATCGCAATCCAGTCGGCCGGCGTGTCGCCATCGCAGATGATCAGGATTTCGCTGGGCCCGGCAATCATGTCGATGCCCACCGTGCCGAACACGCGACGCTTGGCCGCCGCCACATAGGCATTGCCCGGTCCGACGATCTTGTCGACCGGAGAAATGGTTTGCGTGCCGTAGGCCAGGGCGCCTATCGCCTGGGCGCCGCCTATGCCCCAGACCCGGTCCACACCCCCCAGGGCCGCGGCGGCCAGCACGATGGGGTTGCGCGCGCCATCGGGCGTGGGCGTCACCATGATGACTTCAGGCACGCCCGCGACCTTGGCCGGAATGGCGTTCATAAGTACAGACGAAGGGTAGGCGGCCTTGCCGCCCGGCACATACAAGCCAACGCGGTCCAGCGGCGTGATCTTCTGGCCCAGCACCGTGCCGTCGGCCTCGGTGTAGGTCCAGGTCTGGGCCAACTGGTGTTCGTGGTAGCGGCGCACCCGGTCGGCGGCCGTTTCCAGCGCCGCGCGTTGATCCGCGGGCAGCGCGTCCAGGGCGGCCAGCCATTCGCGGCGCTCGATCTCCAGCGCCGCGACAGAGGCCGCGGGGCTGCGATCGAATTGCCGGGTGTAGTCCAGCACGGCGCTATCGCCATGTTCCTGAACGTTTTTCAGGATGTCGGCGGCGGCGCGCTCGATGGACTCATCCTGGGACGCGTCGAAGGCAAGCAGGGCGCGCAGGCTTTTACCGAACTGCTCGGACTGGGTACTAAGGCGTTTGATCAATGACATGATGGAAGGGACAGCAATGGCGGCATACACCAATGAGTGTATACCGTAACCGGATATGATTCAGGCGCGGCGCCAGGCGGCGGGATGAGGCGCTAGGATGTCTCCTGGCCGTCCTGCGCCGAAGCGCGCGCAAAGGCATCGATCAAGGGCTGCAGCTTGGCGGCGCGGGTCTTCAGCGAGGCCTGGTTGATGATCAGGCGCGACGAAATCTGCGCGACCTCTTCCACGGCGACCAGGTTGTTGGCCTTCAGCGTTCCGCCGGTGGAAACCAGGTCGACGATGGCGTCGGCCAGCCCCACCAGGGGAGCGAGCTCCATCGAGCCGTACAGCTTGATCAGGTCCACATAGACGCCCTTGCCGGCAAAGTGTTCGCGGGCGGCCTGCACGTATTTGGTGGCGACACGCAGTCGCGAGCCCTGGCGGACGGCGGCTTCATAGTCGAAGCCCTGCTTGACGGCCACGCACAGGCGGCATCGGGCGATATTCAGGTCGATGGGCTGGTACAGGCCGCCCGGATGCACGGCGGCATGCTCGTACAGCACATCCTTGCCGGCAATGCCGAAGTCGGCGGCGCCGTACTGCACATATGTGGGCACGTCCGAGGCGCGCACGATGATCAATTGCAGGTCGGGGCTGCTGGTGGGCAGAATGAGCTTGCGCGAGGTTTCGGGATTCTCGCCGACCTGGACGCCCGCCGCCGCAAGCAGCGGCATGGTTTCGTCGAAAATGCGACCTTTGGACAAGGCCAGTGTCAGGGGTCTATCGAGGCTGGCAGGGCTCATGCGGCTTCCCGTTTGACGCGTTGTATGTTGGCGCCGACCGACCGCAGCTTTTCTTCCATGCGCTCGTAGCCGCGGTCAAGGTGGTAGATGCGCTCGACGGTGGTTTCGCCGAAAGCCGCCAGGCCGGCAATGACCAGGCTGGCCGAGGCCCGCAAGTCGGTGGCCATGACGGTGGCGCCCGACAGCTGGGGCACGCCCGTGACGACGGCGGTGTGCCCGTCGATATCGATCTGGGCGCCCATGCGGACCAGTTCCTGGACGTGCATATAGCGGTTTTCGAAGATGTTTTCCACGATTACGGCCGTGCCGTCGGCGATGGTATTGAGCGCCATCAACTGGGCCTGCATATCGGTGGGCAGGCCTGGATATTCGCGCGTGCGGAAACCGGTGGCGCGCGGCCGCTTGTTCATGGAGCAGCGTATCCAATCGTCGCCGCACTCGATGGACAGGCCCGCTTCCTGCAGCTTGTCCAGCGTGGCGCCCATGGTGCCCGGAGCGGCCCGGCGCAGCACGATTTCGCCGCCCGCGGCGCCCACCGCGCACAGAAAGGTGCCTGCCTCGATCCGGTCGGCCACCACCTGGTGGCTGGCCCCGTGCAGGGCGTCGACGCCGTCGATCGTGATGCGATCGCCGCCGTGGCCCTGGATGCGCGCCCCCATTTTTATCAAGAGCTCGGCCAGGTCGACGATTTCAGGTTCGCGCGCGGCGTTCTCCAGCGTGGTGCGCCCTTCGGCCAGCACAGCGGCCATCATCAGGTTCTCCGTGCCGGTCACGGTGACCATGTCGGTGCGTATCGAGGCGCCTTTCAGGCGTTTGGCCTTGGCGACCACGAAGCCGTGCTCAATCTTGATCTCGGCCCCCATGGCCTCAAGGCCCTTGATGTGCTGGTCGACAGGACGTTGCCCGATGGCGCAGCCTCCGGGCAGGCTGACGCGGGCTTCGCCGAAGCGCGACAGCAGCGGCCCCAGCACGAGTATGGACGCGCGCATGGTCTTGACCAGCTCGTAGGGCGCTTCCAGGCTATGTACCTGCGCGGCGTTCAACTGCACGACGCCGTCATGGCCGTGTTCCGATTGCACGCCCATGCGGCCCAGCAGCCGCAGCGTCGTCCCGATGTCATTCAGGTCGGGCACGTTCTGCAACGTGATGGTATCGGCTGTAAGCAGGCTGGCGCACAGGATGGGCAGGGCCGCGTTCTTGGCGCCGGACACGGTGATTTCACCATTCAGGCGATTGCCGCCGACGATCTGGAGTTTATCCATTCGGGTTCGCCTTGTATTCGGCCGGCGTCAGGGTGCGCATGGACAAAGCATGTATCTCGGCTTTCATGCGCTCGCCCAGGGCGCTGTACACCAGCTGGTGGCGGGCGATAAGGCGCTTGCCTTCAAAGGCGGGGCTGACGATCAGGGCTTCGAAATGAGAGCCGTCGCCCTGCACCTCAAGATGCTCGCAGGCAAGATGATCGGCGATGTACTGGCGTACTTGTTCGGGGGTAGGCAACATAAGAATCAATTCCGAAGTTTATAACCGCTGGCCAGCAGGCGCAGGGCAAAAAGACAAAGCGCGGCGAATACGGCCGCCACCACGGCCAGGCTTTGCCACGGCGAGACATCCGACACGGCGAAAAAGCCGTAGCGGAACCCGTCTATCGTATAGAAGACGGGATTCCAGCGGGAAACGGCCTGCCAGAACGGCGGGAGGCTGTGTATGGAGTAAAAGACACCCGACAGGAAGGTGGCCGGCATGATCAGGAAGTTCTGGAAGGCGGCCAATTGGTCGAATTTCTCGGACCATAGTCCGGCCACGATGCCCAGCGTGGCCATGATGCCGCAAGACAGCACGGCAAAGGCCAGCACCCACAGCGGGTTGCTGACCTGCAGGGGCACAAAGAACAAGGCAACCAGCCAGACGCAGGCGCCCACGCACAAGCCGCGGGCGACGGCGGCCAATATATAGGCGCTGAAAATTTCCCGATGCGAGAGGGGCGGCAGCAGGATAAACACCAAGTTCCCGGTGATTCGGCTTTGAATCAGGGACGACGATGGGTTGGCAAAGGCGTTCTGCAGCATGCTCATCATCATCAGGCCCGGGATCAGGAAAGAGGTGTAGGGCACGGTGCCGTACACCTGGACCCGGCCTTCCAGCACATGGGCGAAAATCAGCAGATAGAGCAGCGCGGTCAGGACCGGCGCGGCAATGGTCTGGAAGGCGACTTTCCAGAAGCGCAGCAGTTCCTTGCGCAGCAAGGTTGGAAAGCCCGATCCCAGGTCGTCGCGCGGAGTGATCAGCGGCGTGGAGCTCATGCCGTCACCCCCAGGAATTCATCGTTGTGCATGATGCGCACGAAAGCGTCCTCGAGATCCGTGCCGCCGACCCGCGCCAATAGCGCTTGCGTGGTGTCCAACGCCACCACCTGGCCGCTTTTCAGCATGGCGATGCGGCCGCACAGGGCCTCAGCCTCTTCCAGGTAGTGCGTGGTCAGCAATATGGTGTGGCCCGCCTTGTTGAGCCGAGCTATGAATTCCCACAGCGTGCGGCGCAGGTCCACGTCGACCCCGGCCGTGGGTTCGTCCAGGATGATGACGGGCGGGCGATGCACCAGGGCCTGGGCCACCAGCACCCGGCGCTTCATGCCCCCCGACAGGGCGCGCATATTGGCGTCGGCCTTGTCCAGCAGCCCCAGATTGCTCAATACCTCGTCTATCCAGTCGTCATTGTTGCGCAAGCCGAAATAGCCCGATTGCAGCCTGAGCGTCTCGCGCACGGTAAAGAAGGGGTCGTACACGATTTCCTGGGGCACCACGCCCAGCATGCGCCGCGATTGCTTGAAATCGCCGACGACATCATGGCCGCAGACGCGCGCCGTGCCCGAACTGGCCCGGGCCAGGCCGGCCAGTATGGAAATCAGGGTGGTCTTGCCCGCGCCGTTGGGGCCCAGCAAGCCGAAGAACTCACCGTATTCGACAGTGAAGGACACGTTGTTGAGCGCCTGAAAGCCTTGCTTTGCGGGCGATGCCGAAAGCCAGCGTTTCCAGCCGCCGCTGCGCGGCGCGTATATTTTCGAGACGTTTTCTAAGATAAGGGCGGACATGAGGCAATAAAAAAAGCTCGGCTCGAATGAGCCAAGCTTTGCATTATAGTAGGTCGGCGCGGCCGTCGATGACAGTGCCGCGCCCCGCGCGCCCGGTCAGCGATTGTGCTGGTTCAGCGCGGCGATCAGGCCGTCAATGCCGTTCTGCGTTATTTGCTGGGCAAACTGATTGCGGTAGTTCTGGATCAGCCAGATCCCTTCCACGTTCAGATCGTATATTTTCCAGCCCTGCGGAGTCTTTTCCAGGCGGTAATCGATGCCCACCGAAGGGCCGTTGCCTTGGGAAAGCGTGGAGCGCACGACGACGTCGTCGGCATTGGCATCGCCCCGGAAAGGCAGCATGGAGAAGGCCGAATTCTGGTCCACGCGGGTAAAGGCGCCGCTATAAGTGCGGACCAGCGTGCCCTTGAATGCATTAACCAGGTCGTGCTGCTGCTGCTTCGTGGCCTGGCGCCAGTAGCGGCCGGCCGCCAGGCGGGTGGTTTTTTCGAAGTTCACATACGGCAGCACATATTCGTTGATGACCTTGTTGATGCTGGCGATGTTGCCGGATTTCACGGCCTGGTCTTTCTTGACGGCCTCCAGGGCATTGTTGGCGACGACCTGGACGAAATCATTGGGCGCGCCGTTGGCGTCGACCGTGCCTTCGGCGAATGCGGCGCCGCCCGCCAGCCACGACAGGCCAAGCAAGCCGGCCGCCGCAAGCCGCAGCAGGCGGGACGATGAAAATACGGAATGAAACAAACTGGACATAGGGACTCCTGTTACTGCGCCGTTTTGCTCGCGCCCGCGGCAGGCGCGGCGCCTGCATCGGCGGCGTCGTCATCGTCCGAGTAGTCGGGCAGGCTGCCTTCCTCGGAGTAGTCGGGTAATTCGGTGCCCTGGCGGCGGCTGTTTACCAGGGCGTTGCGGCGCTGTATGTAAGCGTCGCGAATAAAGCTGTAGCGGTCAAGCGCGACCTCGTTAACAAGTTTGTCCGCATCGAGCAGGCTGGCGCGTGTATCCACCGCATAAAGGCCGATGATCGAATTACGCAGGGGCACGTTGTCGATTTCGAACACGGGTGTGACGGGCGAAACGCCGGCGGCGAATGTTCCCAGCGTGGCGGTGCCATCGCGTACCGAGCTCGAGCCCAGGAAAGGCAGCACCACATAGGGACCGGAATCGAACCCCCAGACGCCCAGCGTGACGCCGAAATCGTTGGGGATGCGCTTGGCGCCGTTCATGGAGGCGACGTCAATGCAGCCGCCCAGACCCATGGTGGAATTGAACAGCACGCGGCCAAGGGTGTTGACGAAGTCATGCCCACGGCCTTGCAGGAAGCTGTTGATGGCCGACCAGACATCGCCCAGATTGTTGAAAACGTTGTGGATACAGGTTTGCGCCGGATCGGGCATAAGCTGATCGTAGCCGGTGGCAATGGGTTTCAGCAGCGCGCGGTCGAAGGTATCGTTGAACGTATACATGCTGCGGTTGTAGCTTTCCCAGGGATCGTCCGGGCTTGGGTGGGTTACGGTTGCGCAACCGGCCGCAAGCGCCGTCGCGCCGAGCACGCTGCTCAGGCGCAGCAACCGCTTCGCGTTGGAGAGGGGCTGAGTGTTGGGTAGGTTCATTTCGTGTATTCGGTAGGCAACGGACTGGGGATTGTAAACCGATGTTTCACATTTTAAGGTTTCGACGCCTGGGAAGCCTTTGAATCCGGGCTATCCGCAGTGGGTGCAGCTTGGCCGGCGCCTTCGTTTTCGGCTGAGGCGCTGCCTTCTTTGCTTGCTGAACTGTACAGGAATTTACTGATCAACTCTTCCAGCACGACAGCGCTTTGCGTGTACTGGATTTCGCTGTCCTGTTTAAGCATCTTGTCCTCGCCCCCTGGCGTGATGCCTATGTACTGTTCGCCAAGCAGGCCCGACGTCAGGATGGAAGCCGACGAATCGCTGGGAAACTCGTATTGCTGTTCCATGTCCAGCGTGGCGACCGCCTGAAAGCGCTGGTTGTCGAAGCCTATGCTGGCCACTCGGCCCACCACGACACCGCTGCTTTTGACCGGGGCGCGTACTTTAAGGCCGCCCAGGTTGTCGAAGTGCGCCTGCACCTGATAGGTAGGGGCGAAGGAGAACGAGCTCATGTTGCCGGCCCGCAAGGCCAGGAAGACCAAGGCAATGGCACCTATCAGTACGAACAGGCCAACCCAGAAATCGGTTTTTTCACGCGTCATGATTAATCCGTGTATGTCGTTAATTGCTGAACATCAGCGCAGTGAGTACAAAATCCAGCCCCAACACCAGCAGAGAGCCGGTGACAACGGTGCGTGTGGTGGCGCGCGATACGCCCTCGGGTGTGGCTTTGGCTGTCCAGCCGGCATGCAGTGCAACCAGAGTGACCGCAATGCCGAACACCACGCTCTTGATCACCCCGTTAAGGATGTCCTTGAAGATATCCACGCCATTTTGCATTTGTGACCAGAAGGCACCGGGATCGATGCCGATAAGCAGCACGCCCACGATCCATCCGCCGATAATGCCGACCATGGAGAATACGGCGGCCAGCACGGGCATGGCGATCACGCCGCCCCAGAAGCGGGGCACCAGTACGCGCCGTATCGGGTCAACGGCCATGACTTCCATGGCGGCGATCTGCTCGCCGGCTTTCATCAAGCCGATTTCCGCAGTCAGCGACGTGCCCGCGCGACCCGCAAACAGCAGCGCCGTCACGACCGGCCCCAGTTCACGCGTCAGCGATAGCGCCACCAGCAGGCCAAGGGCTTCTTCGGAACCGTATCGATTAAGCGTGTAGTAACCCTGCAGTCCCAGGACAAAACCTACGAACAGGCCTGATACGGCAATGATGAGCAGCGAGTAATTGCCGATGAAGTGTATTTGCTGGGATACCAGTCCCGGGCGTTTCAGGGCCACGCCGCTGCGCGCCAATATGGCGCCGGCCAAGCGCATGAATGCGCCCAGCCCGGATATGCCCCTGCGCACCCGGCCGCCCAGCGTCGCAATGGATTGAACAGGCGAGGTCATGAGCGTCCTGTGTGTTGGTCCAGCCACTTCGTGAAAGCCGGCGAAGTGGGGTAGTGAAAAGCGATGGGCCCATCCGGTTCACCGTTCAGGAACTGGCGCACATAGGCGTCCTGCGATTCCGAAAGTGCTTGCGGCGTGCCGCTGGCGATCAGCTTGCCCTGGCCCACCATATAGACCTGGTCGGCGATGGCAAAGGATTCGGCCACGTCGTGCGTGATCAGAATCGAGGCGCATTGCAGTCGATCGGTCAGGCCGCGTATTAATTGAGCGGTGATGCCCAGCGAAATCGGATCCAGTCCGGCAAAGGGCTCGTCGTACAGGACCAGTTCGGGCTCCAGTACCACGGCACGGGCAAGCGCCACACGCCGCGCCATGCCGCCGGAAATTTCAGATATCTTCAGGTGGGCCGCGGCCCGCAGACCGACCGCGTCCAGCTTGTCGAGCACGCGCTCGACGATCTGGCTTTCCGATACCTGAGTGTGCTCCCGCAGGGGAAACGCGACGTTCTCAAAGACGTTCAGGTCGGTAAACAAGGCGCCTTGCTGGAACAGCACGCCCATGCGCTGACGCACTTCGCGCAGGCCTTCTCCTGAAAGCGCGGCGATGTCCTTGCCAAATACCTGTATGGACCCCTTTTGTGCCGTGATCTGGCCGGTGGCCGCGCGCAGCAGCGTCGTTTTACCCGATCCGGAACCGCCCATCATGGCCACCACCTGCCCGCGCCGGACTTCAAGGTCGATGCCTTGCAACACCGTGAAGTCGCCGTAGCCCAGCGACACATCGGTAAAGCGTACAAGAGGATCAGAGTCGGTTTGCGAATTCATGTGCCGGTTGCCTGACGATAAGCCCTGCATTGTATCCTTTTACGGTGATTTGCCTTGTTTAAGCATATTTCCGGCGCGGCCCGCAGGCCTTGTAGGCGGCCTGTGCTTATCCGGCTGTTTCCCCGCTCAACTCGGTAAGCAGCCACTGCTGGAATACCCCTATGGTATACCGTTGCCGGGCCGCCTTGTCAGGCCGGCTGCACCAGCACGAACAGCAGTCCGCCCAGCCCTAGCAGAAGAAAAGGGCTGATGCGCGTATAAAGCAGCGCGATCGTCGAGGCGGCCGCTACGCCCCAGGCCCACGCGCCGCCTTCGGCCGCACGCAGGATGGTCCCCGTGGCAGCCAGGATCATGCCGGCGGCGACAGGTACCAGGCCGCGCTCGATGGCCTGGATAAAGGGGCGGCCCTCGTAGCGCGCCCAAAGCTTGGCCAGGTAGTACACCAGCACGGCCGAGGGCACGAAAATGGCGAACGAGGCGACCAGCGCGCCGGCCAGGCCGGCCGCTTGCCAGCCCACCAGCGTGACCAGCAACGTTTTCGGTCCGGGCGCCAGGCGCGACAAGGCGAACATGTCCAGGAACTCGGTGTTGCTGATCCATTGATGCACGACCACCGACTGCTGATGTATGGCGGGGATAATGCTTTGCCCCCCGCCTATGGTCAGGAAGGACAGCGGAGCAAAAACGCGTATGAACTGAATCAGTATTTCTAGCATGGTGTCGGCTGCGGGCTGGCGGTGGAGTTTCAGGCGGGACGGATCACAGGGGTTTGCTGCGGCGGTGCCGCCGCCGGGTCCGCAGCCAGGCCACGGCGATGGAGCAAGGCGCCGCCACGGCGATGACGCCGACCAGGTTCAGCCTGAATACGAATATGGCGGCAAAGGTGCCCGCCATGATCAGAATGGGAGCCAATCCGTCCATGGCGTGCCGGGCAGTGCGCAAACCCATCTCGAGGGACAGGCCGATAGCGGCCGCGGCGATGCCCGCCAGCGCCAGATGGGCGGTTCGCGAATGCGCAACCTGTGCAAACGCCATGGCCATGAGGATGGCGACACCCATGGCGGGCACGACCATGCCCAGCGCCGCCGCCAGCGCGCCCTTGCCGCCACGCAGCCGGTAGCCTATCCAGATGGACAGGTTGACGACATTGATGCCCGGGAATGCCTGGGACAGCGCCAGTCCGCTGACGAATTCCTTTTCCGAGATCCATTTGCGGCTATGCACGAACTCGCGCATGATCCAGCCGCTAAGGCCGCCTCCGAAACTGGTGACGCCCAGGCGCGAGAATGCGAGGAACAGGGTGAACAGGGAAGGCGGGGATTGGGGCGGCGGCGTCTTCATCGTGCGTCAAGTGCTTGCGGGCACTCATTTTCGCGTGATATGGACGCCGCCACAAGCGCCGCGGCAGCGGAATGCTTACTGTCCGCTGAATCGCGCCGGACGGCGTTCCATGAAGTGCGCCACGCCTTCCTTGAAATCTTCGCTTTGTATGCTCTGGAACATCTCCTGGTTGGCCAGAGAGACGGCTTCGGACAACGTTTGGAAAGGCGCTTCGCCCAGTTGCCGCTTCATGACTTGCACCGAGCGCGGCGATACATGCATTGCCAGATCGTCGGCATAGGAAATGGTTTCCTCCAGCAGACGGTCGGCGGGTATCACCCGATCGACCAAGCGCATTTGCCGCGCTTCGTCTATGCCGATCTTGCGGGCCGAAAACAGCAAATCGGCGGCGTGGCCGGGACCTACGATGCGGGGCAGTATCCAGGCAATGCCGTGTTCGGCAATCAGGCCGCGCTTGGCGAATGCCGTGGCGAATACCGCTTTGTCGCTGGCAAAGCGCATGTCGCTGTACAGCGCGAATACCAATCCCAATCCGGCGGCGGCGCCGTTGATGGCGCAAATAATGGGCTTGCGGATCGCGGCGAAATACGCATAGCGGGCCTGATAATCGGGCCTGCGGTTCATGTCGTACGGTCGCATCCATTCCGCTGCCCGGATATCTTCGGGAGGCAGAACCTCCAGCTCGTTCATGTCCATGCCCGCACAGAAAGCACGCCCTTTTCCGGTCAGGATGATGACCCGCACATCCTCGTTCTTATCCAGTTGCTCCAGCACGGTGCGCAGGTCGGCTTCCATGACCTTGGTCAGGGCGTTCATCTGTTCCGGCCGAGACAGAGTCACGACAGCGACGTGCTTGTCCGTGCCCGAAAACGCCAGTTCTACTTGAGTAAACATAATGCCTCTATCTCAGGATTTCAGTGTCGGTGGTGCCTGGATGGCGCGCAGCTCCGTGAATTCGGCAATCCCATGGACGCCGCCTTCGCGGCCGGTACCGGAGGCGCCGAAGCCGCCGAAGGGCGCCAGGGGATTGAAGGGCGCTCCGTTGATGTCGACCTGGCCAGCCCTGAGTTGGCGGGCAAGGGAGAGCGCCCGGCCTTCTTCGCCCCATACCGCTGCGGCCAGTCCGTAATTCGTATCATTGGCGATGCGTACAGCCTCGTCTTCGCTGGCATAGGTCAATACGGCCAGCACAGGCCCGAAAACTTCTTCTTTGGCGATGCGCGCTTGCGGGGGGACGCGGCCGAATAGGGTTGGGGCCACGAAGTACCCCGTGGCGGGCACGGGGGCATCCGGGCCTCCGGTAATGAGATCCATGCCGGAGCCGGCTGCTTCGGCAAGGAAAGACAGTACGCGGTCGCGATGTTCGCTTGATACCAAGGGGCCCATGCGGGTGCTTTCATCACGCGGATCGCCCAGGGCCATTTTTCCCGCCGCCGCTTTCAAGAGATCACGATACCGTTCATACTGATCCTCCGGAACCAGCAGCCGCGTGATGGCATTGCAGGTCTGACCCGAATTCAGGAAACAAGAGGAAACGGCATGCCGGGCGACCAGCGCCGGGTCCGCTTCGGGCAGGGCGACGCTGGCGGATTTTCCGCCCAGCTCGAGAGCCACCCGCTTCAAGGCTTGACCGGCGACGCTGGCGATATGCCGGCCCACCGATGTGGATCCTGTGAACGACACCATATCGACCTGGGGGTGGGCGATCAGGGACTCACCGGTGGCCCCGTCTCCGAAAACGATATTCACCGCACCCCGCGGCAATGCCGCTTCTTCAATGGCTTTGCCCAACATCTGCGCTGCTGTGGGCGCCAGTTCCGAAGGCTTCAGCACAACGGTGCATCCCGCCATCAGCGCGGCGGCGAGCTTGCCGGTAATTTGATGCAGCGGGTAGTTCCATGGCGTGATCGCGGCGACCACACCCACGGGAACCCGCTCAATATGCGAGTGTGCTATTTGCGTTTCAGCCAGGGCCTGCGCGGCGGCGTCAGCCGTGGCCCGCCACGCCGCGATCGGCGCCTGGACCTGGATGCGGCGGACAAGCTTCATCGGCATGCCGGTTTCGGCGCTGATCCCCGCGCAAAGCGCATCGACATGATCGTCCAGGCGATCCGCGACGGCCCTGACATATGCCGCCCGCGTCTCGAGGGGCAATTGCGCCCAGCCCGCATGCGCCGATCTCGCGGCGGCCACGGCGGCGCCTACCTCGTTGGAGGTTCCATGCACCACTTTGCCTATAGCCTGTTCTGTGGCTGAATCATGCAGGACGGTTTCACTCCAACCCTTGGCGTCCGTCCATGCGCCGTCGATAAAATGCTGCCGATAAATCATGTCTTTGTTCCTTTGGTCTGGCGTGTTTTCAGGAAGGCGTTCATGGCCAATTGAGGCTCGCCGTTGGCGTAACACTCGAGTTGCGCCCGTATGCCGGCGGTGCATGCTTCATCGAAGCCCGCTTGCGTCATGTCGCGCAAGCGCTGCTTGGATAACCGGACGGCGGTCGGGGCCAGTAGAGCCAGGCGGCGTGCCATCGTCAGCGCCTCCGCCAGGGCATCGTCGGCCAACTGATTGACCAAGCCTATTTCATAAGCGCGCCGGTTTCCGATCAGTTCGCCCTGCAATGAGAGCTGGGCGTTGTGGCCCATGCCGATATGCAAGGTCATGAGATACGAGCCCACAATACTGGCCAGCCCTGCCTTGACTTCAGGCTGTCCCAGCCGGGATTCCGGGTTGGCGACGCGCATGTCGGCGCACAGGGCGACCTGGAAGCCCGCCCCGGCGGCAACGCCATTCAGGGCGGCGATGCAAGGTTTGTCCAGGTCCCGTACCGCCTGGTACATATCGCGCTGCGCCTGCAGCCACGGCACAAGATCTTGCCAGGTCGCCATGGCGGCTTCCTCCAGGTCCTGTCCGGCGCAGAAAGCGCGATCGCCGGAGCCCGTAATGACAATGGCGCGAACTGCCGTGTCGCTGTTCATCCGGTTCAAAGCCTGTATGAAGGCGCGGCGCATTTCGCTGTTGACGGCATTCATCGCTTGCGGACGGTTCAGGGTGAGGATGGCAACGCCATCCTGGCTCTGGGTCAATACTGTATCGTTCATGCCTCTTCCTTGAATTCGATGACAGCGTCCACGATGCTGACGCCGTCTCCGTTTTTCATGACCATGACCGGATTCAGGTCGGCCGATTGCAATGCGCTTCGATGCGCGATGGCGTAGCGGCCCAAGGCCACGGCGGCCTTGGCCAGCGCCATGGCATCCAATGCAGGCGCATGGCGATAGCCCGACAGGATCGGCGCGATCCTAAGCTTCATGATGGCGTTCAGGGCCTCTTCTTCGCTGAAGGGGGCCGGAAGCGAAACGACATCTTTTCGAATCTCCACCAGGATCCCGCCTTCGCCTATTGTTACGACCGGGCCGAATACCGGGTCCACGGTCACGCCCAGCATGAATTCATGTTCTCCCTTGACCATGCGCGCGACCAGCACTCTAGGCTCTTTGACGCCTAGCGCATCGAGTTTGGCCAGGCAGTCAAGCGCGGCGATTCGCGTGCGCTCCTTGCCGGACACGTGCAGATGCACCAAGCGGTGTTCGGTTTTGTGCGGAATTTGCGCGGCGCAGCCCTTGACGACCAGCGGGCCATCCAGCAAGGCAGCCGCGCGGACGGCGGAGTCCGCATCCCGGCAAACGATATGGTCGACCACAGGCAGTCCGAAATCGGCAAGGCGGGCAAGGCTCTCGGCTTCGTCCAGCAGGCCGTGGCTTTCGCCTTTGCCAGGAACAATCGGGACGGGTGCCGCTGGAGCCGGGCGCTCCTGAAATCGGCTATGCCGGAAATATTGGCTCAAGGCCTGTATGGCATCGGTCTCGCTTCCAAATGTCGCGACCCCATGCCTCTGGAACTCCTGCCTGACCGATGCCTGGGAGGCTGTCACGGCGACGGGCATGCGGTGATGCGAGGCGAACGCCGCCGTCGCCGCCGCCAGGGCGGGAATGTCGTAGCCCGGACCGGCCACCGGAATGCCGACAAGCAGCATATCGGCTTCCCGGCTGCCGCCCAGCACCTCGAGCACGCGCGGAAACATGTCGCCATTGCCAAGCAGGGCGGCTGTCAGGTCCAGCGGATTGGCGGCGGTAGCAAAACCCGGTAATAGATTCTGCAATTTGTTCCGGGTTGCGTCATCGAACTCCGACAGCGGCAGGCCGGCCCGCTCCGCCGCGTCGGCGCAGAGCACCCCGACGGCGCCGCTGTGGCTCATGATGACAGTGCGTCCGGATTGCGGCGGAAAGCCGTCCAGATACAGGGCGGCGGCATTGACCAGTCCGTGAATATCCTGCGCCCGCCATATGCCGTTCTGCTCCAGAAAAGCGTCCAGCGCCCCATCCTGTCCCACCAGTGCCCCAGTGTGCGAGGCGGCCGCCGCGGCGCCTTTCTGGCTGCTCCCACCTTTAAGCAGGATGATGCGGGTCCCCTGTTGGCGGGCGAGGCGTGCCGCTTCAGCCAGCAGATCGGGGCGGGTAATCGCTTCGACGTAGACCAGGATAAGGCGTATGCCGGGATCGCGGGCAACGCTGCGCACCAGTTCCGATACGCCAAGATCGGCATCGTTGCCGGTCGAGGCCAGATAGCGCACTCCCAGGCCTTTTTCGCGCAGCAAGGCGTAAGGCATGACACTGGCGGCCCCGCTTTGACTGATGATGGCGATGGGCCCGTCTTGCGGTGCGACTTCCGTAAACATGGTGCTGAAATTCAATATCGCGCCGGTGGCAAAGTTGGCGATACCCTGAGCATTGGGCCCCACCAGGCGCATTCCGCAAGCCTGTGCGCCAGCAAGCAGCTTTTCCTGCAAATGGCGGCCCGCGGCGCCGCTCTCGGCAAAACCCGAGGACATGACCACCGCGGTCGATACGCCCAGTTGTGCGCAGCGATGCACCGCTGCGACCGCGTCTTCGCCGGATACGGCGATGATGGCGGCATCAGGCACCTCGGCGAGGTCTTCCAGGCTGGCATAGCAAGCCATTCCCTGTATGGTTTCCCTTGCCGGGTTGATCGGAAAGATGCGGCCGCCATACCCGAACTTGCGCATGTAATGTATAGCGCGTCCGCCTACCTTATTGGGATTGTCCGAGGCGCCGATGATGGCGACCGAGGCGGGGTTGAACACGCCGGCGATGTCGTCGCCAAGCGCGGTTGATTGCAAGGGGTCCACGCTTAATTCACCTTCATGCCGGAGGTCTTGATCAGCTTGCTCCACTTTGCCTCATCCAGTTTCATCTGGCTTGCGAAGCTTTCCGGCGAGCCGGGTGTGGGGGTCGCGCCGAAGGCCTGCAGTTTGGCCTGGACGTCGGATTCGGCAAGAATCTTGTTCAATGATTCATTCAGCGTCTTGATCACGTCGGACGGTGTTCCATGCGGAGCGGCCAAGCCGAACCAGATGCTTACCTGGAAGCCTGGCAAGCCTGCTTCGGCAATCGTGGGAACCTTGGGCAGCGCCGGCGACCTGGCGGTTCCCGTCACGCCCAGCGGAATCACTTTGCCGGCCTGGATGTTGGGGAGCGCATTCGATATGGTGTCGAACATCATGGAGATCCGTCCGCCCAGAAGATCCGTCAGAGCCGCTGCGGATCCTTTGTACGGTACATGCATGATGTCTATGCCGGCCATGTCTTTAAGCAGTTCTCCCGACAAGTGATTGGAGCTTCCCACACCGGCCGAGCCAAAGGTGAACGTGCCGGGTTTCTGCTTGGCCTGGGCGATAAGGTCCTGTACGGTATCGATCTTCAATGAAGGTGCCACGACCAGGACATTTTCCGTGCTGGCCACCATGCCTATGGGATCGAAGGCGACAAGCGGCTTGATCCCCATATTGGGATAGATGCTGGGATTGATCGTCATGGTGCCGGTGGTGGCAAAAAACAGTGTGTAGCCATTGGCCGAGCTGGCCGCCGCCGCTTCGGTGGCGATGACACCGCCCGCGCCGCCGCGATTTTCGACTATGACGGTTTGCCCCAGGGATTGCGTCATCTTTTCGCTGACGATGCGGGCCATGGCGTCGGTGGGTCCTCCGGCGGGAAAAGGCACAATCAGCTTTATGGGCTTGTCGGGATAGGCGGCATGCGCGATGCCGGCGTGGCCGCAGGCAAGCAGCGCAGCCGACATCAGTATCGAAGCGATCCTGGGCGGGCGGGGAATTCTCATGTTGTCTCCTGTGTATGTGTTTGGATTCTTTCTTATGTCGAAAGACGCATTCAAGTCTAGGCACCTGGAAAGGTATCTACAAGAGTAATATGCTATATATCAGCTTTCCATTTTTGTGATATCCATGAATCTCAAGCAACTGGAAACTTTCGCACTTATTGCCGAGCTCGGTTCGCTTTCCCGGGTTGCAACCGCTACCGGTACGGCGCAGTCGCTCATCAGCCGGCAGCTGGCCTTGCTGGAGTCGGAGTGGGGCGACCGCCTGTTCGAGCGCACGGGCCGGGGAATGGCGCTTTCAGAGTTCGGCAGGCGGGTCCGTCCCGAGGTCGAGCTTGTGCTGGCTCAGTTGGCCAGGCTTGAGAGCACGGTGAAAGACGCCTCAGGAGTGCTGACCGGCACGGTGCATTTTGGGGTGCTGCCGTCCATGAGCCGTGAACTGCTGCCCATGCTTTTCTCCGATCTTCGTGTGTTGGCTCCGCTGCTGCGGCTGCATGTCACCGAAGGCTTTAGCGGCGACCTGGACGAGCAGTTGGGCTCGGGCCGCCTGGATATGATCATCGTGAATCGGTATGGCGCCGCGGCAGGCCGCGGCGAAGATGTGCTGGGCAGGGTGGATACGTATCTGGTTGGAAAGCCGCAAGCCATGTCGGCTCTGGGATTGGGGGCTTCCGTGGCTTTTCGCGCCCTGGTCGATTTGCCGCTGGTGCTTCCGTCCGCACCCAATGGCTTGCGCACCACGCTCGATATGCTCGAGCGGCAGCGCAATGTTAGGCTCGATATTGTCATGGAGGTCGACACGCTGACGGCCATGAAGGACGTTGCAATGAGCGGCCATGCGTTCACCCTGCTGCCCATGCAGGCAATCAAGGAAGAGATCGAGTCAGGCCGCCTTGCGGCAGCCCGGCTCGACAAGCCAGTGATCCGCCGCACCGTGGCATTGAGCTTTACTCGTCAGAGGCCGCTGTCCCGGGCCGCCAGACTGGTGGGGTCCCGGGCACGTGAACTGGTGTCCGGGCTGCTGGCCTAGCGCGGCAGCGTGCTGGACCCCATCAGGAACTCATCGACCGAGCGGGCGCACTGCCGGCCTTCGCGTATGGCCCAGACCACCAGCGACTGTCCGCGACGCATATCGCCGGCGGCGAACACTTTGCCGACATTGGTGACATAGTCGTCGGTATTGGCCCGCGCATTGCCGCGCGCGTCCTGGTCCACGCCGAAGGCGTCCAGCACATTCTTGACCGGCGCCACGAAGCCCATGGCAAGCAGCACCAGATCGGCGGGAAGCTCGAACTGCGACCCTTCCACCTCGCGCATCTTCATTTGGCCGGTGGCTTTGTCCTTGAACCATTCAAGGCGGGCCGCGATCAGCTTTTCGATTTTGCCGTTCTTGCCTTCAAATGATTTGGTGGCCACGGCCCAGTCGCGTTCGCAACCTTCCTCGTGCGAGGAAGACGTGCGCAGCTTAAGGGGCCAGTAGGGCCAGGTCAGCGGTTTGTCCTCTACGTCGGGCGCCTTGGGCATCAGTTCGAATTGCGTGACCGAGGCCGCGCCTTGGCGGTTGCTGGTGCCGACGCAGTCCGAGCCGGTGTCGCCGCCGCCGATGACGATAACGTGCTTGCCCTTGGCGGAGATTTGCTTGCTCAGCCGATCGCCGTTGGTGGCCTTGTTCTGCTGGCGCAGAAAGTCCATGGCGAAATGCACGCCGCGTAACTCGCGTCCCGGCACCGGCAGATCGCGCGGGGTTTCCGAGCCGCCGGTCAGCACAACCGCGTCGAACTCTTCCCGCAGGGATTCAGGCGTGCGCACGTTCAAGCCGTCTTCGGCATGCTCCTGGGCACCCACATAGGTGGATGGGCAGAACTCCACGCCCTCGGCCTCCATTTGAGCCAGGCGGCGGTCGATATGCGTTTTTTCCAGCTTGAAGTCGGGGATGCCATAGCGCAGCAGGCCGCCGATGCGATTGCTTTTTTCGAATACGGTCACGGAGTGGCCCGCACGCGCCAACTGCTGCGCGCAGGCAAGCCCGGCGGGACCGGAGCCGACCACGGCAACCTTTTTGCCGGTTTTCCTGTCGGGCGGCTGCGGCGCCACCCAGCCTTGCGCCCAGCCCTTGTCGATGATGGCGTGTTCTATCGACTTGATGCCGACGGCGTCGTTGTTGATGTTCAGGGTACAGGCGGCTTCGCAGGGCGCCGGGCAGACGCGTCCCGTAAACTCGGGAAAATTGTTGGTCGAATGCAGCACGTCCAGCGCGCGGCGCCAGTCTTGCTTGTAGACCAGGTCGTTCCAGTCGGGGATGATGTTGTTGACGGGGCAGCCGCTGGTACAGAACGGTATGCCGCAATCCATGCAGCGCGCGCCCTGTTGCTTGGCTTCGTCGTCGGTCAGTGTATTGACGAATTCGCTCCAGTGCTTAAGGCGCACGAGCGGCGCTTCATAGGTTTCTTTGACGCGTTGAAATTCAAGAAAGCCGGTAATCTTGCCCATTATTCTTCCTCAGGCAGCAATTTGTTGTGGGTTGGCGGCACGCCAGAGTTCGCCCAATGCGCGGCGGTACTCGACAGGCATGACCTTGACGAAGGCCTGGCGCGACTGCTCCCAGTCGTCCAGCACGTCGCGTGAACGGAAGCTGCCGGTGTAGCGGTAGTGGTTCTCGATCAAGCGCCGCAAAATGGCCTCGTCGGTTTCCCGCTCGCCGCCGCGCATTGCGCTGTGCCAGGTTTCGATCTGTCCGAGCTCATTTTGCTCGGCATGCGGTACGACGCGCTCCAGTTCGACCATGGCCAGGTTGCAGCGTTGGCGGAAGGTGTTTTCCGGATCCCAGACATAGGCCACACCGCCCGACATGCCGGCGGCGAAGTTGCGGCCGGTGGCGCCCAGCACCACGACGGTGCCGCCGGTCATGTATTCGCAGCCATGGTCTCCGGTGCCTTCGACCACGGTCGCCGCGCCCGAGTTGCGCACGGCGTAGCGTTCTCCGGCCACCCCGTTGAAATAGGCTTCGCCCGAAAGCGCGCCGTAAAGCACGGTGTTGCCCGCAATGATGTGGTCGGGGCCGAAGCCGCGGAAGTCATTGGGCGAGCGCACGACGATGCGGCCGCCCGACAAACCCTTGCCGACATAGTCGTTGGCTTCGCCGACCAGGTCCAGCGTAATGCCGTGGGCCAGGAAAGCGCCGAAGCTCTGGCCCGCCGAGCCATTGCACTGGATGTGTATGGTGTCGTCGGGCAGACCCTCATGGCCGTAGCGCGACGCCACGACGCCCGAGAGCATGGCTCCTATGGTGCGGTTGCGGTTGCGCACGGGCGTGATGAACGAGACTTTCTCGCCGCGCTCGATGGCGGCCTTGCTGCGCTCGATCAACTGGTGATCCAGCGCATGGTCCAGCGCGTGATCCTGCTCTTCGGTCTGATAAAGAGGGGTGGAAACCGGTACGGCATGGAAGACGCGGCTGAAATCCAGCCCCTGCGCCTTCCAGTGCTCGATGCCCGAACGCATGTTCAGCAGCTCCACGCGGCCCACCATGTCATCGAAGCGGCGGATGCCCAGTTGCGCCATGATTTCGCGCACTTCCTCGGCGACGAAGAAGAAGTAGTTCACCACGTGCTCGGGCTTGCCCTGGAACTTCTTGCGCAGGACGGGATCTTGCGTGGCGACGCCGACCGGGCAGGTGTTCAGATGGCATTTGCGCATCATGATGCAGCCTTCCACGACCAGCGGGGCCGTGGCGAAGCCGAACTCGTCGGCGCCCAGCAAGGCGCCTATGGCAACGTCGCGCCCCGTTTTCATCTGGCCGTCGGCCTGAACCCGGATGCGGTTGCGCAAATTGTTCAGCAGCAGCGTCTGCTGGGTTTCAGCCAGGCCCAGCTCCCACGGCGTGCCGGCATGCTTGATCGACGACACGGGCGAAGCGCCGGTGCCGCCATCGTGTCCGGCGATCACGACGTGATCGGCCTTGGCCTTGGCAACGCCTGTCGCGACGGTGCCGACACCCACTTCGGACACCAGCTTCACCGAGATCGACGCACGCGGATTCACGTTCTTCAAGTCGTGTATCAGTTGCGCCAAGTCTTCGATGGAATAGATGTCATGGTGCGGCGGCGGCGAAATAAGGCCCACGCCGGGCACGGAATAGCGCAGCTTGGCGATGTATTCCGTTACCTTGTGGCCGGGCAGTTGCCCGCCTTCGCCGGGCTTGGCGCCTTGCGCCATCTTGATCTGGATCTGGTCCGCGCTGGAGAGGTACTCGGCCGAGACCCCAAAGCGCCCCGAAGCCACTTGCTTGATACGCGAGCGCAGCGAATCGCCGGCGGCCAGGTGAACGTCGGCTTCGATGCGGTCCGTCCCCAGGAAGGAAGCCAGCGTATCGCCTTTCCTTACGGTGGGCTTGCCGGCGCGCATCTCGGCGCGGTAGCGCATTTCATCTTCGCCGCCTTCGCCGGTGTTGGACTTGCCGCCTATGCGGTTCATGGCCACGGCCAGCGTCGCATGCGCTTCGGTCGAAATCGAACCCAGCGACATGGCGCCGGTGGCGAAACGCTTGACGATATCCTTGGCCGGTTCGACCTCGCTCAAGGGAATGGCGCGCGACGGATCGACTTTGAATTCGAACAGGCCGCGCAGCGTCATGTGTCGGCGCGACTGATCGTTGATCAGTTGGGCGTATTCCTTGTAGGTGCTGTAGTTGTTGGCGCGCGCGGCATGCTGCAGCTTGGCGATCGAGTCGGGGGTCCACATGTGGTCTTCGCCGCGGACGCGCCACGCGTAGTCGCCGCCGGCATCCAGGGCGTCGGCCAGCACGGGATCGCTGCTGAACGCGGCGCGGTGCCCACGCAGGGCCTCTTCGGCGACTTCGAATATGCCTATGCCTTCGATATTGCTCGACGTACCCGTGAAATACTTTTCGACAAGGCTGGAGTTCAGTCCGACGGCTTCGAAGATCTGCGCGCCGGTATAGGACATATAGGTCGAGATGCCCATTTTGGACATGACCTTGTTCAAGCCCTTGCCGATAGCCTTGATGTAGTTCTTGATCGCGATATCGGGTTGCGGCAGTGTCGCCAGCGATTCCAGCGCCAGGTAGGGGTGTATGGCTTCGGCGCCATAGCCGCCCAGCAACGCGAAGTGGTGAACCTCGCGGGCCGAGCCGGTTTCCACCACCAGGCCGGTATTGGTGCGCAGGCCGGCGCGTATCAGGTGCAGGTGTATGGCCGAAGTCGCCAGCAGCGCGGGGATGGCCACATGTTCGCTATCGACCTTGCGGTCGGTGATGAGCAGGATGTTGTAGCCGCTGCGCACGGCATCGGTCGCGTTCGAGCACAGCGCGGCGATACAGGCTTCAATGCCGTCGGGGCCCCAGGCCACCGGATAGGTGATGTCCAGCTCGAAGCTGCGGAACTTGCTGGATGTGATGTCCGCGATATGGCGGATCTGCGCCATCGCGGCGTCGTCCAGAACCGGCTGCGAAACTTCCAGGCGCAAGGGCGGATTTACGTTGTTGATATCCAGCAGATTTGGCTTGGGGCCGATAAAGGACACCAAAGACATCACCAGTTGTTCGCGTATGGGGTCGATGGGCGGATTGGTGACCTGCGCGAAAAGCTGGCGAAAATAATTGTAGAAGGGCTTGGAACGGTTAGACAGCACGGCCAGCGGGGCGTCGTTGCCCATCGACCCGGTGGCTTCCTCTCCATTGGCCGCCATGGGCTGCAGGACGAACTTGAAGTCCTCCTGAGTCCACCCGAAAGCCTGCTGGCGATCCAGCAGCGACGTGCCCTTGTTGGCGGCATCGTCCCGTTTCTGGGCGGGCAGCGATTCCAGCTTCAAACGCAGGCGTTCGATCCACTGGCGGTATGGCCGCATGTTGGCCAGCTGCGATTTGATTTCGGAATCGTCGATGATGCGGCCTTGCTGCAGGTCGATCAGGAACATCTTGCCCGGCTGCAGGCGCCATTTCTTGATGATCCGGTGTTCCGGAATGGACAGCGTGCCGGCTTCGGACGCCATGATGACCATGTCGTCGTCCGTGATCAAATAGCGTGCCGGGCGCAGGCCGTTGCGGTCCAGCGTGGCGCCGATCTGGCGGCCGTCGGTAAAGGCCACGGCCGCCGGGCCATCCCAGGGTTCCATCATGGCGGCGTGGTATTCATAGAAGGCGCGCCGGTTTTCGTCCATGTCGGCATGCTGCTCCCAGGCTTCGGGAATCATCATCATCATGGCGTGCGCCAGCGAATAGCCGGACATCACCAGCAATTCCAGGCAGTTGTCGAAGGTGGCGGTATCGGACTGGCCTTCGTAGACGATGGGATAGAGCTTGGGCAGGTCAGCGCCCAGCACGGCCGATTGCATCATGCCTTCGCGCGCCCGCAGCCAATTGAAATTACCCTTCACGGTATTGATTTCGCCGTTATGGGCGATCATGCGATAAGGGTGGGCAAGGGGCCAGGCGGGGAAGGTGTTGGTCGAAAAGCGCTGGTGCACCATGGCCAGGGCCGAGACGGCGCGAGTATCGGCCAGGTCGCGGTAGTAGCTGCCGACCTGGTTGGCCAGCAGCAGGCCTTTGTAGACCACCGTGCGCACCGAGATCGACGGTACGAAATATTCCTGTCCATGGGCCAGACGCATATGCTGGATGGCGTGGCTGGCGGTCTTGCGTATCACGTACAGCTTGCGCTCCAGCGCGTCCGGCACCATGATGTCGGCCCCGCGCCCGATGAACAGCTGCCGGATCACCGGCTCGCAGGCGCGCACGGTCGGCGACATGGGCATGTCGGAATCAATGGGCACATCGCGCCAGCCCAGTACCACCTGGCCCTCGTCGCGCACGGCGCGCTCCAGTTCTTGCTGACAGGCCAGGCGCGATGCGGTCTCTTTGGGCAGGAAGACCATGGCGACGCCGTATTCGTCGGGCTGCGGCAGTTCTATGCCTTGGGCAGCCAGATCCGCACGGTACAGCGCGTCAGGGATCTGTATGAGTATCCCCGCGCCGTCTCCCATAAGCTCATCCGCGCCGACGGCGCCGCGATGATCCAGGTTTTCAAGAATTTTCAGGCCTTGCTGGATGATGGCGTGGCTTTTGCGCCCCTTTATATGAGCGACGAAGCCCACGCCACAGGCGTCATGTTCGTTATGCGGGCTGTACAAGCCTTGGGCCGCGGGGGCGGCGCTGCGAATTTCCGGGTTGGCGGAAGGGACGGCGCGCGATGGGTCGATCGCAACCGTGGAGACGGTGGTAGGCAATAGAGACTGGGGCATGATGGACTCACGAAATGCTGCGGTGCAGAAATCAACAATACCGCCAACATGTCCCGCATGCAATAAAAATAATTTGGGGTGCGTCCCTATTTATTTGGTTAATAAAATACCCATTATAAAATAAGGGACGTATCTATATGGCTGAATAAAAACAGCTTATTTTGTTTAGAATAGCTGGAGTCCAGTTTCTTTTAGTTCAAGCAAGCCAGATTTTGCGGCCAAAAAATAGGAAATTTCTTGTCCTGGACGCAACGCTCCCGGTCTTAACGCGTCGCTTCCCAGGAGGATTCAACGCCAAACGGCTTGGACGGGCCGTTAAAAATCAGGATGGCTGAGCGGCCGCCAATTTACGGGGACGGCCCCTGGGGGCGGGCGCGATGCGGCGCGATGCGCGGCTTTCTATCTGCGCAAGGAAATCGGATTCGCCCAGCACCCATTGTCCGAACAAGGCGTCCTGTATGCGGCCGCTTTGCTGCGCGGACAGGCCTTGGCCCAGGCGCTGGCTATAGCGCGCCTGGCGGGCGAAGGGCGTATTGCCGTCCTGCCAATAATCGGGATGATCGGCAAGCAGATCGTTGTGCAGGGAATGAAGGCCCGTGTGGCTGGCCGCGGAGGACCAGGGCCAGCGCTGCGCCGTATCGACATACCGCAATTGCACCGGCAGCGATTCCAGCCATATAAGCGCGGGCAGCACCCAGCGCCCGGGTTCGATCAGTGCACTGCGATACCTGCCTGAAAACACCCGTCCGTGCCGTATGCCGGCGGCCATCCGCCGCCCCAGCGCCTGAATCAGGCGGGACGTGCCCTGAGCATCGGGCGGTGTGCACAGCAGGACAATGCGGTCGTTCAGCAGCAGCCAGCCATGCACCGCGACCTTGTATTCGCGCGCATCGCGCCGCAGCCATTCCAGCAACTGATCCAACTGCGCGGCGGGCGTGGGCTCCGCGGCCTGGGCCAGAGGATGCGCGAACTCCGCCTGTACCAGCTGAGGAATCTGCGGTGCATAGAGGCGTGGCAAGCGGGCCATTTTGGCGGGATCTGGAACGTTCGAAGCTGAATATTCTAACCCGTGCAAGTCCAATAATAATGAACTAACCTACTAGGGAAGCTCTGAACAAGTCACCGGAGGTACGTTCATGCAGTCCAGTCTAGCGGTTGAATCCAAAGCGATGCAGGGCACGCGTTTTCACATTCGTAAAGTCGCCGTATGCGGCGCGGGTGTGATGGGCGCGCAGATCGCCGCGCATTGCGTGAACGCCGGCGTCCCGGTGGTGCTGTTCGATCTGGCGGCTAAGGAAGGCGATAAAAGCGGCATCGCGAAGCGCGCCATCGTGCAGCTGAAAAAGCTCAATCCCGCGCCGCTGGGCGTGCCCGAGCTGGCCGACCTGATTCAGCCCGCCAATTACGACGATCATTTGCACTGGCTGTCCGAATGCGACCTGGTCATCGAAGCCATCGCCGAGCGCATGGATTGGAAAACGGACCTGTACCATCGGCTTGCGCCAGCCATCAAGCCCCAGGCCATCATTGCCAGCAATACCTCGGGCCTGTCCATTACCCAGCTTTCGCAGGCGCTGCCCGAAGCATTGCGGCCGCGCTTTTGCGGCGTGCATTTTTTCAATCCGCCGCGCTACATGAACCTGGTCGAACTGATTCCCACGACCGACACCGAACCCCGTCTGCTCGATCTGCTGGAAACCTTCCTGGTCACGGGCTTGGGCAAGGGTGTGGTGCGCGCCAGGGATACGCCCAATTTCATCGGCAACCGCATCGGGGTCTTTGGCATATTGTCGGTGTTTGCGCAGGCGGATAAATTCGGCCTTAGCTACGATCTGGTCGACGAGCTTACGGGAACCCGTCTGGGCCGCGCCAAGTCGGGCACCTATCGCACGGCCGATGTCGTCGGCCTGGATACGCTGGCCCACGTGATTCGCACCATGCAAGAGCAATTGCCCAACGATCCCTTCCATGCGCATTTCGGTGTGCCGCCCGTGCTGGCCGGGCTCATCGAGCAAGGCGCCCTGGGGCAGAAGGCCGGGGCCGGCTTCTATCGCAAGCAAGGCAAGGCGATCTTGCGGCTGGATCCCGCTAAAAAGGATTACGTGCCGGCCGACGCCAGCATCGATCCGGCCGTGGCCGAGATCCTGACCCAGCGCGACCCTGCCAAGAAGCTGAAGGCGCTGCATGATTCCGATCATCCGCAGGCTCAGTTCCTGTGGGCCGTCCTGCGCGACAGCTTCCACTACAGCGCGGTCCATCTGGCCGACATCGCCGGTACGGCGCGCCAACTGGACCTGGCCATGAAATGGGGCTTCGGCCATGCGCAAGGCCCCTTCGAAATATGGCAGGCCGCCGGCTGGCACGATGTCGCCAACTGGATCACCAAAGACATCGATGCCGGAAAAACCTTGTCCAATACGCCCTTGCCCGAATGGGCCACGCGTGGGCCGGTATGGGAAGCCAAGGGCGTGCATACTCAAGCGGGATCATGGAATCCGCGCGAAAAGCGCTACGAAGGGCGCAGCACCCTGCCGGTGTATGAACGCCAGGTGGGGGCGCCGCGCCTGGTGGGCGAACCCGCCAGCCTGGAACCCGTGGTCGTCCACGAAGACGAGGCCGTGCGCTGCTGGACTCTGCCCGCGCCGCAGCCGCAGGATGTGCTTATCGTATCGTTCAAGACCAAGATGCATACGCTCAGCCCGGGCGTGGTGCGCGGCATCGTGCGCGCGGTCGATCTGGCCGAGGCTTCCTTCAAGGCGCTGGTCATCGGGCAATTGGACGATCCTTTCTCCGCGGGGGCCGATCTCAAGGCCATGCTCCCTGCATTCGAGCAGGGCGGTGCGCAGGCGGTGGAGCCCATAGAGCGGGAAATGCAGGACATGGTCCAGCGCCTGCGCTACGCCCAGGTGCCTGTCGTGGCGGCGCTGGCCGGAATGGCGCTGGGCGGCGGATGCGAGCTTTCCGTGCATTGCGCCAAGCGGGTGGCCCATTTCGAAACCTATATCGGCCTGGTCGAAGCGGGAATCGGTTTGGTTCCCGGTGCGGGCGGGCTGACCTACTGTGCCCGGCGCGCGGCCGAACAACAGGCGCAGGATGCGCCCGACGCACCCTTGCTGGCCTTCGTGAAGAAATTCGCGCTCTCGGTGGCGACCGCCCAGGTGTCCAAGTCGGCCCCGGACGCCCGCAAGATAGGCTACCTGCTGCCGTCCGATACCATCGTCATGAATCGGCATGAGCTTTTGCATGTGGCGCTGCGCGAAGCCCTGGCCTTGGCGGAATCGGGCTGGCGCGCGCCGCTGCCCGCGCTATTTCCCGTTGCGGGGCGCGACGGCGCCGCCACCCTGGAAGCGCAGCTGGTCAATATGAAAGTGGGCGGTTTTATTTCCGATTACGACTTCACGGTGGCCAAGAAGGTGGCCCAGGTGATATGCGGGGGCGACGTGGATCCCGGCTCGCTGGTGGACGAGGCCTGGATGCTCAGGCAGGAACGCAAGGCCTTCCTTCACCTGCTGGTCCAGCCCAAAACCCAGGAACGCATTGCCGGCCTGCTCAAGACCGGCAAGCCGGTACGCAACTGATTGAATACGGAGTCACCCATGGCCACATTGCAACAGGCATATATTGTCGCCGCCACCCGCAGCCCCATCGGCAAGGCGCCGCGCGGCGTTTTCTCGCATACCCGCCCCGACGACCTCCTGGCGACTGTCATACGCGGTCTGCTGGCGCAGGTTCCCAGCCTGGATCCGGCCGCCGTTGAAGACGCCATCGTCGGCTGCGCCATACCGGAAGGCCCGCAAGGTTTGAACGTGGCGCGTATAGGCGCTTTGCTTTCAGGCTTGCCTTCTTCGGTCGCGGGCGTGACGGTCAACCGTTTCTGCGCGTCGGGGCTGACCGCCCTGGCCATGGCGGCCGACCGCATCCGCGTCGGCGAAGCCGATGTCATGATCGCCGGGGGCACCGAATCCATGAGCCTTGTGCCGACCATGGGCGTCAGCACTTCATTCAGCCCTGAAATTTTCCAGCGTGACGAGAACCTGGGCATCGCCTACGGCATGGGCCTGACGGCCGAACAGGTCGCCGCGCAATGGAAGGTATCCCGGGAAGACCAGGATGCCTTTGCCCTGCGCTCGCACCAGCGCGCCCTGGCCGCCCAGCAGGCCGGCGAATTTTCCGACGAGATCCTGCCCATCGATGTCGTCAGCCGCAAACCCGATCTGCGAACCCAGGCCGGTGTGCTGGACGGCCAGCCGGACAGCGACATCATCGTCAGCCGCAAGACGGTGTCGCTGGATGAAGGCCCACGTCCCGATACCAGCCTGGAGGCCCTGGCCAAGCTGCGGCCGGCGTTTGCGGCCCGGGGCAGCGTGACGGCGGGCAACAGTTCGCAGATTTCGGATGGCGCCGGCGCCTTGCTGGTGGTGTCCGAGCGCGCGCTCAAGACGCATGGCCTGACGCCGATTGCGCGTTTCGTTTCCTTCGCCGTCAAGGGCGTGCCTCCGGAGATCATGGGCATAGGGCCCAAGGAGGCGATCCCGCATGCGTTGAAGCTGGCCGGGCTGACACTGGATCAGATAGGCTGGATAGAGCTGAACGAAGCCTTTGCCGCCCAGTCCCTGGCGGTGATCCGCGACCTGGGCTTGAATCCGGACATCGTCAACCCCATGGGCGGTGCCATCGCCTTGGGCCATCCCCTGGGCGCCACCGGCGCCATACGGGCGGCCACGGTGGTTCATGGCCTGCGCCGCCGCAAGCTGGATTACGGCATGCTGACCATGTGCGTCGGCACCGGCATGGGCGCCGCCGGTATCTTCCAGCGCGTCTGATGCGTTATTGCGCGTTGGCGTCCGGGGCTTCGGTTCGGGACGCCTTGCCGCCGATGAATCCCGTGGCCAGCAAGGTGCCCAGCAGAACGATGCAGGCGCCCATGACCACATTGATGGTCAAAGGCTCATCCAGCAGCAGCACGCCCCACAGCACGCCGAACGGCGGCGCCAGGAAGGTCACGGTAATCGATTTCGAAGCGCCGACCCGGGCGACCAGGCGGTAGAAGATCAGGTAGGCAATGCCGGTGCATAGAATCGCAAGGCAAGTCACCGATCCCCAAGACAGCGCTGAAATAGGCGTGCTTGGCCATCTTGTTAGCGCCAAGGGAAGCAATATGATGGATGCCGCGATCATGCTGCCGGTGGCGCAGGCGATAGGCGCCACGCCGCGCAAATATTTGCTTAAGTGGCAGGCGCCCAGCCCGTAGAAGAAGGGTCCGCCCAGGGCGATGACGACCACCCAGCCCTCGCCGCCCGGGACGAAGGACAGCTTGTCCAGCATAAGTACCACTATGCCCGCGAAGCCTATGGCCAGTCCCAGCACGCGCGCCCAGGACAGGCGTTCGCGCAGCCAGACCCAGGCGATGATGCCGCCAAACAGGGGCACCATGGCGTTGACGATGGACAGCGTGCCCGCCATCATCGTTTGCACGGCATAGCTAAGGCAAAGAAAAGGGAGCACCACATTGAGCACGCCGGCCACCGCCATGGCCTTCCAGTGGGCGATGATCGTCGCGACATGGTGCGTGATCAGGGTTACACCCAGCAGGAACAGCGCACTGATGCCGACCCGCATGGCAATCAGGGGGATGGGGCCGAAATCGTCGATGGCCACTCGCATGAACATGAACGAGCTGCCCCACAGAGAGGCCAGCAAAAAAAGGTTGCGCAGGTCGGTGGCTTGCATTCGGAGACGGAACCTGAAAAGCGCCGGGTGGGCAAGTTCAGAATTGTAGGCCTTTACCGGTAAAATCATGTGATTCGGCGGCATTGACCGCCAGCTTCATAGGGAAATGCGTCATGAGGGTGCTGGATACCAGGCTGCCAGGCGTAAAGCGCATCGAGCCCGCCGTGCATACCGACGATCGCGGCCATTTTCTGGAAAGCTATCAAGCCCGGCGCTATGCCGAGCTGTTGGGTGCGCAGGTCCATTTCGTGCAGGATAACTGCAGCTATTCGCGCAAAGGCGTACTGCGCGGCCTGCATTATCAAGTGGACCATCCGCAGGGCAAGCTGGTTCGCGTGTCGCAGGGCGCCATTTTCGATGTGGCGGTGGACTTGCGTCCCGATTCGGCCACCTTCGGCCAGTGGGAAGGCCTGGTTCTTTCGGCGGAGCAGTACTCGCCGCAAGACGGATATGCAGCGTCGCCTTCACAACTTTGGATACCGCCGGGCTTCGCGCATGGCTTTCTTGTCCTGTCCGACAGCGCGACGGTCGACTACAAATGCACCGACTACTATCACCCCGAAGACGAAGCCTGCCTGCGATGGGACGATCCCGACCTGGCCATTGCATGGCCGCAGTCGGATCCCATCTTGTCCGACCGCGATCGCCAAGGCGATACGTTAAGGGCTCTGCGGCAAGCGGGCCGGCTGCCTGTGGCGGCAGCCAGCGTGGCGGCGGGCTCCTGACTTGAAAGCTCTGTTGATCGGCGCCGACGGGCAACTGGGGCGCTGCCTTAGGGATCGCCGGCCGGATCATTGGGACCTGATCAGCCTGGCACGTCCGGGCCTGGATATCAAGGATGGCCCCGCCGTGCTCCAGTTGGCCGACCGGATACGGCCGGACTGCATTATCAATGCCGCCGCCTATACCGCCGTCGATCAGGCCGAGCGCGAGCCCGACGAAGCGATGGCTGTCAACGAACAGGGTGCCGAGCATCTTGCTCTGGCTGCTTGCCGCATCGGGGCGCGCCTGGTGCATGTCTCCACCGATTATGTCTTTGACGGGCGCGCGGCGCAGCCCTATGCCGAGCTTGATGCCGGCAATCCCATCAATATTTACGGCCAGAGCAAACTGCTGGGCGAGCGCGCCGTACTGCAAGCATGTCCTTCCAGCCTGGTGCTGCGGACGTCGTGGCTATACAGTGAATACGGAAGCAACTTCGTCAAGACGATGCTGCGCATGGCGCGGGCCGCGGATCCAGATGCGCCGGCCCTGCGCGTGGTGAACGATCAGTTCGGCTGCCCGACCTATGCGGGGGACCTGGCCGATGCGGTCATAAGGCTGGTGGAATCGCAGGAAGCGGCGTCGGGCGTTTATCATTACTGCGGTGCCGATATCCTGTCATGGCATGAGTTCGCGCAAGAGATATTCGATTGCGCGATCAGACTGGACGCATCGTTCCGGGCGCCTCGGCTGGCCGGCATCCCCGCCCAGGACTATCCCAGCCTGGCCGACAGGCCGGCGTATTCCGCCTTATCGTGCGAAAAAATTGAAGCGCTGGGCATACGGCGCGTCAGCCTGTGCGACGCCTTGCCCCAAGCGATTGCTCGATCTATTTGAATGATTCGCCGAAAGCCCGTACCCAATGGGCCGTGGATGCATCGTGCTTGGGGTCGATGCCCTTACCCGCAAGCTCGCCCATAATGCCTTTGGCCAGCACCTTGCCGTATTCCACGCCCCATTGATCAAAGGGGTTGATGCCCCAGACCACCGCCTGCACGAAGACCTTGTGTTCGTAAAGCGCCAGCAAGGCGCCCAGCGTATAAGGCGATAGGCGCGGCAGTACGATAAGGTTGGAAGGACGCCCGCCCGCATGGACGCGGTGATGGGCCAGCCACTGGGCTTTCTCCTGCGGCATGCCTGCAGCCAGGCATTCTTTCAAGGCATCTTCATACGTCTTGCCCTTGAGCAGCGCTTCGCGTTGCGCCAGGCAATTGGCCAGCAGGCTTTTGTGATGCTCGGGCCAGCCATGGTCGGCATGCTGGCAGACGATGAAGTCCACCGGCGCGCCATCGCTGCCCTGGTGCAGCCACTGGAAGAAAGTATGCTGCGCGTCGGTGCCGGGCATGCCCCACACCGCGGGACCAGTGGGCACGCCCGCCGGCTGGCCGGCCAGGTTCACCGACTTGCCCAGCGACTCCATTTCAAGCTGCTGAATATAAGGCACCAGATTGGACAGGCGAAAATCGTAAGGCGCGATATTCAGCGAGCCGTAGTCCAGCACGCTGCGATTGACGATGCCCGCCAAAGCCATCTGCACCGGCGCGTTCTGCGCCAAAGGCGTTTCCGCAAAATGGGCGTCCATGGCGGCGGCGCCCGCCTGCATGCCGGCGACCACATCGGCATTGACCGCCAGCGCGGTGGTCAGGCTGACCGCCGACCAAAGCGAAAAACGGCCGCCGACCCAGTCCCACAGCGTGAAGATATGCGTTTCGGGCACGCCCCAGTCTTTGGCGACGTCCGGCCTTGCCGTGATGGCAACGATCTGGTCGTAAGGATTTTCGACGCCGGAGGCCTTCAGCCATTCCAGCGCGCGTTGTCCGTTCTGCAGCGTTTCAGCCGTCGTGAACGATTTGGACGCCAGCACGATCAGGGTGTCGTGCGGATCCAACCCCGACAAGCCCCCTTGTATGGCGTGGCCGTCGATGTTCGCCACAAAATGAACCTGGCGCCAGGTGCCGGCATAGCCGAAGGCGCTGACAGCCAGCCGCACCCCCCAGTCGCTGCCGCCTATGCCGATATGCACGATGTTGCGCCAGCGGCGCTCGGAGTCGGCCAGCCGCACGAACTCGTTCAGCCGCTGTCTTTCGGCGGCCACTTCATCGATGGGGGCGGGTGTGCGCAAGGCGGTGTGCCAGGCGGCCCGTTCTTCGGTGGCATTGGCCATGCCGCCGGACAGCAGACGCTCGCGCATCTGGGGGAAATTGCGCGCCGCCAGCAAGGCCTCGCCTGCTTGGGTCAACGCCGGCGAGCTGCTTTGTCCGCTGATGTCCAGATCTATGCCCGCGGCATTCAGCACGCGCAGGCTATGGACATGAATTCGGGACTCGGCGGCCGCTTTCTCGAATGCCGACCATTCGGGCATATCGGCCAAGCTGGGGAATTCGGACACGGTGGGCAAAGCACCGGGCATAGACGGGTTGCTGGCCACGGGGGCTCCTTATGAGCAAAACAATCGTTCAACGATTGTAATGCCTATAACGCAAGGGCTATGCGATTCCGGGCCTGCTGAAGACGGCTGCTTTCAGACGCTTACAAGGCGGCGTCAGCCGTAGGATGTCAGCGGCGACGCTGGCTGGGGGCGCCTGGCGCGCGGCCGGCAATGTGGCGGAAGGTGATGCGTCCCTTGCTAAGGTCGTAAGGGGACATTTCCAGCGAGACTTTGTCGCCGGCCAGGATACGGATGTGGTGCTTGCGCATCTTGCCGCCGGTATAAGCGACGACGGGGTGCCCATTATCGAGTGTCACGCGAAAGCGCGAATCGGGAAGCACTTCGGTAACGAGTCCACCCATTTCAATCAATTCTTCTTTGGCCATAGAGTATTTCCTGTAAACGTAAATAAAAAAGCACCCATGGCCGGACTCGCTTTGCGTGGCATCCGACAAACCGCGTATTGCAGTTAATAATTGAACAGGTGCTTCGTGACGCCACAATGGCGTGTGGTGCTGCGGCCCGTAAGGAGCCGTGTATTGGAAAATATCAGCGTGGATGACAAAACCAGGACAGACCTCGTCCGGCTTGTGCCAAGGTCTTGCGTTAAAACGAAGATGCCGGAATTAACTGTGTGGCAGGAGAGCTGAAACGGGGATGCCTGCCAAATTGAAGAGGTCTTGCCGACTTTTGCAAGCGATGAACATCGGCATTCTTGCCGGTGTTTTCTTGCTCGCAGCAACTATTTTCAGTTACCCAATGATATCACACATAGCACATAAATGGTGTTTCCGTCACGGTACCCCGCGGGACGCGCGGCTAACCTTGCGGCAAGCCCTATTCCAAAGGCGAAGTGTCGCTTTTGGAATGCGAAAGCCGATGCGGAATGAATTGCTATAAGATTTTTCAATCACAAGAACAGCTTCATCAACAAGGCAACGGAGACATAAACCATGGGTATCAAGCTCAAGAACGCAGCATTGGCTTTGGCGCTAGGCGCTCTTTTCATTCCTGTGCAAAGCCAGGCGCAAAGCGATTCGGTAAAAATCGCATTCATCACTGACATGTCGGGCCTGTATTCAGACTTCGACGGGCCGGGCGGGCTTGATTCCGTCAGGATGGCAGTCAGCGACTTTGGCGGGAAAGTGCTGGGCAAGCCGATTGAGGTGCTGTTTGCCGACCACCAGAACAAAGCCGACATCGCGGCCAACCGCGCGCGCCAATGGTGGGATCAGGATAACGTCGACCTGGTGATCGGCGGCTCCAATTCCTCCGCCTCGCTGGCGATCAGCAATATTTCCAAAGAAAAACAGAAGGTCTTCATCAGCGCGGGCGCCGGTGCGGACAGCCTGACCGAAGAAGCGTGCCAGCCCTATATGGTTCGCTATACCTATTCGACCTCGGCGCACGCTATCGGCACGGCCACAGCCATGGTGCGCGATGGCGGCAAAAAATGGTATTTCGTGACGGCCGATTATGCATTTGGCCATTCGCTTGAAAAGGCCAGCGCCAATGTGGTCAAGGCGCAAGGCGGCGAGGTTCTTGGGGCGGTTCGCCATCCGCTTAGTACTGCTGATTTCTCCTCCTTTTTGATGCAGGCACAAGCGTCGGGTGCCGATGTTGTCGGCTTGGCCAACGGCGGCGGCGACCTTATCAACTCCATCAAAACCGCCAAAGAATTTGGCATCGCAAAAACCACGCGTTTGGCGGGCCTGATGGTGTTCATTACCGACATTCACAGTCTTGGTCTGGAGACCACTGCGGGCATGTACCTGACAGATGGATGGTATTGGGACAAAAACGACGCATCGCGGGAATTTTCAAAGCGCTTCTATGAAAAGAACCAGAAAATGCCCACGACCTTCCAGGCAGGAGACTACTCGGCGACCCTGACCTATCTGCGGGCGGTCCAGGCGGCGGGCACCACCGAGGCCGATGCGGTCATGAAGCAGCTCAAGACCTTGAAGATCGATGACATGTTCGCCAAGGGCTATGTGCGCGCTGACGGCACGATGGTGCATGACATGTATTTGATGCAGGTCAAGACACCGGCAGAATCGAAGAAGCCTTGGGATTACTACAAGACGGTTGCCACGATACCGGGCGACGAGGCTTTCGTACCAACCAAAACCGGTGTGTGTTCGCTGATGCCGAAAAGCTGATCCGGTTCATGCTGTTCAGTGCGTTGCCTGCCTCTCGCAAGCAGGCAACGCATCGATATTTTCAATGAAGGAAAAGGTGGTTTTCAAATGAGCAAGGAATGGGTTACAGACGTGTACAGCACGATAAAGGCGATAGGCGTGCAGCAGGTCGCCTATGTGCCCGATGCAGGCCATACGCAACTGATCAAACTATGTGATGCCGACCCCGGCATCCATTCGGTATCCCTGACGACCGAAGAGGAAGGCGTGGCGATGCTGGGCGGTGCGTGGCTGGGCGGCCAGAAGGCCATGATGCTGATTCAGTCCAGCGGGGTCGGCAATTGCATCAATATGCTTGCATTGATTCAAGAGTGCCGCATGCCCTTTCTGACTATCGTCACCATGCGCGGCGAATGGGGTGAATTCAATCCCTGGCAATGCCCGATGGGGCAGTCGACGCAAGCTGCACTGGAAAGCGCGGGTGTGTTCGTACTGCGCGCGGACGACGAAAAAGAAATTCCCGAAACCGTGCGCGCCGCCGCCTTGCTGGCATTCAATTCGAATCGCGCGGTGGCAGTGTTGATTGGCCAGAAGGTTCTGGGCATTAAAGATTTTAATAAGTGAGCGAACGTGATGAGTCTTACAACAGCGACCACATTGAATCGGCGCGCGAGCGTTGCACAAATACTGGCCCATCGGGGCGATGCCCTGCTTGTGGCAAGTCTGGGTAATCCTACATACGATACGTCCGCTGCAGGCGACGACCCGCGCAATTTCTATGTTTGGGGAGCCATGGGCGGTACCTGCATGGTGGGTTTCGGATTGGCCTTGGCTCAGCCCGACCGGCAAGTCCTGGCCTTCGTCGGTGATGGCGAGATGCTGATGGGTATCGGCTCGTTCGCCACGATAGCGGTGAAGCAGCCCAAGAATCTGAAAATCATCGTCATTGACAACGAGCATTATGGCGAGACCGGCATGCAGCCGGCGCACTCGGGGCGGGGCGTCGATATTGCCGGGATCGCAACGGCTTGCGGTTTTCCCGTAGCCTATACGATCACGACGCAGGACGAACTGGATCAGAAAGCCGAAGGCCTCTGCACCAAGCCCGGACTGGAATGCGTCGTATTGAAAGTCGTGGCTTCGATCGAGCCCAGCTCGCTGCCGTCGCGGGATGGCCCTTATTTGCGTAGCCGTTTCCGCGAGGCTGTCCTGGGTCAGGGCAAAGGCGGACATAATTAATAGTTGCGCCTTCAGCGCAATTATCAGAAAGGAAGTAGATTATGAGTAAGCAGTTTGGTAACTTCATTGGTGGCAAATGGGTCGATGGCGATCAGACCATCGAAAACATCAATCCATCCGATACACGCGATGTCATCGGCCGCTACGCCAGCGCTTCCGCCGAGCAGATGGCGGCGGCAGTGGCGGCGGCCCGTCAGGCTTTGCCGGCATGGTCCGCCACGACCACCCAGTTCCGTAGCGATATCCTTGCCCGCGTCGCGGCGGAAATGAGCGCTCGAAAGGAAGAGTTGGGCGAGCTGGTTTCCCGCGAAGCAGGGAAAACCCGTGCGGAAGGCCAGGGCGAGGTCATGCGCGCTGCTCAGATATTTCATTTCTTTTCTGGCGAGGCCGTGCGTTACGGCGGTGAAAACCTGCCTTCCACCCGGCCCGACATCGGCATTCAGATAAGCCGGGATCCGGTGGGTGTGGTCGCGGCCATTACTCCCTGGAACTTCCCCATTGCAATTCCCGCCTGGAAGCTGGCGCCGGCCCTGGCGTTCGGCAATACCGCCGTCCTGAAGCCGTCAGAATTCACGCCTGCAATCGGCGTGGAACTCATGAAGATCCTGGAGCACAGCGGGGCGCCCGCAGGCGTGGTCAACCTGGTGAACGGCACCGGCGGCGCAGCAGCGCAGGGTCTGCTGCAAGGCATCGACGCCGTCAGTTTCACAGGCAGCGTCGCAACGGGTCACAAGGTGGCGCAGGCGGCCGTGAGCCGCATGATACGAGTCCAGCTCGAAATGGGCGGCAAGAATCCCCTGGTAGTGCTTGATGATGCCGATCTGGATGTGGCTGTCGAATGCGCATTGAACGGCGCTTTCTACTCGGCCGGTCAGCGCTGCACGGCATCGAGCCGCCTGATCATTGCCGAGAACATACATGACCGGTTCGTGGACGCGCTGCAGAAACGCATGCAAGCCATCAAGGTCGGACCGGCGCTAGCCGCCGATACGACGATAGGCCCGGTCATCAACCAGTCCCAGCTCGATAAAATCCTGGAATACGTCGAGATCGGGAAAAAGGAAGGCGGACATCTGCTTCAAGGCGGAAAGCAGCTCGAGGGGGCGACTCCCGGCTATTACATGGCGCCCACCCTGTTTACGGAAACCGCAAATTCCATGCGCATCAACCGCGAAGAGGTATTCGGGCCCTTCGCGTCGGTGATACGCGTTCGGGATTACGAAGAAGCCCTGTCCGTGGCCAACGATACCGATTTCGGCCTGTCTTCGGGTATTTGCACGACGTCGCTGAAGCATGCCAATCACTTCCGCCTGAATATCCGGAGCGGCCTTACCATGGTCAACCTGCCTACCGCAGGCCTGGACTATCACGTGCCATTCGGAGGCGTCAAAGGGTCCAGCTACGGTCAGCGCGAGCAGGGCCAGTATGCTGTCGATTTCTACACCAATACAAAAACGGCCTACGTAGGATATTGATCCGGTCCGCCCGAGAAAACGAATAAAGGAGCAGTCAACATGGAAAAAATAGGATTTATCGGCTTGGGCCGCATGGGCCTTGGAATGGCCTCTAACCTGCAGAAGAAGGGATTCGACCTCCTGGTGCTGGATTTGAACCAGAAGGCGGTCGACACTTTGGTTTCGCTTGGGGCGACGGCCGCCAAAAGCGTGGCTGATATTGCCCGCGAGTGCAAGATCATCATCACCATGCTACCCACTTCCGTCGAAGTGGAAAAAGTCGCCCTGAGCGCCGATGGCATTTTCAACAGTGCCCGCGAAGGAACCCTGTTGATGGACATGAGCACCATCGATCCGCTGGCGACGGACCGCCTTCAGCAGGAGGCGCTCAAGCGCAAAATGTCGGTGGTCGATGCGCCGGTGGGGCGCCTGGCCGAACATGCCGATCGCGGGGAGTCCCTGTTCATGGTCGGTGCCAGCGAGGCGGATTTCAAACGGGTCTCGCCGTTGTTGGATGCCATGGGAACCACAACCTACCATTGCGGCGACGTCGGTACCGGCGGCCGGACCAAGCTGGTCAATAACTATGTGGCCATAACCTTGTGCCAGGTGAATGGCGAAGCGCTTGCGCTATCGCAGAAATTCGGCCTGGACATCACCAAGACCATGCAGGTGCTGCTGGGTACCTCGGCCAACAACGGCCAGTTGCGCATGAACTTTCCGAACAAGGTGCTGGCAGGCGACACGTCTCCGGGCTTCACGATAGACCTGGCCCATAAAGATCTTTCACTGGTGGTAACCGCCGCGCATGCGGCCAAGGTGCCGATGCCGGTGGCAGCATCCGTCCATGAATCATTCAGCCTGGCGCGTGCCGCGCAGTTTGGCGCGACCGATTTTTCGGGCATAGCCGACGCCATTTGCGAACTGGCCAACATAGACAAGCCGCGGTTGCCATCGGGATGGAAGCCAAGCTAGTACGTTGGCCGCGATGGTTGGAGGGCGGGACTTCGACCGCCCGGTTTAGGCATGGAGCAGCTAAAGGATATGGGTATGCAGCGGTATCAGATGTATATAGACGGTCGCTATATCGATGGGTCTTCGGGACAATTTTTTGTATCCGAGAACCCCTACACCGGCAAGCCCTGGGCTGAAATGCCGCGCGGCAATCAAGCCGATGTAGAGGCCGCTGTCCAGGCTGCCCATAAAGCCTATACGCAGGGCGACTGGTCCAGGCTTACGCCCACGCAGCGCGGCGCGCTGCTGCGCAAACTCGGCGACCTGGTGGCCCGAGACGCCGAAAAGCTGGCTGCAACCGAGGTGCGCGACAACGGCAAGCTGTTTGCTGAAATGCGCGGGCAGCTTAACTACATTCCTCAATGGTTCTATTATTACGGCGGCCTGGCCGACAAGATCCAGGGCACGGTCATTCCCCTGGATAAGCCCGGCTATTTCAACTTTACGCGCAACGAGCCGCTGGGCGTCGTCGCGGTCATCACGCCGTGGAACTCGCCTCTTATGCTTACGGCCTGGAAGATCGCCCCGGCCTTGGCGGCGGGTTGCACAGTGGTGATCAAGCCGTCGGAATTCACGTCGGCTTCCATGTTGGAGTTCGCCAGCCTTTTTGAAGAAGCGGGCTTTCCGCCGGGGGTGGTGAACGTCGTCACCGGCTTCGGTAACGAGGTAGGCAGCCCCCTGATCGAGCACCCGCTGGTCAGAAAGATATCGTTCACCGGATCCGATCGCACGGGCAAGGCCATCAATGTCGCGGCCGCCGAGCATTTCAAGCACGTCAGCCTGGAGCTGGGCGGGAAATCGCCCAACATCGTATTCGCGGATGCCAATATGGACGACGCCGTGAATGGCGCGATCTCGGGTATTTTCTCGGCCACGGGCCAGACTTGCATTGCAGGGTCGCGCCTGTTGCTGCAAGAGAGCATTCACGACGCGTTCATGGAAAAGCTGCTGGCCCTGGCCAAGACGGCGCGCATGGGCGATCCCATGGCGTCCGATACCCAGGTCGGACCGATTACCACCCGCCCGCAATACGACAAGGTGCTGTCCTACATCGACATCGCTCAGAAGGACGGCGCCCGACTGGCCTTGGGCGGCAAGCCGGGCACCCGGCCCGAGTGCGGGAACGGTTGGTTCGTGGAGCCCACGATCTTTATCGATGTGAAGAACGATATGCGCATTGCTCAAGAGGAAGTCTTCGGGCCGGTTCTTTCCGTGATCAAGTTCAAAGACGAACAAGATGCGGTATCCATTGCCAACGATAGTTGCTACGGCCTGGGGGCGGGCGTCTGGACAAGCGATATAGGTCGTGCATTGCGCATGTCGGAAAAAATACAATCGGGCACTGTATGGGTCAATACCTATAGGGCGGTCAGCGTGATGTCGCCTTTCGGGGGATACAAGCATTCGGGTCTAGGGCGCGAAAATGGGATCGATGCCATCCGCGAATATCTGCAGACCAAGAGCGTATGGATCAACAGCGGGGCGCCCAACGGCAACCCGTTCGTCATGAAGTAGCAGTTGCCATTTCGGCTTGCTACTTAAGAAGTGGAGCCATCAAGAACAGCGCGGCCGGCGAAAGATTCTTTCGTCGAGGGGGCGTTTGTTCTGAAGTTCAAAAAAAGGAGATAAAACATGAAGAATTTCAAAAGTGCAATAGGTGGGATGAGCCTGGTGCTTGCCACTGCGGTGTTGCCGCTGCAAGCCCATGGACAGGCGGGTGATTGGCCCAATAAGCCTATAACGATGGTCGTACCCTTCCCGGCCGGCGGCGCGACAGATATCGTCGGCCGCATCGTCGCCAAGCAGCTTTCGGATTCGCTGGGTCGGCCTGTCGTGGTGGAGAACAGAGGGGGCGCCAATGCAACGATAGGTATGCAGTACGTTGCCAATGCCAAACCCGATGGGTACACGATTCTGTACAACACTTCCTCACTATCCTTAAGCCCTGCGCTGTACAAGGGCTTGTCATTCGATCCGGCCAAATCATTCGACCCGGTCAGCACGACGGCCGCCGTTCCCATGGTATTGATGGTGAATAATGATTTGCCAGTCAAGACGGTTCAGGAATTCGTTCAATATGCGAAAAAGCAGGACGGACGACTGAATTACGCATCCAGCGGAAACGGAAATGTGACGCACTTGGCCGGCTTCCTATTCAACAGAGGTGTGGGTATTTCCGCCGAACATGTGCCCTACAAAGGGACGGCGCCCGCCTTGGTGGACCTGGTCGGAGGTCAGACACACTATATGATCGGCACCTTGAATGATGCCTTGCCGCTGATAAAAGCCGGGCGAGTGAAGGCATTGGCCGTGACGACGCCGGCCCGGGTTGGGATACTTCCCGATCTTCCGACAGTCAGCGAAACGGTTATCAAGGGGTTTGATCTTAGCGCCTGGCAAGGCGTTATGACGCCGGCCGGCGTGCCTCCCGCCATTCTCGACAAGCTCAATGCCGCCGTGCTTGACGCACTGAAATCGGATGATATGAAGAAACAAGAGACCGAGGAAGGCACGGTGATCCTGGGAGGTTCACGCCAGGATTATCGCAAGTTCATACGAGATCAAATCGATTATTGGCAAGCCGCAGTCCGTGAAGCCGGCGTCAAGCAGGGTTGAACCCGTCGTTGATAAGCAGTCTTGCGTGATCTGCTCGCAAGGCTGCCTGACCCGTTTTACTTATTAAATTTTGGCGTTGGTATGAGCGACTACATCCTGGAAACCAAACACCTCTTCAAAGAGTTCCGCGGCTTCGTGGCGGTCAGCGACGTGAATTTGCGGGTGCGGCGCGGCAGCATCCATGCCCTGATCGGACCGAACGGGGCGGGCAAGACCACGTGCTTTAACCTGCTGACCAAGTTCCTGACCCCGACCTCGGGCCAGATCTATTTTGCCGGCCACGAAATCACCCACGAGAAGCCGGCGCAGATCGCGCGGCGCGGCATCATCCGCTCGTTCCAGATTTCGGCGGTGTTCCCGCAATTGACGGTGCTCGAGAACGTGCGCATCGGGCTGCAGCGGGCCACCGGCCAGTCCTATCACTTCTGGCGCAGCGACAAGGCGCTGTCGCACCTGGATCAGGCGGCCTACGCGCTGCTCGAACAAGTGGACCTGGCCGAGTTCGCGCGCGAACTCACGGTGAACCTGCCCTACGGGCGCAAGCGGGCGCTTGAAATCGCCACCACGCTGGCCATGGAGCCCGAGCTGATGCTGCTCGATGAGCCCACCCAGGGCATGGGCCACGAGGACGTCAGCCGGGTCACGGCGCTGATCAAGAAGGTCAGCGTGGGGCGCACCATCCTGATGGTCGAGCACAACATGAATGTGGTCTCGCAGATCGCCGACACGATCACGGTCCTGGCTCGCGGCGCGGTTCTGGCCGAGGGCGATTACCAAGCAGTCTCACGCAACGCCGAGGTCATGCAAGCCTACATGGGCACGACCAGCGGCGAACTGGAAGGGGCCCACGCATGAGCGCGACCGCATTGGAACTGAGCAACGTGCACGCCTGGTACGGCGAATCGCATGTGCTGCATGGGGTGAACCTGAATGTGGCCAAGGGCGAAGTGGTCACGCTGCTCGGGCGCAACGGCTCGGGGCGCACGACCACGCTGCGCGCGATCCTGGGGCTGACCGGCACGCGCAAGGGCTCGATCCGCATCCAGGGCACCGAATCGATCGGGCTGCCCACCTACCGGATCGCGCACCTGGGCATCGGGTACTGTCCCGAAGAGCGCGGCATCTTTGCCGGGCTGTCCTGCGAAGAGAACCTGCTGCTGCCGCCGGTGGTGGGCGAGACGCTGGGCGGGGGCATGTCGCTGGCCGAGATCTACGACATGTTTCCGAACCTGCACGAGCGCCGGCAATCGCCGGGCACGCGGCTCTCGGGCGGCGAGCAGCAGATGCTGGCGGTGGCGCGCATCTTGCGCACCGGAGCGAACCTGCTGCTGCTCGACGAGATCTCCGAGGGGCTGGCGCCGGTGATCGTGCAGGCGCTGGGGCGCATGATCACCGCACTCAAGGCCAAGGGCTACACCATCGTGATGGTCGAGCAGAACTTTCACTTTGCCGCGCCGCTGGCCGACCGCTTCTACGTGATGGAGCATGGCCAGATCGTCGAGCAGTTCGCCGCGGCCGAGCTGGCCGCCAAGCAAGATACCTTGAACACGCTGCTGGGCGTGTAAGGCTATGGCGACGCTTGGCCGGCTGGCTTCATCAAAGGAAATCCGACCGATGAAATTACGTGCTTCATCCTTCGTTACTGGTGTTAATCGTTATGACTGAACTTTTTGGCATACCCATCCAGGCACTGCTCGGGCAACTGCTGCTAGGCCTGGTGAACGGCTCGTTTTATGCTGTGCTTTCACTGGGCCTGGCGGTCATATTCGGACTGCTGAATATCATCAACTTCGCGCACGGCGCGTTGTACATGCTGGGCGCCTTCGTCGCCTGGATGGGCCTGCAGTACCTGGGCCTGAACTACTGGCTGATGCTGATCATCGCGCCCATCGTGGTGGGCGCCTTCGGCATCCTGACCGAGCGCGCGCTGATACGCCACCTGTACAAGCTGGACCACCTGTACGGCCTGCTGCTCACCTTCGGGCTGACCCTGCTCATCGAAGGGCTGTTTCGCAGCCTGTACGGCGTCTCGGGCCAGCCCTACCCGACCCCGGACCTTCTGAAGGGCGGGGTGAACCTGGGCTTCATGTACCTGCCCATCTACCGCGCCTGGGTGGTGGTGGCCTCGATCCTGGTGTGCGTAGTGACCTGGTTCGTCATTGAAAAGACGCGCCTGGGCGCGCTGCTGCGCGCGGGCACCGAGAACCCCAAGCTGGTCGAGG
>NZ_JAZHOB010000148.1:0-266 GCF_048751585.1 Pollutimonas rozaliensis | reverse complement strand
CGCCAGCCTGACAGGCCAGCGGCGGGTACCAGGTCGTTTTAATTGGCCATACGGGTAATCTTGCCGACGTTGGGCAGGTTGCGGATCCGCTTGATGATCCGCGCCAGATGGACTCGCCCTTTCACCGACAGAGTCAGGTTGACCGTCGAGAGCCGTGCGTCACGCTCTTCGATGCCGATCCGCTCGATGTTGGCGTCCGCATCGGTCACCAGCCCGGCCAGCTCGGCGACCAGGCCACGGCGGCTTTCGATCTCGATGCGCAGGGC
>NZ_JAZHOB010000147.1:0-266 GCF_048751585.1 Pollutimonas rozaliensis | reverse complement strand
CCACCACCATCGGCAAGCTCACCCAGCGTTTTCAGCGCGAAGGCAAGAGCGTCATGCTGGCGGCGGGGGATACCTTCCGAGCGGCCGCCGTGGAGCAGTTGAAGGTCTGGGGCGAGCGCAACAGCGTTCCGGTGATTGCTCAACACACTGGCGCGGATAGCGCATCGGTGATTTACGATGCGGTGGCGGCGGCCAAGGCCCGAGGGGTGGACGTGCTGATTGCCGACACGGCCGGGCGGCTGCATAACAAGAGCCACCTGATGGAA
>NZ_JAZHOB010000146.1:0-266 GCF_048751585.1 Pollutimonas rozaliensis | reverse complement strand
CTTTCAGCCTGGGCAGTCAGTGCGGCAAGATCCGGCGGTATCTTTTCCGCCAGCTGGGTTTGGTAATTCTCTAGCGCGCCCTCAAGCTCGGCCAAGCGGCGTTGATACGCCTCCACCCGATGCGTCAGCTCGTGCCGCTGGGCATCATTCAGTTGGGCAGCCTGATATTCCGCCTCATCAGCAAAGGGGCTAGCCTGCAGCGCGGCCTGCCACTCGGCGCGAGCCTGCTGAAGCGACTGCTCGCTACGCTCGACCCGCTCGTTCGC
>NZ_JAZHOB010000145.1:0-267 GCF_048751585.1 Pollutimonas rozaliensis | reverse complement strand
CGAAATAGTAATGGATTTCTTTGGCGACTTCGCTGACCAGTTCGTCCATATCCAGGCGGGAAAGCACCGCGTTGGTGATGGCGACCAGGATGCGGAAGTTATCGCGTTCCCGGCATAACAACTCATAGTCGACATTGTTAACGACGCGGCTCTGGATTTGTTCGGTGACGACAGAAACGATCTGCGTACATGTTTGCAGACGATTGAACACTTTTTCGCTCCAGGGGCGATCGTCATAACGAATAAATTCACAGCCACCAAAAATAT
>NZ_JAZHOB010000144.1:0-267 GCF_048751585.1 Pollutimonas rozaliensis | reverse complement strand
CTTCGTATCCACCCGTCCAGCGACCGCCAGATACGAGGTGTTTGCGACAGCTTAAAGTAGCCTTGCCAGCCTAAAAGGTAGCGTCGTAGATAGGCGACGACCTGTGCGATACTGCGCCCGCCATTTCGGCGTGTCAGTTGCCTAATCCGCGGTTTAAATGTCCCCAACGCTTTGGCTGATATACCACGTCGGACATCTCCACCCTTGGCTTCCCACAGGGCGTAGCCCAGGAACTTGCGGCCAAACACGCTGGTGACCGCACTCTTG
>NZ_JAZHOB010000143.1:0-267 GCF_048751585.1 Pollutimonas rozaliensis | reverse complement strand
ACCTCTTATGGTCAAAAACAAAAGATGGTGCGAAAGGTCGCAATAAACCTAAATCAATTTTAGAAATGCTAACAGAGCCTAAAAAGCAAAGCAATCAATTGGCGTTTCATTCTGGCGAGGAGTTTGAACAAATGCGAGCACGCATTTTGGCGGGAGGTGAAACAAACTAATGGCAACACAATTAGGACAAGCGTATGTACAAATTATGCCGTCAGCAAGAGGTATACAAGGTTCAATACAAAACCAGTTAAACGGAGAGGCTTCAGC
>NZ_JAZHOB010000142.1:0-267 GCF_048751585.1 Pollutimonas rozaliensis | reverse complement strand
AGAGCATTGAGACTGAGCAGGATGATAAGAAGCTTAGTGCCGCTGAGAATAAGAAAGCCTTCTTACATCCAATGCGCATTGGTGAAATCTCGCAGTATATTCTGAGCCATTTTAACCAGAAAACGCATCGAGCCTATTCTGGCGCTAAAGGGTTTAACGCCATGTTTGCGGTAAGTAGTGTTGATGCAGCGAAAGCGTACTATGAAACCTTTAAAACATTGCAGGCCGAGGCTGAGAATGGACCCACAAGTAAACCTCTGCGCATTG
>NZ_JAZHOB010000141.1:0-267 GCF_048751585.1 Pollutimonas rozaliensis | reverse complement strand
CGAGGTTCAAACGGCACAAGGCAAGAGCATTGCCGTCGCTTGCAAGGAGGCAGATGTCTCTGAGCAGAGTGACTCACGCTGGCGCAAGGAGTACGGAGGTCTGAAGGTCGATCAGGCCAAGAAAATGAAGGACCTGGAGCGCGAGAACGCCCTGCTTCGTCGCCTAGTGGCCGATCTATCTTTAGAGAAGCAGGTTCTGGCGGACGTCGCCTCGGGAAACTTATAGCCCCCGAGCGTCGCAGGCAGGCGGTGGAAGGGATCCGGGAG
>NZ_JAZHOB010000140.1:0-267 GCF_048751585.1 Pollutimonas rozaliensis | reverse complement strand
CCATGAATAAACTTTTTCGATAATATCGAAATCAACTTCCGTCAATGTTATGCCAAGACTTTCAGCGCTATTTATTCGTCCATTGTTTATAATAGGCTTACTAATGCTGAAACATTTAGATTCACTTATGTAATTTTCATGTTTTATTTTAGTATTAATGTTTTCAAAGGTAACATCAAAAACTAGCGCGTATCTTTCGCATAGTTCTTTAAATTGTTCAATGCTTTCAATTTCAACTTTATTAAAGCGAGACATTGGGAATTTTTC
>NZ_JAZHOB010000139.1:0-267 GCF_048751585.1 Pollutimonas rozaliensis | reverse complement strand
GGCTTTTGTTGCTGTCAGCCATAAAACCTCACCAGCAGAGATCATTGGCGTCTCACGAGCATTGATCAACCATGATAATAGTGATGCTGAATTTGCCATTTTGATCCGCTCCGATCTTAAAGGTAAAGGGCTCGGATCATTACTAATGAAAAAGATCATTGATTACTGCCAAGCGAAAGGCACTGCCCGCATCTCAGGTATGACCATGCCTAGCAATAAAGGGATGCTCAGTTTAGCCCAAAAACTGGGCTTTAGTATCGAGATCCA
>NZ_JAZHOB010000013.1:0-76103 GCF_048751585.1 Pollutimonas rozaliensis | reverse complement strand
ATTCGCTCCATTAAGCTCGTTCTTCGCAAAAACAAGTTTAATGAATGCCGCTTGTCCCCCGTTTATGATGGAGAGCCATCACATCGTTTCAACCGCAGCGAAGCCTTATTCGAGAACTTCCCGGCGCTTGCCTTGGATCAGTTTTGGCACCCAATGCAACATCCAAATAATTACGAAAATTGACATTTGTTGCTTGCTCTTACCAGCTTCTCCCCTTAGACTGCAACACATTACAAATGGATAAATTCGCGAGCAAATGTAACTCTAATTAATACGCTCGCCCGGGGACACTGTGAAAACAATATTAAAGTACGCAGCGGCACTGCTTCTATCAAGCATGTGCCTAAGCTTCGCCCATGGTCAGGAGTTAAGCGCTCAGGATAAATTCAACGCGCTTCAAGCGGCGGGCATCTTCGAGGCTGCGGGGAATGGTTCCGCCGATCTCGATCAAGCCATGAATCGCGCCCAGTTTGCGCGGGTCGCCGCGTTGATTATGGGTCTGGATCCGCAAGACAAGCCGCCCGCTGGAACAGCATTTACCGACGTTTCTACTTCAGAGTTGACTGCAGGATATATGGTCGGAATCGTGGGGGAGGCTGATGCTACCTTTTCACCAGACCAAGCGTCCAACGTCAGCTTGGAGCAACTGGCAAAGGTGCTAGTGACGGCGCTGGGGCTCGAAGTGAACACAGACGCGCAGGTGGGAGGGGCAAGCGGCTGGGCACAGGGCTATGTCGCGGCGGCGGTGGCGGCAGGGCTTATTCCACCGTCTGTTGATTACACGCAGCTGGCCATCCGTCAGGATCTGGTTGGCGCGGCCTTTGCGGCGTCGGCCTCCATCCTGGGCGAAGAGACGCTGGACCAGGGCATGGTCGATCCTGATGACGTCAACCCGCAAAACGAAGTGACAAGCCAGGATCTTGTCAGCATGCTGACACCGAACACGGAGCAAGCCGACACGCAAGGCGGCCAAAGCGCGATCGTACCGGGTAAAGATGAACCATATGGCGTGACCGACAATCTTGTTCCCGGTGATCAGATTGCCAATGAAGTGCTTATCGATAAATTGGTACTGCAATCCGTTGCATTGGCAGCTGCCGATTCGCCCAATGCGCCTGATGTACCGGGTGTACCCAGTGCACCCGGTACACCCGATGCGGGCGCGATGTATCCCTACTTCGATGCGGGGTTCATTACACCCGACCTCTCTGTGTTGGGAAACCTGAATGCCACCTACATTGGTCGGGCGGACGGCGCGTTTATCGACGGCGCTGTGGTCGGAGGAGCTTTGACGATGAACGTGGACTTCGCCAACTCCGCATCGTCCGGAGGCATGGATGCCCGGATTCTTTTTGATAATGCGATGGGTTATGTGGACTTCGCGCTCTTCCAGAATGTCGGCGACATCCTTAAAACGGGCACTGTGACGGGGGACTACGGCCCCAGCAACAACATGGATCCCATCGTCGACGGCGACCTGGCAGGCAAGTTCTACGGGCCGAATGCCGAAGAAGTGGGCGGATCATGGGAATTCAATACCGACTCGGGGCGGCCGGCTAACGGCAGCTTCAACGGCAAACGCTAACAGCACCGGCCATTACCATGCAAACCAGACACTGGAACCGGCGCGTCACCGCGTCGCTATCGACGCTTGCGGCGCTCGTCATGTCGGCGACCTTCTCGGCAAGCTTCGCTACCGCTCAAAACGGTGCACAGGCTGCCGCCGCTACCGGCAGTCAATACAAGGCGGCAGCCAAGCGCAATGCCCTGGCGCAACTGATGCTGGAAGAGAACCGGCCCGACGTCGCCTGCCGCATACTAAAAAGTGCAAGCGGCACAACGACGGCAACGGATGCCGATAGCCTGTACCTGCTGGCGCGCTGTTCGCAAGCCTTGGGCAATACCGAAGAGGCCATCGCCTACTACCGCCAGGTGATCGCCTTGCTGCCCAACGCCACGCGGCCTCGCGCTGAGCTGGCCGCCCTGTATATCAAAGCTGGGCAACCGACGCTTGCGGCACCGCTGTTTGCGGACGCAGCCCGCGTAGGCCCGTCCAATGAAGCCTCGCCCATCATGCAGAACCTGGCCGAACGGCTGGGCGCCAACGATCCAGCCGCGCTGATCGCCGGCGCGGCGAGCAAGCCATGGGCCATAGAATTGTTTGCCGGGCTTACCCATGACACCAACATCAATGGCGGCCCCACGTCGGACATCGTTCCCGCAGTGGTGGGTACTACGCCGATACAGTTCCGCCTGGTGCCCGATGCCATGCCCAAGTCGTCCTGGGGCGCCAATACCAGCATTAGCGGCAGCTATGCCCATCGGCTTAGCCCCAGTTTCTCGCTGTTGTTCCAGGGCGGGGCATCGCGCACCGATTATTTCGACAATGCCAATTTCACCAATGACAGCCTGACGCTGGCCACGGCGCTGATCTACCGCAATCGCCTGCATGGCATATCGGCCAGCATACAACCCAGTGTCCGCTATCTGCGTCAGGACAGTCGCCTACAGGAATCGAATACCGGCGTGGTGGGTCGGGTATCCAAGACGATCATGCCCAAGGTAAACCTGACTTTCAGCGGCGGTTATTTCGATCGCAAGGTAAAGGTGGACAGGCGGCGCGATGCGCACGGCGTGCATGCTGGGCTGGGCGTCAACACCCAGCTGATTCCCAATTGGAATTTTGGGGCCGAGTATGTGCTGCAGCGCGAACAAGCGAGTGAGGACGTGTTCTCGCGGCGGATGAATGGTCCGTCGGTGTATGCCGTTTGGCAGCCGCGCCACAACTTGGAATTTATCGCCAACTACCGCTACACCAATGTCACCTACGACCGGGGGATGGCTTTCTTTCCCGACGCTCGCGACGACCGCCAGCACACCGTCGGCTTGACGGCGCTATGGGACGTAAGCCAGTGGGTCGGCCGCAATCTGGTGATTAGAACGCAGTATATGCATGCCCGAAATCGCTCCAACGTGGCGTTCAATGACAATCAGCGAGAGATCTTCATGATGGGCGTGCAGACGCGCTTTTAGCCGGGCCACCAAAATCGCCGGTTTGGCAAGGGTGATCGCATGTACGGATGGCATGCACTCCGATATGCCTGTGAAGCCATTGTAAAAATGATCCCACAACAAAATTGGCCCGGCCGCCTTTTACGAGGCGGTTTTTTTTGATCGCCATATTCCCCGCGAATCAGGAAGCATCTGGTCACAAGCGCATCATGAATACCAGGCGCCGACTATGTACACTTGGCACAATGTACTGATAGGACGATTCTATGAAAATGCGGCAACTGTTAATCACTGGTGCCTTGCTTGCCGCGCCATTCACGGCTGGCGCGGATTCCTGGAAGGACGAAAGCGGCCACGGGTATCGAAGCGAGCGGGAATTCAAAGAGGAATATTGGGATGGGCATTGCAAGGTAAAGCGCGAATACAAGAAAGATGGGGAGTACAAGGAAGAGCGTAAGTGCGAGGCGCCGGAACGCAGGTACTATGAGCGCGAGCCGGTGTATCGATCCGGCAGGCCCGCCATCATTATCGACCCGGTCATCAGAATTGGCGGCGATTGGGATTGACCGCCTGGTCTCATGGCCACAAGAGCAGCCGATATTATTTATGCCGTCGCCGGCGCCTAAAAGCGTATGTCTCGCGATAAATCACGCGGCTGCCATTGCGGAAAATCTATATCCTATTGGAATTATTCTAGTCTTTTAAAGTATTGGATTGTATAGATCAGCCTAAGCATAATCGTCATAGATGGGACTTATCCATAGTTCTACGCAATAAATCCCACCCAAAGAGGTGTCAAATGGAGAAGACAATGATGCGGGCTTTTCAAACGTTAGTAATCGCTTTGGGTCTCGTCGCGGCATCTGGCGCGAGCGCGGCCGAAAAATACGAATTATCAATTTCAACGTATTTGCCACCCTCTTACGAGTACATCTTTAAGCCGCTGGAGTCGTTCGCCAAACGGGCGGAGGAAAAGAGCCAGGGGCGTCTCAAGATCAATATTTTCCACTCGGGCCAGTTGTTCGACGGCTACGAAGAGCTTGCGGCACTGAGCCGCGGCGACATTGATATCACGAACTTTTCGGGTTCATATGCGGGAGGGTCCATTCCCGCGCTCAATATCTTTACTCTGCCTTTCCTTTTGAACGATATGCCGCATTTGCGGCGCGCGGTTGAAAAAGGTTTGCTGGACCTGGGCATCAAGGAAGAGTTGGCCTCTCAACATAACGCAGTGATCCTGGGCGTGGCGCCGTTCGATCCGTACGAACTCTATTCCCGCACTGATCCCGTGCTGAAAGCCGATGATTTCAAAGGAAAAGTGTGGGCCACCACCAGCGCCACCGACGCGCGCGCGGTTCAGCTATTGGGCGGATCGCCCACCGGTATGTCCTCATCCGACCTCTACCTTTCCTTTGATCGCGGTGTCATCAATGCCACGCCGCGGCCCCTGATTACCGGCATGGGTCGCAGCCTGTATGAAGTGGTTAAACACTTGTCGCTGGTCAATCTGGCGGTAGATACTTCTATTCTCGTCATCAATAAATCGAAATTCGACGCATTGCCGAAGGACCTTCAGGACATCCTGGTGGAAAGCGCCAAGGAGCGTGATGCTGACCAGTTCCGCCGCGTAGACGAATACGTCAAGGTTGCGCTCAAGAAGTTTGAAGACAACGGCATGAAGATCCATCGCATTTCGCCTGAAGCACGCGAAGAGATGAAGGCGAAGACGTCACAAGCCATTACCGAATGGGCCGCTCAGGTGCCAAATGGCCAGGCGTATCTCAAAATGGTGGCGGAAACCGCAAGTCCCAATTAAGAAATAGATCGTCTGTTGTTTCCGGCACGGCCCGCGCGCCGTGCGTCTGACAAGGTAGGCCTGACCATGCAAAAAGACACTGCAAATTCCGCAGGGGGGTTCTACGGGTCGTTGAGTTTCGGCTCACGTCCTGTGCTCCTCGTTGTTGATTTTCAACGGGGTTTCACGGAACCGGGCTTGACGCCGCTAGCAGCCAATTGCGACCAACCCATTGAATCGTTGAATGTGCTGATCCGCGCGTTTCGGGGCAAAGGGCCCATCATCCATACGGTGGTGGCATATCGTAATGCCAGGATCGAGGCAGGGCCTTTCCTGATGAAATGTCCTGCGTTGGCCACGCTGGATGATGGAAGCGCGGCGTGTGAAATTGATCCACGCATCGACTTCGACCCGGAAAATGACCTCATCATCAAGAAAACGCAGGCCTCGGCTTTCCATGGCACCAGTCTGGCAAGCCTGCTGAGCGCCCATCGGTGCGATTCCCTCATTGTTACTGGTTGTACCACGAGCGGCTGCGTAAGAGCCAGCGTGGTGGATGCCATGCAGAACGGATTCTCTCCGTTTGTTCCGGCGGATTGTGTCGCCGATCGCTCCAAGGCGCAGCATGACAGCAATTTGGTGGATATGGCGTCCAAGTATGCCCAGGTCTGTACGTCGTCAGAGTTGTTCGGGCTTTTGAAATCGGCATAAAGGCCTTCCGTTCTTTATTTCTATATGTCCCGGGGATGTCATCTTCCGGGGCTTGGAGTAATGCATGAGTATTTCAAGAGTCCCTGTCGTAATCAGCAGGGCGGCGGTGCATATCGCCGAAATTTTGCTTGTAGCGCTGACTGGCATAACGGTTTATGCCGCGATTGCCCGCTATTTGTTCAATTCGCCCAGCCTGTACGCCGTGGAAGTGAGCACCTATCTGCTGGTAGCTATTGCCTGGCTTTCGATTGGTTGGGTGCACTACGAAGACCGCCATGTATCGGTGGAGTTCGCCCAGGCGAAGCTGACTGGCAAGGCAAAAAAAATCGCGCATTGGATCAGCCAGGCCACGGTCCTGTTGTTCTCCTTGGTGCTGGTCTGGGCCGGCTGCAATGTAGTCCAGACGGCGATCGAGAAGGCGTATAAGTCGCCCTCGTTGCTAAAGGTGCCATTGTGGATTCCCTATAGTTTCATCCCCATAGGAGCCGCGTTGCTGGCATTGATAGCCCTAACCAAGTTTCGGGTCAAACCCACACCGCCCTCTGACGTGGAAAGGGAGATCTGATTGGACTCGACAACTATTTTCACGCTGATTCTATTGATGTTCGGGGGCCTCATGGCTGTAGGCACTCCGATTTTTGCGGCGTTAGGGGTCGCCAGCCTCCTGGGTATGTTCATGCAAGGAGGCATGAATGCACTGAATGTCATTCCGTCCATATTGCATCGCGGCCTGGCAAGCTATTCTTTGATCTGTATTCCGCTCTTTATCTTGATGGGCGAGGTCATGGCTCGCACGAGTATCGGTGGAAAGCTCTATAACCTGTTCTATGTATGGCTGAATCGCTTGCCCGGCGGGTTGGCTATTGCCAGCGTGGGCAGCTCGGCGGTTTTTGGCGCCATGAGCGGCGTAAGCGTGGCGGGCGCCGCCACCATTGGGAGGTTCGCCATCCCGGAAATGCTGAAGCGGAATTACGACCCTGGTTTGGCGGGCGGATCGGTAGCGGCGGCAGGCTCGCTGGCCTTGCTGATTCCGCCAAGCATCGGCTTCGTGCTTTACGGCGAGATGGCGGATCAATCCATCGGCAAGCTTTTTACCGCCGCCATTTTCCCCGGATTGCTGTTGACCGGACTGATGATGGCCTATCTGTATGTGCTTATCAAGTTCAAGCCTCATATGGCGCCGCGCGAAGCTAACCGGATATCCTTCGCAGAACGCTGGGCAGCATTGAAATATATTTGGCCGGCTTGCCTCATGATTCTTGCCGTCCTGGGCACTATTTACTTTGGCATCGCCACGCCTACGGAAGCATCCGGCATTGGCGCGCTGGGCGCCTTCCTCATTGCAGGCTTCATGCGCGAATTGAACGTGAAGCTGGTGATCCAGATCCTGCGCTCAACTATCGTTACGTCGGGCATGATCCTCCTTATACTGGTGGCCGCCTTGCTTTTTGGGTACATCATGACACGCTTGATGATTCCCCAAAGAATCGTTGGCCTGGTCGGTGAACTCAATCAGCCTGGCTGGGTGACATTCGCGATATCCCTGTTGTTCCTGATCACCATCGGCATGTTTCTGGACATTGTTTCAGTCATCTTGATCACCACGCCGATCTTGCTGCCGATCATCGTTGCGGCAGGCTATGACCCCATCTGGTTTGGCGTCATCATGATCATCGCGTGTGAAATGGCCGTGATCACGCCGCCAGTGGGTTTGAACTTGTATGTGATCAAAGGCATAGCGCCGCAGATCACATTGGGGGAAATCATTCGTGGCGCCTTGCCTTTCGTGCTGGTACAGCTGCTTTGTATCGTCATTCTTTCGATGTTCCCCGCCATTGCGCTCTGGCTGGTCCGATAGTAAAACATGGCGGTTTTGTCGCGTCCGCGGGAGAGCCGTGCCTTGAATATCAATCAGCTGAAGTATTTTGTGGCCTTGGCCGAAGAACTAAGCTTCACCCGGGCGGCGCGGCGGCTTCACATTTCGCAGCCGCCGCTCAGTAAGCAGATAGCCTTGCTTGAAGAGGAGCTGGCGGTACGGCTCTTCAATCGGACGAGCCGTCGTGTGGAACTGACCGAAGCCGGCCGCATTTATCTCTATGAGGTCAAAGCCATCCTGGCTAGACTGAGCCGTGCCACGGCAAGAGCTCGATCCATCGAACAAGGAATGGAAGGCATCATCGAGGTCGGCCTTTCGGGTTCGCATTTTCTGGGACCTGTGCCGCAGTTGATCGCTCAGTGCAACATGCTGGCCCCGGGGATACACCTGGTGCTAAACGAAATGCGGCCAAGCGACCAGGTCCAGGCCTTGCTGGATCGCACGATCGACATCAGCATTGGCCGTTCCCGTACGGCGGACAGTCTGCTGAAAAGCTTTCTTCTATGGGAAGATCCCCCCGTCCTAGCCATGCTGGCGTCGCATCCGTTGGCTGAACGAAGTCAGCTTCAAATGGAAGACCTGGTCGGCCAACGCCTGGTCCTGCTCGAGCGGGATAGCTCATCGTTTGCGGCAAGCTTTCATTTGCTTTGTACGCAGGTCGGGATTGATCTTCGACGCTCACAGGTCGTGGAAGAGGTGCCCGCGCAGCTTTATCTCGTGGAGGCGGGTCTGGGCATTGCCGTGGTGCCCATATCAGCAACGCGTCGCGTCACAGGATTGATTACGCGGCCTCTCAATAACATACCGCTCAGCACCGACGTCTACGCTTTGGTGCGACAAGACAATACCAAAACAGCGATTTGGACTTTTATTGAACTGGCCCGGAAATTTCGAAATCCTACGCCGCCGTCAGCCGGATGAAGCGCAAGCCTCGCGCTACCCAGACAGCACCGCGGCCAGATCGGTCTTGACCTCGATGAACACGGGCTCGTCGGCCGCCAAGCCATCGGCGATCATCGTGTCGATGTCCTCGGTGCTATCAAGATGCAGGGTCCGCATCCCGAAAGCCTGCGCCATCTGGCAAAAGTCGGGGTTGAACAGTGATGTGCCGCTTACCCGGCCGGGATATTCACGTTCTTGATTGATTCTTATCGATGCATAGCAATTGTTGTTCGACAATATGAACAGAATCGGCAGTCGGTGTTGTACGGCCGCGATCATTTCGTTGCCCGTCATCATGAAGCCTCCATCGCCCACAAGACAGATGGTTTTGGCGTTCCGGTACCGCAAGGCATGCGCCACGGCGCTTGGCGTGCCATATCCCATGGCGCCGGACAAGGGCGAAAGCAGGCGCTGCTGTGCGCGGAATTTGAAATGGCGGTATACCGGCGCGGCGAATGTGCCCGCGTCCAGGCAAATTACGGCATCATCGGGCGCTTGATCGGACAGGCTGCGTACGACTCTACTGAAATCCAGCCCTTCGGCGGTGGGGCGGTTGGGCCACGATGCGTGCCGGGCATGCGCCTTCGCCAGCTTGTCGATCCATTGCCGGCGTTCCTGCGGATGGGCTAGCGCCGACGCGGTCGATAGCGCCTTTGCCAGTTCCACGGGGCTGCACACCAGGCCGTGATCGGCGGCATAGTGCAGCCCTACGATGTGGTCGTCCGGATAGCAGTGAACCAATGTTTGTTGCGGGCGAGGCAGGGATGGGAATGTATACCCCTGGGTGGGGATGTCTCCCAGGCGCGTTCCCAAGGCGAGAATCAGATCGCTTTGCCGGAACGCCTCCATTTGATCCGCCGAAGGCGCCAAGCCCAGCTCGCCGGCGTATAGCGGCAATGTGGCCGGATAGACATCGTGCCGGCGAAACGAGACGGCGACGGGAATATTCCATTCTTCGGCAAAGGTCTTGAGCGCTTCGCGTCCGCCGGGCGCCTCGAACATACCGCCCGCAATGATCAGGGGCCGGCGAGCTTGCCGCAGCTGTTCGCGCAAGGCCTGCAAGACGGCGTCGGCAGGTAGTGATTGGGCGTGCGGCGTATAAATCCACTTCGGCTGTGGCGCCTCTTGCTGCTGTATGTCTTCAGGTATCACGATCACCACGGGACCGGGCGTGCCCGAACTTGCCAATCGGATGGCCTTGAAGGCGGCTTCGGCCAGTTGCTGCGGATCAGTCGGCTCGCATACCCATTTCGCAATGGAGCCGAACATGCCGTGATAATCGATTTCCTGGAATGCTTCTTTGCGCAGGTCGCGCTTGGGAATCTGCCCGACCAGCAATATCATCGGCACGGCATCCTGCTGCGCGGTGTGGACCGCGATTGCGGCATTGCTCGCGCCGGGTCCCCGGCTGACCATGGCCACGCCCGGCCTGCCCGTCAGGCGGCCGTCGGCAACGGCCATATAGCCGGCGCCGCTTTCATGCCGGCAAACGACGGGATCGATGGATGGAAAGTCGATGAGCGCATCCAGTACCCCCAGATAGCTTTCGCCGGGCACCAAAAAGACCCTGTCGATGCCGTTGGCGGCGAATATGCCGAGCAGGGCGTGGGCCGAAGTCGGATTGGCGGAGGGGTGGCTGGTTGGAAGAGTCATGTCATGCATAGTCTGAAAGTGGCGAAAGCCGCATAGTGATTCAAGCATTGTGAGCAAGACCAGCTATGCCGGCAATGGTGGTGCTGGTATAGCAGCTATACTTTTTCGGCGTGCCTTGTCGTTGTATAAGTGGCTATTTCCGACAATAGCGGCAAGCACTCTTTCGAAAGGTGGCATGTGGATCTGAAGCGTCTTGAATATTTCCTTTTGGTCGCCGACCACGGCAGTTTCTCGCGCGCGTCCAGCATCATCGGCGTGGCGCAGCCCGCCCTGGGACGCCAGGTGCAGCGGCTCGAAGAGGATTGCGGCGCCAAGCTGTTCTACCGCCACGGCCGCGGCGTGACGCTTACGCCGGAAGGCGAGCTGTTCGCGGAGCGAATCCGGCCTTTGTTGAAACAGCTTGCCGAAGCCGCGGATGGCTTGGGCGCCGCCGAACGGCCTCTTTGCGGCTCGATCACGGTGGGGTTGACGCCGACGGTGATGTCCCTGATCGGCTTGCCGCTGTTGCAAAAACTGCGTTCGATTGCTCCCGGAATACGGTTGAACTTTCTGACCGGCTATAGCGGCTACGTGCATGAGTGGATGGTCGATGGCCGATTGGATATTGCCATCTTGCATGATGCCAGGCGGTCGCAGCATATCGCGGTCGATCCCCTCGCAACGGCGCGCCTGTTCCTGGTGTCGCACCCACGGCTGATCGCCGAGGCTGGCCTGGAAGGACGCGAGAGCGTTTCCCTGGCGGAGCTTGAAGGACTTCCGATGGCATTGCCCAGCCGGTCTCACGGGCTGCGGCGCACTCTGGACCAGGGCATGAACAAGGTAAAGGGAACGTTCGATGTCCAGTACGAGCTTGATACGCTAACTCTGATGAAAGAGGTGGTGTTGGCCGGTATTGCACATACCGTGCTGGCCATGCCCGCCGTCGCCGTCGAGGTCAAGTCGGGAACCTTGAAGGCTACGCGCCTTGTCTCTCCCAAGCTGGAGACTCGGTTGATGATCACTACCTCTTTGAATCGGCCGCTTACCCGTGAAGGCCGGGCTGTGCTTGCGCAGATTCGGCCTGTATTGCACGAGGCGGCACGCCTGGCTCCCGTGCCTTTGCACCTGGATGTCCATTGAATCGCGCCGATATGGCTAGGCCATGAAAGCATAGCTGATACAAGAGAAAAGCCATAGAAGACTGGCTTGATGCGCGGGCATAATCGCCAGAAGGTTCCGGTATGAATAGCCGAGAGCTTATGCCAACAATACATATGGGGAGACACCAATGTTCAAGAAGATGTTGAGCACAATGGCGGGTGGCCTGGTCCTGGCCACCGCAATGAGCGCGCACGCAGCCGACGATTTTCCGAATCGGCCCATTACACTGATCATCCCGGTCGCGGCCGGCGGCACAACGGACATCGCCGGCCGCGCATTGGCCAAGCAATTGAAGGATGAACTTGGCCAGACTGTGGTCGTGGAGAACCGTCCTGGCGCAAGCGGCGGCATCGCGAATGCCTACGTGGCGCGTTCCAAACCCGACGGCTACACGCTGGTGCTTTCATACGAAGGCTTCCACACCGGAAATCCGGTGCTGATGAAGGATCTGACCTGGGATCCGATAAAGGATTTCACCCCAATCGCCGAAGTCATCCGCGGCCCGCACCTGATTCTTGTGCCGGCCGACTCCCCGGCCAAGACCTTGCAGGAGTTCATCGACAGGGCCAAGAAGAACCCAGGCGCCATGAATTTCGCATCATCCGGCGTGGGGTCCATCCAGCACCTGGGCGGCGAGCTCTTCCAGCTCCAGACCGGGGTCGATATGGTGCACGTTCCCTATAGCGGCGCGGCGCCAGCCATGCAGGACTTGCTGGCGGGCCGCATCAATATGTTCATCACCACACCGCCCACGGCCATCCCCCATGTCGAGGCGGGCAAACTGCGCGCATTGGCCATTACCAGCGCCCAACGGCACCCCAAGCTGCCGAATATTCCGACCACCGCCGAGGCGGGCCTGCCGGAATTTCAGCTTGAGGCCTGGTTCTCGGTTTTCGGCCCCGCCGATATGCCGGACGATGTCGTGCAGAAGCTGGCGACCGCCATGAAGAATGTGATCACCTCTGATGAGTTCAAAGCGCAAATGAATGCGCAAGGATCCAATGCAAGCTACCGCTCACCGGCCGAATTGGCGCGGATCGTCAAGGACGACCTGGCGAAATGGACTAAAGTGGTAAAAACGGCTGGCATTACCGCGAATTAGGAAAGGTATGGGTCTTCATGAATAACTCCCGCGTGATCATTGCGATTCTCGATGACTATCAGAAGCTCGTCCCGGAGCTTGAGGCATTCAGCCGCCTGAAACAGCACCTGCCCGGGGCCGACATCCGCATCATCGATAGCATGCCGCTTGGGGCTGCTCAGATCCATCTGCTGGCCGATGTCCAGTACCTGGTATTGATACGGGAACGCAGCCGTATCACCGCCGGCTTGCTGGACAAGCTGCCGTCACTCAAGGCCATCGTTCAAACCGGCACGGCGGGAGCGCCAGAGACATCCCATATCGACCAGGCCGCTTGCGCGGCGCTCGGCATTCCCATAATTGAAGGTGGCGGAAGCGACGGCCATTCGGCGGCGGAGATCACCTGGGCCTTGATCCTTAATGCAAGGCGCCGCGTGCCTGAATACATGGCCAGCATGGCGCGGGGCCAATGGCATAAGACCAATCCGCCCGTCGGCATAGGGCAGTCCGTGCAGGGCCAGACATTGGGCATACTGGGTTATGGCCGCATAGGGCGCCTGCTTGCGCAATATGGCCAGGCCTTCGGCATGCGGATTCTGGTATGGGGCCGGGAACAAACTCGGACCGCCGCGCGCGAGACAGGCGTGGAACTGGCTGAAAGCCGCGAAGCTCTTTTCAGGCGCAGCGATGTGCTGACCTTGCATATGCGGATGAACGAGACGTCCCGCCATTCGGTAAGGCGTAGTGATCTGGCGCTTATGAAGCCGACCGCGCTATTGGTCAATACCAGCCGGCCGGGTCTGATCGAACCCGGCGCGCTGCGGGAAGCCTTGGCGATGGGCAGGCCCGGCGCCGCGGCGCTGGACGTGCACGACGACGAACCTGTTCTGGCTTCCAACGGGCCCTACGATGGCCTTAATGTCACGGCGACGCCCCATATCGGCTTTGTGGAAAAAAGCAGTTACGAGGTGTTGTTTGGGGCGGCCTTTGAACGCTTTCTCATGTTTCTTGAGCAGGGAGCGCAGGCCGGCCCTCAAGGCTAGTCTCGGCTTCGCTGATCAACCAGCGACGGAACTGTTCCAGCCTGGGATCATTCCGTTTCGATGGCGGATAAACCAGACAATAAGAATCGCCGCTGTAGAACGGTGTAGGCAATGGCACAACAAGGCGGCCATTCGCAATGTCGTCTTCCACCAGCAGGCGAGGCACTAGCCCGATACCCAGATGCGCGATAGCGGCTTGCGCAATCATATAGAAATGTTCGAATCTTGGACCGGCTCCGGCATCCAGGCCGTTTACTCCCATGGCCTCGAACCAATCCCGCCATTTCCTTGGGCGCCTCGTTTGCTGCAGCAGGACATGCTCCTTCAAGTCGACGGGAGAGGCAATACGGGGATGCTGTTCAAGATACGTGGGAGAACAGACAGCAACCAAATCATGGCCCACCAGCGATTCCGAGAGAACATTCGCCCAGTCGTTGGAGCCGTAGTGGAAGGCTGCGTCGAAATCATCGCGCTCGAGATCGAACGGCACATCCCGCGTTGACAGGTTGATGACTATGCCCGGATGGGCGTCGTTGAAGCGTGCCAGCCGGGGAATCAGCCATTTGGTTGCGAATGCGGGGGCGGTGGCGATTCTTAACGCGCCGCCGCGCCCTTTGTGAGCCAGCAGCGTTACCGTGGCCTCTTGTATCTGGCCGAGGGCGGCCCTTACCGCCTCGGCGTACTGCTGTCCCGCGTCGGTCAAAATCAGCCGTTGCCGTACCCTTTGAAAAAGAAGCAGGCCCAGAGATTCTTCCATCAGCGCGATTTGCCTGCTGACGGCGCTTTGGGTCAGGTGCAGCTCCGCCGCCGCCTTTGTGAAACTCATGTGCCTTGCCGAAGCTTCAAAGGCTCGCAGCGATGAAATCGATGGTATATGCCAGGACATTTCGAAAGTTTATGACTTTAACTCATGAATGTCCAAGTTTTTATCGTTTGGCGGCTTGTAAGGCAGACCTTTAGAATGTTGCCAACGGCAAGGCATGGCATACAAATTTGCTGCCGTCGAGACCAACAACAATATAGGAGATAAACTCATGACTTTCGCAGGATTCTTTGGGGCGTGGCCTCGTTTTTCCCTGTTGGGCCTTGCCGCGTGTTTCGCTTCAGCGGCTGCCAGCGTGGTCGCAGCTCAATCCACATACCCGAACAAACCAATTACCATTGTTGTTCCTTTTTCACCAGGCGGCGGCACCGACGCCATGGCTCGCGCGGTGGGCGCCAGGCTTCAGGAGCAAATGGGCACTCCGGTGGTTGTGGACAATCGGCCTGGTGCCGGGGGCACCATTGGCGCCGCATTTGCGGCAAATTCGGCTCCCGATGGCTATACGCTGTTGATCTTGAATCTTGTTCCGCACACATCGTCCAAAGGTCTGTATAAAAACCTTCCCTTCGATCCGGTAAAGAGCTTCAACGCGCTTGGGCTTGTTGGAGACACGCCTTATGTGATCGCCGTCAACCCGAGCGTGAAGGCTAAAACGCTTGAGGAGTTCGTGGCTCTTGCCAAGGCGAAGCCGAATAGCCTGAACTATGGATCGTCCGGCGTTGGCGGGGTCAGCCATCTGAGCACGGAGCTGTTCCTGAGCACAGCGGATATAAAGCTTACGCACGTTCCGTATAAGGGCGATGGTCCCGTGGTGACCGATTTGATAGGCGGTCAGATCGATGTGACTTTCGGAAATGTGCTGGCTCTTCTTCCCCATATACGCGCCGGCAAATTGCGTGCGCTCGCGGTGACGGGCGACACACGCTCGTCAACGATGCCGGATGTGCCCACAGTCAAGGAATCGGGTTATCCGGACTACGTGGTCGTGGGCCAGTTCGGTTTTGCCGTTCCCGTCGGGACACCTGAGGCGATCATACAGAAATTGAATCATGAGCTGGTGGAGGCGGTGAAATCGCCAGAGATCAAGGAGACATTCTCCAAGCAGGGAGTCACCAGCCGCAGCTCCACGCCCGCGGGAATGCAGGAAATGATGGTCGGCGCGCAAAAGAAATGGATGAAGATCATCCAGGACGTGGGCATAGACCCGAACTAGCCTGCCCTGTCTGTGGGTGCTTGACCAGCACAAGACTAATTTGAGAACGAGGATGGGTGATGGCTGCTTCGATAGAAACAGTTGATACGGATGTACTGGTGCTGGGCGGCGGGCTGGCCGGTTATAGAGCCGCCAACGCCGCCAGGCGCTCAGGCGCCAAGGTGGTCATCGCTTACCAGGCCAAGGGCGCTTCGCAGCATATTATCGGTTTCAATGTTCCACGAGAGGGCGCGGATTCACCCGATTCGATTGAGGCGTATGCGCGCGATACCATCGAAGGCGGCTATGGCATAAACGACAGGCGGCTGGTTGAGGTCATGGCAGGCAATGCCGCCGCGGCTTTGCGCGACCTGATCGAAATCGGTGTGCCGCTGCAGTTCGATGGGGGCGTCATAGCACGCCGGCATTTATCCGGAAACACATTTGCCCGCTCGGTCTATCATCCTAACGGCATCGGGCGGCTTGCCGTGAGCCGCCTGGTCGAGTTGTCCGACGAACAGGGGATACAAAAGCTTGCGGGCTGGAAAGCGATAAGTCTTCTTCAACACGCCTCCTCTGTGGTTGGCGCCTTGCTTTGCCGCAGGGACGGGACGCGTATGGTGGCTGTGCGGGCGGCGTCTACCGTGCTGGCGATGGGAGGGGTGGGGGCCATATATGGAAACAGCACCTATCCCCCCGACATTACCGCCGATTCATACGCTTTTGCGCTCGACAGCGGGGCGACGCTGATAGATATGGAATTCGTCCAGTTTGAGCCGACGGTCATTGTGGAGCCCGGCCCATGCTGTGGCATGGAGATGCCTACGGCCATGTTTGCCGACGGCGCCACCTTGCGAAACAGGCTGGGGCAGCGCTTCATGCTGGAACACAACCCCGGGCACGGTGAAATGCAGATAGAGAAAGCCAAGATTGCACTGGCCATCCAGTCTGAGGTCAGCGCGGGAAGGGCGGAAAAAGAGGGCACTGTCCTTTTTGATACGTCCAATATTCCGCCATCACGCCTGGAAAGCTACATCGCTCATTGCAAGCGGTTAAGGCTCGCGGGCATCGATCCCGGCCGGGGTCCCATATGGGTAAAACCGGCTGCGCACAGCCATATGGGCGGCATACGGATCGACGCGAATTGCCATACCGGAATCCAGGGATTGTATGCGGCCGGAGAGGCCAGCGGCGGTGTGCACGGGGCAAGCCGGATAGCCGGCAATGGCGGAAGCGATGCCATAATTTTCGGTGGGATCGCTGGCGCGGCGGCGGCCTCCGGCCGCAGGAAGCTGAGTGGACTGCCTTGGGCCGGTATTGTTGCGAGCGCGATGGAGAAGCTGACCAGCTTGCCGGATCGGGCCGATGGCCCTCGGCCGGAAGATATCAAGAATGCTGTGCGGCAAACGATGCTTGATCATGCCGGCATTGTACGTACGGAACGCGATCTGCTTAGCGCCTTGGAAGATTTGCGCATCCTGCATGATGAGTTGCGCGCGGGCTTGTGCCTGGACAAGCCCGCGGATCGGGTAAAGGCGCTGGAGGCCATCAGTTTTATCATGGCGGCAAAGGCGGTTAGCCGCTCTTGCCTGGAAAGAACGGAAAGCAGGGGAGCGCACTGGAGGGATGATTACCCGATCCGCGACGACCGCAATTGGATGTGCCACGTCAGCGTGCGTAAAACTCAAACCGGCGAGCTTGAGATCGGCCGTTGCGGTATTGAATGAATCTTGAGACTAAAGGAGGGATGCCATGACGGTGCTGATATACGAGAAAATTGACAAAGCGGTGATGCTGACGCTGAACAGGCCGGAATCGATGAATGCCTTGTCGCACGAGTTGGTAGACAGGCTGATCGACGCGGTAAAAGAGGCGTCCGAGGACCGCGACTGCCGCTCTGTCATCTTGACAGGCGCGGGTGAAAAAGCATTTTGCGCAGGCACGGACCTGAAAGAGCGTCGGACGCTTTCGCCCGAGGAGAAGTGGGCGCAAAGTCGAGGAGGCTGGAAGCTGAATCAGGCTTTGTTCAACTCTCCGAAAGCGGTTATTGCTGCGATCGGGGGATGGTGCCTTGGAGGAGGGTTCGAGCTTGCCTTGTATTGCGATACCCGTATTGCCGCGGATGATGCGCGCTTCGGCTGGCCCGAGATGACCCTGGGCGCTTATCCAGGCAGTGGCGCTGCCTTGATGTTGCCGCGTATCGTGGGGCCGGCCCGGGCCAAGCAATTGTTTTTTACAGCGCGCCGCATTGATGCGCATGAGGCCTATCGTATAGGACTGGTCGAGCGTGTCGTCTCACGACCCGCTCTTCTTGATGCAGCGCTGGAGTTTGCCAGGGAAGTCGAGAAAACCAGTCCCTTGGGGCTGGCCGCCGTGAAGCGGTCCATCAATGAGGGCGGCGACCTGCCTTTGGACGAAGCCGCCAAGCTGGACCAGATGCTTCGCCAGCCCCTTGAGGGCACTCATGATTATGAGGAAGGCATTCGGGCCCACTTCGAGAAGCGTAAACCGGTTTTTATCGGCAGCTAAGAACATGCATGTAAAGGAACTGGAACTCCAACCATGAAGTCAACCAACAAACCACTCACAGGGATACGCGTAGCGGATTTTACGCGGATACTGGCAGGCCCCTATTGCGCTCAACTGCTCGGTGATCTTGGCGCCGAGATCGTCAAGGTGGAAATCCCCCGAGAGGGGGATCCCTTGCGTACGCAAGGGCCTCCATTTCATGAGGGTAACGGGCTGACCTACTATGCCGCTAATCGCAACAAGCGATCGATCGCTCTGGATATGCAGACCGATCGCGGCAAAGCCATTGCACGTGAACTATGTCTAAAGGCGGATGTGGTGCTGGAAAATTTCCGCCCAGGAGTCATGCAAAGACTGGGGCTGGACTATGACAGCCTGGCCGCGGACAACCCCCGCCTTATCTACGCCAGCATGTCGGGGTTCGGCGCGGACGGACCCGACAGCATGAAGGGGGCCTTCGATCTGACGATACAGGCTATTGGCGGCTACATGAATATCACCGGTGAGCGAGGCGGTGCGCCAATAAAAATGGGAACCTCGGCGTTCGACATCATCACCGGAACCAATTGCTATGCGGCTGTACTGGCCGCGCTGCTGCAGCGCACCGTTTCCGGAACGGGCCAAAGAATCGAGACGAGCCTGCTTGAGTCCGAGGTGGCTTTTCTTGCGAATGCCGCGCTCGAATACTTGATTCTGGGAAAAGAGCCCGAGAAATGGGGATCCGAACATGCCCAGCAAGTGCCCTACAAGGCATTTCGTTCATTAGATGGCTGGATCGTGATCGGGGCGGGCTTTTCCAACTTGTTTGCAGAGCTGTGCAAGGTGCTGAAGCGCCAAGACCTGATCTCCGATCCGCGCTTCATTGAGCTGCAGGACCGGGTCAACAACCGGGATGAGCTCTATACGATTCTTGATGCGGAAATAGCCCGGCATCGAACCGAGGAACTGGCAGCCAAGCTGGACGAAGCGAAAGTTCCATGCTCCGTGGTAAACAACATGCAGGGTGTTTTTTCGCATCCGCAAGTGCGGCATCGACAGATGGAACAGCGTCTGCATCACGAAAAATATGGCGAAATTCCAACCTTGGGTCCAGCCGTGAAATTCTCGGCGTTCGATATAACAGAAGGCTGGTCCGCACCGCCGGTCCTGGGTGAGCATACTCAAGAAATTCTGCATGAATGGCTTGGATATGCCGCGGAGCAGGTGGCTGATCTTCGCGATGCGGGGATCGTCTAAGCGCTTCGCCAACCGTTTTATCCCTCCAGATTTTGCTACTTTCCATGGACTACACCGATGACCAAACTTGATGACAGCACGCGGCAGAAATTGAAGCGCGTCAGCACCGCGACATTATGCACAGCCCTTTTTAAGCGCGGCTTGCGTAACCAATTTATCCAGGATGTTCGACCTCTCAATACGCAACTTGAGAACATGGTGGGGGAAGCCTTCACTTTGCGCTACATTCCTGCCCGGGAAGACTTGAACCCGCTTGCGGTATTTCGCGACCGATCCCATCCTCAGCGCCTGGCTGTCGAGCAGTGTCCGGAGGGGGCCGTACTTGTCATAGATAGTCGAAAGGATCCCAGGGCCGCTTCCGCAGGGTCGATTCTGGTATCGCGGCTGATGATGCGCAAGGTTGCCGGTGTTGTGACCGATGGAGGGTTTCGCGATTCGCCCGAGATCGCCCGCCTATCGATTCCTGCTTATCATAATCGGCCATCGGCACCGACCAATTTGACGCTGCATCAAGCTATTGCTCTCAACGATCCAATTGGCTGCGGAGACGTGGCGGTCTTTCCTGGCGACGTCGTGGTGGGAGACGCGGAAGGGGTGGTTGTCATTCCGGCGCACCTGGCCGGGGAGATTGCATCGGAGGCGGCCGAGATGACGGTCTTTGAGGATTTCGTTACCGAGCAAGTCCTGAACGGAGAGTCGATTCTTGGTTTGTATCCGGCCACAGAGCCGGCAACAGAGACGAAATTCAGCCAGTGGCGAGAAGCGGCGGGGCGGTAGCTCCCGGCTGAGCTTACGCCGGCGCAACACGCCAGATAATATTCCCCACATCATCCGCAACCAGCAGTCCGCCCCGGCTGTCCACGGCCACGCCCACCGGCCGGCCCCGGGCTTGTCCCTTGTCATTCAGAAAGCCGGTCAGAAAGTCTTGCGGCATGCCGTCGGGCCTGCCATTGTTGAACGGTACGAATGCCACTTTATAGCCGCTGGGCGGTTTCCGGTTCCAGGACCCGTGCATGCCCACGAAGGCTCCGCCGCGATAGTGCGGCGGGAATAGGTTTGCTTGATAGAAAACGAGACCCAGCACGGCGGTGTGCGTTCCCATCGCGTAATCGGGCTTGATCGCCTTGTCCACCAGTTCGGGCCGTTGCGGCTTTACCCGCGCATCCACGATGCCGCCGAAGTAGCTGTACGGCCAGCCATAGAAGCCATCTTTCTTCACCGAGGTAAGGTAGTCTGGAACCAGATCGCTCCCCAGCTCATCGCGTTCGTTCACCACCGTCCACAGCGTGCCCGTAGCGGGTTCCCAGTCCATGCCGTTGGGGTTGCGCAGGCCGGTGGCAAACAAGCGTTTTTCTCCGTTCGAAAGATCCACTTCCCAGATGGCCGCCCGGCCTTCTTCCTTGTCCAGGCCGTTCTCACCCACATTGCTGTTGGAGCCGACCGTGGCATAAAGGCGCCTGCCGTCGGGCGATGCCAGAATGTTTTTTGTCCAATGATGATTCAAAGGGCCGGCCGGCAGGTCGGTAAGTTTCTCTCCGGATGCGCTGATGCGGATGTCTCCCTGCTTATAGGGAAAGCGCATGATGGCATCCGTATTGGCGACGTATAGGTGATCGCCCACCAAGGCCATGCCGAAGGGTGAATTCAACCCTTCCAGGAAGGGCTGCTTGATTTCCGCTCGGCCGTCGCCATCGGCGTCTCGCAAAAGCGTGATGCGGTCCGCGCTGGGCGTGCCCGCTCCCGCCTTCTGCATGAAATAGCTCATGGTTCTGAGCCGCAGCTTATCGTTCCGAACGGGGCGCTCCGGCGCATTGGATTCGGCCACCAGGACGTCGCCGTTGGGAAGCACATAGACCCAGCGGGGATGGTCCAGGCCTTCCGCATAGCGGCTGACCTTGAAGCCTTCAGGCGCTCCGGGGGCGGCGCCGTCTCGCCAGCCAATCGCTTCCGCCATCTTGATCGTGGGCAGCAGCGCCTTGCTTGGCTTGGGAAGTTGCGGTTCAGGGCCGAAGCTGGCCTGTTCGGGCAATTTGGAGGACCCCGCGCAAGCGCTTAGCAGCGCCAGCCCCGCCGCCGCGCCCAAGCCGAATATCGCGCGGCTCGCCGACCTGGGGACATCGTGCTTTCGTTTCATACCTGCCTCCCGCGATAAAACCGAGAAGGGGCAAATATCGTGCCTTGCGGCTTGTCAGGCGCCGCACAAACCGACGGTTATCCCTCCGCATATGTACAGCACCTGGCCGGTGATGAAGCCGGCGCGCTCGTCCATGAAGCTGGCCACGCCGTGCGCGACCTCCTCCGGCCGGCCCAGCCTTTGCACGGGTACGCTGGCCAGAATCTGGCGGGTTCGCTCCGCGTCGGGTGGGTTGGCGTTCATGAACAGTTCGGTGGCTATGGGGCCGGGGCCGATCGCATTGACGGTGATTCCGTGGCGCGCCAGCTCCAGTGCCCAAGTGCGCGTCAGGCCGATCAGGCCGGCTTTCGAGGCGGAGTAGGCGCTGCGCAATTCCTTGCCCAGCGCGGCCCGCGAACTGATGTTGACTATCCTGCCGAATCCGGCCGACTTCATGGTGGGCAGCACGCTTTGCGTCAGGAGCAGGGGCACTTCCAGGTTCAGCCGGGCGACCTTGCGCAATGCCTTGATATCGGTTTCCTCCAGCGAGGCAGGCTGGACCATCCCGGCATTGTTGACCAAACGGGTAATGGCATACCGGGACTGCAGCGTGCTCAAGCAAGTACGCAGGGATTCCGTGTCCAGCAAGTCGATGGGAACATATAGTTCATTCGGGGAAAGGGCCGCGGGCGGATTGATGTCCAGGTTGATGGGGTGAAGCCCATCCTGCGAGAGTCGCTCCACTATGGCTTTGCCTATGCCCTTGCTGCCGCCTGTTACCAATACGTGCTGCGCCATTCCGTTTCCTTGCCGTTCCTGTGTAGGGGCAATTTAATCACAGCAGCGGGCGTGATGCGATGGACGGCTGGCGTTGATGGCCATGCTTTCTTGCTGGTACATTGCAGCTTGGCCTTGTGCGACGCCGTATACCAATAAAACTCCGGAGACCATACCATGCTGAAAGTCTATGCCATCGATGGAATCACGCCCGTGGTTGATCCGTCCGCTTACGTGCATCCCAGCGCGGTATTGATAGGCGATGTCATCGTGGGGCCGGGTGTCTATGTGGGGCCGCTGGCCAGTCTGCGCGGCGACTTCGGGCGCATCGTCCTGAAAGAGGGTTCCAATGTGCAGGATACCTGTGTCATCCACGGCGTTGCCGAAAACGACACGGTGGTCGAAGCGGATGGGCATATAGGGCATGGCGCCGTCCTGCATGGCTGCACGATAGGGCGAAATGCGCTGGTCGGGATGAATGCGGTTGTGATGGACCAGGCGGTGATCGGCGAATCGAGCATTGTCGCAGCCATGGCCTTCGTGAAAGCCGGTCTGGTGGTTCCTTCGCGCCGCTTGGTGGTGGGGGCGCCGGCGCGGGTATTACGGGAATTGACCGATGCCGATATTGCCCATAAATCTTTCGGTACACGGCAGTATCAGCGCCTGACGACCCGCTGCCTTCAATCCATGCGGGAAGTGCAGCCTTTGAGCCGCGAGGAAGCGGATCGGCCGCGCCTTAGCGGTGAAACGACCGATCCTTCGGCTTGATTCGCGCCACGGCGTTTCAGGGCTTGATTTCAGGCAGCTCGGCGGCCAGCAGTTCCAGTCCGGCTCGCAGCAGCGCATCGTAGCGCTTGCGCTCGGCTTCGATGCTTTCAGGTGTCCACTTGTAGAAGCCTTCGCCCGCCTTCATGCCGGTTTTCCCCGCATCGGCGCGTTCGGCCAGTATGGAGGCGGGTGAGTCGGCATTGCAAAGGGTGGGATACATGGTGCGGGCAGCGGCGCAGTGCACGTCCAGGCCGCCATGGTCGCGCTGGAGCACGGGGCCGGCGGCCAGGTAGCGGAAACCGAAACCGAAACGCACGGCGGCGTCGATATCTTCGGGGCTGGCAATGCCTTGCTCGATCAATGCATAAGCTTCACGCGCCAGGGCGTGCTGAAGGCGGTTGGCCAGAAAGCCCGGGACGTCCTTTTTGACCAGGACCGGGACGCTGCCGCAGCGGCGCATGAAGGCCGCCAGCGCATCGCCCAGGCTTGCGTCGGTATCGGGGCCCAACACCACTTCGACCAGGGGGATAATGTGCGCGGGCATGAAGAAGTGCAGGCCCAGCATGCGATTCTGCGTGGGCAGCCCTTGGGCGATCTGGCTGATAGGGTAGCTGGAGCTGTTGCTGCACAGGACCGTGTCTGGGGTGGACAGGTCCACCAGCTTGCCGAACAATTTTTGCTTCAGGTCAAGCTGTTCGGGGATGCATTCGATGACCAGCCGGGCGGCAGCCCAATCGGCATCTTCCAGCGAAGAAACGATGGTGGCGTAACGCTTGTTCTGGGCGCAATCCAGATGGGCCAGGCTGGCGTTTATGCGCCCCGCGATATTCGCGTGCCGGGAGGCGTCCGGCTCGACGATGGTCGTGCGGCACTGCGCGCGCAACAGGACGACCGCCACATCGGCGCCCATGTTGCCGCCGCCGACGACGACGGCGTGGGTTTGGGAAGGAGAGTTCATCAATCGAAAATCTCCGGATTCAGCAAGATGGAGCGGTCGATATTATGGATGTCGGTATGCCCGCAGAAGCCCATGGTGATGTCCAGTTCGTTGGCGATCATCTGCAGGCAGCGGTAGACGCCGGCCTCGCCCATGGCGCCCAGCGAGTACAGGAAGGAGCGGCCTATCATGGTGCCTTTGGCGCCCAGCGCTATGGCCTTCAATACGTCTTGCCCGGAACGTATTCCGCCATCCATCCAGACTTCAATTTCTTTGCCCACGGCATGCGCAATGCGCGGTACGGCCGATATCGATGAAGGGGCGCCGTCAAGCTGGCGCCCGCCGTGGTTGGATACCAGCAGCGCATCGGCGCCCGATTCCACGGCCAGGCGCGCATCCTGCTCGTCCATGATTCCTTTCAGGACCAGCTTGCCGCCCCATCTTTCCTTGATCCACTCGATGTCTTTCCAGCTGAGGCAGGGATCGAACTGTTCGGCCGTCCAGGAGGACAGCGAGGAAAGGTCGCTTACGCCTTTGGCATGGCCGACGATATTGCCGAAGCTGCGCCGCTTGGTGCCCAGCATGTTCAGGCACCAGCGCGGCTTGGTGGCCAGATTGATCAGGTTCGCCAACGTGGGCTTGGGCGGCGTGGACAGGCCATTCTTTATGTCTTTGTGGCGCTGGCCCAGTACCTGAAGGTCCAGGGTAAGCACCAGCGCCGAGCAATTCGCCGCCTTGGCCCGGTCGATCAGGCGCTCCATGAAGTCGCGGTCGCGCATGACATACAGCTGGAACCAGAAAGGCTTGCTGGTATGAGCGGCAATGTCTTCGATGGAGCAGATGCTCATGGTGGACAAGGTAAAAGGTATGCCGAATTTTTCAGCCGCCTTGGCGCCCAGGATTTCGCCGTCGGCGTGTTGCATGCCGGTCAGGCCGGTGGGGGCGATCGCCACCGGCATGGCCACATCGATGCCTATCATGGAAGAGCGGTGCGTGCGCTTCTCGATGTCGACGGCCACCCGCTGACGGAATTTCAGCTTCTGGAAGTCTTCCTCGTTGGCGCGGTAAGTGCTTTCAGTCCAAGAGCCGGAATCGGCGTAATCGTAGAACATCCGGGGCACGCGGCGTTCCGCCAATTGGCGGAAGTCTTCGACGCAAGTCATTTTGGAAGGCGTAGGCAAGTCTGGCTCCTGGTTTATTAGTATGGAATCAATATCGGACTAGGCGGAATGCTTCATTTTAATTAAAAGTACAACAAATTCCCGGCCACGATTTTCGCATGTGCCGCCGATGTTATGCAGGCATGGTAAAGCTTGTGTCTATGCCAGGTGCAACGATGCGACAGGATTGGCGTAAACCGCCAGCGCCTGGCCGCCATTCCACCATATGACCCTGGCCACCTTGGCGCGATGGGCAATGTCCAGCGCCTGGATGGGATCGCTTTCTATGAAGTGGGTGTGGCAGCGGGCAAGGATGGACTCGGCTTTGTGTTGCGGCGTTTGTTCAGCCGTATGGCGGCGCTCGTCGCGCATGACCAGCGGTCCGTGGAATCCATGGCGGTTCAGCCAGGCCTGCGTGCGAGTCCTGTCCTGTTCGGGCCGGCCCGTAATGATGGTGATATCGGTCAAATCCAGGCCGGGCAGGACCTCGGCCGGCAGCAGCAGGTCGCGTTGCGCCAGAGTTTCGTGCAGCGCCTGCGCGTATTGCTGTTCGGGCAAGTCCATCAGTAGCACGCCGTCCAGATCGATGGCCCATGACGCGTAGCGATACTCCGGCTGGTCCGGGCAGTTGCGGGTTTGCCCGAACGACTCTGTTATTGACGTTCTTTCCCATGGAAACCAGGCCCGGAACCCCATGGGGATCTCCATGCCGAAATCGGGCTGGACGCGCGAGTCGGCATCGTAGGCCAGGGTGAAGACGCTGAACTCGTATCCCTGCCGGCGCAGGAACTCGATGCAGTCGGACAAGGTCGTGCCCCGTCCCGCGATATCTTCAACCAGCAGCAGTCTGGATTTTGCCGGGGGTTGGCTGACGGTGAACCACGATACGCGGCGGTCCGCGCGGGAATACGAAAGCGCATGCAGGGGCACGCTTAATTCGGTGGACGCCATCAGCGCCGGAACCAGGCCCCCGCGCGCAATGGCTACGACGGCATCGAAGCCCATGTCGCGCCATCGAGGCAGGAATTCCGAAACGACGGATTCGATGCGGGCGTAGTCGTAGGGAAAAGCGCTGCGGTTCACAGCCAGGGGCGGGGCATGCATAGTGCTATAGGGAGAGCCGGAAAACCAAGGGATTCGATACGATTTTACGCCGCCACGCCAAGAAAAGCCGCCCCGGCGCTTTGGGCGTAGGGCGGCAGGCAACAGAAAAAGAAAAGCGAAAGGCTGTTTACACCAGGGGCGGGTCGGATTCCCTTTCGTAATGGCGGTGCTTGGCCAGCGCCTGGACGAACCATGCCGCGCTCGACGCGTCGCATTCCTGTGTGACCATCAATCCGGCATCCTCGGTGTCCACCGGAAGGCCCGCGGCCTCCAGCAGCATGGCCGCGTTGCCGACCGCCATGATGGTTTTGCAATGGCGGTATTGGTCCTGTATGAATTCCCGGGCGCGGCCATCAGACACCAGGGTTTCGATGGCCTGTGGGCCGTCCGGCGCGACCAGGGCGTCGAACAGTACGGCGGGCTGGTTTTCCAGGGACGCATCGGCGTCGATCAGAGAGCCGTCGGATGCCTTGAATGGTCCCACGCGTGGTCCGACCAGGCGGACAATTGCTCCTTCCGCTTGCAGTGCGTTCGCCATGGACCAAGTCGACGCGGCATCCACGCCGTCCGCCACCAGGATGGCGACCTTGCGTGTCCTGACGCTGCCGTCCCCGGGTCGCGCCAGAAGCGAAAGCGCGGGCGAATCGCTTATCTCCGGCTGCGGCGGGTCCGGTAGCGCGCGAGGCATTGCCGGCGGCAGCTCCATGCCCAGCCCCAGGGCGATGGTCGCCGCCAGTTCCTCGGAGGCGTTGCGCAACATGGACACGACTCGTTCCCTTACCGGCGCCACCGTTACCTTGCTGAGCTCGAAGCGGAAGGCATCCGCGATATGCTTCTTCTCGAAGGCGGTCTGGCTTTCGTAAAACAGGGTCGCCTGGTTGTAGTGCTCGGCGAATTTTTCCGGCTTGCCGCGTATTTCGTCCTGCTCCACCGGTTCGGGAAAGGATGTGAATCCGGCTGTTCCCGCCTGGAAGGGACAGCCGCCGCCCAGCGAATTGGGTTCGTAAGCCGCGCGGCCGCGATGCACGGTCTGGCGATGCATGCCGTCGCGCTGGTTGTTCTGGACGGGGGCCAGAGGCGCATTGATGGGGATTTCGTGGAAATTGGGGCCGCCGAGGCGGGAGATCTGAGTGTCCACATAGGAATGGATGCGGCCGGCCAGCAATGGGTCATTGCTGAAATCGATGCCAGGCACGATATGGGCGGCACAGAAGGCGACCTGCTCGGTCTCGGCGAAAAAGTTGTCGGGATTGCGGTTCAGCACCATGCGGCCCACGGGCTGTACCGGAATGAGCTCCTCGGGGACGATCTTGGTCGCGTCCAGGACGTCGAAACTGAAGCTGGCTGCCTGCTCTTCGGTAAAGGTCTGTACGCACAGCTCCCATTCCGGGTATTCGCCCGCATCGATGGCCTCCCACAGATCCCTTCGGTTGAAGTCCGGATCGGCGCCTGAGATCTTTACCGCTTCGTCCCAGACCAGGGAGTGCGTCCCCAGCTTGGGATTCCAGTGGAACTTGACGAATACCGACTGGCCGGCCTCGTTGACGAAGCGGAAGGTGTGCACGCCGAATCCCTGCATCATGCGGAAACTGCGGGGAATCGCCCGGTCCGACATCTGCCACATCAGCATATGGGTGGATTCGGGCATGAGCGACACAAAGTCCCAATAGGTGTCATGCGCCGAAGCGGCTTGCGGCATGGCATGGTGGGGCTCGGGTTTGACCGCATGGACGAGGTCCGGAAACTTCATGGCGTCCTGGATGAAGAACACCGGCATATTGTTGCCCACCAGATCCCAATTACCCTCGTCGGTGTAAAACTTGACCGCGAACCCGCGAACGTCGCGCGCGGTGTCCTTGGAGCCGCGCTCGCCCGCCACCGTCGAGAAGCGGACGAAAACCGGCGTGATTTTGCCCGCCTCGGCGAACAGCGATGCGCGGGTCAATTCGCTTAAGGGCTTATAGCATTCGAAATAGCCATGCGCGCCCGATCCGCGCGCGTGTACGATCCGCTCTGGAATGCGCTCATGATCGAAGTGCGTGATTTTTTCCCGCAGGATGAAATCTTTCAGCAGCGCCGGTCCGCGCAGGCCGGCTTTCAAGGAGTTCTGGTTATCGGCGATGCGCACGCCTTGGTTGGTCGTAAGCATCTGACCGTCGGCATCGGCTCGTACCCGATCCAGCGAACCGCCCACGGCATTTCGGCCAGACTGGGCCTGCCCGCCATACTTCGCGGTTTGATTCTTTTCCGACGGCGTGCTGCCTGTGGCGTCGGCCGAACCCGGCGGCGACACGGCGCCCGCTTTCGGGGCCAGGGCGTTGTCATGACCATGCTCGTATTCTTTTGTGGGGTTGTACGGCATGGCTCGCGCCATGGCGTCCACTTCGGCGGCCTTGGCGACAGAGGGGTTCTTGTTCTTGGGATCGGGCGGCAGCGCCGGGCCGCTGTCGGTATTGCCGAAAGCGGTGTCGACGGATGCCTGTTTGGGCGGGCGGCCGGACGTGGGTGTCCTGGATGTTGCCATATGAGTCTCCCTGGAGGCGTGAGGTCAAACAACATCGACGTCAGCAAGGCCTGTGCCGCAAGCCGGCCCGGTTGACCCGGGCCATCGCCAGCGGTACAGTCTGCGCCTGCATGAAGGTTTCCCGGGTGCGCGCTTCCAACCATGAATGAATCCATACGCTTGAGCAAATACCTTGCGGGGCTGCTGCCGTGTTCTCGCCGCGAGGCCGAGAACTATATAGAAGGCGGCTGGGTGCGTGTGAACGGGCAGGTCGTCGAAGAGCCGGGATTTCGTGTGCATCCCCCTCTGGCGGTGGAACTGGCCGAGGGCGCGAGCGCCGAAGACCACAAGCCGGCCACCATCCTGCTGCATCAGCCTTCCGGCTACGATCTTGCCGCGGAGGGCCGCCCGGTATCGGATCTGATTGTGCCGGCGAATCAGGTTTCCAACGGCTCGTCGGATCGGCATTTTGTAAAAAGAGACCTCAAAGGCCTGGAATCCGTCATGCCGCTGGAGCCGGGAGCGAGCGGCCTGGTCATTTATACGCAGGCCTTCGCCATAGGTCGAAAGCTTACCGAGGACATTGCCCGTATCGAGCAGGAATACCTGGTGGAGGTCGCGGGGGAGTTGCCTGGCGATGGACTGAAACGGCTGAATCATGGATTGTCCTGGCAAGGCGTTGCCTTGCCGCCCATCAAGGTCAGCTGGCAGAGCGAAACCCGGCTGCGCTTCGCCCTGAAGAACCCGCCCCCTGGCCTGATTGCCGATATGTGCGGACAGGTGGGATTGCGGGTGTTGGATATCAGGCGCATTCGCATCGGCCGCCTGCCCATGGCGGGCCTGCCTGCCGGCAAGTGGCGCTATCTGCTGGGCCATGAACGGTTTTAGGCTTGGCCCCGCTTTTAGGCTTTGCCCTTCATCACATTAGCGGCGCCCAAAGAAAAACCGCCTAGGTTGTTGGCCCCTAGGCGGTTCTAACCAGTTGTAAACCCTGGTAAATTCTGGCGCGGCTGGCAGGATTCGAACCCACGACCCCTTGGTTCGTAGCCAAGTACTCTATCCAACTGAGCTACAGCCGCTGCAAAAGAGGCGTAACTATAACATGGTTTTTTTGTCTTGTCTTGTGCGCCAGGCATCAGCCGCCTATTTCTTGGATACATGGCGATTGCCTTCTATATAGAAGCGCAAGGGCTTGGCCGCCCATTCCCCCGCATAGTCGACTCCGATGCGGGGGCGTTCCACAATTCTTATGTCTTTCTCGTCCGGATTTTCGGTAATGAAGAAATCATCGCTGCAAAGATCGTGGCCGTAATGGCCGCGGTCGATTCCCATGGCCTTGCACAGGCGCCCGGGGCCGTTCGTGTTGTTGGAAAGATTGGCGACCGGCTCCAGGGCGCGCAGCAACACGGCCGCCCCCGTGCCGTCGGCCTCGGTGACGACATTCATGCAGTGGTGCATGCCGTAGATCAGGTAGATATAAGCATACCCGGGCGGCCCGAACATGACGCGGGTACGGGAAGTAATCCCTTTGGATGTATGGGCCGCCAGGTCATGGGGCCCCAGGTAGGCTTCGACTTCGACGATTTTTCCGATACGTTCCACGCCCTCGTGGCGGTGGACCAGGAATTTACCTAATAGATCGTGGGCGACCAGTACGGTGTCCCGGTCGTAAAAGCTGCGGGGTAATGCTTGCATGCTGCTGTGTGGGAGGGTGTTGTTATAACTTGATACCAAAATGCCACGTTCCTGGCAATTTTACGAAAATAATGTGTTGACTTGGATTTGGCTTGTCTATAATATACGACCTAGATTTTCAAGTTCGTTGAAGTTAGTACAATCCAGTACCAGTAATAGTACTTTTTTGCTCAAATCTCTACACCTTGACAGTCTTCTATAGGGCATATCGCTCGTTTATTTTAGGGATTGCAAAAATGGAAACAGAAACTGGTATTGTAAAGTGGTTCAACAACGAAAAGGGCTTTGGTTTCATCAAGCCTGAATCGGGCGGCAAGGATTTGTTCGCGCACCACACCGACATCATCGGCACCGGCTTTAAATCGCTCGAAGAAAACCAACGTGTTTCGTTCGTAGCGGCCGAAGGCCAAAAGGGCCCTCAAGCCAAATCGATCCAAGTTATCTAATAACTTGCCAGATTGAAAAAACCCACCTTCGCGGTGGGTTTTTTATTGCCTGTTGCTTAAAGGTTTAAAGGCTCGGTGATTTTCAAACAGGCTTTTATGCCTCGGGGCTGATCGGCGGGAATTCTTTTCCTCTCTGCATTGCCGGGCCCCTTCAGGCGGCCGCCAGCGCCGCATCCAGGCTTGCGGCCAACGCGCGCTTTTGCTCATCGGGCAAGAAGGAGGCTTCTATGCTGTTGCGGGCCAGGGCGGCGAGTTCCTCGCGGCTCAGGTCCAGCGCCTGCGCGCTGGCAATGTAGTTGTCGGCGATATAACCGCCGAAATAAGCGGGATCGTCGGAATTCACTGTAACCATCAGGCCCTGACGCAGCAGGCGGGCCAGATTGTGCTGCTGCAGGTCTTGCACCACGCACAGCTTCAGGTTGGATAGCGGACAGACCGTCAGCGGGATTCGGCCGGTAAGCAGGCGCTGCATCAGGGCGGGATCTTCTTCACTGCGCACCCCATGGTCTATGCGCTCCACTCCAAGTATGTCCAGGGCGTCGCGCACGTAGGACGCCGGGCCTTCCTCGCCCGCATGCGCCGTCAGGCGAAAGCCCAGGGCCTTGCATCGCGCATAGACGCGGGCGAATTTTTCGGGTGGATTGCCGCGTTCGGCCGAATCCAGTCCTATGCCTATCCATAAGTCCTTATATTGCTCGCGTAGCGGCAATGCGGCATCGAGCGTGGCTTGGGCGTCGTCTTCCGTCAGGTGGCGCAGGAAGCTCAGCAGCATATAGCCGCTGATGCCCATCAAGCGGCGCGCATCGCGCAACGCCCGCGCCATGCCGGCGAAGACGGTTTCCATGGCGATGCCGCGTCCGGTATGGGTTTGGGGATCGAACATGAGTTCGGCATGCGCCACGCCGTCGTACTGGGCGCGTTGCAGGTAAGCCATGGTCATGTCGTAGAAGTCGGCTTCGGTGATCAGCACGCTGGCGCCCGCATAGTACAGGTCCAGGAAGGATTGCAGGTCGTTGAACTGATACGCTTGGCGCAAGGCGTCGACCGAGGCGTAAGGCAGGGCGATGCCGTTGCGCTGCGCCAGGCTGAAAATAAGGTCGGGCTCCAGCGTGCCTTCGATGTGCAAGTGCAATTCGGCCTTGGGGAGGCGGCGGACAAAGTCGCTCAAGGAAGATGCCGCTGGGGAGACTGCCGCGTCCATCGCGTTCCTTATCAAGAAAATTGTTTGGCCAGAATGTGCTTGAACGCGCTTTCGATATCGCTATGCAGCGCTTTGCGCGCGGTTCGCGCGTCGCCCTTTTCCAGCGCGGCTATCATGCGGGCGTGGTGCTCCACCGCAATCTTCTTCTGAGTCCGTTCCGATCCGGCCCGCAAGTCGTAATTCAGCACCGGGCCTATTCTAAGCCATAGGCTTTCTATGATCTTGACCAACATGGGCATGGCGGCCGCCGCGTAAATAAGAAAGTGCAGCTCCTTGTTGATCAGCACGACGGCCGCCTTGTTCTCACCCGCCGCTTCCATGGCGTCGGAAAGCTGGTCGTTCAGCCGCCGCAGCGCGGCGATGAGCTCCGGCGGTGAATTCAGTGCTGCCTGCTCGACGGCGTAGCCTTCGATCTGCAATCGGATTTTAGTGATTTCCTGGAATTGCCCGGCGCTCATGATGGGCACGCGCACGGATCGGTTTGGAGCGACTTCCAGGGCTTGGTCGGCGACCAGTTGATAGACGGCTTCGCGCACCGGCATGACGCTGACCCCCAGCGCTTCGGCCGTCGATCGCAGGGACAGCTGTTCGCCCGGCATCAATTGGCCGGTAAGCAGAAGTTCCTTGATTTGAAACAAGACGTTCGCACCAAGGGTTTCGCGACGGGGCGCCGGGCTAAGAAGTGTAGGCATGTATCGGCGATTAGGGTAATTGCTAGGTGTGATCTGTGATCACAGTTGGATAGTATAACGATTAATAATCCCACAGTGTAGAACGACAGGAGACAAGCATGACTGACAAGAAAACTTCGGCGTCCCTTCCCGGGCGCCGGCTGTTGCTGCAAGGTTCCGCTGCTTTTGCCGCCGGACTGGCGATGCCGGGTTTCGTACGCGCCCAGGGCGCCGATCCCATCCGCATCGGTCATCTGACGCCCCGTACCGGTTTCCTGGGACCCATGGGGGAATATGCTGTGCTGGGCGCAACGATGGCGGTCGAAGAGGTCAATGCGGCCGGCGGCGTGCTGGGCCGCAAGATCGAGCTGCTGACGGAAGACAGCGTCAATCCGCAGACCGCCTCGACCAAGGCGCAACGCATGGTGGAGCGCGACAAGGTCGATGCGCTGGTGGGGGAAATCAGTTCCGCGTCGGGGCTGGCCATTGCACAGGTCGCCACGCGCGCCAAGACGCTTTTTATGCAGACGGGCTGCAATTCCGACGAGCTGCGCGGCAAGAATTGCAGCCGCTATATGTTCCACCTTGAGGCCTGCAACACCATGTACGTGCGCACCATCGGGCAGGCCCTGCTGCGCGACGGCATGGTCAAGGGCAAGCGCTGGATGGCTTTTACCGCCGATTATGCGTTTGGACATGACCTGTTCAAGCAGACCAAGAAATTCATGGATGAGAACGGGGCCGTCTTTGTGTCCAACGACATGTTGCCCACCGATGCGACCGAGTTCAGCGCATCGCTGCTGAAGATCCGGCAGCAAAAGCCCGATCTGGTGATGAGCAACCTGGCCGGCAACCAGACCACCAACTTCACCAAGCAGTACAACGAGTTCAATATCGATATTCCATTCGCGGGCGCCGACATGAACATGACCAGCATCTGGGGCGCGGGCAAGAATGGATTCAGCGGCGTATGGCCCATCATCTGGACGCATCAGGTGCAGGCGCCTTCGGCCAAGGAATTCGTCGCCCGTTTCCAGAAGCGGTGGAAAAAACTGCCGGAGAACCAGGCGGTCAATGACTATCTGGCCATCAGAATACTGGCCGAAGCCATGACCAAGACCAAGTCGGCGCAGGCCGACAAAATCATTGCCTTCCTGGAAGGCGACAACAAGTTCGATGTGCTGCGCGACCGGCAGGGCTATTTCCGTCCCTGGGATCATCAGCTGCTGTATGAAATGTATACGGTCCAGCCCAGCAACGATAAAAATGCCGGAAAAGACGACTTCATGGTGACCAGCAAGCCGGTGCCCGCCGCGGGCGAAAGCCTGGAGGTGCTGGCGCCGACCCAGCAAGAAAACATGTGCAAGTTTGCCTGATTTGCTTGATTTCCAGGCGCGGCGCTTATCCCGTGCCTGGCTTTTGCCGGGGATTGCGTTTTGCCGACGGAACTGATTTTCATTATTCAGCAAGTGGCCAACGGCTTGCTGCTGGGGTTTTATTACCTTTTGATCGCCTTGGGCCTGTCCATAATTTTCAGCCTGGGCGGTATCGTGAACCTGGCGCATGGCGCGTTCTATGCCATAGGCGCCTATCTGATCGTTTTTCTAAGCGACAGCCTGGGCTACGGACTGGCCTTTGTCGTCTCGCCGGTAGTGGTCGCCGTGCTGGGCATGATCGTGGAGCGCTTTTTCTTCCGCCGGTTCTACAGGGCGGACCCCACCTTGAGCCTGTTGTTCACGTTTGCCCTTTCGATGGTCATCGAGCAGGCGTTGCGCATGATATTCGGGGCTTCCCCTCTTTCATTTTCCATTCCCGAGTTCGCCCACGGCCAGGTCATTGTGGGGGATTTCTTCTATCCCATCTATCGCATAGGCATGCTGTTCGTGGCGGTCGCCGCCGTGGCCGGAACCTGGCTGCTGCTTAACAGGACGGCATTCGGCAAGATCGTGAAAGCGGGCATCAATGATCCCGACATGGTCAGGGCCATGGGGATTTCATTGAACCCCGTGATGACGGCGGTCTGCGGTTTGGGTATAGGGCTGGCGGGCCTGTCCGGTGTGCTGCTGGCTCCCATTACGGGTGTGCAGCCGGCCATGGGGCAGGAGATATTGACGGCGGCCTTTGTGGTCGTGGTCATAGGGGGGCTGGGCAGCTTCTGGGGCGTGGTGGTGGCGGCCATGCTGGTGGGCATCATCCGCGGCCTGACTTCTTATTTCTATCCGCCGGCATCCGAGGCTTCCCTGTATCTTCTGATGCTGCTCATTCTGGTGCTGCGCCCGCGCGGATTGCTGGGTGAAAAGTTCGAACGGCTGGAGTAAGGGCATATGGCAATGGAAGAACTCAAGAAACTCGGCTGGATCGCGCTGGGACTGATCGTCTTGCCCATGGCGCTGGATCTGGGCGGGCTGACCTACAGCACGGCGGTGGAGTGCATCGTCCTGGCCATGGCGGGACTGGCCTTGAATATTTTGCTGGGCTATACCGGGCTGGTGTCCTTCGGACACGGCGCCTGGTTCGGCATCGGCGGCTACGCCGTAGGCATTCTGCAGCAGCGCTACTTCACAGAATCCTCCCTGGTCCCGCTGCTTGCGGCGCTGGCGCTGGTGGCGGCCGTGGCGCTGATCATCGGCCTGCTGATATTGCGGCGCCGGGGCGTTTATTTTTCCTTGCTGACCCTGGCTTTTGCCGCGCTGTGCTTCGCGGTGGCCTATCGCTGGACCGCGCTGACGGGGGGAGAGAACGGCCTGGGGGGAATTGAACGCTATACGGTGCTGGGACTGGATCTGGATAATTCCCGGAATTTCTATATTTTCGTCGCCGTGATCGCCTTCCTGGTCGCCGCTTTCCTCCTGCGGCTGACGCAATCGCCTTTCGGCAGGGTGCTGACCGCCATCCGCGAGAACGAACTGCGGACGCGCTTCATCGGCTTCGATGTGGATTCGTACAAGCTGCTGGCCTTTGTCCTGTCGGCAGCCATTACCGGCCTGGCCGGAAGCCTGGCCGTGCTGAGCCATCGCATTGCATCGGCGGAGAGCATGTCGCTGGCATTTTCCGGCGAGCTGCTGGCGATTGTCCTGATCGGCGGCATGCGCAGCTTCTCCGGGCCTATTTTCGGGGCGGTGTTCTACATACTGTTCCGCGAGTACCTGTCCATGTATACCGCCGACTGGCTGCTGTACTTCGGCCTGGTATTCATCTTCTTCATTCTGGTGACGCCTTCCGGCTTGAGCGGTGTGGGGATGCGTCTGTTCCGTCTGGTCGTGCCCGAGAAAACCACAGCTGCCGCCATGGGCAATCGGGTGATGCCGACCGATCCGGGTTTCTTTCCCTCGTTTCTCGCGGCGGAGGGCGATCAGACCTTGCGCTGCCAGGGCATCAGCAAGAGCTTCGGCGGCATCCAGGCGGTCAACGGCGTCGACCTGGAGGTGGCCGGCAAAGGCGTCCATGCGCTGATCGGTCCGAACGGCGCGGGAAAAACCTCACTATTCAATCTGATATCGGGGCTTTTCCCGGCGGACCGGGGCGAGCTGAAGCTTGGGCAGGCCAGCCTGGACAAGCTGCCCCCCGAGCGGATATGCGCCAGCGGCCTGGCCCGGTCTTTTCAGATTACCAATCTGTTCAAGGGCCTGACCGTGCGCGATAACCTGTGTCTGTCCGTGCTCAGCCGCGATGCGCATCGTTTTTCGCTGTTGAAAAGGCTGGATGCATTGCGCGACACCCAGTCGCAGACCGATGAGCTGGTGAAGTACCTGGGTGTGCAAGGCATGGAAGAAGCCATGGCCGAAGATTTATCCTATGGCGGGCAGCGCGTGGTCGACATGGGTCTGGCGCTGGGCGCCGCGCCGCGCATCCTGCTGCTGGATGAGCCGCTGGCGGGCCTGGCGGCCGCCGAGCGCGACCGCATAGGCACTCTTATCCGCAAGCTGGGCGATCGCATCGGCATTCTGCTGGTCGAACACGATGTGGATCGAGTTTTTTCCATGGCGGACAAGATTACGGTCATGAACCAGGGCAGCGTGCTGGTCGAGGGCGATGCCGCCATGGTGCGCGGCAATCCGGAAGTGCGCGAAATTTATATCGGCTCGGGCAGCGAGGCGCTGGCCGCCCGGGTCCGGGAAGCCGAGCTTTCCGCGGAACTGGCCTTGCGCGTGGACAAGCTGGATGCCTTCTATGGCAAGAGCCATATCCTGTCCGATATTTCTTTCGAGGCGCGCAAGGGAGAAGTAGTGGCGGTTCTTGGCAGGAACGGGGCCGGCAAGTCGACACTGCTGAAAAGCATGCTGGGCCTGGCCAGGATAGGTTCGGGCTCGATCCAGATAGCGGGACTGGACATTGCCTCTCCCGTGCCCGAGGCCATGGCGCGATTGGGTATTGCCTTCGTTCCCCAGGGCCGCAGGCTATTTTCAGGCCTGTCGGTGAAAGACAACCTGATGCTGGGGCGCTTGAAGCGTTCGGGCCGCGATTCCAATGGCTGGACGGACGAGGAAATCTTCCAGGTGTTTCCGCGCCTGAAAGAACGGTACAACGTGGACGCGTCACTGCTGTCAGGCGGAGAGCAGCAGATGGTGGCGATTGCCAGGGCCCTGGTCGGGCACGTCGAAGTCTTGCTGCTGGACGAACCCTTCGAGGGCTTGTCGCCCGCCATGACCGAGGAAGTCTTCAATGCCATCCTGGCCCTGAAGACGCGCTTGACTATACTGATCGTCGACCACAACCTGGACCTGGCGCTGGCACTTTCAGATACCGCCCTGGTGCTGGATAGGGGCAAGGTGGCCCATAGGGGCAGCGCCCATGAACTGCTGGTGAACCTGGATTTCCGTAAAGAAAAACTGTGGATATAGGAAGGGGGCGATTATGTTCGAAGACGTAAGCATGGCGGGCAGGAAGGTGCTGATCACGGCGGGCGCCAGCGGCCTGGGGCTGGAGATGGCCAGGGTGTTCACCACGGCCGGGTGCGATGTGTTTGTTTGCGATGTCGATGCAAAGGCGCTGGCCGCCGTCAAAGCCGAGCTTCCACAGGTGCACGGGGCGATCGCCGATGTGTCCGATGAAGCCAGCGTGGCGGAGCTGTTCGCGCAGGTCCAGTCCGCCTTTGGCGGGCTTGATGTATTGATCAACAATGCGGGCATTGCCGGTCCCACCGGCTATGTCGAAACCCTTAGCCGCGCCGATTGGGACAAGACGCTGGCCGTCAATATTACCGGGCAGTTCCTGTGCGCCAGGCTGGCGGTGCCATTGCTCAAGGCGTCGGACGCGGGTGTCATGATCAACCTGTCGTCGGCGGCGGGGCATCTTGGCTTTGCCGGCCGTTCCGCATATTCGGCGTCCAAGTGGGCGGTGGTCGGCTTCACCAAGACACTGGCCATAGAGCTGGGTCCGTTCGGCGTGCGCGTCAATGCCATTTTGCCGGGGGCGGTGGAAGGCCCGCGCATACGCGCGGTCATTGCGGCCAAGGCGCAGGCCATGGGCACGCCGGTCGATCAGCTTGCGCGTTCTTATGAGCAGCAGGCATCGCTGGGGCGCATGGTTACCGCGCGCGATATCGCCAATATGGCTTTGTTCGCCGCCAGTCCCGCGGCCGGCAGCGTCAGCGGCCAGGCCCTGGTGGTGGACGGCCACACTCAATCATTGGTTTAACGCTACAGCGGGAAGGGAAATGAAAATAGCAATCATAGGCGCGGGGCTTATAGGCCAGGCATGGGCCATCGTCTTTGCGCGGGGAGGCTGCCAAGTCAAGGTATGGGATGGCGACAGCCAGGCATTGGCACGCGCGCACGAACTCATCGCCCGCCAAGTCCGCGAGTTGCGCAAGCAGGAGCTGCTGAGCGATGCCCAGGACGTGCTGTCGCGCATCCAGGTGTCGGCGCAGCTGGAGCATGCCCTGGAGGGCGCGGAGTATGTGCAGGAGAACCTGCCCGAACGCCTGGAGATCAAGCAGGAGATCTTCCGCAAGCTGGATACGCTAAGCGCGCCCGGAACCATATTGGCAAGTTCGACGTCCAGCATCCCGGCTTCCGCCTTCACCGAGTCGCTGCCGGGCCGGCAGCGCTGCCTGGTGGCGCATCCGGTCAACCCGCCTTATTTGATCCCGGTGGTCGAGCTGTGCGGGGCGCCCTGGACGGACAAGACCGTTATCGAGCGGGCCAGAAAGTTAATGCTGGATGTGCGGCAGAAGCCGGTGACCGTCAACAAGGAACTGGAAGGCTTTGTGCTGAACCGCCTGCAGGGCGCGTTGCTGCGCGAAGCCTTCCGCCTGGTGGAAAGCGGCGCCGTCAGCGCCGAGGATCTGGATGTAACCGTCAAGGACGGCCTGGGCCTGCGCTGGTCCTTCATGGGACCGTTCGAAACCATCGATTTGAATGCGCCCGATGGCTTGCAGGATTACTGTGCGCGCTACGGCGGCATGTTCCAGTCGATTTCCACCGAGCAGACCGATACCGGCCCCTGGTCAGCGGACCTGGTCGAGGCCGTGGAGCAGCAGCGGCGCAGCCTGCTTCCCAAAGCGGAATTGCTGAAGCGCCGCCTGTGGCGCGACGAGCGCCTGATGGCCTTGCTGCGGCACAAGAACCAGGCGGATGCCGCCGGCTCGGATCAACCCACCGTCAACTGAAGGAAAGCCATGGCCAGCAAGAAAAAAGTCATTATCACCTGCGCGGTGACCGGCGCCATACACACGCCCAGCATGTCGCCCCATCTACCGGTCAGCGCCGATGAAATCGCCGAGGCGGCCATCGCGGCGGCCCAGGCGGGAGCCGCCATATTGCACTTGCATGCGCGCGATCCGAAAGACGGCAGGCCGACCCAGGATCCCGACTTCTTCAGGCCTTTTCTTGGAAAAATAAAGGCCGCCACCGACGCGGTGGTCAACATTACCACGGGCGGCAGCCCGCACATGACCGTCCAGGAGCGGATGCGGCCGGCCATGACCTTCAAGCCCGAAGTGGCGTCGCTGAATATGGGCTCAATGAACTTCGGCCTGTTTCCCATGCTGCAGCGCTTCAAGACTTTCGAGCACGAATGGGAAAGAGAGCATCTTGAAAACAGCCGCGACCTGATCTTCAAGAACACCTACAAGGATATCGAAACCATATTGCGCCAGGGCGCGGAAAACGGCACGCGCTTCGAATTCGAATGCTACGACATCAGCCATCTGTACAACCTGGCGCACTTCATGGATCGCGGCCTGGTTCAAAGCCCGCCCTTCATCCAGTCGGTCTTCGGCATCCTGGGGGGCATAGGCCCCGATCCCGAAGATCTGATGCATATGCGCCGCACCGCCGACAGGCTGTTCGGCCAGGATTACCAATGGTCCATACTGGGTGCTGGCCGCAACCAGATACCTCTGGCGACCATGGGGGCGGCCATGGGTTCCAATGTGCGTGTCGGGCTGGAGGATTCCTTGTGGATAGGCCCGGGCGAACTGGCCTCGTCCAATGCCGAACAGGTAAAGCGCATGCGGGTGATCCTGGAAGCCCTCAACCTTCAGGTGGCGACACCCGATGAAGCGCGCGCCATCCTGCATCTGAAGGGCGCCGACAAGGTCGCGTTCTGATCCAATCCACGGAGACGGATATGTTCGATTTCTCTGGCCGGGTGGCGCTGATTACCGGCTCGTCGCGCGGAATAGGCTATGCGGCGGCCCACGCGCTCGGGCGCAAGGGCGCTACCGTGATTCTCAACGGCAGGGATGCCGCCGCGCTCGAGCAGGCGGCGCAAGTCTTGCGCGGCCAAGGCGTGGACACGCATGCGCTGCCCTTTGATATCGCCGACGTTGGCCAGGCGACCCGGGCCGTGGACGAGGTGCTGGACCGGCTGGGCCGGATTGACATTTTCTTTTCCAATGCCGGAATCCAGCATCGCGAGCCGCTGCTGAGCTTTCCACTGGCGGATTTCGAACGGGTGCTGTTTGCCAACCTGACCTCGCAGTGGGCGCTGGGCCGGCATATTGCCACGGGCATGGCCCGGCAGGGCTATGGGCGCATTATCTTCACCGGATCGATTACGGCGCTGGCCGGCAGAAAGGGCATTACGGCCTATACCGCCGCCAAATCGGCCCTGCATGGCCTGGTCAGGCAATGGGCCGCCGAACTGGCGGACGACGGCATCACCGTCAATGCCATTGCGCCGGGCTATATCAAGACCGAACTGACCCGGAACCTGTGGAACGATGCCGAATTCACCGCCTGGCTGCATGATAGGGTGCCGCAGAAGAAGTGGGGCGAGCCCGAGGACATCGCGGCGGCCCTGGTATTCCTGGCCTCGCGCGAGTCGGGCTTCGTCACGGGGCAGACCTTGGTCGTGGACGGCGGCATGACGGCCTGCATGTAGGCGGCTTTGCGGCGGGCGCCGCCGTGGTCGAACGGGACGTTGCGCAGGCCTATCGGATTTTCGTTGTAGGTGTTTGCAGGCTTTATGGTCTGTGAGCGTGTGGCTTTAGCTTGTACAACCGCTTGTACAACCGGCGCAGCCGGTGGGCAGGGGCCGGGCTCCTATCGCTTCGCCCCTTCGGGGTTCCCTTGCAGCCGCTTTGCGCCGGGGTCGGGCGCGAACTCGCCGGCCATCAGCCGCCTGTGGGCTGATGGCCGGCTCAAACATGCGCGCCCTCTTACGCCCCCGCCGCAAAGCCGCTGCGGCGGCTTGCTCAAACCTCGCCCCGCCCCTGCCCACCGGCTGTGCCTTGGCAGCATAGTTGGCGATGAACCCCTTAGCGACGGACACAGTTGGCGATGGGCACCGTTGACGGTGGATCATCCGTCAAGCTCGAATGTCCTGGCCCGCGCGGCAGGCGCGCGAGGCCGGGACGGCGCAAGACCCCTTCCAGCAGCACCGAGCGCCGCATAAAAAGGCCAAGCACCCAAACCGCCCCGGCGGCGCCGCTAACGCAAAACACCGCAGCGGGTCGGGTGGCGGGGGCCGGACGCGGCGACTTTCGGGGCCGAGCGAGCCGTCGGCGAACGCAGCCCGAAGGGGCGCAGGAGCCAGGCGCAGCGGCGTTCGGCGCGCAGGGCGCCGAACCGGGCACGAGGAGCAAGACCGGCTCCCGCCACCCGGCACGCGTCAGAGCATACCTTGCACGGAATTCGCCCCGCAGTCCATAGTGGCACCGTCGCACACAAGAAGCTCGCGTCAGGGAACACAGAACCAACAAGCACGTAAGCACCTGAACCGAAAATGCTCTAGGCCTGCCGCCGATCCGCCAGGCTTTTCTTGGTTTTCTCCAGTACGCGGCTGACTTCCTTGCCGCGCCGCAGCGCCACACCCAGCGCCAGCACGTCGATCAGGGCCAGATGCGCCAGCCGTGAAATCATGGGGCTGTAGATTTCGGTGTCTTCCTGGGTGTCGGCGCGCAGCAGGACCGTGGCCAGTTCCGCCAGGGGAGTGTTGCTGGCTGTGATGGCTAGAATGGGGCAGCCGTTCTTGCGCGCCAGCTTCACGGCATCCAGCAGTTCGCGGGATCGCCCCGAATGCGAAATGGCCACCAGCACGTCCTTGCCTCCAAGCAGCGATGCGGCCATGAGCTGCACGTGGCTGTCCGAATACGCAACGGTGGCCAGGTCGAAGCGGAAGAACTTGTGCTGCGCATCGGCGGCCACGATGCCGGAATTGCCGACGCCGTAAAACTCGATGCGGCGCGCTCCTATCAGCAAATCGATGGCCTTGTCGATATGGTCGGCGCTGATGTCGTTGCGTATGCGCAGCAAGGCGGATACGGCATTGTCCAGCACCTTGGCCGCCAGTACGGCGGTGCCGTCGCCGGCGCTCAAGGACGAATGCACATAGGGCACCCCCACCATCAGGCTGGCGGCCAGCTTGATCTTGAAGTCCGGCCATCCCTTGTAGCCCATCGATCGGCAGAAGCGGATGACGGTGGGTTCGCTGACCTGCGCCTGCCTGGCGACATCGCCCAGGGCGGACTTGGCCACGTCGCGGGTCTGGGCCAGGATAAGCTGGGCGACTTTGCGCTCGGCGGCGCTCAGGCTGGCAAGCCGCTTTTCTATGAGCGCCAGCATGGATTCATTCATTGGGATATATGTCCAGATGGGCGGCAGCCCCCAGCAAGGCTGGATAGGCGCTGGTAATGACGAAAACGGGGATGGCCGCAAGATAACCCGAAAAACGGCCTTTGTCTTCAAAGCGCGCGCGGAATGGAGATTTCGGAAAATAATCCCCCAGCTTGGGAATGATTCCTCCGCCTATGTAGATGCCGGCGCGCGCACCGAGCGTGACGGCCAGGTCGCCGGCGGCGGTGCCCAGTATGGCGCAAAACGTATCCAGCGCCTCCAGGCAGCTTGCATCGCCATCTGTCAGCGCCCGCCGGCTGATTTCCGCGGGCGAATGATCCGGGGCGGCCAGCCCGCGGCTTTCACACAGACTGCGATGAATGAACTGCAGGCCGGAACCTGAAAGCAGCCGCTCCATGGAGACATGCCCGAGCTCGCGCCTTGCGGCCTGCCACAGCATCAGCTCGCGGTCGTCGCCGGGCGCGAAGCTGACATGCCCGCCTTCGGCCGCCAGGGGAATCCATTTGCCGGCGGGTGCGGGAATCAGCGCCGACACGCCCAGCCCGGTACCCGGGCCCAGCACTCCCATGGGACACCCGGGGACGGCGGGGCCGCCCCCGACGCGGGTCAATTCATCGGCGGGCAGGTAAGGCAGCGCCAGTGCAAGAGCCGTGAAATCATTGATCACATGCAGCGTGTCCAGCCCCAACGCCTGGCGGGCTTGCTCAATGGAAAATTCCCACTGGAAGTTGGTCATGCGGACATGATCGCCCAATATAGGGTTGGCGATGCCGATGACGGCGTGCCTGACCGGCGGGTTGCCATGGCGACCCAGATAGTGGCGGACGGCATCCACGATGGTGGGAAAGTCGGCGCTGTTCACCATGCCGATTTCTTCTATATCGGCGACCGAAGTGCAAAGCGCAAACCGGGCATGGGTGCCGCCGATATCGGCGATCAGGCGGCGCGGGCGTTCATGCGTGCCAGTAGACATCGAAAGGGGCTCCTTTTTGGGCGATGACATAGCTTACAGGCATGGCCGGCGTGGCCTGTCGGCTGGCCTGCTCGAAGACATCGCGTTTTTTCCGGCCCGAGATGGCCAGCATGATGTGCCGCGCTTGCAGAAGGGCGGCGAGCGTCATGCTGATGCGCTCATGCGGCGCGCTGGGCGGAGTGATATGGATATAGCGGTCCGCCAGACCGGGTTCCAGGCCCCGCGCCAGTTGCGGCGCGCCCGGAAACAGGGACGCCGTATGGCCGTCCTCGCCCATGCCCAACAGCGCCAGGGTGATCTCGCCCGTTTGCAGGTTGGCCTGTGCGACGGCGTCCTCGATGCTCCGGCCATCGCCGGTCAGCCCGGTAAACGCGGCGGCGCTTGCCTTGCCCTTGAGCAGATGAGTCCGGACCAGCAATTCATTGCTGTCCGGATGATCATGCGCCACATAGCGGTCGTCGACCAGCGTGACATGCACGTCCTTCCAGGGCAGGTCGGTGGCGCTGAGCGCCTCGAACAGGGGCAGGGGAGAGCGGCCGCCCGAAACGGCCAGGCCTGCGCGGCCGCTGGCGGCGATGCCCTGGCGCAGGACGGCGGATATGTCGCGCGCCATGGCCTGGACGGATTCTTCGCCGGAATTGAATTCGTGCCACATATCAGGTTTCCTCCTGCCAGACCACGCCGGCGCGGGACAGCAGGCCGCTGGACGCGGCCGGTCCCCAACTGCCGGCGGTATAGGTTTTGGGCGCGATGGAATGCCGGCTCCAGCATTCCAGTATGGGTTCGACCCAGCTCCATGCCTGCGCTTGCTCGTCGCGCCGCATGAACAGCGCCAGCCGTCCGCGGATGACGTCCAGCAGCAGGCGTTCGTAGGCGTCGGCCCAGCGGGCCTTGAACATGGTGTGGAAATCCAGGTTCAGATAGGTCGATTGCAGGTTCATGGCATCGCCGGGCTCTTTGGCCATGAAGTACAGGCGCACGCTTTCCTTGGGCTGCAGGCGTATGACCAGTCGATTGGCGGAATGCAGGCCTATGGGCATGGGGAAAACGGCATGTGGCACCTTGCGGAAATTGATCACGATTTCAGCCACGCGTTCCTGCATGCGCTTGCCCGTGCGCAGGAAAAAAGGGACGCCCGCCCAGCGCCAGTTGGCCACTTCCGCCTGCAAGGCGACAAAGGTTTCCGTGTTGCTGTCGGGATCGACCTTGTGCTCTTCGCGGTATCCGGCCACCGGCATGCCGTTGATGGCGCCGCTGCGGTACTGGCCGCGTACGGTCTTGGTCAGCACGTCTTCATTGCTGAAGGGTTTAAGGGCCTTCAGCACTTTCAGCTTTTCGTCCCGCACGGCGTCTTCCGACAGGCTGGCGGGCGGTTCCATTGCGACGATGCACAGCAGTTGCAGCAGATGGCTTTGCAGCATGTCGCGCAGCGCCCCGGTGCGATCGTAGAATTCGCCGCGCTCTTCCACGCCCAGCTCTTCGGCGATGGTGATCTGGATATTGTCTATCCATTCGCGGCGCCACAGCGGTTCGAACAGCATATTGCCGAAACGTATGGCCATCAGGTTCTGCACCGATTCCTTGCCCAAGTAGTGATCGATGCGATAAATCTGGTTTTCGGCGAAGTTCCGCCCCACCGCGGCATTGATGGCATTGGACGACTCCAGGTCATGCCCCAGCGGTTTTTCCAGTACCACGCGCACATTTGAATGATTGAGTCCCGCCTTCGCCAGGTTCTGGCAGATGGTGATGAACAAATGCGGCGCTGTAGCCAAATAACAAACAGTAACCCGCTCCGGCGTAATGCCCAGGGTATCGGCCAGTCCGGCGTAGTCGGCGGCGCGCCCGGCGTCCAGGGTATGGAAGCGCAGGCGGTCCCGGAAGCTTGCCCACGAAGCCTCGTCGTAGTCCAGGCCCAGTCTTGGCTTGACCCGCTGTTCCAGAAGCTCCATATATCCCTCCAGGCCTATGGCCTTGCGGCCCAGCGCGAAAATTCGACCATCCTGATTCAGCGCGCCCGCTTTGTGAGCCTGATAAAGAGAGGGTATCAGCTTGCGCAGGGCCAGATCGCCGGTGCCTCCAAAAAACACGATGTCGAAAGGGGGGGTGGTGGCCATGAACGCTTCCTTTTGAATGGTTCCGCAGCAGTCTTGTCCGCGCCGGGCATTACGCGGTTTTATGTAATTAAGCTACATGTTTTAAGTCTTGTAAAGCCAGAGGGTTCTAGGGTAAGCCCTCAATTGAATGCATGGCATGCCGATGAAATAATGTAATCGATTACATTTTTCGGCGCTAGCTTTCATGGCCAGGTCTTTTGTTGATTCCTCGGGCGCCGCGGGCGCCGAACGCAGCGTGTCGATCGCCCAGGTCGCCACGCGGGCGGGCGTCTCGGTCGCCACGGTGTCGCGTGTCCTGAACGGCAAGCAAACTGTCAAAGAAGCCACGCGCCTGCGCGTGGCGGAAGCCATTCAGGCCATGGGTTACCGCGTCAACCAGATGGCGCGCAGTTTGCGCACCGATGAAAGCCGGCTACTGCTGGTCATGGTGCCCGACATCGGCAACCCTTTCTACGCGCAGATCGTCCAGGGCATCAACGGCGTGGTCCAGGACAAAGGCTATTCCGTCCTGCTTTGCGAAACGGGCGGCGATGCCAACCGCGAGCGGCGCTATTTCGATCTGCTGGAGTCGCGCCGCGCCGACGGCGCCATTTGCCTGGACCCGGATACCGTGCAGCAGGCGCTGAATGGCCAGGCCCTGCGTTTTCCCTGGGTGGCCTGCTGCGAGTTCGACAGCCAGGTGGCCGTGCCTTACGTGGGCATAGACAACCGGGCGGCGGCCCGCGATGCGGTGTCTTGCCTGATAGGCAAAGGGCACCGTCGCATTGCCTTCGTCAATTCCGATACCCGTTTCATGTATGCCCGCGAGCGCAGCCTGGGCTATGCCGATGCCTTGGCGCAAGCCGATATCGCCTTCCGGAAAGAGTACTGCGTCGGCGTCGACGGCCTGGATTTCGCCGCCGGCAAGCGCGCCGCCCAGGCCTTGCTGGCTCTGGACCAGCGGCCCACTGCCGTCTTCGCCGTCTCGGACACGCTGGCTATCGGCGTCATCCGGGGCCTGCACGAGGCGGGCCAGAGCGTGCCGGGGGACATGGCCGTCATGGGCTTCGACGACATCTCGCTGGCGCAGCAGACCTGCCCCGCGCTCAGCACTGTCGCCCAACCCATGCGCACCCTGGGCGAACAGGCCGCTTATTTGCTGCTAAGGCAACTGGACGACCCGCGTTCGCGCATCAGCGGCGTGCTGTTGCCGCATCGAGTGGTGCTAAGGGAGAGCGCCTGATGAGCCTGTCCGTGGAATTCCGCTCTGTCAGCAAGGACTTCGGTCCGGTCCGGGTCCTGCACGATGTCGACCTGACGCTGCCCAAGGGGCGCGTCTATGGCTTGCTGGGTGAAAACGGAGCCGGGAAGTCCACGCTCATGAAGATACTGTGCGGCTACGAGAAGCCGACCGAAGGAGTCGTGCTGATCGATGGCCAGCCTTGCGTGTTCGATTCATCGCGGCAGGCCGAGCATCAGGGCATCGTGCTGATTCACCAGGAAATCAATCTGGCCGACGACCTGACCATTGCACAGAATATTTTCCTGGGCCACGAAAAAAAGCGCGGCCCCTTCCTGGACAACAAGGCCATGCGCGGCCAGGCTGCCGAGCTATTGGCGCAGGTGGGCTTGCGGGCCGATCCGGATACGCGGGTCGGCAGTCTGATCGTCGCCGAAAAACAATTGGTGGAAATCGCCAAGGCCCTGGCCAAGCGTGCACGCCTGCTGGTCATGGACGAGCCCACCGCCACATTGACGCCCGGCGAGACCGAGCGCCTGTTCGCGCTTATCGGCCAATTCAAGCGTGACGGTGTCACCGTCATCTACATTTCGCACAAGCTGGACGAAATCGAGCGCATTACCGATCAGATCGTCGTCATGCGCGATGGCCGCTACGTGACGCAGGCGCCGACGTCCAGCGTGTCGCGCCGGGAAATGGCCAACCTGATGGTGGGGCGCGAGCTGGCGGACCTGTTCCCGCCCAAGGTGATGGCCGACCCCGCGGCGTTGCCCGCCTTGCGGGTCGAAGGCCTGTCGGTGCCCGGCTGGGCCCAGGACATCAGCTTCGATGTGCGTCCGGGCGAGATCCTGGGCTTTGCCGGCCTGGTGGGCGCGGGCCGCACGGAATTGTTCGAAGGAATACTGGGCCTGCGCGAACGCAGCGCGGGCCATATCTATCTGCAAGGCCGGGAGCGCAAGCTGCGCAATCCCCGCCAGGCGGCCAGCCATGGCCTGACCTATCTTAGTGAAGACCGCAAGGGCAGGGGCATACTGCTTGCCTTCGGCATGCGGCAGAACGTGACGCTCATGGCGCTGGAGCGTTATGCAAAACCATTGCTCGACCCCGATCTGGAACGGCAGGCGCTGGACGCGGCCGTACGCGATTTCGGCATACGCACGGGCAATGCAAACAATCTGGCATCAGCCCTGTCCGGCGGCAACCAGCAAAAGCTGGCACTGGCCAAGGTGCTGCATCCCGATCCATCCGTCGTGGTCCTTGATGAGCCCACGCGGGGCGTCGATATCGGCGCCAAGCGCGATATCTATTTCCTGATCCAGGGCCTGGCCCGGCAAGGGCTGGCGGTCATCGTGATTTCCTCGGAACTCATGGAGCTTATCGGCTTGTGCCATCGCGTGGCGGTGATGCGGGCCGGACATCTGCAGGCTGTGCTCCAGTCTGAACAACTGAATGAGAAGGAGCTGATTGCCCATGCAACCGGAACAGAGCAGCCTGCCTGAAGCCCCCGCCGCGCAAGCGGGCGGGCGCGCCGAGCGGCATACCGCCCCGTCATGGCGCGGACGCCTGCACGCGCTGGGACCCATAGCGGGCCTGGTGCTTTTGTGCATCGCCGGCACACTGCTGAACAGCAGCTTCGCAGACATCGACAACATCATGAATGTGCTGACCCGGACCGCTTTCATCGGCATCATTTCGGTCGGCATGTGCTTCGTCATCATATCGGGCGGCATCGATCTGTCGGTGGGCTCGATGGCGGCGCTGATCGCGGGCAGCATGATATTGGTCATGAACGCGCTGACCGCCTTCGCGATGGCGCCCATGCTGGTGATTGTGCTGGGCATGCTTTTCGCCCTGGCGCTGGGCGCCTTGCTGGGACTGGCCCATGGCTTGCTCATCACACGCGGCCGCATCGAACCCTTCATCGTGACGTTGGGCACGCTGGGCATCTTTCGGGCCTATCTGACCTACCTGTCCGATGGCGGCGCCATCACGCTGAACATGGACGTGTCCGATGCCTACAGCCCGGTGTATTACGGCAGCCTGTTGGGCATCCCCGTGCCGGTATGGGTGTTCATCGCCATTGCGCTGCTGGGCGGCCTGGTGCTGAACCGCACGGCCTTCGGGCGCTACGTGCAGGCCATAGGCTCGAACGAGCAAGTGGCGCGATACGCCGCCGTCAATGTCGACAAGACCAAGACGCTGACCTACGTGCTGCTGGGCATGTGCGTGGGCATCGCAACCGTTTTGTATGTGCCGCGCCTGGGATCGGCCAGCCCCACCACCGGGTTGCTGTGGGAACTGGAGGCCATCGCCGCCGTGATCGTGGGCGGGACGGCGCTGAAGGGCGGAGCGGGAACCATGACGGGCACCGTGGTCGGAGCCATCCTGCTGTCCGTCATCGGCAACATCCTTAACTTGACCAGCATCATCAGCGTCTACCTGAACGCGGCGGTGCAGGGTTTCGTCATCATCATCGTGGCTTTCCTGCAGCGCCGGCGTTCCTGATCGCCGTTTCGTCGTGTTTTTTCGCATTCAACCCGGAGACAAGAAATGAATCATTCGCTACGTAAACTGGCCGCCGGCATTGCCGCCATGGCCGCCATGGGCCTGTCGTCGGGCGCCATGGCGCAAGAGAAGGTCAACCTGGGCGTGTCCATACCCGCCGCCACCCATAGCTTTACGGCCGGCGTCGTGTGGTGGTCCAACCAGGCCAAGGCCGAGCTGGAAAAGGCCCATCCCAACCTGAAGGTCACGGTCAAAACCTCCAGCGGCGCGCCGGAACAGGCCAATCAGCTGCAGGATCTGCTTACCGTCAATCGCATCAATGCGCTGGTCATCATGCCTTTCGAATCGGCGTCGCTGACTCAGCCGGTGGCGCAATTGAAGAAAAAGGGCGTCTATGTCACGGTGGTCGATCGCGGGCTGACCGACACCAGTGCGCAGGACGCCTATGTATCGGGGGACAATACGGCGTTCGGCCGGCTGGCCGCCGAATACCTGGTGAAGAAGCTGAACGGCAAGGGCGATATCGTGGCCCTGCGCGGCATCGCCACGACGCTGGACAACGAGCGCATGGATGCCTTCAATGCCGTCATCAAGAAGTACCCCGACATCAAGCTGCTGGATGCCCGCTACGGCAACTGGAACCGCGACGATGCCTTCAAGGTCATGCAGGACTACCTGACCCGCTTCAAGCATATCGACGCGGTGTGGGCGGCCGATGACGACATGGCCTTCGGCGTGCTCAGGGCCATCGAGCAGGCCAAGCGCAGCGACATCAAGGAGGTCTTCGGCGGCGCGGGCGCCAAGGGCATGGTCAAGACCATTATCGACGGCAGCAATCCGCTGATCCAGGCCGATGTCTCTTATTCGCCCAAGTTCATCTACGACGCCATCAAGTTGACCGCCGAGGCGCGCCTGAAGGGCCAGAAGCTGCCCGCGACCACTATTATTCCCTCGGTCCTGATCACCAAGGAAAACGCCAAGGACTTTTATTTCCCCGACTCTCCGTTCTAAGCCGTCGATAGGCCCGAAAGCCGGCACCGCCTTGCGATGCCGGCCGGGACGCGACGGCATGGCCGTAAAGCGAGCATCATCATGAAGACCATAAAAGGGCCGGGTATTTTCCTGGCGCAATTCGCCGGCAAGGAGCCGCCGTTCGATAGCCTTGACGGGTTGGCCGGCTGGGCCGCAAGCCTGGGCTACAAAGGCGTGCAGATCCCCACCAATGATACGGGCCTGTTCGATTTGCGCCTTGCGGCCGAAAGCCAGGGTTATTGCGACGACGTACGCGGCATGCTGGCAGGCCACGGCCTGGAAGTCACCGAGCTTTCCACGCACTTGCAAGGGCAATTGCTGGCGGTGCATCCCGCCTACGACACCCTGTTCGACGGGTTTGCGGCACCCGGCGTGCGCGGGGATCCCGCCGCCCGAAGGCAATGGGCGCATGATCAATTGCTGCTGGCGGCCCAGGCGTCGCGGCGCCTGGAGCTGACGGCGCATGCGACATTTTCCGGGGCGCTGGCCTGGCCCTACCTGTACCCCTGGCCGCAGCGTCCGGCAGGCCTGGTCGAAGAGGCGTTCGCCGAACTGGCGCGGCGCTGGCGCCCGATACTGGATGCCTTCGACGAGGCCGGCGTCGATGTCGGCTACGAGCTGCACCCCGGCGAAGACCTGCACGACGGCCTGACCTTCGAGCGTTTCCTGGACGCGGTCGGCGGTCACCCGCGCGCCAATATCCTTTACGACCCCAGCCATTTCGTGCTGCAACAGCTGGATTACCTGGCGTTCATTGACATCTATCACGAACGCATTACGTCCTTCCACGTAAAGGACGCCGAGTTCCGCCCCGATGGCAGGCAGGGCGTGTACGGCGGCTATGCCGGCTGGACCGATCGGGCCGGCCGCTTTCGCTCGCTGGGCGACGGCCAGGTGGATTTCAAGGCCATTTTTACCAAGATGGCACAGTACGATTATTCCGGCTGGGCCGTGCTGGAATGGGAATGCTGCCTGAAGCATCCCGAGCAGGGCGCCGCCGAGGGCGCGCCGTTTATCGCCGACCACATTATTCGCGTGGCGGATCGCGCCTTCGATGATTTTGCGAGCAGCGGCGCGTCCCGGGACCAGCATCGGCGGTTATTGGGTATGGCTGAATGAGTGCAAGACATGCGTAAGCGATTGAAATTGGGCATGGTGGGCGGCGGCCGCGGCGCGTTTATCGGCGCGGTACACCGCATGGCCGCCCGGCTGGACGACCGCTATGAACTGGTGGCGGGCGCCTTGTCCAGCGATCCGGAGCGGGCGGCGGCCAGCGCGGCCGATGTCGGCATTGAACCGGAACGCTGCTATGCCGACTGGCGTGACATGGCGCGCGCGGAAGGCCGCTTGCGGCGCGAAGGGCGGGGCGGGATCGACGCCGTATCCATCGTGACGCCCAACCATCTGCATGCGTCCATTGCGCGGGCATTCCTTGCGGAAGGCATACATATCATTTGCGACAAGCCGCTGACGGTGTCGCTGGCCGAGGCGCTGGAGCTGCGCGATCTGGCCCGCGGCAGCGGCGCGCTTTTCATGCTGACCCACACCTATACCGGCTATCCCATGGTGCGCCACGCGCGCTCGCTGGTGGCGCAGGGCGCCATCGGCGAGCTGCGTCTGCTGCAGGTCGAGTATGCGCAGGACTGGTGGTCCGAGGCGTCTGCCGTGGCGGACGGAGGCTGGAGAGGCGATCCGGCCATCGCCGGCCCCGCGGGCACGCTGGGTGATGTCGGCATACATGCCTACCAGCTTGCCAGCTACGTCAGCGGCTGCGAGCCGCATGAAATCGCCGCCGAGCTGCATACCTTTGCGCCGGGACGCCGGCTGGACGATCATGTGCAGGTCATGATGCGCTACGCCAACGGCGCGCGCGGAACATTGTGGGCCAGCCAGGTGGCGACGGGCTGCGAGAATGCATTGTCCTTGCGGCTGTACGGCAGCCGGGCCCAATTGCGTTTCGAACAGGAAGAGCCCAATGTCTTGTGGCTGACCCCTCAGGGCGGAGCCGCGCAGCGGATCACTCGCGGCCGCGCGGCCAGCGTTGCGGCAGTGGGGGCGACGCGTATTCCTCCCGGACATCCGGAGGGTTATATCGAAGCCTTTGCGCAGTTGTATCGCGACGCGGCCGATCGCATTCTTGCGCTGGACGCCGGACGAACCGATCTGTCCGATCTGCCCGTCCTGCCCGGCATCGAGGACGGCGTAGCGGGCCACCGCTTCATCGCTTCCGTGCTCCAGAGCCATCGCCGCGGCAGCGCCTGGGTCAGTCTGGACGACGCGCGCGACCCGGACTGAACGGCTTGGCTACAATAGCTGGCCCGCCACGGCGGGAAAGCCGCCGTTTTTACGACAGGAAACCATGAGCAAACCCCAGGGCCGCAGCACGATCGCCGATGTGGCGCGCCAGGCCGGCGTGTCCAAAGCCACCGTCTCGCGTTTTCTCAATCATCGCGATACCCTGCTTTCGCCTGAAATCGCCGGCAAGGTCGAGGCGGCCGTGAAGGAATTGGGCTATGTGCCCAGCCCCATGGCGCAAGCCTTGAAGCGCGGCCGTTCGCGCCTGATAGGCCTGGTTGTGGCCGACATCACCAACCCTTACTCGGTTGCCGTATTGCGCGGAGCCGAGCAAGCCTGCCGCGAAGCGGGCTATCTGGTCATGCTGTTCAATCTGGGCAATGAAAGCGAAAGGGAAAGCGCAGGCATACGCGCGCTTACCTCGTACAAGGTTGAAGGCTTCATCCTGAACACCATGGGCCGCGATGCCGGCGCCGTGCTGGAAACGGCTCGGCAAGGCAAGCCCGTCGTGCTGGTCGACCGCCTGCATGACGGCCTGGACGTGGATTTTGTCTCTTTGGATAATCGGCAGGCCATAGACCTTAGCGGCCAGCACTTGCTGGATGCGGGCTATCGCGATCTGCTGCTGGTCACCGAGCCCCTGGGCACGGTCAGCTCGCGTATCGAACGCGCGCAGGCGTTCAAGGCCTTTGTCGCCGAACAGGGGCTCCCGGTGTCCGGTGGCGCAATGGAAAGCAGGGCGGAGAATCCCGAGTTGCTGGACCAGGCATTGCGTGCGCTGCGCAAGCGGACGCAAGCCCGGCCGGCCGTCATCTCCAGCAACGCGGTGGTGACCTTGCGCGTGGTCGAGGCCGTCGCCAGACTGGGATGGCGGCTGGGCAAGGATGTGGGCCTGGTCGGCATAGACGATACGCCCTGGGCGCCGTATGTCGGCCCGGGCATCACCGCCGTGTCGCAGCCCACCGGGGAACTGGGACGGCTGGCCGCGCAATGCCTCATGCAGCGGCTTGCCGGATCAATGGTCGCGGCGCGCAAGATACTGTTGCCCGGTACGCTGATGGCCCGGGGCTCCACACAGCCCTAGACGCCCACCTGTTCTTTGCGGGCTTGCGGCCCGCTGGAATTCCCGCCTTGAAATTTCCCTCGGGTAAGTCCTGATATAATTTCAGCCTTCATTGGTTAAACTTTGAAACCGGTTTCATAACTCCGGTTCAAGTAGGTGTTTTTCAGATCCAGCGGTATGCTTTTATCGCCGGTAATGCCTAAGGTTCAAGCACAACGTGAATTATTCCTTTCAATTCGGTCCGGTCTTCGAGGCCTGGCCCCTGCTGCTGCATGGCACGTGGATGACGATACAGCTGTCCTTCCTGGCCATGCTGTTCGGGCTGCTGGTGGCCATAGTCTGCGCCTGGGGCAAGACGGCGGGCCCGGCCCCGTTGCGCTGGCTGATCAACGCCTACATCGAAGTCATCCGCAACACGCCCTTTCTGGTGCAGCTGTTCTTCTTTTTCTTCGCCCTGCCGGCGGTCGGGGTGCGCTGGTCGCCGTACACGGCCGCGCTGGTGGCCATGGTGTTCAATCTGGGCGCCTACGCCACCGAGATCGTGCGCGCCGGCATCGAATCCATTCCGAAGGGGCAGATTGAGGCCGGGCTGGCGCTGAACCTGTCGCGCCTGGACATCTTCCGCTTTGTGATCCTCAAGCCCGCCCTGAAGGCCATCTACCCGGCGCTGACCAGCCAGTTCATCCTGCTGATGCTGGCTTCCAGCGTGGTCTCGGTGATTTCGGCCGATGACCTGACCTCGGTGGCGGCGAACCTGCAGTCCGAGACCTTTCGCAGCTTCGAGATCTACATTGTGATCACGGTGATCTACCTGTTGCTGACGCTGGCTTTTTCCTATGTGTTCCGGCTGGTGTTCCAGTGGAGCCTCAACTACCCGGACCGTCGATAATGCGTACGTTTGGCTATACCGATTTTTGGTTCATCCTGGAGGCGGCGCAGTGGACGGTGCTGCTCTCGCTGATCGCCTTTGCCGGCGGCGGAGTGGTGGGGCTGATCGTGGCGCTTTCGCGCACGTCCGAGAGCCGGCTGGCGCGCAACTTATCCGTTGGTTTTATCCAGTTGTTCCGCGGCACGCCGCTGCTGCTTCAATTGTTCCTGGTGTTTTTCGGTGCGCCCGTCATCGGCCTGGATGTCAATCCGTGGGCGGCGGCGGCGGTGGCGCTGACGCTGAACAGCGGGGCGTTCCTGGGCGAGATCTGGCGCGGGTGCATCGAGGCCATTCCGCGCGGACAGTGGGAAGCGGCCGAGGCGCTGGGTCTGTCGTACCGGCACAAGATGCGCGACGTGGTGCTGCCCCAGGCGCTGAAGATCGCGGTTCCGCCCACGGTGGGCTACCTGGTGCAGATCGTCAAGGGCACGTCGCTGGCGGCGATTATCGGCTTTACCGAATTGACCCGCGCCGGACAGATCATCAACAACGCCACCTTCCAGCCCATGGTGGTTTTCTCGGTCGTTGCCGTCATCTATTTCCTGCTGTGCTGGCCGTTGTCGCTGCTGGCCGGCTATATGGAACGGCGCCTGGCCTTGTCATTGTCGCGTTGATTAGGGTTCGGGAATCCTTCATTCCCTTTTTTTATCACTGTTTTTATCCGACTTTGGAGACATGATATGTTCGTTATGAAGAAGATGCGCAAGCTCGTCGGCGCAACTGTGCTGGCCGGTTGCGCCGCACTGGCGCTTGGCGCAACATCCGCCGCCGCGGAAACCATCGATCAGGTCAAGGAAAAGGGCGAGCTCACCATCGGCATGCTCGTCGATTTCCCGCCCTACGGCATCCTTAACACCGAAAACAAGCCCGACGGCTACGACGCCGACGTGGCCAGGCAACTGGCCAAGGACCTGGGTGTGAAGGTGAACATCGTCCCCGTGACCGGCCCCAACCGCATCCCCTACTTGCTGACCAACAAGGTCGACATGCTGGTTGCTTCCCTGGCGATCACGCCCGAGCGCGCCAAGCAAGTGCAGTTCTCCCATCCTTATTCGGCGGCCCAGATCGTGGTGTTCGGCGGCAAGGACACCAAGATAGCCAAGGCTGAAGACCTGGCCGGCAAGCGGATTGGCGTGGCGCGCGCCAGCACCCAGGATATCGCCGTGACCAAGGTCGCGCCCAAGGACGCGAATATCCGCCGCTTCGATGACGACGCATCGGCCATGCAGGCCTTGCTGTCGGGCCAGGTGGATGCCATAGGCTGCTCGACCACGGTCGCCGCGCAGATCGCCAAGCGTTCGCCGGACCGTTTTGAAAATAAATTCGTTCTGTTGCAGCAGGAAATGGCTGTGGCCATGCGTCCGGGCGAAGCCAATACGCTCAAGACAGTCAACGAACTGGTCGACAAGAACATCCAGAACGGCGAATTCAGCAAGCTGTTCCAGAAATGGCTGGGCACTCCTTTGCCCGAGCTGAAGAAATCCTGATTGCATAGCGATTGATCATGACAGACAGACAGACCGCGCCTGCTGTCGATCCGGATCGTCCCGCCTTGGGCGGGACGATTATCGAGATCGAGGCGCTCAACAAGTGGTACGACGCCTTCCACGTCCTGACCGACATCGACCTGACCGTTGCCGCCGGCGAACGCATCGTCATCTGCGGCCCTTCGGGCTCGGGCAAGTCGACGCTCATCCGCTGCATCAACGGGCTGGAAAAAGCCCAGAAGGGCCGCATCGTGGTGGATGGCATCGACCTGACGGCCAAGGCCGGCAACATCGACGCCGTGCGCCAGGAAGTGGGCATGGTGTTCCAGCAGTTCAACCTGTTTCCGCACATGACGGTGCTGCAGAACTGCATGCTGGCGCCCATGCGTTCGCGCGGCACGAGCAAGGCCGAGGCCGAGGCGCTGGCCATGAAGTACCTGACGCGCGTACGCATCGGCGACCAGGCCTTGAAGTATCCCAGCCAGTTGTCGGGCGGGCAGCAGCAGCGGGTGGCCATCGCGCGTGCGCTGTGCATGACGCCCAAGGTCATGCTGTTCGATGAGCCCACCTCGGCGCTGGATCCGGAAATGGTCAAGGAAGTGCTGGACACCATGATAGGGCTGGCCGAGGACGGCATGACCATGCTGTGCGTGACCCATGAAATGGGTTTTGCCCGCAGCGTGGCCAATCGCGTGATCTTCATGGCTGACGGGAAAATCGTCGAGCAGGCTACGCCGGAGCTGTTCTTCAGCAATCCGCAGGAAGAGAAGACCCGCAACTTCCTGGGCCAGATACTGAACCACTAGGGCCACTGCGGTTTTTCCTTTAGCGTCGACAGGCCTTAGGCTTGCCTTTGTCTTTTTCCCTGTCCAGGGACTGGGCCGCGCACGGGCGGCCGAAGCGGAACCATGAATTCGTCGCATCAGATCATCGTATCCTTATCATCCTTTGGCGCCTCCGAAGTGAAGCGCCATGGGCAGGCCTGGTTCGCCAGGCTGTGCCATGCGGCGGGCGCCGATGGCATCGAAGTGCGTGGCGAACTGCTGCGCGACACCGACAGCGAACTGCCGGAGTTGGCGGCCGTCGTGCGCGAGACCGGACTGGCCTGCTTCTATTCCAGCCCCGATATGCTGTGGGACGCCGATGGGCGGTTTTCCGCCACGGCGCTCGAGCTGGGCGTGGCGCGCGCCCAAGCCCTGGGCGCCTCGATTTTGAAAATGTCCATAGGCGGATTCAACGCCGCCTCCGCCGCCGGCCTGGCGGACCTGGAGGGACGCTTGCGCTTGCAGGGCCTGCGTCTGCTTATCGAGAACGACCAGACCGAGAGCGCCGGAACGCTGTCAGCCTTGCAGAGATTTTTCGAGGGCCTGGACACCGCCGGGCTCACCTTGGGCATGACCTTCGATATGGGCAACTGGCACTGGCTGGGCGAATGCCCCTTGCAGGCGGCGCAGGCTCTTTCGCCGCGTGTCCGGTATGTGCACTGCAAGGGCGTTCAACGCACGCCGGCACGCTGGGTCGCCGTGCCTTTGGAGGCTTCGGCGGCGCCATGGCGGGCGGTGTTCCGCGCCATGCCTCGCGGCCTTCCTTGCGCCATCGAGTATCCGCTGATTGGCGACGATCTCCTGGCCGTCACGCGCGGGGCCGTGCAACAATTGCGAAATCTGGAGAATGGATTGTGAGCACGGCATTGGATGTGGTGACCTTCGGCGAAGCCATGATGATGCTTGTGGCCGATCGGCCCGGGCCTCTTGAAGAGGCGCAGGCCTTCTACAAGCGCACGGCGGGTGCGGAAACCAATGTGGCCATCGGCCTGTCGCGCCTGGGCCTGAAGGTGGGCTGGGCCAGCCGCCTGGGTGCCGATTCCCCGGGGCGCTACCTGCTGGCCGAAATGCAGCGCGAGGGCATCGATTGTTCGCATGTGATCTGCGATCCGCAGCAGCGCACAGCCATGCAGTTCAAGGGGCGCGTCACGGACGGCAGCGATCCCCCGGTCGAATACCATCGCAAGGGTTCGGCGGCCAGCCAGATGCAGCCGGCCGACATCGACGAGCCCTGGCTTGCCAGCGCTCGGCATCTGCACAGTACCGGCGTATTCGCCGCCATATCCGACAACTGCTACCAGGTGTCGCGCAAGACCATGAGCCTGATGCGCGCGGCAGGCAAGACCGTGTCCTTCGACCCCAATCTGCGGCCCACCTTATGGCCGTCGACCGACGCCATGCGCGAGGGAATCAACGCGCTTGCCTACGGCGCCGACTGGGTGTTTCCGGGACTCGAAGAAGGGCGCTTGCTGACGGGACTGGATACGCCGGAGGAAATCGCGCGCCACTATCGCGAGCACGGCGCCAGCCTGGTCGTCATCAAGCTGGGCGCCGACGGCGCCTACTTCGACAATGGCGTCGAGCAGGCTTATGTGCCGGGCTTCCCGGTTGAAAAAGTTATCGACACTGTGGGCGCCGGCGATGGATTCGCGGTTGGCGTCATCAGCGCCTTGCTGGCCGGCCTGCCTTTGCGGCGGGCGGTCGAGCGCGGCAGCTGGATAGGCGCGCGCGCCGTTCAGGTGCTGGGCGACACCGAAGGCTTGCCCACGCGCCACGAGCTGGAGCAGGCCGGCCGCTGAACCCGAGTTCGGGCCGCCGGGCGCCGACATGTCTGTTTATTGGGGAGTCCACGAAAATGAATCGAAAGCAGGTATTGGTTTACCGGGCCTTGCCGGACGAGCAATTGGAGCGGATACGGCGGGAACACGATGTCGTGGTGGCCGACCCGCGCGTTGCCGGGCAGGAGCAAGCCTTTTTGGACGCTTTGCCGCAGGCCCAGGGCCTGATCGGTTCCAGCTACCCTATAGACGAGGCGGTGTTGGCACGTGCGCCGCATCTGGAGGTCGTCTCCAGTATTTCCGTGGGTGTCGATAAATACCAACTCGATGCCTTGCATCGTCGTGGCATCGTCCTGTGCCACACCCCGGGCGTTCTTACCGAGACCGTGGCCGATCTGCTCTTCGCCATGATGCTTGCCACCAGCCGCCGCATCCTGGAGCTGGGCCGGTATGTGCAGCAAGGCCGTTGGAAGCGCAGTATCGGCCAGGACTTATACGGTTGGGACGTGCATGGCAAGACGCTGGGCATATTGGGCTACGGCCGTATCGGCCAGGCGCTGGCCCAGCGCGCGGCTCTGGGCTTCAATATGCCGGTGCTGTATCACACGCGCACTCCGGTCGCCAGCGGTTTGCCGGACGGCAAGGCGCATGCCGCGACGCTGGACGAGTTGCTGCGGCAGTCCGACTTCATTGTGGTGGTGCTGCCCCTGACCGCGCAGACCGAGGGCATGCTGGGCCCGAAGGAATTTGCGTTGATGAAGCCCGGTGCCATACTGATCAACGGCGCGCGCGGTCCCATCGTGCAGGAAACGGCGCTGTTGGATGCCCTGGATCAGGACCGCTTGCGCGCCGCGGGCCTGGATGTGTTCGATATCGAGCCCTTGCCGCAGGATTCGCCGCTGCGCGATCACCCTAAAGTGCTGCCCTTGCCGCATATCGGCTCGGCTACGCATGAAACCCGGCAGGCGATGGCGGTGATGGCCGTCGACAACCTGCTTCTTGCCTTGCAAGGCAAGAAGCCGCTGGCGGCTTACGACACGGCGGGCGCCGCGACGTAAGCCGCGCCCGCGTCAAGCCAGCGGCCGTCTTTAGCGGATCGCGCAGGCCTGTTTCGCCAGGCGCGTGATCTCGTCCCATTGCCGGCCGGCGACCGCCGCTTCGGGTGTCAGCCACGATCCGCCCACGCATTTCACATTGGACAATGCCAGATACTGCCCGGCATTGGCGGCATTGATTCCGCCGGTTGGGCAAAACACGATATCGGGCAGAGGGCCTTGCAAGGCCTTGAGCAATGCCACGCCACCCACCGCTTCGGCCGGGAACAGCTTCTGCACGGTAAATCCCTGGTCGGCCGCATACATGGATTCGGATGCGGTGGCCACGCCCGGCAGGAAGGGAATGCCGGAGGTACGCGCGGCCTGCGCGATCTCGGCGGTCAGGCCGGGGCTGACGCCGAAGCGGGCGCCCGCGGCGACGGCGGCCTCAAGCTGTTTGGCGCTGCGTACCGTGCCTACGCCGACCAGGGCGTCAGGAACTGATTGGCTGATTAGGCTGATGGCTTGCAGCGCGGTATCGGAGCGCAAGGTGATTTCCAGGCTGCGCACGCCGCCCGCCACCAGGGCCTGCGCCAGTTCCACGGCCGTGTCGATGTCCTTGATGACAATGACCGGCATGACGGGGCTTTGTTCCAGCAGTTCAAGTGCATTCATTTGTTCATTGCTCGCTATAAGACAGTAATGGTTTCCGGGGTGATCCAATCGGGATGCTCGAAGGTGCCGGCGCCCGATTCGGCGACGTCGGCATGCAGGCGGAAGGAGGCGAACAGTTCGCGCCCGAAGCCCGCCTGGTGAGCGCTGATATCGACCCGGGCCGGATCGCGCCGCGCCCAGTCCGCAGGAGCCAGCACCGCCAGTTCGCCTGTGCCGGCGTCCAGCCGCAGCATATCGCCGTCCTGAAGCCGGGAAAGAGGCCCGCCGGCCAGGGCCTCGGGAGACACATGGATGGCGGCGGGAACCTTGCCCGAGGCGCCCGACATGCGCCCATCGGTGACCAGCGCCACCTTGAATCCCTGGTCCTGCAACACGGAAAGCGCCGGAGTCAGCTTGTGCAATTCCGGCATGCCGTTCGCCTTGGGCCCCTGGTAGCGGATGACGGCGATGAAGTCGCGTGCCAATTCGCCCTTATTGTAAGCGTCCAGCAGCTCGTCCTGGCTGTTGAACACCCGCGCGGGCGCTTCGACGACACGATGCTCGGGCTTGACCGCCGATACCTTGATGACGGCGCGGCCCAGGTTGCCGCGCAGCAGCTTCAATCCGCCATCGGGACTGAACGGATCATCGGCCGGCCGGATGACCTGGATATCCAGCGAGACAGGCGTGACGGGCCGCCAGGCCAGCTTGCCCTCATCCAGATACGGTTCCTGCGTGTAATGCGCCAAGCCGTCCCCGGCCACGGTTTTTACGTCTTCGTGCAGCAGGCCGGCCTTGAGCAGTTCCGCAATGATCAGGCCGATGCCGCCCGCGGCATGGAAATGATTCACGTCGGCGCCGCCATTGGGGTAGACGCGCGCCAGCAAGGGCACCGCGGCCGACAGGTCGGAGAAGTCGTCCCAGTTGACGGCGATGCCCGCCGCCCGGGCAATCGCGACCAAATGCAGGGTGTGGTTGGTGGAGCCGCCGGTGGCCAGCAGGCCGACAATGCCATTGACGATGGCTTTTTCGTCGATGACTTCGGCCAGCGGCGTGAACTCCTCGCCCTGGGCGCTGATTTGCACCGCCCGCTGCGCCGCGGCGCGCGTCAGGGCTTCGCGCAAGGCGGTATTGGGCGGGATGAAGGCGCTGCCGGGCAGGTGCAGGCCCATGATCTCCATGAGCATCTGGTTGGAGTTTGCGGTGCCGTAGAAGGTACAGGTGCCTGGGCCGTGATAGGACTGGGATTCGGATTCCAGCAGTTCTTCGCGGCCTATCTTGCCTTGTGCGTACAGTTGGCGGGTATGGGCTTTGTCGCTGTTCGAGATGCCGGTGCCCATGGGGCCGGCGGGGACGAAGACAGCCGGCAGGTGGCTGAAGCTGAGCGCGCCGATCAGCAGGCCGGGAACGATCTTGTCGCACACGCCCAGGAATAGGCCGGCGTCGAACATCTGATGGCTGAGCGCAACGGCGGTCGCCATGGCGATGACGTCGCGCGAGAACAGGCTGAGCTCCATGCCGGTCTGCCCTTGGGTGACGCCGTCGCACATGGCGGGCACGCCGCCGGCGAACTGGGCGGTGGCGCCGACGGCGAAGGCGGCTTGCTTGATCAGGGCGGGGTAGGCGGCCAGCGGCTGGTGGGCCGAGAGCATGTCGTTGTACGAGGATACGATAGCCAGGTTGGGGCGCGAGGCTTCCTTCAGCCTTTGCTTTTCGGCGTTGGGCATGGCGGCGAAGGCATGGGCGAGGTTGGTGCAGCCCAGGTGGCTGCGCTCTACTTTCTTGCCGTAGGCGGCGCGCGAGCGGGCCAGGTAAAGGTCTCGGGTCTTGCGGCTGCGTGCAATGATCCGCTCAGTAACGGTGTGGACGGCGCTGTTCAATGCCATGACGATGTGCTCCTCCGGTGAGGGTGACGGGCTGCTTGAGGTGGTATTGTAGTTTAACTACATATTATGGGCAATGTTAGGAGCGTAATGGTGGGCTTGTTTGCTTGAGAAATGGCTGTGTTTTTGTAGTTGGAGGGTAATGTCAGTTGCACAGGGTGTACGGCAATGATGGGTGTAATCACTGGGTTTGTTTTTTTATGTAGTTTTACTATTTTTTCTTATGGGGTTCGAGCGGAGGGATCGATGGTTCTTGCCCCGGCCCGTGTGCCTGGGCCCCAGCCAGGCTAAGCGCATGCGGTCATGGCAAGCCATGACTTCCCGCCCGACTGCACGGAATCGAGGCGTCCGCGAACTCGCGGGTCGGACAGCCACCGGCTGTCCGAAAACGTCCCGCTCGAACAACGCGTCCTTGCATCCTCGATTCCGTGCAATCGAGCGGCGCCTGCGAACCGCCCGGCTGGGGCCCACGCACACGGGCCTGGATAGGGGTATGTATCCACGATCCGGGCTACGGTGAATGGTCGGGATAGCTGTTTGCTGCATCGCCGCTTCGCTGCATTGCTGCGTGGAATGGGCCTGCTTGGCCTGCGGAATGGGGCGTCGCTGCGGCGGGCCAGCCCTTGGCTGCTGGTCCTGCGGCTATGCCTGGTTCATGGCCAGGGGCTATTCCGGGGCTGCCCGAATAGCTTGTCGGCAATAAATTCGGAGCTGCGTTTGACTTGGCTAGCAAAAAAATCCAGCCGGTCGGCGCTGAAGCGATGCGCGGGTCCGGAAACGCCGATAGCCGCGATCGCATTGCCGATGCGGTCAAAAATAGGGGCGGCTACGCCATATACGTCCGCCCGAAATTCCCCCCGATTGGTGGCGACTCTGGATTGGCGTATTTCCTTCATTTCATTCAGGCACTGTTCTTCGCTTTTTTGCAGCGCGAAGCCCTTGGCAATCGAAGCCTTGTAAAGCTCCTTCAATGCCGAATCGCTTTTGAAAGCCAGCATGGCTTTTCCGGTGGCGACCTGAAATGCGGGCATCCTGCCGCCAATCTGGCTGTATGCGCGCACGGGGTTGTCGCTGTCTATCTTGTGCAGATACACGATTTCCATGTCTTCCAGCACGGACAAGTGCACGCTTTCCCCGGTTTGCTCCATCAAGCTTTGCATCTCCGCTTCCGCCATGGAGCGCAAAGTGGCGTGGCGCAGCATGGCGGATCCCAGCTTCCAAAGCTTGATGGATGCCATGTATTTCGAAGATTCGCTTTGGAAGGCATAGTTGGCCTGAATCAGGGTCTGAAGCAATCGATGCGTTTTGCTCTTGCCCAATTCCAATGCTTCTGAAATCTCGGTTAGCGACATGGGGCGATCGGCATAGGCCAGGTAATCCATGATTCTCAGGCCGTCCCGAAGGGTATTGTTCATATGCGTATTTTCTTATTCGAATTCTGTATTTTAGAATCATTGTTATAGATTTCAGAACCCATAAAATAGTGCCTGATCGAACTTTCTATCTAAAGCATAGAAAAAGCGGACATTCCTGTGTCCGTTCATTATAAAAAGGAGACACTATGTTCATTACTACGCGTAATTCCCGCCAGGCAGTCCGTTCCCCATTGGGGCGCATGGCACGGGGCGCTATTTTTGCCGCGGCAATGGGCGGATGCCTTGGCATGTCCGCATTCTCGACGGCGAGCGCCGAAACCTATCCGAGCAAGCCGATAACCCTGATAGTTTCATATCCCGCGGGCGGTAGCGTCGATGTGTCGGCGCGGATCTTGCAGGATCCCTTGTCCAAGGCCCTGGGGCAACCGGTGGTGGTGGAGAACAAAGGCGGCGCGGGCGGTACCATCGGCACGGCAATCGTCGCCAAGGCGAAGCCCGACGGCTACACCTTGTTGATCACCTTATCTTCCCACACGATCAATCCCGCTATTTACTCCAACTTGCCGTTTGACACGGAAAAGGATTTCAGCCCGATTTCGATGGTGGCTTCGGCGCCGCAGATCCTGGTGGCCAATCCGAAATTTCCTCCCTCGTCGCTGAAGGAACTGATCGAGTACAGCAAGAAGCACCCCGACGAGGTTCCCTATGGCTCGGCCGGCACCGGTTCTCCCAGCCATATTGCGGGCGAGCTCTTCAAAATGAAGACCGGCCTGAATCTTACGCATATTCCTTATCGGGGCGGCGGTCCCGCAACGATAGACGTATTGGGCGGCACCATACCTTTGCTGTGGGTTTCGTTGCCCTCGGTTACGCAGCATATCAAAGGCGGTCGTCTGAAGGCGCTGGCTGTCTCTACCAAGGACCGCACTCCTGTTCTTCCCGATGTGCCATCCGTCTCGGAAACCATCAGCGGCTTCAATGTGGATTCGTGGTATGCGATGTTCGCGCCAGCCAACACGCCACCGGAAATCATCAATAAAATCCAGGCTGCCGTTGCGGCGGCGGCCAAAGATAAAAAAATACAGGATGCGTTCCTGGCACAGGGAGCGGTTGCCGTCGGCGGCACCCCTGCGGAATTGGATCAGGTCATAAAGACTGAAGTGCCAATGTGGAAAGCGCTTGCCAAGCAGGCGAATATCAAGATCAATTAAATATGGGCCGGAAAGGAAAATCCGGCCGCAAAGTTGCATAAAGGTATAACAGCATGTCTAGCAAACCCCTGGCAGGAATTACGGTCCTGGAAGTATGTAATGTGGCAGCAGGTCCGTTTTGCGGAATGCTATTAGCCGATATGGGAGCTGAAGTCATCAAGGTTGAAAATCCGCAGGGTGGCGACACCCTGCGCAGCTGGCCGCCGTTGACCGAAGGCTATAGCGAGAACTTCGCATCCCTTAATCGGAATAAAAAGTCGGTCACCGCCAACCTGAAGGATCCGGTCGACATATCGTTTGTGCTGCAGCTGGTCGGCACGGCCGATATCCTGATCGAGAACAACCGCCCGGGCGTCATGGACAGGCTGGGCCTGGGTTACGAAGACCTGAAAAAAATCAATCCCCGGCTTGTCTATTGCTCTCTCTCCGCTTATGGCCAAACAGGCCCGCGATCCCAGGAAGGGGGCTTCGACCTGACCATGCAGGCGATGAGCGGCATCATGAGCGTCACCGGCACGCCCGATGGGCCTCCCGTCAAATGCGGGGTTCCGGTTTCCGATTTCGCAACCGGGCTCTATGCCGCCTTTTCCGCAGTCAGCGCATTGCGCCAGGTCGAATCGACTGGTAAAGGCATGCATATCGACGTGTCCATGCTGGGTTCGTCCCTTGCCATTGCCGCTTTGCAAACTTCCGAGTACTTCGGCAGCGGCAAGAATCCCCGGAAGTTGGGTTCGGCGCATCCCAGGAATGCGCCATACCAGGTTTTTCGCTGCCGCGATGGCTATTTCGGGATGGCAGCGGGCAACAATGCCCTCTGGAGCAATGTATGCCACGCCATAGCGCGGACCGACCTATTGGACGACAACCGGTTTGGATCGCCTGGCGACCGCGCCAAGAATCAAGGTGAACTTCTGCAGATACTCGAGGACGTTTTCCAGAACGAGGGCAGCGAGCATTGGCTGGAAGTATTCAGGGCCGCCGGCGTACCATGCGCCCCCATCAACTCCTATTCTGAAATCCTTGACGACCCACAGGTTCAGCATATGGACTGGGTGCAAGAGCTTGAGCTGCCGAATGGCCAAATGACGCGCAGCTTCATGTCTCCGATCCGCTTCAATGGCCAAACCCCGCAAGCGTGCTTGCGGCCGCCCGCGCTGGGAGAACACACTGCGGAGCTGAAAGCATCCCTGGCCGCCAAGGAGCTGCGGGATGAATAGTCTTGAAATCGTCACGCAGGATGCAGCGGTATTGCACATAAAGCTGAATCGGCCCGAGAAAAGAAATGCTCTTTCCGCGGAGTTGGTTGAAGAGTTGCACGCTGCGCTCAATGCCGCCGAAGGAAGTTCCTTGCGGCTCGTCGTTCTGGAAGGCAATGGCAAGAATTTTTCGGCGGGCTTCGACTTTACGGGCATCGAAGACGAAACGCATGCCCAGACATGCTGGCGGTTCGTCCGCATCCAGCAGCTGTTGCAAAGGCTGGGAACGTCGCCCGTGCTGACGGTCGCACTGGCGCATGGACGGAACTTCGGCGCCGGCGTGGACCTGTTCGCCGCATGCAATTGGCGGATATGCACGCCGGACGCCACATTCCGCATGCCCGGGCTGAAGTTTGGCCTGGTGCTGGGCAGCACGCGGTTTGCCGCCCTGGTGGGTGTGCAAAAAGCCACTCAGATTCTGGACAGCTCGGAAACCTTCGATGCGGTCCAGGCACAGGCCATGGAGTTTGCCACGCAGGTCGCGGAGAAGGGCGACTGGCCGGAGATCGTGAAGGCGGCGTTGGATACGTCAGTAAACCTGAGCCCCGTGGCGCGTGCGATGTTGTACGAAGCGCTGGCGGACCACGACTACGATAGGGACATGGCGATGCTGGTCCGTTCGCTGTCGGTGCCGGGTTTGAAGGAACGGATACAGGCGTATCTGGCTTAGCGGTTTTTCTGCTTCAGCGTGTGATGTGATCACTTGCTTGGCTCTTGGCTCTTGGCTCTTGGTTCTTACTCGGTTCTTGCCCCGGTCCGTGTGCCTGGGCCCCAGCCAGGCTAAGCGCATGCGGTCATGGCAAGCCATGACTTCCCGCCCGATCGCACGGAATCGAGGCGTCCGCGAACTCGCGGGTCGGACAGCCACCGGCTGTCCGAAAACGTCCCGCTCGAACAACGCGTCCTTGCATCCTCGATTCCGCACAATCGAGCGGCGCCTGCGAACCGCCTGTCTGGGGCCCAGGCACACGGACCTGAATAAGTGTGATCATCCACGGTCCAAGTACAAGGGCGTGTGATAGGTATGTTCAACGATAGCGGTTTATGAAGTGCCGATTCGTAGCAACGCGTGGCAACCATGTAAGCCGATCACTTAGGAAGCGTGCTATTCCAATTGACTACGATGCAGCCGCAGGTGGGCGGGTGTGGCGCGGGCAAGGCCTTCGGCAAGCGCCGCATGCTGACGAAGGGAGGCCGGGGGTGGTCGGCGGCCGCTGTCTGACCGGAGCGCAGCGTAGGGAGTTCGGCCGACGCCCGGCTGGACGAGGCAGATGCGGGGAGTCGGGCCGCGTAGCGGCGCGACCGCTTGACGGGCCGGCCCGCGCCACACCCGCCCACCTGCGGCGTCTCGACAGCAAGAGACACCAAGATCTAAACCACGCCGTCTCGACAGCCACGTAGCACCAGCGGCCTTAAACGCAACGCTTCAAAAGCAAAAAAGCGGCGTCACAGAAGCAATAAAGCCCTGTACGCCGCCGACGAGATCGAAAGGTGGAGCGAAGCTCCACCCATCCATCCTTTACTTGATTTTTGCGTCCTTGATCAGCTTCTGCTGAAACTCGGCCAACTGCTGCTGCCGCATCATTTCTTCAATCTGCGGCTTCACTTCGGCCAGATCAGGGAATTTCACATCGCGTGTGTCTTCAACCTGGATGATGTGCCAGCCGAATTGCGTTTGCACCGGCTTGTCCGTCATCTGGCCCTTCTTCAGCTTCTGCACCGCCTCGGCGAATTCGGGCACGTAGTTGGTGGCGGGGCCCCAGCCCAGTTCGCCGCCGTTCTTGCCGCTGCCTGGATCCAGCGAATCCTTCTTGGCGGCCGCTTCAAACGTTACCTTCTTGGCCTTGATCGACGCAGTCAGGTCTTCGGCGGCTTTCTGGTCCTTGACCAGGATGTGGCGCAGCTTGTATTCCTGCTTGCCGGCCTGTTCCTTTTTGATCTGGTCGTATTCCGCTTGTATCTTCGCGTCGGTAACCGGATTCTTTTTCAGGTGGTCGGCCATCAGGGCGCGAACCAGGATGCTCTGGCGTGCCAGTTCGATTTCCTGCTTGACGTCGGCCTGCTTGTCGATGCCCGCTTTTTCAGCAGCCTGCACGGCGACCAGGCGGTTGACCATTTCCTGCTTGACCTGCGTACGCAGCTCGGGCGTGTCCTGCGCGCCCTGGGCGATCAGCAGGGCCACGAACTGATCCAGTTTTTCTTGTGAAATGGACTGGCCATTCACGGTGGCGACCGTTTGCGCATAGACGGGCAGGGCTATCACGCAGGCGGCGGCGAATACAGCAAGTCGTTTCATGTAATTCCTTTAAGGGTTGGTTTTGGCGACGATGGCCAAGGCATGAATGGGATAAGGCATTAAATCGTGAACGCGATCATACACAAGCCTATGCCGCGCCAGGGTGGTAAGCCCTTCGAATTGTTCAGTCCAGATGAGCAGGCGGAAATGGCTGGCCCCGCCTTTGCTGCCGGCGTGACCGGCATGCAGATGCGATTCATCGATGATTTCCAGATAAGTGGGCGCCAGGGGTGCCAGGCGCTCTTCCAATAACTTCATGCGATCTGTAGACATCAGGATCGGTCCTTTGGTTCCCCGGTTCCCGTAATGGCCTGGGGCTGCTCTTCCTTCATGTGCTTGCCCAGCCATATCGATTGGGCGATCACGAACAGCAGCAGCAGCGCCATCAGGCCGAATACCTTGAAATTGACCCACTGCGATTCGGTGAAGGCACCCGAGAAAGCCACATACAGATTCAACGCGCCCGACAGCGCGAAGAAGGCCGCCCAGCTGTAGTTAAGCTTGTCCCATATGGCGGGAGGCATGTCCACCTTGGAGCCCATGAGCTTTTGCATTAGATTGCGGCCGAAGAACAGCTTGCCGCCCACCAGTATGGCGGCGAACAGCCAGTACAGCACCGTGGGCTTCCATTTGATGAAGGCATCGTTATGGAAGAACAGCGTGGCGCCGCCGAAGACGACAATTACGGTCAGGTTGATCCAGTGCGTGGCCTCGATGGCCTTGCCGGTGGCCTTCAGCCAGATGAACTGGCCTATGCCAGCAGCAATGGCCACCGCCGTCGCGGTGAAAATGTCGGCAAACTTGAACGCTATGAAAAACAGGATCAGCGGAAACAGGTCAAACAGGAATTTCTTCATTTATGCGGGCTCGAACTTCAGCGAAACGGAGTTGATGCAATAGCGCAGGCCGGTGGGGGGAGGACCGTCGGGAAAGACATGCCCCAGATGGGAGTCGCAGACATTGCAAAGCACTTCGGTTCGCACCATGCCCAAGGAGGTGTCGGTTTCTTCGCGGACATGGGCTGGATCGAGAGGCTCGAAATAGCTGGGCCAGCCGCAGCCGGCATCGAATTTGGTGTCGGAGGCGAACAGGGCGGTGCCGCAGCCCACGCAGCGATAAATGCCATGTTCGCGGGTATCCCAATAGCGTCCGGTAAACGGGCGTTCCGTGCCTTTTTGGCGCGCTACGGCATATTCCTGCGGGGTCAGCTCCGCGCGCCACTGGGCGTCGGTCTTTTCAATCTTGTCCATGTGTGTACCTATAGGAAAACAGGCTTGCATTAACTACCATGTTAATCGACTTTGCGGGGGACAAGTGGTTCCCCAAACTGTTAGAAGTCTATTTTTTGGCCTGTCTATGCAGGGAATCCCCTAAAAGACTTTGTATCCGTTTTTGTCGATAATTTCCAATCAACCGCCATAATCGCTAGAACCTTAAACTATCGCAGCCAAAAACGATTGTTTTTTGCCGGTCAAAAATGATACGTTTATTTGAATAACGGGCTGGTTTTTGTATAACGTTAGGATTCGCCACTTCCCGGGACGGCGAATATCATGTCTACCATGGAGACAAGCAATGAATATTAATCAGTCAGCTCGACTTTCGGTATTGGCCGGCGCGATCGCCCTGTCCTTGCCCCTGATGGCTTCTGCTCAAATCAAGGTCGGCATCACGGTCGCCAGCACCGGACCCGCCGCGTCGCTGGGCATTCCCGAGCGCAATACCGTCGCCTTGCTGCCCACCGAGGTCGCCGGCCAGAAAATCGAATACATCGTTCTGGACGACGGCACCGACACCACGGTCGCGGTCAAGAACATGCGCAAGCTGATCACCGACGACAATGTCGACGTGGTGGTCGGCACCTCGGTTACCCCCGGCTCCTTGGCCATGGTGGACGTCGCGGGCGAAACCAAGACGCCCATGATCAGCGTGGCCGCCAATGCCAAGATCGTCGAGCCTGTCGAAGGCGCGCGCCAGTGGGTGTTCAAGACGCCCCAGAACGACCAGTTGATGGCCGGCGCGTTGGCTGACGCCATGGAAAAGCAGGGCGTCAAGACTCTGGGCTTCATTGGCTATACCGACGCCTACGGCGAAGGCTGGCTCAATGTCATGACCGAAGCCGCCAAGGCCAAGGGCATCAAGATGGTTGCGGTCGAGCGTTATGGCCGTACCGATACCAGCGTAACGGGCCAAGCCCTGAAGCTGGTGGCGGCCAAGCCGGACGGCATCCTGGTCGCAGGCTCGGGCACGCCGGTGGCCTTGCCGCAGCGCGAACTGAAAAGCCGCGGCTACAAAGGCATCATGTATCAAACGCACGGCGCCGCCAACAACGACGTGCTGCGCGTTTGCGGCAAAGACTGCAACGACATGATCCTGCCCGCGGGTCCGCTGCTGGTGGCCGACCAACTGCCCGACAGCAATCCGGTCAAGAAAAGCGCGCTCGAATACAAGACCAAGTATGAAGCCAAGTACGGCGCGGGCACCATCAATACCTTCGGCGGCCATATGTGGGATGCCGGCCTGCTGATCTCCACGGCCATTCCCCATGCTTTGAAGACGGGCGCCAAGCCCGGCACGGCGGAGTTCCGCAAGGCCTTGCGCGACGCCATCGAGCAGATCAAAGACCTGCCGGCATCGCAAGGGGTGTTTTCCATGTCGGCCACCGATCACGCCGGTTTCGACAAGCGTGCGCGCGTAATGGTCAAAGTGGTCGACGGCAAATGGACATACCAGCCCGACCTGTAATACCGTGACGCATGCCGGCGCCGCGCGGCGCCGGCATGCATTCCACGTCGATTCGTTGTAGGGGCGCAAGGCGTTTCTTGCGCCCCGACTTCTTGGCTTTCCGGAAATGGATACAACAATAGTATTGATACTGCTGCAGGACGGCGTCATGAATGGCGCCATCTATGCGCTATTGGGCCTGGCGCTCGTGCTTGTGTTTGTGGTGACCCGCGTCATCTTCATACCGCAAGGCGAATTCGTCGCCTTTGGCGCGCTGACTCTGGCGTTCATGGTAAATGGACGCATTCCGGGAACGGTCAATTTGCTGCTTATCGTGGGTGTGCTGGTCTTCCTGGTCGAAGTCCTGGCGGCGCTGCGCGGCAGCAACTGGAACGGCATGGCCAAGACGTTTTCATGGTCTGTCCTGCTGCCCCTGGGGCTCTACCTGCTTGCGCCCTATATCGTCAGCAAGGATACCTCGCTGTGGATCAACGTCCTGTTTTCCATGGCCCTGGTCGTGCCGCTGGGACCCATGCTTTACCGCCTGGTGTACCAGCCGGTGGCCGAGGCGAGCGTGCTGGTCCTGCTTATTATTTCGGTAGCCGTCCATTTTGCCCTGACGGGGCTGGCACTGGTGTTCTTCGGCGCCGAAGGCTGGCGCACGCCGCCCTTCATGGAGGGCGAAGTGCATATGGGCGTGGTCAGTTGGTCGGCGCAAACCTTCTTTGTGCTGGGCACCTGCGTCCTGCTCATACTGGGCCTCTGGATATTCTTCGGCAAGACCCTGTATGGCCGCGCGTTGCGCGCCACCGCCGTCAATCGCCGCGGCGCGCGGCTGGTCGGCATCAGCACCAATATGTCGGGCAGCCTGACCTTCACGCTGGCGGCCGCCATCGGCGCCTTGTCCGGCATGCTTATCGCACCGGTTACCACCATTTACTACGATACCGGCTTCCTGATCGGCCTGAAGGGCTTTGTGGCGGCCATCTTCGGCGGACTCATCAGCTACCCCATTGCCGCGGGCGGAGCCCTGTTCGTCGGCATACTTGAAGCGTTCTCGTCGTTCTGGGCCAGCGCATACAAAGAGGTCATCGTGTTTACGCTGATCATCCCCGTGCTGTTGTGGCGTTCTTTCGGCGTGCATCATGCCGATGATGAGGAGTAAGCAGATGAATCGTTTATTGCTCGCCGTCGTCGTATTGGCCTTGGCCGCGCTTCCCCTGATTCCGGGAACTCCCGAGTTCTGGATCACGCACCTCAATTACATCGGACTGGCGAGCCTGGTCGTGCTTGGCCTGGTCTTGCTGACGGGCATAGGCGGCCTGACATCGTTCGGCCAGGCCGCTTTCGTCGGCATCGGCGCTTACACCACGGCCTGGCTGACCACCTCTGTGGGCTGGTCGCCCTGGGTGGCGCTGCTGATCGGCCTATTGCTTACCTTCCTGGTGGCCTATGTCCTGGGCGCGATCACTCTGCGGTTGTCGGGGCACTATCTGCCCCTGGGCACCATAGCGTGGTGCCTGTCCCTGTACTACCTGTTCGGCAACCTGGATTTCCTGGGCCAATACGATGGCATTGCCGGCATCGCACCCATCGAATTCTTCGGCTGGTCGCTGGGCAAGGGCCGCCATATCTATTACCTGATCTGGATCTTCGTCCTGCTTTCCATGCTGGCGACCCGCAATTTGCTCGATTCCCGTCCGGGCCGCGCCATACGCGCCCTGAAAAGCGGCGGCGGCATGGCCGAGTCCTTCGGCATCGACATGGCCCGATACAAAGTCATCATCTTTGTGTACGCCGCCTTGCTGGCGTGTGTCTCAGGATGGCTGTATGCGCATATGCAGCGCGCGGTCAGCCCCAGCCCATTCGGCCTGAACTACGGCATCGAGTATCTGTTCATGGCGGTGGTGGGCGGCGCGGGCAGCGTGTGGGGCGCCGTGCTGGGCTCGGGGCTTATCCTTACGCTCAAGGATCAGTTGCAGAACGTGCTGCCTAAGATCCTCGACACCAGCTCCAACTTTGAACTGATCGTATTCGGCGTCCTGATGATACTGGTGCTGCAATATGCGCGCGACGGCGTTTGGCCCATACTGTCCTCGTGGTGGCTGGCGTTGACCGGCAAGTCCGAACGGCGGCGCATCGCGGCTCCGCCCCAGGCCCCGGACCTGCTTCAGCGGCCCAGGCCCAAGAAGGGTTCGCTGGTGCTCGAAGTCGACTCCATCCGCAAGGAATTCGGGGGGCTGGTCGCCGTGAACGACATCAGCTTCTCGCTGAAGGCGGGCGAAATCATGGGCCTGATCGGCCCCAACGGCGCTGGTAAAAGCACCACCTTCAATCTGATCACCGGCGTGTTGCCCGCCACGCGGGGCAAGGTTCGCTTCCTTGGCGAAAGGCTGGATGTCCTGCCCTCGCGCGAGATCGCCCGCCTTGGCGTCGGACGCACCTTCCAGCACGTGCAATTGCTGCCCACCATGACTGTGCTCGAAAACGTGGCCCTGGGCGCGCATCTGCGCAACAAGGTGGGGGTCTTGGCCGCCGCCTTGCGCACCGAGCGGCGCGACGAAGCCGAGCTGCTGCACGAAGCCGCCAAGCAGTTGCAGCGCGTAGGCTTGGGCGATTACCTGTACGAGCAGGCAGGCAACCTGGCACTGGGCCAGCAGCGCATACTCGAGATTGCGCGGGCGCTTGCCGCCGACCCCATCCTGCTGCTTCTGGACGAACCGGCCGCAGGCTTGCGCTACAAAGAAAAGCAGGAACTGGCCAAAGTTCTGGATCAGCTCCGCCAGGAAGGCATGAGCATCCTGCTGGTCGAGCACGATATGGATTTTGTGATGAATCTTACCGATCACCTGGTCGTGATGGACTTCGGCATCAAGCTGGCCGAAGGCCTGCCCGCCGACATCCAGCGCAACCCCGCTGTGCTGGAGGCCTACCTGGGCGGCATTGACGACGATTTCAATTTTGACGACCTGCCCATTCCCGGCCACGGCGCCGCCACGGCATCCAGCGCGGGAGGCATGGCATGAGCACCGGCAAACCCAAGCATCCCATCTTGCAGGTGACCGACCTTTCGGCCCGCTACGGCAAGGTCAACGCTGTCGTCGGCGCCAACATTGCCGTCACGCGCGGCAGCATAGTCACCGTCATCGGCGGCAACGGGGCGGGCAAGTCCACCTTGCTCAATTCCATCATGGGATCCTTGCCGGCCACCGGCAACTGCTCCGGATCCGTCCAGTATCTGGGCGCTGAAATCGGCTCATGGCAAGTCGAACGCCGCGTGTCCGACGGCATCTCGCTGGTGCCCGAAAGGCGCGAGCTGTTCGGCAGCATGTCCGTCGAAGACAACCTGCTGCTGGGCGGTTTCCGCCTGTACCGGGCCGGCAAGCACGGCTGGAAGGAAACCATCAACGAAGTCTACGACTTGTTCCCGCGTTTGCGTGAACGCAAGGCGCAGCAGGCCGGCACCCTGTCCGGCGGCGAACGCCAGATGCTGGCCGTGGGCCGCGCGCTTATGGCGCAACCCCAGTTGCTGATGCTCGACGAGCCCAGCCTGGGCCTGGCACCGCGCATTGTCCGCGAGATATTCCAGATCATCGCCCGCCTGCGCAGTACAGGTGTGGCCATCCTGCTTGTCGAACAGAACGCCCGCGCCGCCTTGCAGGTGGCCGATTACGGCTATGTGCTGGAGACGGGCGAGGTCGTTCTGGAAGGCAAGGCCAAGGAGCTTAGCGGCAATCCGCGCGTTATTGAAAGCTATCTGGGCCTTGGTAACGCCAAGAAGGAAGCCGCTCGCGCCTGAAATAGTCGCAGCTACGGACATTACCGGTCTCGCATCATGTCGTTCTTCAAGGCACGGCTGGCGGGCCTGGGGCCGTGCTCCCATCGCCGCGGCCCCTTCGGGGCTGCCCTTGTCCTTGCTTCGAGGCGGGAGCCGGGCGTGAACTCGCCGGATATCAGCCGCCTGTGGGCTGATATCCGGCTCAGACAGCACGCCCTCTTACGCTCCCGCCCCGAAGCAAGGCCTGCGGCTTGCTCAAAGGTCGCCCGTCCCCAGGCCCGCCAGCCGTGCCCGCGCGAGGAATCAGAAAGCCCTCAACACTGCGGTGCCGCAAGCATGGGGGCACACTTCAACCGGATTTAGTGGAAGCGCATGATTCAAGTCGTCGCGCTCCCACCCCTATGCATCATACTGATGCGAATAAGCTCCCAGCCTTCGCCATGGATGTTTGCACTTCATGGACCTTGAAGGCGTGGCGGGTAAGCCGGGGGCGGGCGACCTTTGAGCAAGCCGCGGCCATTGCCTCAAGACGGAGGCGTAAGAGGGCGTGCTGTTTGAATGGATTTTCAGCCCACAGGCGGCTGAAAATTCATGAGTTCACGCCCGGCCTCCGTCTTGAGGCAATGGCAAGGGCAGCCCCGCAGGGGCCGCGGCGATGGGAGCACGGTCCCGGCTTACCCGCCACGCCGTTTAAGAAACCAGGAAAACGCAACGCAATAGCGAAGGCCTACCGACCTGCTAGCCGCGCCGGGAACGCCCATTTGAGAACCACTGAGGACCAAAAAGTAGAAACTCAATCCAGAAGACATTCCAAATAGAAAAGAGGCGCCCATTTAAAAACAGGCGCCCCTAATCATTGGCTTATGGAAACGTAAAAGTCAGGCCTTCTTGTACCGATGCACCAGTTCCCCGATAATCCCGCGCCGGAACGCCATCACGCAGATGATGAAGATCAGTCCGATCACAATCGTCACCGACTCGCCCAGTACCTGGAACCACTGCACCCCCGTTGCTTGGCTAAGGAAGCGGCCGAACTCGCCCACCTTGTTCTCCAGCATCACCACAATGAAAGCGCCCAGCACCGGACCCGTGAACGTACCCAGGCCGCCGATCAGCGTCATCAGGATCACCATCCCCGACATCTGCCAGGTCGCATCCGACAGCGTGGCCGACACGAACACCAGCGCCTTGGTGGCCCCGGCCAGGCCGGCCAGCGCCGCCGACAGCACAAAGGCCAGCA
>NZ_JAZHOB010000138.1:0-268 GCF_048751585.1 Pollutimonas rozaliensis | reverse complement strand
CCGAGAGATCATTGCCCGCCAAACCATGACCTCAGTGTTGTTGACCGTGCGGCTAACCCGTATTTTACGCTTGGCGGTAATTTTATCGATGCGCCGGCGACATGAAGCTTTACCGCAGGTAAAGATCAGCGCCAAGGCCGAGTCATTAAGCTTACATATGCCTGCAGGCTGGCTAGAGCAACACCCGCTAATGCGGGCTGAGCTGGAGCAAGAGGTGCAGTATCAGCAGCAAGCCGGCTGGGAGCTGCTGATTCAATAGCGCAATATC
>NZ_JAZHOB010000137.1:0-268 GCF_048751585.1 Pollutimonas rozaliensis | reverse complement strand
AGCAAATAACCTACAGCACAAAAAACCGCAAATTCGATACAAGCAATACCAATATTATCTTGATGATCAATTTCCAGCGAAGTATCGATATTTGGTAACGAAATCTTTTTTATTACATAAGTTAAACTGTAAAGTAGCACCCACATTACACCGCAATGCATCACGAGTGTAAATAAATTTTCGACCATCTTACCATTTTGAAACGCTGCGCTGGACAAACCAGCATACGCGGCCAGCGATAAACCAATTGATTTACCCGCGTAACGAA
>NZ_JAZHOB010000136.1:0-268 GCF_048751585.1 Pollutimonas rozaliensis | reverse complement strand
CCGGGCAGTTGCCTGGCTCGCTGTTCGTCTTTTATCGCCCGGCTTCTCGGGCCTTTTGATGGGAGTGGCGAATGGTCACTACGCCCCTGTCGAACGACACTTCATCTTCATCGCCTGCTATTCCTCCGCCTCTGAGGCCCCAGGGAAAAGCTCCGCGCTTTGCTGAAGATATCGTGTTGGAAGTCAAACGCTTGAGCAAGCGCTTCGATGACGCGCTGGCGGTGGATGACGTGAATTTGCAGGTCAAGCGCGGCGAAGATTTCGCCGC
>NZ_JAZHOB010000135.1:0-268 GCF_048751585.1 Pollutimonas rozaliensis | reverse complement strand
CAGCGCGCTCTGGAGGCGGTAGCGCAAGTCATCGAGGCCCTGGTGCCGTTGAGCAGAGCGACCTTCCTGCCAGCGGAACGCGTCCAGCTGCTGGCGCAGTTCGGGCGTAAACACCGGGCCTTCCAGTGACGAGGCGGGCAGGGGGAGCAGTTCCTCCTGAGCGTCGGATACAGGCTGTGCCACCAGCGGCGGGCAGGTCAGCAACAGCATGGCCCCCAGGCAACAACCCAGGCGTACTCGGCGAGGCAGCGCCATCACATTTACGTTC
>NZ_JAZHOB010000134.1:0-268 GCF_048751585.1 Pollutimonas rozaliensis | reverse complement strand
CGATTTTGCCCAAGTGCAGCAATGGCTGGCCGCAGAAGGCATTGACGATGTGCAGCACCAGCCCGTGGTGGCACCCGCCATTCAGGCCGGCGATGTGGCCCGCTTTAAAGCGCTGCGCCAAAGCAGCCACACGCCCGTGCTCGCCTATTGCCGCACCGGCACCCGCTGCTCGCTGCTGTGGGGGCTGGACCAAGCCGCCGCCGGCATGCCGGTGGCCGAGATTATCGCCGCCGCAGGGCAAGCCGGCGTGGATTTGGGCAATTTCACC
>NZ_JAZHOB010000133.1:0-268 GCF_048751585.1 Pollutimonas rozaliensis | reverse complement strand
CTGCTCGCAGGCCTCTGGGTAGCGCCCCTGCTGATACAAAAAGGCAGCATAATTGTTGCGTGCCCGCGTAAACGAGGGCGAGGCGCTCAGCGCCTGCTGGAAATAGCGATTGGCGAGATCGCGCTCTCCCTGCTGCTGATAGACCAGCGCAATCGCCTGAAGTGCCTCCGGGTGGCGAGCATCCAGTTCCAGTGCTCGGTCCAGCGCGCTCAGGGCGCGGGGCAGGTTGTCCCGCTCCAGGTAGGCCACCCCCAATTGGGCATAGGCA
>NZ_JAZHOB010000132.1:0-268 GCF_048751585.1 Pollutimonas rozaliensis | reverse complement strand
ATTGAGGGCTGTCTCACGAAGGTGAGATATCTGCGCGTCGCGGATGGAAACGTTGGTGAACAGATAGACGCTGATCAGTACGGCCTCCACCAGAATCAGCGGAATCAGTGCAGTTTGTACGAATGCGCGCCATATCCATGTCCGAAGACTGACTCGAGAGCCAGGTTGCATGACGCACGCTCCTCGAATTTTATGATGTCAATATGATATCTATTTCGTCCTCAAGATTGGCTTAGCCAAAGGTAGTAGCAGTTCCTTCAGATCGGGG
>NZ_JAZHOB010000131.1:0-269 GCF_048751585.1 Pollutimonas rozaliensis | reverse complement strand
ATGACGCCGTGCTGGCAGCGCTGCCCTTGTACCACTCGGCGCAAATGCACGTGTTTCTGATGCCTGCGCTACTGCTGGGAGCGCCCGTCATTCTGCTGGAAGCCCCCCTGCCGGAAAGCTGCCTGGCTGCCATTTCACAGCACCAGATCAGCTCTTTTTTTGCCCCTCCTACTGTGTGGATCAGTCTGTTACGGCACCCTCACTTTGATCAGTACGATCTCTCGAGCCTTAGAAAAGCCTATTACGGGGCCTCCATAATGCCGGTGCCG
>NZ_JAZHOB010000130.1:0-269 GCF_048751585.1 Pollutimonas rozaliensis | reverse complement strand
TACGCAACCCGGTCTCATCGCCCCAGTAAATCTCGGCATCTTCGGCCTTGGCTCGGGCATGAATGGTTGGGTAGTCCTCCTCCAGCCAGCGCTTTACTTCGGCTGGACGCTGCTCATAGGCCTGCTTCTTGGGCTTCTGAACAGTGAACCCCCAGCGTTTCAGATATTCGCCAATGGTGCGAATTGGCACCCACTTCCCGGTTTCCAGCTTGATCAACTCCTGTACGGCCTTGCGTGTCCACAGGGCATACTGAAGCTTCAACTGGTCA
>NZ_JAZHOB010000129.1:0-270 GCF_048751585.1 Pollutimonas rozaliensis | reverse complement strand
CAGCAGGTTTGGGCAGAGTAATGATACGTCCAGGAGGGGCTTCTAACTTAATTTCCTGTCCGGTTACATCAGTAAAGTTAAATTCTTGCGCTGACAAGTTACCTGATAACAAAGTTGTCGCTACTATCACGGCAAAGCAACGGGGTATTGAGGTCATAACTTTTCCAATTGAGATTGATATTGAGAATGAGAATAGCTATCATATAGATTAAAAATATTATAGCAAGCTTTTTTCATCAATTGGAATCGAATGTTTATGACGGTGCGTGA